>CAYRDX010000070.1:0-8059 GCA_964423205.1 uncultured Saprospiraceae bacterium | reverse complement strand
GGCCCCGGGAGGAGGCACGGCTATTTCTTTGAAAAAGGATTGAATGAGAGAATGATTGAATGAGAGAATGAGAGAATGAGAGAATGAGAGAGAGCTTGTAATCTCCGTGAACCTCCGTGGTGATAAAACCGTATCTCCGTGGTAAAAAAAGTCATAAGGGAAACTCCGTGTGCCTCCATGTCCTCGGTGTCTCCGTGTTTAGAAACCTGGGTAATCCCGTTAATAATTCATTAATCCATACCTGCTGCATATACTATTTGGGTTGATAGTTGTTTTTTTGGCGGACAATTCACCAAAAATTCAATCGATGTCAAGACTATTTATTGCCTTTTTCATTGTTTCACTTTCTATTACTTCTGGTCAAGCACAATTTAAAGGTGTTTTAGACAAAGCCAAACAAACCGTTATGGGCGGCGATTTATCACAGGATGAAGCCGGCCGCGGGCTCAAAGAAGCCCTCAACATTGGTGTAAGTGAGGCCGTTGATTTTCTTTCCAAAGAAGATGGGTATTACAAAACACCTTTTAAAATTCTACTGCCGGAAGAAGCCCAAAAAGTGGTGCGCAAGATGAAAGTTGTTCCGGGTTTTTCCGATGTTGAACAAAAACTGGTTGAAAAGATGAACAGGGCGGCTGAGGATGCGGCTCAAAAAGCAAAACCCATTTTTGTGGGCGCCATCAAACAAATGACCTTTCGGGATGCCATGAACATCCTGATGGGCAATCCTGACTCCGCTACCCGTTATCTGGAAAGTACTACAGGAAAACAATTGTACGCTGAATTTATGCCCATCATTCAGGCTGCCCTGGATAAAGTAAATGCACGTGAATACTGGCGCTCTGCTGTGACTGCCTACAACAAAATTCCACTGGTGGAAAAAACCAACCCGGAATTGGATGACCATGTCAACCAGATGGCCCTAAAAGGACTGTTTAGCCTCGTTGAAACAAAAGAAAGAGCAATCCGCTCTGATGTTGGTCTTAGAAATTCTGACCTGCTTAAGAAAGTATTTGCCAGGCAGGATAAAGCTGGCAAGTAAAGTCTCCTCACTTGACACAAGAAGCGTTTTTAGTCTGTATGACTTTAAACGCTTTTTTTATTTTGCGCCTCACGAAATGTGCCTTATGCATCCATTAAGTCCTTTTTTTGAAAAACAGCACTTTGCAGTTCTTGACGGCGGTCTGGCTACGGAACTGGAACGAAGGGGGCATTCCTTAAGAGATAAGTTGTGGTCAGCCAAATTGCTTTTGGAGATGCCCGACGCTATTCAACGGGTGCATACGGCTTTTCTTCAATCTGGAGCGGATATTATCACTACGGCCAGTTACCAGGCTACACTGCCAGCACTGATAGAACGGGGCTTGGACAAAATGCAGTCTGAAAATATCCTCCGCCTGAGTTACCACTTGGCCGAAGCCGCAGTCAACGATTTTTGGGCTAAATATGCCTTCAAATTACATTCAGCCAAACCATTGGTCGCTGCCTCCATAGGACCTTATGGTGCCTATCTGGCGGATGGTTCCGAATATTCCGGCCACTATCGATTAACAAAAAAGGAGCTTTCCGATTTTCACAGACCGCGATTTGAAGTTCTTTATAATAGCGGGGCACGCCTTTTTGCTTTAGAGACGATTCCCAATGAAATGGAAGCATTGGCCTTGTCGGAACTTTTGGATGAATTCCCTGACGCCTATGCATGGATGAGCTTCTGCTGCAAAGACGGTAGCAGCGTCTCCAATGGCACGCCCATCATGGAAGCCGTCTTACCGGCAATGGATCAGGATAAGATTATTGCCGTAGGAATAAATTGTACCCCACCCCAATACATTTCTCAACTGTTAATTCACATGCAGGGCGTTTCAAAACCTTTCATCGTTTACCCCAACAGCGGCGATTCCTGGAATGCAGCCATTCATTGCTGGATTGAATCGGGAAGCGAATGGAAACTCGCTGAAATGGCAAATGAATGGATGAATCTCGGGGTAAAAATTATTGGTGGATGTTGTCGGGTATCACCGGAGTCTATTTCTACCTTAGCCAGACAAAAATGGATGAATGGCAGTGAATTGGGCAAATAGATAACTTCGTGCCGCTCGCCATTTCACTGAAAACACTTTTTCTATCTTCGTCCATATTTTCCTTAGGTTGAAGGCAAAAGTAAAATGGCAACCCCGAAGCCCGAAGGGCTAAAGGGGCAAGGCCCTTAGGGCCAGGTAGGCAAAAGGTTTTCAACTGATTTTCAAATGGTTAAGAAAACAATTTGGCTACATTATTTTTGACTCATTACTTAACACTAACACATACCTTCGGCATGCATAGATTTTATTCCCTGAAAATAAAAGAAGTTATTCAGGAAACACAAGATTGCATCAGCGTGATATTTGATGTGCCTGAAGCACTGAAGGAGGTTTTTACATTCAAACCCGGACAACATCTCACTCTTCGGGAATTTATTGGTGGTGAAGATGTCAGGCGTTCCTATTCTATTTGCACTTCACCGTCGGAAGAACAGCTAAAAGTAGCCATAAAAAAAATTGAAGGTGGAAAATTCTCCAACTATGCACAAACACATTTCAAAGCAGGCAGAGAAGTTGATGTCATGCCACCAACAGGGAATTTTCACCCTAAGAATTTTGGCGCTAAGATTAACCATGTAGTGGCATTTGTGGCAGGGAGCGGGATTACTCCTGTTATGTCTATTATGAAATCTTTCCTGGATCATCCGGAACAGGGAACCTTTACCTTGGTATATGGGAACAGGTCCACAATGGATATCATATTTCTGGAGGAAATTGAGGGCCTTAAAAACCGTTTCATGACCCTGCTCTCTGTGTTTTATCTATTGAGCCGGGAAGACCCGGGCAGCGAAATTTATCACGGAAGATTGGACAAAGCCAAAACACTGGCTCTATTAGATGCTTTCATTGACACCAATCAGACAACAGATTTTTTAGTTTGCGGCCCATCAGGTTTGATCGATTCTGTTATGGATGCGCTGAAAGAAAAAGGAGTGGCTAGCGATAGAATATCCTATGAACGATTTAATACTACCGGAATTAAAAGTTCGGAAGCAGTTAAAAAAGCCATCAAAGAGTCGTCTGTCCACAGCCGCATTACCATCACCATTGACGGTAAAACTTCTATATTCGATTATGCCACACCAGAACTAAGCATTTTGGACGCGGCTCAAGCGTCCGGTGCTGACCTTCCATTTGCCTGCAAAGGAGGTGTTTGTTGTACTTGCAGGGCCAAGGTTCTTAAAGGAAAGGCCAATATGGAAGTTAATTACGGCCTTGAGCCTGAAGAGATTTCTGCCGGGTATATACTAACCTGCCAGGCACATCCCGTCACTGACGCTATCGATATTAGCTTTGACGATTGAAAAATTTCCCTTAGGAACAAGTAAAAAGTAAAAAGGCAAAAGGCAAAAGTTTTCCAACTGATTTTCAAGTGGTTAAGCAAACTATTTGGCTACTTTATTTTTGACTCATTACTTAATCCAAGGGACTTAAGCCAACCATTTTAATTATTTCCGCACCATTTTAAGGTACTGGCAGCAATGAGGTGCTCATAGCGTTTTATTAATACACTTTATGATTCCTTTCACTCCAAATGATTGATAGAAATGAGGTTCAGGGAAATTTTGTGGTTAGTTATATGTCCAGTTTTACTGGGAGGCTGTTTGTTTGATAAACAGAAGGACAAAATCGTACAAGTCAGCCCTGAGTTTTCCATAAAGATGTTTGAGAAGTTGGGTGAAAGCAAAGATTTTCAGCTCCATGTCAGTAGTATCGCCAATCAGTCTTGCACCAATTTTACCATCAATTTATCCAGCATTCTTTCGGGCGGCAAGCTCACCCTGCGCATTAATGAAATCATTCAGCCTTCGTTTTGTCTTGAAGGTCTTGGACCGGCAAAAGGTGAAGCTAATCTTGGACCGGTTACCATTGGTTCATTCAAGGTGAACATCCAGCTAAAGGATGCGCTCAGCAATGAAGGAACCTTGAAAGTTACTGACGATGAGTTTAAACTGGAGCTTAAAACCAGTGATGGACTGGAAGTCATTTTTCCATCGTTGCTGCGCATTCCCACTGGCACCATTTGGGGATATGTGGCATATGACAATAAAGCTGAAGTAGGCAATCTTCCCGATTCTTTCCTGGCCGACCTGAAAACTCTCACCCAGGATTCAGGGCTTAAAGAGGGTTACTACGGTTATTTCAGTGTGGACAAATCACTGAACCTCAAGTTCGACCCACCGCCGTCCAATCAGTTCCACACGACGTTTAAGTTCTGGTTTGAAGGGAGCCCACAGACCTTGCAGAAATTAATAGATGGTTATGGAAAAGCGCAGGGTGGCGAAAAGATGAAAATCAGGCTGTACACCTGGGAAGGGCTTGTCTTTTAGCTTAATGCCTTATACCCGTCTTTTGCCTTCGCTTACTTCAAAATGAAATCCCTCAGCCTCCAGGAGTTGATATCGTGATTTATCGAACTGATACAGTTTTGCCGGTCGGTGAGGTACGCCTTCCTGGAATTCATCCATATCGACGATTAGGTTCATAGAAAGGATTTTCTTTCTGAAATTACGCTTATCGAGGTTCGTGCGCAATATAGCCTCATAAAGATGCTGCAATTCGGTCAATGTGAATTTGGGAGGCAAAAGCTCAAAACCAACAGGACGCACCCTCACCCTGTGTTTGAGAGCATCAAAGCAGGTATCAAGTATGTCATTGTGGTCGAATGCGAGCCGCATGTCCTGGGCTTCGGAAACATTGTACCACATGATTGTCTGGGCAAAAGATGCCGGCGCCAGTAAAAAGTCCGCAATTTTAACCAGAGAAAAATAAGCAATGGTGATGACACGGCCTGCCGGGTGTCGGTCAACAGCTCCGAAAGTATGCACTTGTTCGAGATATACGTTCCTCAGGCCAGTCAATTCTTCCAAAACCCTCCCTGCTGAAGTATCGAGGTCTTCGTTCGGATATACGAGGTCCCCTGGAAGTGCCCATTTGTTTTCGAATGGAGGGTTGGCGCGTTTTATCAGCAATACCTTAAGGTCGCCTTCATCAAAACCAAAAATTACGTTATCAACGGAAAAGGCTGTTTTGAAAAAATTACTCGCTTCTCTCATGCCTTACTTTTTGTAAGTGGCAAATGTACACTTATTAGGAATAAGTCAGTTCCTTAGGTCCTTAATTCCTCAGGTGCGCCATGAATTAACTGTTAATAAGGTAGATACTCCTGGCTTCATTCAATTGATTGGTTACCTGGTTATTTGGTTATTTGGTTATTTGGTTAGAGTTAACTGCAAAGCACGCCAAGCCACAAAATCCTCGGTTCAATTCTTCAATCCCTCAGTCCTTCAGTCCTTCAATCCTTCAATCCCTCAGTCCTTCAGTCCCTCAATCCTTGTTAGTCCTTGTTATTTCCCAATCCCAAGCCGAACGCATAATTTCTTCAATGTCTCGGGTAGGCTCCCAGCCAAGCAGTTTTGCGGCCCGGTCCTTATTGGCATAAATGGCCACAACATCTCCTGCCCGCCGGGGACCGATACTGTAATTCAGCTTTTGGCCTGTTACTTTTTCAAAGGCATTTACCGCTTCAAGCACAGTCACTCCTTCACCTATGCCGACATTAAACACTTCACAGTTTCCAGCATTTTTTCCACCAATAAGATAATCCAAACATAAAGTGTGGGCATGGGCAAGGTCCATCACATGAATGTAATCACGGATACAGAAGCCATCGCGTGTATCATAGTCATCTCCAAAAACCGTCATTGACTCTCTTTTCCCAATGGCCGTTTCCGTAATGACCGGCACGAGGTTATTAGCTTTGTTTCGGGGAGACTCCCCTATTAAAGCCGATTCATGAGCACCGGCCGGATTGAAATAGCGCAGCAAAATGGAATTGAATTCCGGTTTAATACGGCAGTAGTCCTCAATTATTTTTTCACCCATTTGTTTGGTTCGGGCATAAGGGCTCTCAGCTTCTTTGAATGGGGTTGATTCAGTTACCGGCAATTCATCCGCGTTGCCATACACCGAACAGGAAGAGGAGAAGATAAAATTTGGCACTTTGTATTCCTCTGAACATTGTATCAAATTGACAAGGCCCTCGATGTTGTTGTGGTAGTAACGCAGCGGCTGGAATACGGACTCCTCCACACTTTTTAACGCAGCGAAATGTATAATCCCTATGAGACCGGGGTTCTCTTCGAAAACTTTCCTCGTATTTTGCAGGTCACATAGGTCGACCGCGTAATTGCGAACGGCTTTTCCGGTAATTTTCAGGATGCCATCCAAAGGCTTTTCATCGGAATTGGACAGATTGTCGATGGAAAAGACTTCGAATCCATTGTCGATGAGATCCACCAATGTATGGCTACCGATATAACCGCAACCGCCTGTGACTAATACTTTCTTCATTTAGTTTGAAGTTTGAAGTTCGAAGTTCGAAGTTTGCCTGCCCCGATCGTTTGGGGAAGTTGTTTTTGTGTAAAAAAGAATTACAAATAAACAGCAATTAAAAGGAATCGACACCCAGTATGAAAAATTATAGTCAATTGATATCCGATTTACTGAACATCGCCAAAGAGGCAGGTGAATCCATTCTTCGGATTTACTTGCATTACGACGATTTTGAGGTGGAGAAGAAAAACGACAACTCCCCTGTTACCTTAGCCGACAAGGCCTCCAACGAAGTTATCTGTGAGGCGCTTTCCCGCTTGTCCCCGGATATTCCGGTGATTTCAGAAGAAAACATACTGCCGTCTTACGAAGTCAGAAAAAAATGGAAATATTGCTGGCTGGTTGACCCGCTGGATGGCACCAAAGAATTTATCAAAGGAAACGGCGAATTCTGCTCATGCATCGCACTCATCGAATCCGGCAGACCGGTATTGGGATTGATTCACAGCCCCGTAAAAAGAGAATCCTGGTGGGCTGCAACCGGCCAGGGTGCCTGGTGGGTAAGAAGTGGTTTTCAACAGGTCATGCAAGTGCAATCTTTCCGCATGACGGACGAATACCTAAATATCCTCTGCTCCCGCTCGCATAATAATGCTGCTACCCAACAATTCATCGAGCAGTTTTCAGAACCCAACCTCATCTCCATGGGCAGTGCAATGAAATTCATGCTGATAGCAAACGGTGATGCCCACTTCTATCCTAAAATCGGACATACTTCAGAATGGGACACAGCAGCAGCTCAAATAATCCTCGAAGAAGCCGGCGGCGAACTCCTGCACTTCGGCACCCTGCAGCCATTGGTATATAACAAGGAAAACCTGCTGAACCCGGCGTTTTTGGCGAGGGGAAAGGTCGTGGGAGAGTAATTTCCTTTTGCTCAGATTACAACATAAAGAATTAAAGGTATATTTGGCTGACTTTAATGAATCAAGCCATGGCTTACCCCTCAGTATCCGTCACTTATTTTGTTTTAAACGGCAAAGGCTTTATAAAGGTAGTCCTGCCGAAAGAACCTGTTTTGATTGAAAAAATCAAACGAATTAAAGGCAGGCAATGGTCAGCAGGCCAAAAGGCATGGCTTCTGCCATATGATAAAGAGTCCTGGAATAACTTTCAGAAGGAATTTAAAGATACCCTTTACGTCACCGAGAAAGACGGGAAGGATACAGTTCATAATCCCGATATAGTAATCCCTACCAATGTTTATGTAAAAAAGCTGATTTCTGGAAAGGAAGGCTCAGGCTGGAATTTTCTTATAATAAAGACTGGATTGAAAAAATCAAACAGGTAGAGGGCAGAAGGTGGCATACCGACCATAAGTGCTGGACTGTTCCAGATAGCCCCTTAATCATATCCCAATTAAAACAATACTTTGGCGAAAATCTGGTAATAGACCTCGCTGACGTTATACCTTCTTCCCCACTCAAACGCAATATTGGCCACAAAACTACTGCTCAAAAGATTCCTCCAAAACATGTTGATGAACTCACGAAACTTGAGGAAAAGCTGACTCTCCGGCGGATGAGCCACATGTCCCGTCCTAAAAAAAGTTGACAAATACGTTAGAAAATAAAAATAATCCTGAA
>CAYRDX010000069.1:0-19927 GCA_964423205.1 uncultured Saprospiraceae bacterium | reverse complement strand
GGGCTTGGTTATTTTCCCCCCGAGCACTCGGGGTCCTTTTTCCTTTTGCCTTTTTACTTTTGCCTTTTTACTTAGGTGATTTGATTCCGGCTGCCGCTCCAAAGGAGTTGGCGGCCGGTGCAATATCAAGTCGGATAGCGATTAATATATCCGGACCCTTTCAATTTGACAAAAAATTACTTAAAATGAATATCCATCATTCGGACGTTGTGGTAAGCATATTTCAAATAGTTCTACTTGCATCACTGCCTACTTTATTTGTGAACTGCAGTAAGGACAACAACGGTGGTGCAAACCCCAGTCCTCCATCTGTTTTTGTAAACAGCGCGAGCAAATTTGAAGGTAATATTACTTCAAACCTGGATTTCAAAGTTTACCTGACTCATGCTTCTGATAAAAGTGTGAAAATTGATTATACCACTTTGGATGGCTCCGCGAAAGCGGGAGAGGATTACATTACCACTTCCGGTACTTTGACTTTCAATGCAGGTACCGTAGAGGCTACTATTTCAGTTCCCATTGCAGGTGACACCATAAAGGAACCGGATGAAGAATTTGAACTTATTTTGTCTAATCCTGTGAATTGTGTGATCAGCGGTGGCAATGCAAAAGGCACTATCCGCAACGATGACACTTATGTGCCAACAGGAACCAATGACGGATACATCACACCTCTAAGTTACCCGGGTTACACATTAAAGTGGCAGGATGAATTTAACGGTTCCAATATCGACCCTGCAAATTGGACTCACGAAACCGGAGCCCACGGCTGGGGTAATAATGAGCTGCAGAATTACACCACTAACTCCGATAATTCATTCATTTCCAATGGAGCCCTGGTTATTGAGGCAAAGAAGATAGCCGCAAACTCATACACTTCGGCGAGGATGATAACCATGGGTAAACGCGAGTTTCGTTTTGGAAGAGTGGATATCCGCGCCAAACTACCTTATGGTAAAGGAATCTGGCCTGCACTATGGATGCTCGGTGCCAACTTCAAAACAATCGGTTGGCCAAAATGCGGCGAAATCGATATCATGGAACTTCTTGGTCATGAGCCAAATAAGATACATGGTACTGCACACTGGGGTAATCCCGGCCATGCCAGCTACGGCAGGTCAACTACCTTATCAAAAGGCACCTTCTCAGATGAGTATCACGTGTTCTCCATAATTTGGGATTCCAAAAACATCAAGTGGTATGTCGATGATCGACTGTTTGTAACCCTGGATATTTCCCCCAGTGGAATGGATGCCTTTCAAAAGGAATTCTTCTTTATTTTCAATATCGCAGTGGGGGGGAATTGGCCGGGATATCCTGATGCTACTACTGTTTTCCCTCAAAGAATGTTCATCGATTACATCAGGGTGTTTCAGCAAAATTGAGACTGTAACAGTCTCGGTATTTAACCCCAGGAAAAATAGTGGTCAAAAGGAGGTGCGCTGTTGAAAAGCACCTTCCTTTTTCACTTTTGACATGTTCAAATCATTCCAAACCTGCCATCAGAAAAACCTCGATTTTTGAAATCAACCCTGTCCTGTCAAAAATCCGTGCACTATTGACGGAGCCAAGGGTCAGTCCCTGTATTCTGGTCGTTTCTCCATTTGATAAGGTTAGCAGAATTCCCTGTTGGTCACCTGAGTTATGGTAAATGACCGGTATCTGGCAGTAAGTAAAAGCAAGCGACCTGGCAGGAATTTCCAATGTCATTTCCTGACCGTGAAGGTTGTAAAAGGTAAATGTGCCGGGCTTTTTCAGAAACTCATCGGCTGTAAGCATTGTAGGACGGAATGAAATTTCCCCTTTTCCCACTCTTACACCCAACTCGAGAAAGCGGGCAAGAATATCCTCTTTTACCTGCCCGGTCATTCCGGGTTGTTTTGCACCGGCATGTGCTGGCGTATGAGAATAAGGGTCAGTCGGGAAGGCACCGTATTCTGCAGGTGTTTTGTTGAATCCAATTCCGAGGCGAATATCCCGATATCTTTCCAAAAGCTCAGAAACCGTACTTTTTGATGCCCCATTTTTCAATGCTTCTGCTACTGTTTCACCCGACACAAGCAGCAGTTTTGAAACCATATGCCAATAAATAGAACCCAATCCTTCGTAACTAAAAAAAGTTCCCGATCTTCCCGTGAATGCCTTGTGGTTGAACATGTCTTCAAACACCGATAACAGTTTTTCCTGTTCGGCATCAACCAACGCTGCATAGCCAGATTCACGCAATTTGGCAAGAATATCTTTTACGTCGTTTGCATTCCGAATGACGCCGTTGAAGTGGAAGTTGCCATTCAGGTCTATTTCAACCAGTAACCTGTTGCCATCGCCAGCTAACTTTTGCAGCAATTCCGATTGGATTACAAAGTCTGGAGGAATATTGTTTTTTTCAAGAAACTTAGGCAATTGACGGTCAGGGTAGAGGATGTAACTGTGTTGATCTTCTCTGTACATGCTGCTTAAACGAAGTGCTTTCAACACTTCCAGCGATTCCTCTCCATTGAGTGCACCAGAGGTTAAAACGGCGACTTGTCCTTCCAGCATCTCATACAGGTGTGATATGCTTACTCCATCTTGTTCGAAACTGAGCAAGTTATAGGAGTGATAAAGCCCATCGGGTCTTTTATTAGCTTTGATGCTGTGGCTCACAAACCTGTTGACTGTTTGGAAAAAGTCCAAAAGCTCCCCTTTCTCTATAGCCCTTTTATTACCGGAAAATCCTCCGGAGTAAATACCTGAACGGTATTGGCTTTGAGCTATACCCAGTTTATCGAGTAATTTTCTTCGTGCCAAGTCATCACATGTGTGGTTCAGTATCTCGCTGAAAGTCTCGAATCCTTGGTGAATGCGCAGAAATAATTCCGCTACTTCCTCGGAAACTTTCACTTTCTTAAAATCCGCCGCATGAAAGATTTTTGAACTGAAATTGATGAAACGATTCATGTAGTAAAGTGTCACCATGGAAACACCATTCCCCACCAATGCATTGTTGGCATCGTTCCATTCAGGTCTTTGTGTGTTCAACCAAATACCTCCCTCGTGGATGTAATTGGAGAGCTTGGCCAGCAAACTCACCAGAATTTTTTCTGCCATATTGGCCAGATAGACTTCTTCATTTTCAGCGAATAATAACTTTCCATCGGAGCCGAAATTGGCAACCCTCTCCTCTATGACAGACTGTATGTTGAAATCGAATTCTACGGTATCATAAGGGTCTGAAACCAGATCCTCATACTTTTTAATTCTGTACGGCACATTTGAGTATGCAAAAATGGATTCTGTCAGCATTTTTTCGAGCATGCCCGGGAAGTGCTTATCGGCAGATTCCATCAATTTCAGTAGGTAAATTATTTGATGGTCGCCCCAATACCCGATAAAAGACCAGGAGTCGTCCGGGTCAGTAATCTCCCAATCAATTCCCTCACGTGTAATTCTGTAAGGATTGTATCCATCCGCAGTGGAGGCATTGAGGAACTTGCAAATCATGTTTTTGAGGTAGCCGGGAAATGAATAACTAAGCGCCTCCCAGTTTTGGAAAATATCCCTCCAGTTGCCCTGAAAACTCAATTTATCGGTTCCATCTTCCAGTTTTACATCTATGTCAAATCGGTTCCAGGGCCTGCTCGGATCACCATGCCTGCGGCTGAAGGTCAAGGGCATGTATTCGTATGTCAGCCTAATGAGATTAGAGTCACCCGTTTCTTCAACTTTGGAAATAAGTGAGGTGAAGGTGGTGGTTTGCGGAAGCGTATTCAATAAATCAGCATGCCGTTGGCACACCACCTTATTGAATTTCTGCATGAACTGAATCAGGTCATTTTTTTGGATGCAATAATTGTCGAGAAATACACCACCACGCATAATATTGAACAACACGTTGGCAAAATGTCTGTTGGAAACTGATTTGTTTTCACCCACCTGAAACCCATCGGCACTGGCGACCAGGGCCAGTAGTTTGTTGGTTCCAGCTTCAATATCTGCATCGATATGAACACCGAGTTCTTCTTCATTCCTTAGTTCTTTGATAAGCAAAGCTACATCGGAGGGCCCCTGTTGTAAATCGGAACAGATGGTCCATGTCTTTAACGCGTCCGGTCTTAATGTAACTTTTGCCGTAATAAGGTATGCCCCTCTTGCGGCTTTTGTTTCCAATTCTTCCTCCGGCTGCTTACCCTCCCTGAAAGTTTGTACCTGCCTCGTGGAAAGTAATATCTTGCTGTTTTCCATTCCAAGTGAAAAGACAGTGGTTGCCTTAAGTGCTTCGCTGGGTTCTGCCCGGTCAACAATAATTGAACTGAGCAGGAACAGCGCTAATGTACTGTCGGGGTGTTTTTCATTTTTTTTGTAGGCATCAACCAATGTACTCAGTTCGGATTGCATTCCTTTGTGCACACCATAAGGAAGGAGGTTTTGTATGCCATCCAGTATTTCTACTTCTGTTGGTTCCTCAGAAATATTGACCAGCCAGCTCTTCCTGATGAACCCATATTTGTCGCTGAAAAACCAACCATAACGAAACTCAAGGCCCAGGTCCTGGTTGATTTCCTCAAATATCAACTTGTTGCCATAGACGTTTTTGTACAAATTCCGGGTGATTTTGCAGATGCCGGCAAATTTGTCGGAGAATGGTTCCCAAAGTTGTCTTTTTCCATTTTTGAGGACGCGAAAGATGGTCTTGCTTCCTGTAATTTCTTTGGAGTCGTGGATTTTATCATCGGTATAATATGGGAACAGTGCGTTTTCCGGATTTCGCCTTCCAGCAGTTAGTGCACCATTACTCGAAATAAAAAGCCAGTGGTTGGAACTGCTCATCAGCGTCATGAAGAATGGCGGAATATAATCGTAGTTTTTTATTTCATAAAACTGCTCGTTGCCCTGGTAAACAAAATCACCTGTGCAAGTTCGGGGTTGGTTTTGGAGGGGATTAGTCCCGATAAAGAGTGGAGTATCAGTCATGTGTTCGTTTTTAATGCTAAAATGACAGGAGCCCTGCATTTACATAGGCTCCTGTTTCTTTTTCTATAAATCTGTCATGTCAGATGAGTTGAAACATCTCACAAGTTCGGTTGCCCTGCAACTTATTTCACGAAAAAAGGAATATTAGCATGTGCAGCATGGTTCTGTCCATCAAAAATGTAAACAAATAACCTGTAAGGGCCTGGTTTTTCGGGTGCTTTGAACTTGATTTTACTTTGGCTATTATCCTCCATTAATCCCTGAACCACCTCAGGTGTAGATTCAAAGTCGCCACCATCACCAAGGTCAGTGCTTTCTGGCATCACTTCCCATCTGTAAACGAGTGCATCACCATCCGGGTCAGTGCACTTGACTTCTGCAGAGTAGCTTTGATTGGATTTAAGGTAAATATTGCTGTAGGCATCCTTGCCATCAATCAGCGCAGATTCCAGTCGCGGACTGCGATTATCTGGCCATTTGCCGCTCCAGATATAATGCATGACATCAACCGACTCCGTTTCCTCTCCGGATTCAAGGAATACTCCGTACCAGGTAGGAGTGCGCTCCTGCTTTTGGCCCCACAGAAAAACGTAAGAACCAACGCAGTGATCTTTGTAGGGCTCAATTGCTTTTTGAAAGCGTTCGAGATAGAGGTCAGCCTTTTTGGAACTGTTGTTTTCAATGGGCACTCCCCATTCTGTCAATGGAATTTCCCAATGTCCTGTGGCTCCCCATTCTGTAACCATGTAGGCCTTATCCCAGCCGGAGTCTTTAACTCTTTGTTGCAGGTTCATCACATCGGCATACATCTGAATGCTGAGTAAGTCGAGATCGGGTGCTCTGAGTTTGATATCATCCACCAACTCCTTGCTGATTCCGGCTAATGTTGTAGTGGTCAGGTGATTGGGATCCACCTCATGGATATATTCTGATATCTGGTTCACTGCATTCCAGACTTTAGGATTGGTGGCCCTGAGATTCAGCTCATTGCCAATGGCCCAGATTATCAGTGCAGGATGGTCTTTGTACATAAGAATTTCCTGCTTTATTCTTTCAAATTGCTCAGCTACGGCAAGGCTGTCATTGTAGTCGAAACCATGGCGTTCGCGTGCTACTTCAATTCCCATGGTTACCATGAGACCATTCTTATAAGCGCTGTCGAGAACCTCCTTCCCAGTGTTTCGGCCGTTGTCCGTGCGCCAGGTTCTGAAAGAGTTACCACCATGTCTGGCCAATGCTTCCTGATTTCCAAATTCCAGTCCGGCGCCATTAATCCAGAATGGTTTGCCGTTGGCATAAAGTTGATACTTACCGTTTTCGTGTTTCAATTCAACCTTAACGGGTTTTAGTGAATCATTGTCTGATGCAACCTGTTTACAGGAAGCAAAAGAAATGAGCAAGAAGGTCGCTAATATTATGAATCGCATTGTTATCTACTTTAGTTACAAATTATTTTTTTACCAGTTGAGTTTCGAGTTCTTCCAATGACTTGCCCTTGGTCTCAGGGACGAGGAAAAGTACAAACAGCAATCCTGCTGCTGCAAAGAGTCCATAAATGAGGAATGTAACGGCATTGCCCAGATTGGCCAGTTCCCAGGGGAACACCAGTTGGACCAGAAAACTGATTCCGGAATTGATGAGTCCGACAAAGGATATGGCCAGACCGCGTATTTTATTGGGAAATAACTCCGAAAACAATACCCACATGACCGGGCCAAGTGAAACAGCAAATGAAGCTACAAAACCGAGGATGCCAATCAGCACCATGATGGAATTCATGGAAATGGCGTGAGGGATGATAGAGGCCTCGTGAGTTTTTGCTGTCTCTTCACCCAGTGATTCCACAAGTGCGGTTTTAAATTCGAGGTCGCTGTTAAAAACCCGTCCACCCATTCCGGCCATCAGGCCATTTTGAATTTCGACAGGCAGCTCCATAATTTTCTCTTCTGTTAGGGCATAGGTGGCTGAACTGAAACTATAGGAAAGCAGGAACATACTCAGCGCGATGCCCAGGGTTCCGAAAATGAGCAATGGTTTTCTTCCCAATTTATCGATAAGAGCAATGGCAATTATCGTGAATACCAGGTTTATTACTCCCACCAAAACGGCTTGAGAGAAAGAAGCATCTGTGCCAATTCCAGACTGCTCAAAAATCATGGGTGCGTAGAAAAACACTGAGTTGATGCCGGTTATTTGTTGCAACACGGCAACCACAATACCTATAGTCAAAACCAGTTTCATCCCTTTCTGGAACAATTCCTTAAGTGGAGGATTTTCTTTTCCGGTCTCTGTTTCAATGCTCTTAAGAATTTCATTTACCTGTTCCTCTGCTTTTAGTTCACCACTGGCTTTTGCCAAAATGGCCTTCCCCTCTTCTGTGTATCCCTTCATAACCAGCCACCTTGGACTTTGGGGTACGAAAAACAAGCCGAAGAAATACAATACCGCAGGGAGTGTTTCCACTCCGAGCATCCATCTCCAGTTGTGTTCGTTGAATCCAAGGCTGGTTGCCCAGGCTGCATCCGATTTTCCGAATTGAAGAATCAGGTAGTTGCTGAAAAAAGCAACTGAAATACCGATGACGATATTGAGCTGATTGAAAGAAACCATTCTTCCTCTGATATCAGGAGGAGAAATTTCGGCAATATACATGGGTGCAATGATCAACGAAGCACCTACACCCAGACCGCCGATCATACGGGCCACTACGAGGAACCAGAAGGATGGTGCAAATGCTGAAGCAATCGCGGAGACAGCATACAGGATAGCTGCCATATACAGTACTTCCTTTCGCCCTATTCTGTCGCTCAATGGCCCCGATACCATCATCGCCAGGGTGGCAGTAAGGGTAAGGGAACTTACAGCCCAACCAAGCTCAAGTTTGGATAGGTTGAACTGGGGTTCTATGAACTTGACTACACCCGAAATAACAGAGGCATCGAAGCCCATGAGAAACCCGCCCAATGCAACAATCAAGGCAGTCCGGGCAACATACATAGTATTTGTATTCATGTTGTCAGGTTAAAAGTTGGTGAGTTTTTCTCGTAATTCTTGTTGGCTTAAAAATACTCATCAGAGCGGCGAAAACCAAAGGCTTTAAGGGGTAATTGCCCCATAAAACGCGATAATTTTCAACATTTTATTTTAGTAATGAGTTAAAAATAAAATAGCCAATTTGTTTTCTTAACCAATTGAAAATCAGTTGGAAAACTTTTGCCTGCTTGCCCCTTTGGGGTTGCCTTTTTACTTTTTACTTGTTCCTTAATGTAAAAATGAGGTGAAAAGTGAAGTGATTATTGGACTTTTGACAGAAATATTACCCTTTTTTTTGCAGTTGTTTGAAGCTGTGATTGCCTAATCTGCAGCCAGAAATCCTACCCTCATTTTTTATGAAAGTGTCAAGAGAAAGATCGCCCATATCACATGTTTGAACAGGGTAAAATTTGTTTAGGAAAAGTCTTTTCCCTTTTTGCTCCAGTTCAAAGGCAAAAATTCTGTTGCCATCTTTTTCTTTGGCAAGAAGGTAATAAGCCAATTCCCACTTTGCTGTTTTCATTTCATCGAAACTGAGTAACTCTTCGAAGTTTTTAGAAAAACGGTTTAGTTTGTCGAGATTTAATACCAGTACCACAGGGCGTTTGATAGTAGCCACTTTTACGCATTTTGGTACCTTTTGCCCATAAGTGATGGAAGGCGTAATACCCAGAGCGCCAATGCATAAGATGATGATTAATTTGGATAGTGGTTCCATAACTGAACTAAGTTGTTCATTGTTAAACCCCGGTAGAATGAAACGCAGGCAGCTGTTCGTTTTTATTGGAGCAGGGCACCCAGAAAATACTGAATTACGCTGTCAACAACTTTAATTTGAAAAGAACTCAAGAGTATCGTTCCTGCATCCGTTTCATCCTGATTGCCCGCTGTCTTTGGTTTCTGAAAATGCCCAAACCAATGACCAGAAGCAATGGTAACCCGAAGTTAAGGTATTTCATAATACTTCTCTTTCCCGCATTTTCATCACCGAGATATTCTTCAGAAATAGGACGTGTTGCTACTGCCTTTGTTCTTAAATCAATGAGTCCGGTGTCGTCCGATAGCCAGTCTATTGCATTGACCATCAGACTGATATTGTCCTCGTTTTGACCGCGTTGACCACTGACGGGGAAGTCGCCGTCACCAAAAACGATCAGGGTGCTGTTGTCTTCTTTGTTATTCAAAATACCGCCCAAAGTGAGGTTGCTGGAAGGAAAATCCGCCGCCGTCCATTGTTTGTTGAAAACGTCAAATTGAAGGGGCGTTGGAGATACAGCAGCTTTTGAGGATGTTGCCAGTAGGGGTGTGAAATCCGAAGCATTGCCGGTATAACTGACCGGACTGGCAAAAGGTAGTAAAATTTGCTCTAAACCTTTTGTGATGGGATGTTCGGGAAATGTTGTAATCAATGGCAGGTAAGGGAAAGACACAGGAGTTGTCATGGTGAAAAATCCCTGTTGTTGCTGTATGTTCACTGTTCCGCATTGCGCATCGAGAACAAATGATGGTTCAACGATAATGCCTTTACGCTGTAACCAGAGTTCCAGACCTGTGCTGAGTTCATAGCCTGCCTGATTTTGTAAATCTGCCTGGACTCTGTTCGCAGCTACCAGCAACTTGCCGCCATTATTCAAGTAAGCATCCAGCTTTTCGAAGTGGGATGGGGGAATGGAGTCTGTTGGGGCAATAATCGCAATTGCTTTGAATTGGTTTAGTTCTACATCTTCTTCAAGGCTCAGAGGCATAACGGTGTATAGGATGCTCAATTCCTGATACACTTGCACCAATTCCTGTAGCGCAGGTTCGCCATGCCCTTGCACGATTCCAATGGAGGGCTTGTTTTGGGCTGCCATCTTTTTCACTCCGGTTGCCAGGGCGTATTCCATACCTGTTCCGGAAACTACCACAGGGATAACATCAGTTTTATCACCCATTTTCAAAACTGCACCTAAATAGGCTTTTTGCTGTTTGCTTTGATCTTTTTCCCGAAGGGTAATAACCACAGGTTGAATGCCACTTTGCATGGCTTCCTGTTCTTTGCTTTCACTTTGGTTTGGGTTAATGAATTCGTATTCAAGTTTATTTTTGGATGCATTCCTGAACTCAACCAACATTTCCAGAAAGTCCTTTTTGATTTTAGCTAAATCAGGAGGCAGGTCTTCTGAAAAATAAGCGGTAACAGTGATGGGGTCTTCGAGATCCTTCAGAATATTCCTTGTTGCTGTACTGAGTGTGTACTGCTTCCCTTCAGTCAGGTCGATTCTGAAAAAGAATTGCTGCGATAAAATATTGATTAACAATAAAATGCCAGAGAAAAGCAATATGGTTATGACTGTTATTTTCTTCATTGTATTCAGGCTTTTATTCCGTAAAGGGTTATTTTCTCTTACCAATATTCCATTCTGTGAGCAACAACCCAAGTAAGATAATGGAAGCAAAATATATCAGGTCTTTAATGTCAATGACTCCTCTGGATACAGAGTCAAAATGCGTGGTCAGGCTGAGGGTTGTGAACAGTTCACCCAGCCATCCAGTCAGCCCGCTGCCGATAAGTTCAAAAAGGAAATGGAAAAAGATTCCGATGAACAAGGCAAGTAAAAATGCCACTATTTGGTTGTTAGTCAGGCTACTGGCAAAAAGCCCGATACTGATATAGGATGCGCTCAGCAGCAACAATCCCAGGTACCCACTCCAAATGGCTCCATGGTCCACATTCCCAAGACTATTAATTGAAAAATAATAGGGTAGTGTAAAAGCCAGTGCAATAGCTACCATCATCAGGCTCGACAGGAATTTTCCCAAAACAACCTGTCTGTCTGTTACATTTTTGGTCATGAGAAATTCAATGGTGCCTGTTCTTTTCTCCTCTGCGAACTGCCGCATGGTAATGGCAGGTATGAAAAAGAATAAAGTCCATTGCGCTACGCCAAAGAAAACAGCCAGATCAGCCTGCTTTCTGAGGAATACATCGGCACCGAAGAGCCAGGTAAAAAAACCGCTGAAGCCCAAAAAAGCTATCAAAATGATGTAAGCAATTAACGAGTTGAAGTTGGATGATAGTTCTCTTTTAGCAATTGTCCAGGTTGGGTTCATGACAAGGTTTGGTTTGAATGGTTAATGTTTTTCACTTAATACTCAATTCATGGTGAGGTCGCGGAAAATGTCTTCCAGTTTGGTTTCAAATGGGATCATTTCGCTGAGTACCCATTTGTTTTTAACACAGAGGTTAAAAACTTCGCGGGTTGAATTTTCTTCAGGTTTGCTCTGGATTTCAAACCTTAGAAAGTCCTGGTCAAGGATGTCCACCAGTGCCACTGTTGGCAATGATTTTAGTTTTTCGTAAGCTGTATTCAGGTCCGCGTCCTCAATCCGGATGTGCATGACTTGCTGTCCCTGAGCTTGTTTCCTCAGGGTGGCGGCTGTGCCGTCAGCAACTATTTTACCTTTGTTGATAATGAGTATCCGGTCGCAGGTGGCTTCCACTTCGGGCAGAATGTGTGTGCTGAGAATGACCGTTTTCTCCTTACCGATGTTCTTGATGAGTGAACGGATTTCGGCTATTTGGTTGGGGTCAAGGCCAGTGGTTGGTTCGTCCAGAATCAGAATTTCCGGGTCGTGAATCATGGCCTGAGCGAGTCCGACGCGCTGGCGGAATCCTTTTGACAATTCGCCTATTTGTTTGTGTTTTTCTTCATCCAGTCCGCAGACCTGAACCATTTTTCTAACTTGAACGGGAATAACTGGCTTCAACAATCCCTGAATTTCAGCACAGAAAGTCAGGTAATCAATCACTGGCATTTCGTGGTATAAAGGGTTGTGTTCGGGTAAGTATCCGATGTGTTTTTTCGTTTCACCTGAAACTACAGATTTGCCACCAATGAAAATTTCGCCGGCATCGGATTGCAGGTAGCCGGTTATCATTTTCATGGTGGTGGTTTTTCCAGCTCCGTTGGGGCCGAGAAAACCAAGAATTTCACCAGTTTTTACTTCAAAGGAAATATCATCAACAGCCCTCTGAAAGCCGTAGGTTTTGGTAAGGTTTTGTATCGAAATATCCATGTGGCCTTTTGATTTTAGACTGCAAATTTATCAATTATGATGAGATACGAGGTATGAGGTATGAGGTATGAGGTATGAGGTATGAGGAATGAGGAATGAGGAATGAACTATGAACTATGAGGTATGAGTTACAATTTTTTTGGGCAGGGTGATTGGTTCTAAGTTATGAAGGTTTTTTGATTTCAGATTTCAGATATAAGACGTATCCCGATAGCTATCGGGATTTGATTTTCCGGGACGCACACGGCTGGTTTTCGTCTCGGAAAATCAAAAATCTGATTTCGTCAATCTTATATCGTCAATAAAAACCAGTCAAAATCCAGAACCAATCGACTTTTCCTTTTGGGGTTTAGGCAGGAATCTTGTCATCGAACTTTATGAGACCTCAAATGAATAGAGCAATTTGTCATTGAACATTACTATTTTTGAGCGAAAACCAGGAAAAACCTTGCTCCGGAGGGGGAACGTTAAAATCAGGGACAGGTTTGTAAATACTAAATACTATGAGGAATAATCAGGCTCCTTCAGCCTATGGCATTTACCATAATGCCCTTCCGTTCTATCTCGACCGTGTGGATATTTGTCAGACCGACTCCGAAAGAGAAAATTTTGCTGCAAAATGGATTCAGGATATACTTCGGCAAGACTTATCCATTCAATCAAACGCGTCCGATTTTGTTATTGTGAAAATGCGCCACTTGTATTTCGAGTCCCGGAATCTGGAAAGGACAAAGGGTGCAAAGACATTTGGATTTGGATACCCTATGCTCATCGATACGCACGATAATGAATTACTGGTGGCACCTATCTTCATATGGTTGGTTTCATTGGAAGCGGCACAAACGAAAGTCGATTCCTGGATAATGCGCTTTGGTCCGGGGCAGCACATTTTGCCTAACTACAATATCCTCAAGTATTTAATGTCGAAATATGGTATTGACTGGAAGGCGAAAGCTGAGGTTCTGACATATGGTAGGGCTATGAATGCAGCCAGCCTGCAGGAGTTTTGCTCCGATTTATCGGGCCAGTTAAATTTTGAAAATGACAGGCCAGCAACCGGAATCAAAACAATGCCAGCTCTCGATGATATTGGTGCCTATGCACATAAGGGGGTAATACATTGGTCTGGGTTACTGGGTCTTTTCCCGCCGCAATTATCAATGTCGAGCCATCACGACGATAAAACAACACAGGCTATCCCAAATGAAAGTATGATTCCGGATGGGGAGAATTTACGCATGTCTTTATTGTCCCCATCACCCTTTCAAGCAACGATACTGGAAACAGTTGCCCGAAACCGAACATCTATTGTTGAAACCTTCGACAAATCAGCTGTGAGTGATGCAGTTATTAATTTGCTGCTGAATTCACTTTCAAATGGTGAAAAAGTTCTGGTAGTTTCAGAACGCGCACCTGTACTCAAATCGGTGCAGGCATCACTGGCCAGATTTGGTTTGAACCAGCTTCATTTTTTACTTGATGACAGCCTGAACGATAAAATGCCCATGTTGGAATTGTTAAGGGTGGCAGCTGACGGTTTCAGCAGACGAGTGCCTCACAATGAAAAGGATTTCGTGTTCAAGAAGCATAAATTTCAGCGTGAAAAGAAGAAAGTCAATGATGCTTATGAGTGTGTTCGCAAAAATATCTTTCAAAACTATAACTGGCCGGAAACAGTGGGTTTGTACCTGGCCAGTCAGCAAATAGAAGGCAAAGAATTACTAAACAGTCAACTCAATCCCAACGAATTCAAATTCAACGACCTGGAATATTTCAGGATTAAAGAAGGGGTGGTGAATAGCCGCTTATTATTTGACAAAGTCAAAACACTGTCTCACCCTTTGAATGCTCTGCATGAAAAGAATTTCCTTGAGTTTGATGTAGAAGAGAGCTATAGAGATATTACGAAGAAGGTGGACGAATCTCTGGAAAAGGCAAGAGAGTTGCATCGCCATTTCATCTTGTTAATTGACAGTTACACATCCTCTTTGAAGGACCTTTACGAAGAGAAGTATCTGCATCTCCATAACTTATGTCAAAGCCTCCATGATAAACTGCTTAGCTATACTGATAGTTTGGGAACAAGCTTTACCAATGCAGTATCCACAGGATTTAGCTTTTCCTCGTGGTTTTCCGGCAATACAAAATCGGTAAGGAATGCACAAGCTGATGTAGCCAGGGATTGGCAGCATATCGTTGATACGTACCAAAAGCATCCTTATTTTGATATGAACTTCCTGCCATGCCGCAATGGAGAACATATCCAAAAAACAGAGGAGAATCTGGCTTTGCTAACTAAGGCTGTCAATACCTGGCATGACCGCATTGACATAAACGTGCAGGAAGAAGTATCCAGGTTAAATAACAAAACAACTAACCAGGAACTGGACTTTCAGGAAAAGGTATCTGCATTGGAGAATGCTTTGGATGTTTTACTGGAAGGAATCAATGAACTCGCTCTTTATCAAAAAAGTCTTGAAAACAAAACACTGACCTTGGTTCAGCGTCAGAAGTACTTGGAAAGTATCATTGAGCAAATTGAAACCAGTCAGCTCAATATGCGCGATTTCGGGTCATTTTACCAATGGCAAAAGCTATGGTTGAATTTGGGTACTGAAGGTCAGAAGGTTGTTCGGGCATTAATTAAGGTAAAACCTCTGAAATGGAAGGAAGCATTCGACAGTTGGTTTTTGTATCATGTATTGATGCAGAACTTTAGCTATAGCCTGCCACTTGGCGAACCTTTGGTAGAGAATTATTCTGAGGCAGTGTACACTCTGAAACCACTGCTTTTGAACCAAATCATCGATTTGTGGCAAAGCCGGCAAATTGAAGCCGTCAAGACACTTAAACAGTCAAATCGGAAAAGTTACCGGCTCGTATTCGAAAAACAGGGTCAGCAAGAAGCCTCCAAAATTCCCCTTTTCCAGTTGATGGAAATGACCCAAAATGCCATTAGCACATTTTTACCAGTTCTGTTTGTAACCCCTCAGGTAGCCATGGAGAGCTTGTCTTCTATTCCCGAATTTTATAACCTGGTAATTTTTCTGGAAGCCGATTCCTTGGAAGCTTTTAAAGGTGTTGCAATATCCAGGCTGAGTAAGAAGCAGGTGATTTTTGGTGCCGGGTTGGACTCAGGTGATATGCAATTTATGCATTTGGCCCAAAAGGGTGGTGCAGCTTCTATACATGCAATGCATCGTGCTTCAGAGGATGAATTCATAAGTGGGCTGGAAGGAACTTTATTCTCGGGATTCCAGGCAGAAAATGTTGAAGGAAGATTTGATGAATTGGAAGGAACAAACGATGTAGAAGCACAACATATAGTCAGATTGTTGAACCAGGTTAAACAGTCTCCTCAGCGAATTTATCCAACTGTGGGAATTGTGACTTTCACTAAAGCGCAGCGCGATCTTATTTCCACCTATTTACTCAAGTTAAAACAACTAAACACAGCTGGTAGTGAAAAAATCCTGCAATTGGAGCGAAACGGACTCGGTGTGTTTTATTTGGATGAACTGTTCGGACAACAATTCGATATACTCATTATTTCCTGCACGATAGGTCAAATCGACCTTGAAGGAAATTTGTCCAGGAAATTGATGCTCATGAACTCAGAAGAGATGGTTCGAAATCTGGAAATGTTGGTTAGGCATCAGGCCCGACATATTTCTCTGGTACATTCTCTGCCAGAGTCAGCGATTGCCCGACTGGCTGGCAGGGGCATGGAAAAAGGAACATGGCTGATGGCAAATTATATCCGGTTTATCGAAGCTGTCATGAACGGGAATCAGGAGAAAGTTGATGTTTTTCGGGCATACCTGGGTTCTGTCAGGCAAAAATCAATGAGTGATTCACTATTCATTGACCAATTGGAAAAAGCTATGGCTAACTATTTTGATGCAAAACTATTTGTACAAAATTGTAAAATGGGGAACCTCATGATTCCTCTTGCTTTGAAATTAGAAAAGCGGGGTGAACCTTTAATCGCAATTCATCCTGATGGTTTCTTTGCAGAGATGCCTTTCACTTGTGGTTTCTGGGAAAATGAACAAAGAAGAAAATTAAAGGATTCTGGAAGGGCTTACCTGACTGTCAGTTCCGGTAACTGGTTTAAAAATCCTTTCAATGAGGCGAGAATCCTTGCCAGTCAAATTATCAAAGCGAAGGAAATGCTGGCAAAGAACATTCAGCAAAAGGTAGGTCCTTCAGATGTTAGGGAATTGACAGAAAAAAAGGAATATCAGTAAGTTATGTACTTAAGAGGAAAATGAAGTTCCACATCCACAAGTGGACTTTGCATTGGGATTATTGAATGTGAAGCCCCGGTTGTTCAGTCCTTCCAACCAATCGATTTCCATGCCTAACAGGTATATGGCATGTGCTTTCTGCATAAAAACCTTGAAGCCATCAAAATCGAATACGTCGTCCGTTTCGTTTTTCTTATCAAATCCAAGAATATATGAGAATCCAGCACAACCGCCTCCTTTCACACCTACCCTTAGTCCATGGTCGTCAGGAATTTTTTCTGACCCGCGAATGCGGTTCAACTGTTCTATTGCAGATGGAGTAATGGTTATAGGAAGTACAGTTGTTGAATCTTCAGTGCTCATTGGTAAACGATTTCATTATGACAGACGCAATTCTGTGGCAAATAACAGTAATTCTCTGTAAAGAGTTGAGTTGTTGGATTAATTCTTTGTGACCACAAGTTTGGTAAATACATTTGTGCCTAATAAATAGCTGCTTTCAAATGAGCAAATATTATTCAGCTCACTTTTTGCTGCTGTTGCGGAAAACAATAAACTGATATTATGACCAACCTTACTTCTATTCTGTTGGAAATTCTGAAAATAACTATTCCAGCACTAATAGTTTTTCTGACTGTATTCTATTTGATGAAAAACTATTTGGAACACAACTACAGGGAAAAATTGCTGGAATTCAAACAAATGAATCAATCTATAACAATACCATTACGCCTTCAGGCCTATGAACGGCTGTCACTATTTTGCGAGCGCATTTACCTGCCGAATTTGATCTTGCGCCTTAGAACAGCGAACCAAACTTCTGGCGCACTTAAACTTGCACTTTTGATGACTATTCAGCAGGAATTTGAATACAACATTACTCAACAGGTATATGTATCGGAACAGCTATGGCAAATAGTGAAAATTTCCCGTGATGATACTGTCCAAATTGTAAATGCCATTTTTGAACAAATGGATCCGAAATCCACTTCCAGTGAGTTTGCCAAGCGGATTTTTTTGTATTTGGAAAATCAGCAAGTGACAGCGCTTGATAAAGCCTTGATAGCCATTAAGAAGGAGGCATCCATTCTCCTGGCTTGAAGTCTGTTTTGAGTTTTGTTATCTCGTAAGAATGTTGTTAAGTTCTTAATAATCAAAGAATTCGGTTAGCCTGTTAATAGACTCAGAGGTGTTGAATTTGTATTTTCCGGTTTTCTCAGAAGCTTACATATCGGTAAAAAAAAATTTGAAAAAAGCCTGTTTTTGACTCCCTGTTTTGGGGAAAAAAATCACACCTTTGTTTTCCTCCAACTGTTTGAAGTGGACATAACCCTTCGACACAAAAACTTTGAGACGGTGGGCACATCTCAGGTTTTTCATTCGGAGTTACAAAATCTGATTTACTGATACTAATCGGGAACCATAATGTAACCCGTATTAATTGTTTTGTAACATCCAAAAGTATTTAGAGAATGGTGAAGGATTGTATCACAGTATGGGACAACTGTCTTCAAACAATCCGGCGAAATGTCAACGTACAGAGTTTTAAAACTTGGTTTGAACCTATTCGGCCGGTAAATCTTGAGAACGAAGCACTGACTATTCAAGTGCCCAATAAGTTCTTTTATGAATGGTTGGAAGAGCACTATGTCTCTTTACTCAAGATGACCATCAGAAAGGAGTTGGGTGACAAGGGTCGGTTGGAATACCAGATTCTTACATCAGCTCATTCCGTTCGAATCAATCAACAACCTGCTGCGGGATTAAGTCAGGGAAATGGAACTCATTACAATACAACTTCCCGAAATACAGGCGCCGAACCTGGCTCTATAGATGCCACATCGATTAAAAATCCCTTCGTCATTCCCGGTATCAGAAAACTGAAAGTGGACCCTCAACTGAATGTTCACTATACCTTCGATTCATTTATTGAAGGCGACTGTAACAGATTGGCAAGGTCAGCAGGTTTGGCAGTAGCAAAAAAACCCGGGGGTACAGCATTCAACCCTTTGGTGATTTTTGGTGATGTGGGTTTAGGTAAAACTCACCTTGCTCATGCCGTGGGCAATGAAGTTTTGAGACTTCATTCCAACCTGACAGTCCTATACGTTTCCTCTGAAAAGTTCACCGGCCAAATTATAGATTCCATTAAAAATAATGCAGTCAATGACTTTGTGACTTTCTATCAACTCATCGATGTGCTCATCGTTGATGATATTCAGTTCCTGGCTAACAAACAGAAGACTCAGGAAATTTTCTTCCATATTTTCAATCAGTTGCACCAAAATGGAAAGCAAATCATTCTGACTTCCGACCGACCTCCAAAAGACCTTGAGGGTATGGAAGAAAGATTGATTTCCCGTTTTAAATGGGGGCTATCAGCTGATTTACAAGTACCCGATTTTGAAACAAGGGTCGCTATCCTCGAAGCCAAAATGAATCGTGAAGGAGTTGATTTACCGAATGACGTAGTTGAGTTTATCTGTTACAATATTCAGAATAACATACGCGAATTGGAAGGTGTTCTGGTCTCTCTTATTGCGCAATCTTCACTTAACAGAAGAGAAGTTGATGTGGATCTTGCCAAAAATGTCATAAAAAACTTTGTCACCCAAATAAACAAAGAAATAACCCTGGATTTTATCAAGGGCCTGGTTGCGGAATACTTCAGTGTACCAGTTGAAAAGTTGGGTGGTAAAACCCGGAAAAGGCAAATCGTAATTGCCCGACAATTGTCCATGTACCTGGCTAAGAACCTGACAGATAAATCATTGAAAGCCATAGGTGAAATGTTTGGCGGACGCGACCATAGTACAGTTATTTATTCCATTAAAACCGTTCAGGACTTGATGGAAACTGACTTAGTCTTCAAGGATACTGTATCCGATTTGGAGAAAAAAATCAGGCTGAACCTTACGGAGAAGTAACCAAATGACAGCTCGATTCGTTAGAAAATAAAATCTTTGGATAAGACAGCCTTGCATTTGGTTTTTCTAAAAAGGCATTATACATTTGCAGCCGCCTTTGAAAAGGGTACCGCAAAAGAGCGGGTGAGATGGGTGAGTGGCTGAAACCAACGGTTTGCTAAACCGTCGTACTGGGAAACTGGTACCGCGGGTTCGAATCCCGCTCTCACCGCAGCCGGCCCGGAGCAAAACTTCGGGTTTTCATTTTTTTCGGGGTGTAGCGCAGTCCGGTTAGCGTACCTGCTTTGGGAGCAGGGGGTCGTGAGTTCGAATCCCACCACCCCGACGAGGAGCGAGTCATCAAAAACTCGCTTTTTTTGTTTTAGGAAAAACCGAGACATGAACACAGTTTACATTTTGTATTCCTCAACCTTAAAGAAGTATTATACTGGTCAAACAGAAGGGTCTATGATGGAAAGGTTAAGGCGTCACAATTCCGCACATAAAGGATTTACGGGAAAAGTGAATGACTGGGTGATAGTCTATACTGTCGAAAAAGGTGATAAAAGCGAGGCATTATCGCTGGAACAGAAAATCAAAAGCAGAGGAGCAGAAAGGTTCCTAAAAGACTTGGGTGAAAAGGATGGTTAGCGCATCACGCTTCGGCGTGAGGGTCGTGAGTTCGAATCCCACCACCCCGACGAGGAGCGAGTCATCAAAAACTCG
>CAYRDX010000068.1:0-20965 GCA_964423205.1 uncultured Saprospiraceae bacterium | reverse complement strand
GCTTTATTTCAATAAGTTATAAGTTGTTTCGTATTTCTTAACCGGACACGAGTGATTCAAAAACAAAGCAGAAAACACCAAAAAAGTGATTACTTACTAAAGGTGTTATCAATTTGCCCTTGACCCGATTGATTTCCGAAGTGGTATGAAAACGTTGCTCCAATGAAATTATACCAGTCGTATTTCTTGTCATTCCCGTTTTTAGCAACGCCATCGAGATAATCTGAGAAAATGGTCCTCCACCCTAATTCAAATCCGATTGAAAAATCTTCTATAATATCCATTCGAAGACCAGCAATTAGCGGGATTGCAATGAAACTGTCCTTGTCGCCAACTTCAGGAAACTTATTCTTTTCAGCATCAGGTATGGTTAAATCTTCACTCGCAAATGACAATGCAAGCCCGGTTGCCACATATGGAGATAACTGTTTCTTGAAAATTCCAGTATTACTGAATCTGCTCTTTCCAAATGGGTGATATTCCATCTGCATACCGGCTTCAATGATGTTACTCTTGAAACTCCAGCCCCTAGATTTAAGACTCCCCGTGGCATTCAAATCAGAACCGGAAACAGTGCCGAGGAATATATTTGCTTTAGCTTTGAATTTCCGGTTATTATGAAACCTTGCAAAGATTCCGTAGGAAAGTTTAGTTTCCCCAAATTCAATATGGTCTTCGGAAAGATCACCCTGGTAATTAGCAAAACCAAGGAAAATTCCACCTTCAAAATTATTCTGGGCTACTATTGATGTCGCTATAATAAGAAAGCTAAATACTAAAAGGTTTTTCATCGACTCATAGGTTTTTGTAGATGTATGATAATACAGAACATAGCAAATGTATTCAATTCAGCCGTCTAAAAGTAAGCAGATATAAATTTTATTATAAACTATATTGAAAAAATTTGAGATTTTAACGAAGACAGAATTGAAGTTGCGGACTCTATGTTGCTTACTTTTTCTTTTATCATTATGAGGTTTCTTGCCGATTTTTTTAGAGTCAAACCAGATGCACCGCCCTTTTCAGCTATTGTTTTAAATAGGCTCTGAAATGTAGAACTGTCGTAGTACAAGGATTGTGGATTTTCGACGAAGTAGCATCGGAGTTTATTGTCTTTGAGTATGATTCGCTCAAAACCTAATTCCCGGGCAACCCATCTCAATCTTAACCCATTAAAAAGTTCATGTACTTGATTGGGAAGTCTTCCAAACCTATCTGTAAGCGAGAATTGGAAATTTTCGATTTCGGCCTCGTTTTCAATTTTGTCCAATTCTGTATAAAGATTGAGCCTTTCCGAAACACTACTGACGTAATTATTGGGAATGTGCATTTCGGTATCAGTATCAATCTGAACATCCCGTACGAAGGCTTTGGTCTTTTCCAACTCCTCTTTGAATAAATCTTTGAAATCTGTTTCTTTCAGTTCCTGAACAGCCTCTTCCAGAATGCGCTGGAATGTTTCGTATCCAATATCTGCAATAAAACCACTTTGCTCGGCACCTAATAAATTTCCCGCCCCCCGAATATCCAAGTCCCGCATTGCAATCTCTAAACCACTTCCCAAGTCACTGAATTCTTCAATCGTTCGAAGACGCTTTCGGGCCTCTTGAGTAAGAACTGAAACTGGTGGGCTAAAAAGATAACAATAGGCTTTTTTATTTGACCGACCAATCCGTCCACGAAGCTGGTGTAAATCAGACAAGCCAAATTGGTGGGCATCATTGATTATCATTGTATTGGCATTTGGGATATCCAGCCCTGTTTCGATGATATTGGTGCAAACCAACACGTCATAATTTCTTTCAATAAACCCAAGTAAAGTCTTTTCCAGTTTATCACTGTCCAATTGACCATGTGCGATTGCCACATCGATATCGGGGCATAGCCTTTTTATAAGCCCGGCAATATCGGGTAAGGTCTTAACACGATTATGGACAAAGAACACCTGTCCTCCCCGATGAATTTCCCTGTATATTGCGTCTTTGATTAGTTCTTCATTAAAGACACGTATTTCAGTATGGATTGGCTGTCGGTTAGGTGGTGGAGTTTTGATAATTGACAAATCCCGCGCCGCCATGAGTGAAAACTGAAGCGTTCGCGGAATTGGTGTGGCAGTGAGTGTAAGCGTATCAATATTATGTTTCAGAGAGCGTAGTTTTTCTTTCGCAGATACTCCGAATTTTTGCTCTTCATCAACTATAAGCAAACCAAGGTCTTTAAAGCTGATTTTTTTGTTTAAAAGGCTGTGCGTACCAATGATTATATCAACTTTCCCTTCTTCAAGTTTTTTATAAACTTCATTTTTTTCAGCTGCACTCTTGAATCGATTTACGTATTCAATTTTCAGGTTAAACTCCTGCAGCCTCTCGTTAAATGTATTGAAGTGCTGCAATGCAAGTATGGTTGTGGGTACCAAAACAGCGACTTGCTTACCATCCAACACTGCCTTGAAAGTTGCTCTGATGGCTACTTCTGTTTTTCCAAATCCCACATCCCCACAAATTAACCTGTCCATAGGGATTTCCCTCATCATGTCTTCCTTTACATCAATGGTGGCTTTTTCCTGGTCGGGAGTATCCTCATAAATGAAAGAAGCTTCTAATTCAGTCTGCAGATAATTATCATCAGAAAAAGCAAAACCCTTCGAAGCTTTTCTTACAGCGTAAAGTTTTATCAACTCTTTCGCAATGTCTTTTACTTTTGATTTGGTCTTTCGTTTTAAATTTTGCCAGGCTTCCGATCCTAATTTACTCAATGATGGAGGGGTACCATCTTTGCTCGTGTAACGGGAAATCTTGTGAAGGGCATTTATGCTTACATACAACACATCATTATTTTTGTAAAAGATACGTACCGATTCCTGTGTGTGCCCGTTCACGGTAATCTTCTCAAGTCCCGAGTATTTACCTATTCCGTGGTCGATGTGCACTACAAAGTCTCCGGGCTGAAGCTCACGAAGCATTTTAAGGCTTATTGCCTTATCAGCAGTAAATCCCTGTCGTAGTTTGTAATGATGATGCCGCTGAAATATCTGATGGTCAGTGTAACAGGCAATTCTCAAGTCTTCATCAATAAATCCCTGACTAATAGATTTTGTTACAGGTTCAAACCGGATGATTGCGCCTAAATCCTCGAATATTGCGTGAAAGCGTTCAATCTGACGCGGGTTATCTGTAAAAATGAAATTGGTAAAACCCTTGGAAGTATTTTGATTCAGGTTATCAATTATCAATTCGAAGTTCTTGTTAAAGCTGGGCTGACTCCGGCCATTGAAATGAATTGGTTTATCATGAAATTTTCCAAAACCAGAAGTCATAGGTTGCTTTATCAGTGGTTCCAAAGAGACTAAAGGAAAGTTTCCCAAGTCCTCAATAATTTGTCCAGGAGCAATAAATGCTCTTTCTTTAAATAATTCAGATAACTCTGATTGTCCCATCAAAGGAAGTGACTTTGCAAAATCCTCTGCTTTTTCAAAACAGGTTTGTAGCCTGTCAGTCATTGACTCCAATTCTCTCACCCAAACTAAAGTATTTGGAGACAAAACCTTTAAAAGAGATACTTTTTGGTCATGACGGAAACGGGTATTAAGATTTGGAACAATGGAAACCCGGGCAATATTACTGACGGAAAGTTGGGTGAGCGGGTCAAAAGTACGGATGCTTTCTACATCCTCGTCAAATAGTTCTATTCTGTAGGGGTAATTGTTTCCGTATGAAAACACATCGATAATTCCACCCCGTATGGAAAACTGCCCGGGCTCATAAACAAATTCTTCGCGACTAAACCCATACTCAACCAACACCTCAATAAGAAAATCAATGTTCAGGGATTCCTTTACATTAATCATAATCCTGGTTGCCTCGAGTTCCTCGGGGGCCACTACTTTTTCAAATAAGGCCTCAGGGTAAGTAACAACAATAACTGGTTTGGAGGAATGACTGATAATTTTATTGATGGTTTCGGTTCTTTCCAGTACGTTACTGTTGTTTAGCTCTTCATAATAAAGAGGGCGTTTGAAAGAATCCGGGAAGAAACAGATTGGATGGTTGTCCAGGAGGTGGGATAGATTGTTTGCTATATAGGCAGCATCTTCCTTATTGGGTGCAACCCATAATTGAGGACGCGGGTCTTTGAGATAAGTTCCGGCAAGCACAAAGGAGTCCTGAGCACCTTCAATTCCGGCAAGTTGAATGATTGATGAATTTGCCAGGCTGAAGATGTTGACCCGATGAATAATCTCCTGAATTCTGGGGTCGTTCCGGTATAGTTCCAGAATGCGTTCTAAATTTACCACGGCGCAAATGTAGAAGGAATTGCCAATCTGAAAGGGAAAAGGATATAATTTAGATTAGTGTAAGAACCAGTAGTGTCCGGTTAAGAAATTTAGAATTAACTTTTGAACAACGAAACTGGCGAATTTACTCAGACCTTGCCCAGTTGCTCATCCGCATGGCTCGGCTGCTTAACCCGCAAACAGTGGACATAGAAGGCCTTGAATTGGACAACCGCATCTATGCGCTCGACTCCACGACAATTGACCTCTGCTTGGAAGTGTTCTGGTGGGCGAGGTTCCGAAATCACAAAGCTGCAATTAAGCTGCTCACTTTGCGGGACATCCGCTGCCAGATACCCTGCTTTATCCCCATGACAGACGGGTTGACCCACGATATGAACGTGCTGGACGTCCTTGATTTTGAAGTAGGGGCCTTCTACATTATGGACAAAGGTTATCTGGATTGGCAACGCCAGGATTGATTTGTGACCAGACCATCCGACTCAAGAATTACTATCCCGCAAAGAACTACCCCAATTATCTGAGACGAATCAAGTATAATGACAAAGAACGAAGTAAACCCTTCGTCTTTCTGACCAACCATTTTGAAGCAAAGGCAATTGAAATTGCACTGCTCTGTAAATACCGCTGGCAGATTGAGCTTTTTTCAAGTGGATTTAGAACCGGACACTAATGGAAAAACCTAAATTCAAATAACTTCTTAGAAAAAAGAATCATTAACCAACAAGCAGCTTTACCTTCTTGCAAATTTCATTTTGTAATCAACAGAAACCTCCCCTTTCTTAATTTTATCCAACCTCCTTTTTATCAGCTGTTTCTTTATTGGCTTCAGTAATTCAGTAAAGAGAATCCCGTCCAGATGATCGTACTCATGTTGAATCACCCGAGCATCCAAACCGGTAAATATCTCTTCATGCTCCACGAAATTTTCATCCAGGTACCGTAAACGGATTTCTTCCGGCCTGTCCACATCGCCACGAATGTCCGGAAGACTAAGACATCCCTCTTCAAAAGTCCAGGGCTCACCGGTTTCTTCAACTTTGCGTGCATTGATGAACACTTTTTTTATACCTCCTTCGGGTTTGTCCTCCTTTTTACTTTCCTCAATTGGCTTTTGGGTGTCCACAATAAAGAGCCTGATTTGTTGGCCAATTTGTGGGGCAGCCAAACCAACGCCGTCGGCATTGTACATGGTTTCCCACATGTCAGCAATCAGTTCCTGTAAACCTTCATTATCTGGTTTTATATCAACTGCTACTTTCTTTAAAACACTTTGTCCGTATGCGTAAATGGGTAGTATCATGTTTGAATTATCTGTTAGTTCGGGTTAATTCTTCCGAATTAAAATTTGCCAATGCTTTTCATGTAATCTTCCAAAATCAATGCGGCACTCACCTTATCTACCAAAGATTTATCCCTTCTTTTTTTCTGTCTAACTCCGCTTTGAAGGATAACCTGTTTAGCCATTTCCGATGTAAAACGTTCGTCGTGTAATACAACCTCTACACCAGGGAATCGCTTCCGTAAACCGCTGGCAAATCCTTTCACTAAATGAGCTATTTGCGCCGGGTTGCCGTCGGGGTACATGGGATAACCAACCACAATAGTTTCAACTTCTTCATTTTGTAAATAGTCGGTCAGGAAGTCGAACACATCATGAGTAGGAATTGTTGACAAACCCGATGCAATGATTTGCAGAGGATCTGTGACAGCAATGCCCGTTCTTTTGGTACCGTAATCAATGGCTAATATTCTCGGCATGGGGCAAAGATAGGAAAGGGTAATTTTCCTTTTAACTCAACTTCAACATATCCATCTTAAACGATAAGAACATTTTAGTCGAAAAATTACTCTTTAATGAAATTGGGTTTCTGAAATTCGCACAGCAATTTTTCACCTTAAACTAATTACCATGATGAAGAACCACGAAATTGAATATAAACTCTATGGGGAGGAAATGCAGTTCGTTGAAATAGAACTGGACCCTCAGGAAACAGCAATCGCTGAAAGTGGCGGATTTATGATGATGGATGACGGCATCCAAATGCAAACCATTTTTGGGGATGGAAGCCAGCAACAGGAGGGAGGGATTTTCGGAAAATTGCTCAGCGCCGGAAAAAGGGTGCTGACAGGAGAAAGCCTGTTTATGACCGCTTTTACCAATGTAGGTTCAGGAAAGAAGAAAGTGTGTTTTGCAGCCCCATATTCTGGAAAAGTTATTCCACTGGATTTGTCGAAGCTGGGAGGTAAAATCATTTGCCAGAAAGATTCCTTCCTCTGTGCTGCAAAGGGAGTGGCAATTGGAATTGAATTACAACGCAAACTTGGAACAGGGCTGTTTGGAGGTGAAGGTTTCATCATGCAAAAACTCGAAGGTGATGGGATGGCATTTGTCCACTCAGGTGGCATGGTCATAGAGCGGGAACTGGCCATTGGCGAAGTGCTGAGGGTTGATACCGGATGTGTTGTTGCTTACACCGGCTCTGTAGATTTTGACATCGAATTTGTCGGCGGAATCAAAAACACCATATTTGGTGGCGAAGGATTATTTTTTGCCACTCTGCGTGGCCCGGGTAAAGTCTGGATACAGTCGCTGCCCATAAGTCGATTAGCGGGGAGAATCCTGCGTTATGCCAGCTATCAAAGAAAAGAAGAGGGAAGTGTTTTAGGCGGTCTGGGCAATATTCTGGATGGAAGGTAATTCCTGATGTCAGTTTGGGAAATGGCCCTTTAGTCATCTATTGGTGTTAGCCCCAGAAGATGTTGTTTTTATTTAAGATGGAGTTTACCTAATCCTAAGGCCGAAGTGCCTCCTCCCTAGCCAAAACCATGATCGCTTTGCATTTTTTCGATATGCAGGGGAAGAATGCGATGCTGGTCATAAGATAGTAAAGCCAAAACAGATCCGGGTCTATTGTGCCAGCTTGCCCAACTCAAAGCCGAATCACCGCTGGCGTCCAAAAGAGCCCTGTCTGCACCATTGTCCAATAGCATCTGAATGCAATGCTCATTTCCGAAAGCTGCCGCCCGGTGCAATGGTCTTTCCCCATTGCATCGGGCATCTCTCATGAAAGAGCCAGTTTCGGCTCCGGAAATAGTTTTGGCGTTTGTATCAGCGCCATAGGCCAGTAACATTTCAACGATTATATTAGTAGATGGCCGGTTTGGTGAAATGCAGTTGTGCAAAGGTGTTTCGCCCGTTTCAGGTAGGGGGAAATTCGGATCGGCACCTTGCTCTAAAAGATACTGGCACAGTTGCCAATGCCCGTGAAAGGCAGCACCATTCAGGTCGAAATTTTCACCAAGCGTTTCCAGGGCTACACCCTGTTCACATAGTATTCTAATGGCAGTGACATCGCCGTAATATGCGCACCACTTAATGATTGGGACTCCGTTTTCATGACTGGAATCAGCACTTTTTCCTGCGGCAAGAAATTCAATAACCAAATCAGTACGGCCGTCTCTGATCTTTTCAAGAAGTTCAGATTTCATCTTCAAAAATTGAGGTGATTGTGCTGCTAAATATTTTGTCTTTATTCAAACGGAAGCCATTTCCGGTCACTCGCACTGGAAGCTACAACTTTTTCTATAAACCGCATCCCGCGCACGCCATCATGTACGGTGGGAAAATCCACATAAAGTTTATCGACCGCTTTTCCTTCTATCCTGGCACGTAAGCAAATCGCGAAATTGCGGTAGATGTTAGCGAAGGCCTCCAGATAACCTTCCGGGTGGCCGGAAGGAAGTCGGGTATGTGCAGAGGCCACAGGATACAGGGTTCTTACACCCGTACGAAGTACTTCCATGGATTTATCCAGCCATTTTACATACAAGGTGTTGGGCTCCATTTGAAACCATTGCAGTCCGGCTTTGGTGCCATAAATTCGGATATTCAGATTATTCTCTTCACCTGCCGAAATCTGACTGGCATGTAAGATACCTTTGGCTCCCTTTTCAAACCTCAACAGCACGTTGCCATCATCATCGAGTCGCCGTCCTTTCACAAATGTGGTAAGATCTGCGCATAGCTCCGTTATCTTTAGTCCTGAGATGTACTCAGCGAGGTTCTCAGCGTGTGTTCCAATATCACCCATTGAGCCGGCTGCACCCGAACGCTCCGGATCAGTTCTCCAGTCAGCCTGCTTTTGTCCAGATTCTTCCAGGTTTGTAGACAACCAGCCCTGAGGATATTCTACTACTATTTTACGAATCTCACCAATGTCCCCATTTTGAACCATGGCTTTAGCCTGCTTCACCATTGGATATCCTGTGTAGTTGTGAGTCAGTGCAAACAATAGTCCGGATTCTTCCACCATTTTTTGCAACTCAAGAGCTTCGTCTATATTGAAACAAAGCGGCTTATCGCAAACAACATGAAATCCATGTTTCAATGCCATACGGGCCGGTCCATAATGAACATGGTTAGGTGTAACAATGGAGACAAAGTCCATTCTTATTCCTTCCGGAAGCCTGGCTTCCTTTTCAATCATTTCCGCATAGCTGCCATATACTCTTTCGGCTGGCAGCATGAGGTCAGCACCAGATAATTTCGATTTCTCGGCATCTGCACTGAAAGCGCCACATACCAATTCAATTTCACCATCCAGCACCGCAGCCATCCGGTGCACTGCACCAATAAAGGCACCCCGGCCACCCCCGACCATGCCCATTTTCATTTTGCGTTTCATGCCTTTTCAATTTAGGTGCTGAAAATATTTTCTGGAATTACAATTGTCGAATCTTGATGTTTCTGAATCGAACCTCATGCTGGTGATCCTGGAGGCCTATATGTCCTACCGAAGATTTGCCGTAACCTTTCCAGTCTTTGAATTTTGAGTTGGCAACTAGTGTGGTCCATTCTTCAGAGCCAACCTGATATTCAATGCATTTATTACCATTCAACCAATGTTCTACATGTCCATCCTGGTGGATTATTTTCGCCAGGTTCCACTCTCCCTTTGGTTTCATATAATCTTCAGGTGCAGCCTGTAAATCGTAATTATCGCCAGACCGGTGTTTGCTCATATCTGATCCGGGATTCATGTTGGCATAAGTGGCATTGTCCAAAATCTGATACTCCGGTGCATTTACGTACATGGGTACTCCGGACTCTTCTATTACAAAGTAAAAAATACCACTGTTAGCGGTATCGGTGACCATAAACTCCAGCTGGAGTTCAAAATTTCCAAATTGTTCCTTGGTGATAATGTCGCCTCCAAAACCATCAGGTTTCGGCCTTGGCGTTTTTTCGATAACTAAAGCCCCATCTTTAACCACCCATCCAAGGGCTGGCAGTGCAGACTGATTATACCCACGCCACTGATCTGCTGTGGAGCCATCGAATAAAAGCTTCCATCCTTCAGATTTCTCAGCTTCGGTAAGCGTGTTCGGATTTGAATCGGATGCATTTTGTTCAAAAGAAGGTGTACTTGGGCAACCACATAAAATTAGGGTCGCCAAAGATAAAGTCATCAATAGTTTCATGGTAGGGAAATTATAGTTAGAAGTGATTGTTTTCTCTTTGTCTGTTTATGTCATCTCAATCTTACTGATTTCAATCCCTGCGAATTCCAACATATCAAAACAGTATTACTGAGATTGAATCTGCTTGTCCTACCTGATCAAATCCTTATCTGCCTGATGGCTGCATTGGCAGACTACACAGTCATAACGTCCTTCTCCTTAGCTTCCACTAATTGGTCAACTTTCTTGGAATATTCGTTTACCAAATCTTGTATTTCAGCTTCACGGCATTTACCAAGGTCCTCAGAATAACCGTCCTTTACTGCCTTTTTGATTCCGTCAAGGGCTTTGTGGCGAGAGTTCCGGATACTGATTTTTGCATCTTCACCCAACTGCTTCGCAACCTTGACCAGTTCCTTACGCCTTTCCTCCGTCAGCATAGGAATGGCCAGACGAATTACCTCTCCATCATTCATGGGGGTGATGCCGAGGTTGGCCTCAAATAAGGCCCTTTCAATAGGTCCAAGAAGTGATTTTTCCCAAGGCTGTATGACAAGGGTTCTGGCATCGGAAGTTGAAATGCTGGCCACTTGATTAAGGGGGGTCATCGACCCATAGTAATTGATGGCAATGTCAATTAAAAGCGAAGGAGAGGCTTTTCCGGTTCTAACCTTTGTGAGTTCAAATACAAGGTGTTCAATGGCTGAGTCCATACCCAATTTCGCATCTTTCATGAGTGTGTTTATCTCTTCAGTCTGCATAGTTTAATGTTTGTTTAGGACAATGAACCGGGAGCCGGAAATAGTGCCCAAAAAAGAATGGCTTCTAAAAGTTGTAAATGACCTCCCCTTTTTGGATATCTATATCTTTGGTGTCTTTCATCTTCTGAATTATTCTGTCTAGATGACCATGCAAAGAGAGCTCCTGGTTGTGTAAAAGTATGTAATTTTTTAGTGTTGACACCTCCGCGGGCCGGTTACCAGAGCGGATAAGTCGTTTTACAGTCTCTTCTGCCGTCCTCCCGATTATTTCATCTTCTATCAGAATATCCATGTTTTCATTGGCTTTCAGAAAATCCAATGCTGTGTCCTGATTAGATGCTGGTGCAGCATCAGCGAAGTCCTCCTCCTCAACAAATTCAATATCATCTTTATAGCGCTTTACCCGGAGGCAGCTTCTGCCAGAGGCATTGATAAATCCAACCAAGGTGTCGAAGTCGGGATCGTGGGAAACTACGGCAAATTCCACGTCCAATTCCAGCTTTTGGTGGAATTTCCCCATTACAAAAGCTATGTGAAAGTTGAGATTTTCACCATCAGGGCTTTCAACAACAATCCAGCGCAGATTCCTGCCAAAGCGTTGAGCCTGTTGAACAAGGGAGAGAGGAATACTGTCGTTATGAGATTCTATGAATACAAAAATCTTGGAAGCGACTTTTTCCAGCTTCTTGAATTTGACCTGGAGAAGGTTGTCAAAATCAATAAAAAGATACCGCCTCGAATGCTGGTTCATAGATAAAGGCTGAAAAGGTTTGTGTGTGTCATGTCGGAAATTGCTAAAATAGTGTATTTGAATTCCCTCCTCCAAATTTCCGGCGACAAAATATGTTATTTGGATAATATGTAAAACATTGCGACCGGTTTTGTTTCATTAAAACAACAACACTTGTTCTTATCTTTGCATGTGTGCCTGGAAAGCTGTTGTGAAACAATAGTATAGCTTGAACGGCGTTCCTTCATTATTACCAATTCAGATTTCATGAGCAAACATACTTTCCTGTCCCTTTCCCTATTTTTTCTGGCAAATGTTTTACTGGCGCAAAACAGCGCATATATCGACTATATAGAAAAATTTAAGAAAATTGCCATCAAAGAAATGGAACGCGCAGGTGTGCCCGCAAGTATTAAATTGGCCCAAGCCATTTTGGAATCAAACGCCGGGAGAAGTGAATTGGCCCGCAGGGCTAATAACCATTTTGGAATAAAATGCGGGGCCGACTGGACCGGTAAAACTCACCTCCGCGAAGACGATGAATTTGATGAATTTGGCAATAAGGTGAAATCCTGCTTCCGCAAATACAAGGACGACGAAGATTCCTATATCGCTCATTCTGAGTTCCTGCGCGATCCCCGAAAAGCTAACCGTTATGGTTTTCTCTTCAGGATAGACCCACTGGATTACCGCCGCTGGGCAAGAGGGTTACGGACATCTGGCTACGCAACCGGAGCAGGATACGATACCAAGCTAATCAGCATCATTGAAAGCTATGAGCTCTTCAGGTACGATCAATTAGATCCCGACAAATTACCTGGCGAAGGCCCGGACAAACCATCCGACCTCATTGCAGGCCTTGATGTGAGGTATGTCAATGATGTGAGAGTGGTTTTTGCCAAAAATCGGGTTACCGTTCAAGACATTTCGCTTTTATCCGGAATCAGCCTGAAAAAGCTTGAGAAATACAATGACTTACTACCGGCTCCAAATGACTCACTGACCGATGACTACCGGGTGTTCCTTCAGCCAAAGAGGTGTACGTACCGGGAAAAGAAAAAATGGCACTATACAGGTGTTGGTGAAAGCATGTTCGACATCTCTCAGTTATACGGAGTAAAACTGGACAGACTTCTTTCCCGTAACCGAATGGAAGAGGGAGAAATTCCTCAAAAGAACGAACGGATCAAGTTGAATGGTATCAGGGTCAAACTTTCCGATAAACCCCGAAGTACGCAAGAAAAAGCACCAAGTTCAACAGTTCCAGTCTTAATAAAAGAAGATGAATTCCTTGACATGGTAGTCGTGCCTACTACTCCCCCTACAGGGACAAAACCACCATCTAATCAGCCGCCTACAACAACAACTCAACCAACAACACCCACTACCCAACCAACTAAACCAAACCAAAATCCGCCACAAACTACGACGCCACCTGCTGTAAAGCCAGTTACAGGCAATGTATATGTTGTGGCTAAAGGCGATACACTGTACAGCATATCCAAAAAACTCAATACCACTGTTGATCAGTTAATGAAGTTGAACAACCTGGTCAGTACAGTGATATTTATAGGTCAAGAGTTAAAGGTGAAATGATAATTTTGCCCTCATACAGAAATATAATTTTATGAAAGTAAAATACCTTATCCTACTTGCCCTCTGCACAGCCCTATTCACAGAATTAAAGGCGCAAAGTTTTGCCTTTGGTGTCAAGGGAGGAGGAACCTTAGGCATCCAAAAATGGGATGGATTTCAGCAAGATCCCTTAATCAAGTACCATGGGATTGCTTTTATTGAAAGTGTGGAAGAGACGGAGCAATTTTCATTATTTGCCCAGGCAGGTCTTCACCTGAAAGGCAGTGCCATTCGCAACAGAAACTTTTTCAACCCCATAAATGGTCAGTATTACAGGCCCCCTGCCCAGCAATTCATTTTCAGAAATATATCGGCTACCGTTGGTGCTAAACGCAAATTTCCATTTGGCGAGGAGCTTAAAGCTTACTACCTGTTTGGGCTCCGGGGGGATTACACCTTGTCAACCAATCTTGAAGAATATGAGGAAATAAACCGCTTCAGTGGATTTTTTCCTTTTGAACAGTTTGTACAGCATTGGAACTATGGAGTAACATTGGGAGGAGGTTTTGAAATGCCTTTTGGAAGATTGGTTGGAGGAACACTTGAATTCACGGTAAATCCCGACTTTTCTACCCAATATAAGCAACCTGCCATCAACAATATTATCGATCCCTGGTCCGGCAACAACATGAGCCTTTCAGAAAGAACCATTCGCAACATTACATTTGAAATTACCCTTGGCATTCGTTTGCTACGCATAGTGGAATACATCGATTAAAACCATTTAATTGAAACCGAATGGCCCGACAAAGCAGTGACACTCTCGACAGGATTACCTTTTCCCTTTACCTGGCTCTTATAGCCATAGGCTGGGCAATGATTTTTTCTGTCGGTTATGGCCAGGGTTATCCTCCAAATTTTATTGAATTTCTCAATACGCCTGCTGGAAAGCAATTGATATTTGTCGCATTATCCTTGTCAGTCTTTTTCATCGTTTACCATATAGAGTGGAAATTCTGGCGAACCTTTGCCATCATCATTTATGTTGCCAGCCTGCTCCTGTTGGTATTGGTCTTGGTTTTCGGAAAAAATATAAAAGGAGCAACATCGTGGTTTGACTTTGGCGGTGGAATGACCCTTCAACCTTCTGAATTTGCCAAATTCGCCACATGCCTTGCACTTGCCAATTACCTGGGAACCTACTCCAAAAACCTTAAATCTTTCAAATCCAACCTGTATTCCATAGCCATTTTTTCGGCTCCGGCTTTTCTGATTTTACTGCAACCCGACGCTGGTTCAGCTATTGTATTTCTTTCTTTTTTTATTGTCATGTACAGGGAAGGATTCCCCGGAGTCATTTTTACAGTTGCATTCAGCGCTGCGTTCCTTTTTATATTGGGGCTTGTCAATCCACCAGAGTATATCATCCTTGGCCTAACGGCCCTTGGTCTTTTTGCCCTTTTGGCAAAATGGAGGAAAAGAAAACACTCCATAGCCACCTATTTCCTTCTCGCAGTTGGCGCAGTCATAGGCATATACCAAGGGTTTACATTCTGGGTTGTTGTTTCCCTGTCTGCGATTCTATTGATAATGGCCATCAACCAGACCATTAGAATGAATCAACCATCGGCTGCTATGGTGATGGTGTTGTTCATAGTAGGATCAGGATTGGTTATCCTTTCCAACTTTGCTTTCAATAAAGTACTGAAACCACACCAAAAAGAGAGAATCAATGTATGGCTGAAACCCGATGAGGCTGCACCACAGGGCGCTGCCTATAATCTCAATCATTCCAAAATGGCCATTGGCTCAGGCGGGATGTGGGGCAAAGGTTATCTGGAGGGGAGCTTCACCCAGGGGAATTTTGTTCCCGAGCAAATCACGGATTTTATCTACTGCGCAGTGGGAGAAGAGCAGGGATTTGTCGGCACAATTCTCATCTTTTCACTGTTTCTTTTACTGCTGTGGCGGATACTTCTATTGGCAGAGCGCCAGCGAAACGACTTTAACCGCCTATATGCTTACGGCGTTGCCAGTGTCATCTTCATTCACTTTCTGATAAATATAGGGATGACCATGGGGCTGCTACCCATCATTGGCATTCCCTTGCCCTTTCTTAGTAAGGGTGGATCATCACTGCTGGTATTTACCCTTATGATAAGCGTCCTGCTGAAACTCGATTCCAGCAGGACGTGATAAGAGTTTATTTAGGATCGGGGTAATTCCTTGATCTGTATAAGTCGAGTACCTGAGCTTCTTTTTCCCAGGCCAGGATTTCCTTAATCATATCCTTCAATTTGAGGTCGGTCATATTCAGTTCCTCTTTCACAAGAGCATCCTGTTCTTCTTTGAATCGATTGGCCAGCTCAGCATGCAGGTCATTGATACTCTTAGTTGCCAAAAACCTCAACCAGAATAATTTGGCCTCATTCATTGCCACTTCTTTGAAAAGCTCAGCTGCCTGTAAAATACTTTTAACACCTGCGTTTTGGGCGAGTTCAGCATAGTTTTCAATAAAAGCGTATTGGCTATAACCGGAAACTTTATTGAAGTTTTGGGCGAACCATTGCATTTTTTCAGGATCACCTGACGAAGCATACAGATTCGAAAGCGTGAGGATTACGCTTTCATCATCGCTGTTTTTCAAATTGTCAGCCGCTTTGAATGCAGCTTCCTGATCAATCTGTAATAAGGCCTCCAAAGATGCAGACACTACCATTATTGCGGGATCGGATGAAACAGATTTGGTGAGAGCGGAAACATATTTATCGTCACCTGACTCCGCAATTTTCAAAGCAGATGCTTGTCTGACATTAACATTAGGATCATTGACCAAAAGCCTCTCAATGATTGCGCCGTTGTCATCATCAACTTCGCTTACATTCACTGCGAGCATACGCATAAGCCAAAACGAATCTTCGAAAGCCTCTTTGAATAAGTTTTGAACATTCTCATCGTCTGATTCTGCGAGCTTTCCCAGTGCCTCGAGGCGATGCATGACATTAGCCGAGTTCCGGAATTGATAAACATATTCCTGGTTGCTCTTTTGGTCATTGATAATTCCCAGAATTATACCATCCCCATCGAAGACAATCAGGTCGGGATCTTCCTCGTATTTTAACCTGAATTGTTGTTTTCTTTCATTAATTAAAATGTTCTGACGGCTGACAGTGCCGTTGCTGTAAATATCGATGCCAACAGGCAGGACAAATATACCCGGCATGACATCGGGGTTTTGTATTTGCTCCACATCAACGATTACTTCCTGATTTTCATCGTCATAGTCATAGCTCACATTGAGTTCCGGGTGTCCTTCATTAAAAAACCATTGATCGAAAAACCAATTCAAGTCTTCACCTGTCACATCTTCAAAAATCAGCCTGAGTTCATGTGCTTCGACTTCAGTGAAGGCATGTTTCTTCAGGAACCGGTTGAGTGATTCAAAAAAAGCTTCATCACCGACATAGAGGCGCAGCATGTGGAGAACCAACCCGCCCTTGTTGTAACTATGGGCATCGAACATGTCTTCCTTGTCATCGTACCCAAAGTGAATCAAAGGATGGGTTCCACTGGCGGTTGATTCCAAATACCCTTGCAATTCCTGATATCGATGAAGGTCTGCCTCTTCCCTGCCGTGTTTGTATTCCAGCCACAAGTATTCGCTGTAGTTTGCAAAGCCTTCATTCATGGTGAGATTAGCCCAACTTTCGCAAGTAACATAATTGCCAAACCAGTGGTGAAACATTTCGTGGGCCACAATTTTATCATTCGTCAGGTCATCGACCAGTTCTCCGGCTGTGCGTTGCATGAACTCTCCAAAAATCACGGCGGTTGTGTTCTCCATAGCGCCCGAAACATAATCCCGAACTACAACCTGGGCATATTTCTGCCAGGGATACTCAAAACCAAGCTTGTCGGAGAAAAAGGAAAGCATTTCCGGCGTATGCGGAAAGATGGCTCTGGCATGGGGTTCAAACTTGGGCTCCACATAGTAATCAACGGGTTTTCCTCTCCATAAGTCCCGGACGACAGCATATTCACCAACTGCAATCATAAAAAGGTAAGGAGTATGTGGCATGTCCATTTTCCAATAATCGGTCCTTGTGCCGTCGGGATTTTTCTTTGAGGAAACGAGTACGCCATTGGATAGTGTTTTGAATTTATCCTCAACCGTCAGGTACATCTCCTGGGTGCAGCGCTCATTTGGCTTGTCAATGGTGGGGAACCAGCGGGAATTGTTTTCCGTTTGGCCCTGGGTCCAAATCTGTTGTGGCTTATCGGCATCTTTTTTCAAAGGATTAATGAAAAACAACCCCTTATCGGAGGTAATTGCGCCATGACGGGTTTCACCTCTTGGCGTTGCGGTATAATCAATAAATAATTTGATTTCCTCTTTCCGGTCAAAGGATTTACCCAAATCGATAATTACTTGCTGGCCATCGTAAATATAAGTTAATGGTGATTTGGAGCCTTCAAAAGAAATGTGGTGAAATTCAAATCCCTTTGCGTCCAGCTTGACTTTGTTTAGGGGGTAGAAAAATGGTTTCAGCGTTAAATAGGCTTTCCCTAACACTTGTTCTTTTTCCCAGTCAAACCGAAGGTCCAATTTAGTGTGTATCAGGTCAATCTCCCTTTTGGCACTTGGGTTATATCTTGGCAACGTATTGTTTACGACTTTCGGTGCGGTGGTGTCGTACGTGGTTTTAGGTGCAGAAACGACGAGAGTGTCGAGTTCAACGTAATCAGTTTCTGGCAAAATAATAGCATTGTACTGCTTTGGGCTGCAACTCATGACAATCAGGAGCAGCAAGGAAGGAAGGAAGGAGTTTTTCATATTTTGATATTTATTGCATCGGAGCTGATTGTAATAGCTTGCAGCTCAAAATGGGGATGAATTGTTTGAAATGAAGTTCTAATCTCAAAGCCTTTCACTTAAAAGGCCGCCAAAGATAAAGACAATTGATTGTGAACAGAGTTTGAAATTAACGAAAGACGCCCCTGCTAATTTTCTACATTTGTGAAATTCTTTAACCAGGTGGTTGCTTTAACACGATTTCAAGGTAAAAAAAACCACACCCTGGGTGATTCCACAATATGAGATGAATTCAAATAAATACGTCTGCATTCATGGTCATTTTTACCAGCCTCCACGCGAGAATGCATGGCTGGATATCATTGAATTGCAGGAAAGTGCGGCACCTTTTCACGATTGGAATGTACGAATCAATTTCGAGTGTTATGCTCCGAATGCCGCTGCCCGGATTCTGGGTAAAGGAAATACTATCCGGAAAATTGCCAACAACTACGCAAATATCAGTTTCAATTTCGGCCCAACACTACTTTCATGGATTGAAAAAGCAGATCCCTCCACTTATCAGCAGATCCTGGAGTCCGACAAAATCAGCCAGCAGATATTCAACGGACATGGTGGCGCGCTTGCTCAGGCCTACAATCACATGATTATGCCATTGGCAACGGCTAAAGACAAAGAAACACAGGTAAAGTGGGGAATTGCCGACTTCGAGTATCGGTTCGGAAAAAAACCAGAAGGAATGTGGCTCCCGGAAACAGCCGTTGATACAGAAACACTGGAAGTGTTGGCCGGAAATGGTATTTTATTTACCGTTTTAGCTCCCCGTCAAGCCAAGGCAATCAGAAAGGCAGGTGAGGAAGCCTGGACTGAGGTACATGAAAATATTAACACACGCCGGGCATACCAATGTCAGTTGCCTTCCGGCAAAAGCATGGCCCTGTTTTTTTATGATGGCGTTATATCGAAAGACGTAGCCTTCAATGGATTACTCAATGACGGCGCAGCGTTGGCCAGCAGGCTTTATACCTCTTTTTCCGATGACGACAGGGTTGAATTGGTTCATATTGCCACTGACGGCGAAAGTTATGGCCATCATCATCGATTCGGCGAAATGGCTTTGGCATCGTGCATTGATTTTATCAAGGAGAAGTCCACGGCACAATTGACTGTTTACGGGGAGTTTCTGGAAAAATTTCCTCCTGAGTACGAAGTAATAATTCACGAAAACAGCAGTTGGAGCTGTGTGCATGGAGTGGAGCGATGGCGGTCTGACTGTGGGTGTTCAACCAGTAGTCAGGCTGGATGGAATCAGGCATGGCGTGCTCCTTTGCGCGAAGCGCTCGACTGGCTCCAAAAAGAGTTACTGCCAATATTTGAAAATGAAACTTCTAAGTTGGTTGAAGATATTTGGAAGGCTCGCAACGATTATATCACCGTCATCCTGAACCGTAGCAAAGAAAACACCAACAGGTTCTTTTACAGTAACTGCAAAAAGGAACTGACCCAGGATGAAAAAACCAAACTGTTGCGCCTGATGGAAATGCAGCGCTACAGTATGTTGATGTACACGAGTTGTGCCTGGTTTTTTGCAGAGATTTCTGGCATAGAAACAGATCAGGTTCTTCAATATGCCCTTAGGGCTATGAATTACGCAGAAGATTTAACAGGCATTTCCTTGTATGGGAAGTTTGAAAAGAGGCTCGAGGAAATTTCTTCCAATGTTTACCCAAATGGTGCTGAAAGTTACCGCCTTCATGTAGTGCCCGCCGAACTGAATTTGCTCAAAATGGCCATGCATTACGCAGCAACCACCGTTTTTGAAGATGAGACTGACCACGCCTGGTTTCTTCATTACAAAGTTAGCAATGAAGTCTTTGAACGCGTACCCGCCGGCTTTCAGACACTGGCTATGGGTCGCACTAAACTGACTTCAAGAATTACCTATTCGGAAAAAAACTTCAGCTTTTTTGTACTGCATTTTGGGCAGCAAAATTTGATAGGCAATGTAGCAGCAGATATGAGTCGCGAAGAATTTGACAAGGCTCAGGAGCATATCACAGAGGTATTCCGAAGTTCTAATCTCGGCGATGCCATTGCTCTGGTTTACGACTTCGGAGCCAACAGATTTTCTTTCAAAAACCTTTTCAAGGATGAAAAAAGGAAAATCCTGTCCATCATCATGGAAAAAAATCTGCCACCTGTTGAAACGGTCATAAAAGACTACTATGAGGATAACTACCAATTGATGACCGGGGTTTTGCAGAGTAAAATTGCTATCCCTGAAGGTTGGCGAAGTATTACACAGTTTGTAGTTAATCGGGAATTGTCTTTATTTTTTGCAAATGGAAAGCTTAGTGTTCGGAAACTGAAAAACCTGGTCAGTGAATTTGAGAGGTGGAACGTGCACTTGACAGATAAGCCTGCTTTAAGCCTGGCGGCAGGAGAAAGAATTTTTATCGAGCTGGAAAAAGTTGAAAAGGAGGAGGCTGGCCTGGAAAAACTTCAAGCCATTATCGATATACTGGAAGCACTTTTGAAACTGAATGTACGCCCGGAACTTTGGAAAAGTCAAAACCTTTTTTACCAGATTACCGGGGGATACCGGCGTGGGGAATGGGTATATGCCAGCGAAGCGTGGAAAAGTGCCTTCATGCGGCTCGGTGAGCTGCTCAATATGGAAATTGAGTAACTACCCCTTTGTTTTCTTTTCCTTTATCAAGCTCAATTTCAAACTGTTCAAACCTGCAATCGGGTCCTGCCTCATGTATTGCTCTATGGTGAGCATATATGTGCCCGCCTCGCGGAATAAGGTTTTTTCGACAATCGGGATTTCCAAGGTGCATTTCTTACCGCTGCACTTGCTCAATAAAACACCACCGGCATTGGCCATTTCCAGGCTCACCAATTGTTTTTCCATTTTCCCTGAGGGAAACCGGCTATGCATCTGGACATAAAGATTTTGAAAACGGTAGTCTGGCGAGTGGTTGATTTCCAACAATATAGAATAAGGAATGAGTGTATCGCTTATCTCAAATCCGAATTCCAAAGAGTCTTCATACGACCATGCTGAATTTTCAATGGTGTATTCTTTTTCATAAACCGGTTTGTTACATGAAGTCAGCATCGCTGTGAAAAAAAGCAAGAATAGTGATAAGTAATGTGCCTTGTATAAATCCATAAATTTTTTTGTAAAAGTACATTTTGAAATAAATTCGGAACCACAAACGTCTGGAGCTACAAAAGATTGGATGGATTCAAAAATGTTGATTCCAGCTCACTCGTGTCCGGTTAAGAAATACGAAACAACTTATAACTTATTGAAATAAAGC
>CAYRDX010000067.1:0-20980 GCA_964423205.1 uncultured Saprospiraceae bacterium | reverse complement strand
CATGGCGCTGACATCATTTCCTGCTCCTGGGGTCCGGAAGACGGTGCATGGTGGAATCCCAACGATCCCCTGCATTTTTCTCAGGCCATTCTTCCGGACAGTGCAAGGGCCGCCATAGACTATGCCATCGAAAAGGGTAGGGGAGGAAAAGGTTGCATCATAACCTGGGCTGCCGGCAATGGAAACGAAGATGTCCGGTTCGACGAATATGCCAGCTATCCAAAGGTGATGGCCATCGCCGCCTGCAATGACCTGGGTGCAAGGAGTGTTTACAGCGATTTTGGGAGCGCGGTTTGGTGCTGTTTCCCAAGCAACGATTTTCATTATCCCGCACTCAACCAACCTAAACCATTGACACCAGGTATCTGGACTACCGACCGGCTGGGGGCTAAGGGATATAACTTTGGAGGGGTAAATGCCGAAAGCCAGATTGGCGATTTAGAAGGACATTACACGGCAACCTTCGGCGGGACATCGAGTGCATGCCCGGGAGTGGCAGGAGTTATAGCTTTGATGTTGGCCGTCAATCCGGATTTGAACTGGATACAGGTCAAAGAAATCCTCAAAAACTCCTGTGACCGGATCGACGAACAAAAAGGCAGCTACAATGCCATGGGGCATAGTCCTTTTTATGGTTACGGAAGAATCAATGCCTTAAAGGCAGTGCAAAATGCTGCGGCCGCAAAAATGCAGAAGCCTGCTGATATGCAGTTTCAGGTTAAAGGTTCGGCACGTTTCAGTTTCGCCCATAACGTGATGATTATTCCAGGCCAGGTGGCCGGCGAATTTGAATTTGCAGAACGCTTACTTGGCATACAGTTGAGTATAGAGCCTTATCATCCGGACTTACAAATCAGTTATCAGGTTATGATACGTTCCAAAGGACCTTCAACTCCCGGAAGGAATGGAACATATTCAGGAACCACGGACAGGAGAAGGTCGGTAGTGGGGTTGAAAATTGAACTGGAAGGCCCTCTCGCCAAATCATTTTCAGTTGAATATTCCATAAAGTTGAGAAGGGTGAAAAAATGGGCTACTTTCAGCGATGGTGGCTGGGCTGGCAGTGCTAAGAAAAATGCCGGCAAAACCATTGAGGGATTCAATGTGAATATTCGGAGAAAATGAAACTGTTAGGGTCATTTCTCCGCGGAAAGCAGCTACCACTGACTAAAGTAATTTTTGTCAAACCCAATGAATTCCACTGTCTGGATGAGTATATTGCTACCCACACCTCTGACAGTACTGGAATGCCTGTAAAACTTTTTTTTTAAAATCGAATTATGAACCTCAGGATTATTATTCTTTTAATGGCAGCCTTTGCTGCCATGAGTACTTATGCGCAAAACACACCTTTTAACAGGGGAATCAATCTTACCAACTGGTTTCAGGCGAGAAGCGCCTCTCAGATTCATTTTACTAAGTACACCAAAAAAGATTTTGAGCAAATAAAATCACTTGGATGCGATGTTATCCGCTTACCTATCAACCTGCATTTCATGACAAATGGAGAGCCGGATTACAAACTCGACCCTTTGTTCCTGAGCTTGCTCGATCAGGCAGTGAACTGGGCTGAAGAATTGGAAATGCACCTGATTTTGGACAACCACACTTTTGACCCAAGAGTAGATACGGATCCTAATGTGGGTATCGTTCTGGAAAAAGTTTGGCATCAAATGGCCACTCATTTTAAGAACAGGTCGGATTATATCTACTACGAAATACTCAATGAGCCACATGGGATATCTGATGCAGCATGGAACAGCATTCAGCAAAAAGTTATCAATGTCATTCGCCAGGTGGATACCAGGCACACCATCATCGTGGGTGGTGCCGGTTGGAACAGCTATCATAATTTGGCTGCAATTCCTGCCTACAGCGATAAGAACCTGATTTATACCTTCCATTTTTACGACCCCTTCCTGTTTACACATCAGGGAGCTAGTTGGGTTACCCCGTCCATGGTGCCCTGCCGGGATGTGCCATTTCCTTACAATGCTGCCAAGATGCCAACCATGCCACCTTCATTAGCAGGAACCTGGGTGGGTAATTCCTATTCCAGTTATGTCAATGAGGGGAATGTAGCCAAGGTTAAACAACTCATCGACATAGCAGTCAAGTTCAGAAATGAGCGTAAAGTGCCCATTTTCTGCGGAGAGTTTGGCGTGTTAAGAACCTTTGCACCGGAGGCTGACAGGGTATACTGGTATGAAGTAGTGAGGTCCTATCTCGAAGAAAAAGGCATTAGCTGGACGATGTGGGATTATCACGGCGGTTTTGGTCTGTTTAATCAAAACAGCAATGAGCTGTTTAATCACGACCTGAATGTGCCTTTGCTGAAAGCACTCAATTTCACTGTACCTCCTCAGACGCCCTTTAAAGTTAAACCTGATACTACCGGGTTTAAGTTATACACCGATTACATCGAAAACCTCGTTTACGAATCCAGTTATGGTGGTGGTGAAATAGATTACTACAACCGCCAGCAACCCAATAATGGCACTTTTTGCCTTCGCTGGTCAAATCCGGGGCAGTACGATATTATAGGTTTGGACTTTAGGCCTATCCGGGATTTTTCGTGGTTAGTGAACAACAATTATGCATTGGATTTTATCTTTCGCACTGATGCCCCCAATGTCAGTTTTGATGTGCGATTTCTGGATACCGATACCCCTGATCTAAACGACCGTCCCTGGCGAATGCGTTTTACCCTAAAAGAAAGCATGACTGTTGGCGACCGACGATGGTACCATATACACATACCGCTAAAGTCGTTTACTGAACATGGTGCCTGGGAAAATGACACCTGGTATAACCCAATAGGGGCTTTCGACTGGAAAGCAGTTGACCGGTTTGAGGTGGTAGCCAATGACAAAGCATTGCCCAACACAAAAATGTGGTTTGACAATATTCAAATCACCAACCTGGATACCGCTAAGATTTACGATAAATCGGTACTCACTAATTTAACAAAACCTGTTTTTTCGCAAACAGACTGGAACGCATTTCCAAATCCCGCCAGTAATTATGTGATTGTGGAAGTTCCCGAGATTGGAAAATTGGAGGTGCAGATTTACGATGGACTTGGAAGATTGGCCTTTGGTAGCACCATAAACGGCAGCGATAAAATAGGTTTGCCAGCAATAGCACCGGGATGGTACACCATTCAACTCTTCGATGGTCAAATGAAAACACAACCCCGGAAGCTGCTTATTTTATAGTTAAGGATATTTTTTCGAAGGCGCACCAACTCCATTATTTCAACCAGATTTCAATTACACCGTTAGCACCTCTAACCCCATAAAGGCCTGTGTCAGCCGGACTTTTTAAGACCCGGATAGACTTAATGTTATGTACAGGAATGGTTTCGTGAGCTGCGCGATAACCACCTGCCAGTGTAATTCCGTTCACCACAAATAAGGGCTCAGTGCCTGAGTTTATTGAGCTGATTCCACGGATGGTTACGGTGGCATTTGGGCCAGAACCGGAAACCTGCACACCGGCAACCTTCCTGAGGTGATCGGCAAGGGATATGGCCATGTCCGGGTCGTTAATGGTGCTGAAAGCATTTTCCTGGGTAATATCGGTGGATGAAGAGGATGCCGCACCGGTTCCGCTGCAATTCAAGAACAACAACATGATGGAGGACAAGAAAAGGACAGAAAAGATTGATTTCATTTCGATTAGATTGTAAAGGTGACCAGGTTTGGGGTTACCTATTAAATGGGATGAAAAAATGCTATTTCAATTTGACGATTGCTTTCAATAAAACAGTTGCCTGTTAAAGTTGTTTCGACCTCAGTTTGACAAGTTAACTACTGTCTGCCAATACTCAATTGCTGCGTTCATAAGCCGAAGGATTCATGCCAAACTCTTTTTTAAACTGCTCTCTGAATGATTTCAGGTCGTTGTAACCAACCATGTATGTAACTTCTGAAACATTGAACTGACCAACTTCCAGCAACTGTGCAGCGCGCTTCAGCCTGATGATTCTGATTACCTCATTCGGTGATTTGTTAAACAGTGATTTCAGTTTCCGGTAAAGTTGCATCCTGCTCATGCAAACTTCATTGGCGAGGCAGTCCACTGAGAAGTTACTGTTAGCCATATTCTTTTCGACCACCGATTTTATGTTGTTGATGAATCCTTCATCAATAGAATGCATGATTACTTCCGATGGGTTGAGGTCTAAGACATGGGCATATTTTTCGCGCAATTTTTTCCTCGTGTCCAGAAGGTTGCGGATACGGGTCTCCAATAGCCTTAAGTTAAATGGCTTTGTTATGTATTCATCCGCGCCGCTTTCGAAGCCATCGATTTTGAAAATAAGTGATGTACGGGCTGTGAGCAAAACAACAGGAATATGACTCGTGGCAACATGGTTCTTTAATTTCCGGCACATCTCAATTCCATCCATTCTTGGCATAGCAACATCCGCTAAAATCAAATCCGGCGGGTTGGCTATTGCAGTATCCAGGCCCTCTAAACCGTCATTAGCCTCAAGAATCTGGTAATCCTTGTCCATATTTTCCCGAAGATAAGCGCGGATATCCAGGTTATCCTCTACAATAAGTACTATGGGTTTGTCAGTCTGCGTGGTGCTGTCTTCAATTCCATCGGAAAGTTGATGGCCGTTTGTTTTTTCCGGGGTGGATATATAACTATCCTCTTCTTCTGCTATAAAATGTGCGAGGGGACGGATTAGAATTTCGTCCTTTGTTTTTTGATCCTCAGTGAAATGGTTTTCACCCAATCTGAGGCTTACTGTAAATACGGAACCTTCATTCAATTTGCTTCTCACTTTCACAGTGCCCTGATGCTGCTCCATGATGTTTTTGGTAAGCGTCAGCCCAATGCCAGTTCCCCCTTTACGTGCCCATTCCTGGCTTTTTTCAACCTGGTAAAAGCGTTCGAAAATATTGGAAAGTTGTTCTTCCGGTATGCCTATCCCGTTATCTTTCACTTCGATGTGACAAAGTTCGTTATCCGGCTCATGCCACACTTTCACGGATATTTGTCCTTCGTCGGGAGTAAACTTGAACGCATTTGACAACAGGTTATACAGCACTTTTTCAAACTGGTCGCGGTCGAACCAGACTTTGAGTTCATCGCAATCACTGAAGAATCGAAGCTGAATGTTGCGTTGCCGTGCAAATATTTTGAATGAAATGGTGACCTCACGCGCAAACTGAACGATGTCCTCCTCTGCAACTTTGAGTTTCAGAAGTCCTGCCTCACTTTTTCGAATATCGAGTAACTGGTTGATCATATTGAGGAGGCGGTTGGCATTGAAATGCATCCTCGTAAAGAGGTAATGCTGTTTTTTATCGCCCTCACGGGATTGAATCAATTGTTCAAGGGGACTCAAAATAAGGGTAAGCGGAGTACGCAATTCATGGGAAATATTCGTGAAGAACTGGAGTTTCAACTGGTTCACCTCTTCAGATTTCTCGTGTTCCAACCTCTCCATAGCAAGTACACTGCGCAACTCAGCCCTCATGTGGGTGATTTTCCATACACCGTATATCAATCCAAGGAATAACAGCAGATACAATGAAAATGCCCAGCCTGTCAGCCAGAAAGGAGGCATTATGCCTAACTTTATAGAAACCGGCTCACTCCAAACGCCATCACTATTGGCTGCTTTCACCATGAATACGTAATCATCGAATGGCAAGTTGGTGTAGTGGGCGGAGCGTTGTGATGCGCTGGTATATACCCAATCGCCATCAAAACCTTCGAGTTTATAAGCGTAAGTTATCTTCTGAGGTTCGGTGAATTGCATCCCAACAAAATCAAAAGCAATAACATTATCCCTATGAGCGAGGCATATTTCTTTAAGCTCCGAAATGCTTTCAGGAAGCAGCGTTCTTCCATCTTCCATTTTGCCAATGGGCACATCTTTGTTAAATAACCTGAAACCGGTAATGGCAACTTTTGGGGGTATGAGATCGGGTTTTATTTCCTCAGGCTTAAAAATATTGAGACCATTGATACCTCCAAAAACCAAGTGCCCATACTTGGTTACGGTAGCCACATCGTCATTAAAATAATTATCCTGAAGGCCATCGAATGCATCGTAATTTTTTACGGTCGTATGTCCATTCTGAAAACTAAGGCTGGAGAGGCCACTCAGCGTACTCACCCAAATGTTGCCTTTGGAGTCACCAGTTATGGATTGTATGATGCTGTTGGCCAGGCCGTCATTTTCCTGATACCAATCCACCCTTTCATCCTTCAACGTTATTTTGTTCAGCCCATTTTCAGTACCTATCCACAAGGAATGGTTATTCTCCAGGTAAAAACAATTAATGAAATTGCTGCTCAGGCTGCCGGCATTGCCATCAGATTGGAAATGTTTGACCCATTCCAGTTTGTCGCTTCCTTCATTAAAGTGCAGTTTGTAAACTCCTGCCCCGCGGGTGCCTACCCATAGATAAGCTTTGCCTTTTTCCAGGGTCTCAAATAAATGGACAACAGGGAAGGAACAGAAATTAATCTCCAAACCCCTTGAATACTGGTAGGAGAAAAACTTGTCTTTAGCATGATCATACCTGCCCAGCCCCTGGTCCCAATAGCCGAACCAGATATCCCCACGCTGACTTTCCAGAAGTGTAATAATGTAGCTCTCTATCAATTGATTGCCCTCGCTGAACTGATCGACATTTCTGAGTACCCCACTTTCAGTTGGTATGTCTTTCTCCTTGATCCGCAAGATTCCGGCTCCGTGAGTCGAAATCCACAAATACCCGCGCTTGTCGAGAATAATATCAGATACAAAAGCTGCCAGATCAGTTACTCTGGAAGGGCGGAGTTGGTAGTTTTTAAACACATTTTGGCTGCTCCTGCTTTGGTTTAAAGACATATAACTTATCCCTCCTCCTTTGCTCCCCATCCACAATCCTTCTCCATCAGCTGCCGGAGTAATACAGGTTACTATATCGCTGTTTGGATTATTTTTCCCGCCGGGATGCCTGCTGTGAAATGGTTTTGCCTTGAGGTGTAATTTGTTCACCCCCTTACTTGTGCCTATCCATAGTATGCCGGAATGGTCAAAATAAAGGCAATGCAGGGTGTTGTTGGATAAGCTGTTTGGTTGGCCGCGGTCGGAGAAAAAATGCCTGAACTGTCCGGAACTCTGGTCCATTAAATTCAATCCGTTATAAGTTGCCACCCAAATTCTGCTCGCTGACTCTTCAAATACATCGGAAACGAAGCGGTTGCTCAGGCTTCCGGGTTCTCCAGGCAAATGCTGGTAAAATCGAAGCTTCTTTATTTGGAAGGTTGTGGGATGGTAGTCTATTTTTTTCAACCCTATGCTCGATGTTATCCAAAGGGTGTTTGCATGAAACCGGGAAGGGACTATTCTGTAAATGAAATTATGGGATTCATGGTCTTCCAGTTTCATTCCTTCCACCGAAAGGTCATAGCGCATGAAATGATACTTGTTGCCGTTTTTCACAACACGGTTAAGTCCTTCTTCAGCGCCTACCCAGAAACTTCCATCCTTTGCCACTGCCATGGTATAAACAAAATCATGGCTGAGGCTGTAGCTGTCTTTTGGGTCGTGATAAAAGTGTTGAAATGTATTCTTGTCAGGGTCGAAACGGTTCAGGCCTTTTTCGGTACCGATCCAAATAAAACCATCATTGTCTTCGATGATAGATTCGACGTTATCGTTACTGAGGCTGTTTGGATCAGTCGGATCTTTAGAGTATTGAACAAACTGGTCTTTTTTGCGATCGTACCGGTAAAAACCCGTGTAAGTGGTGCCAATCCATAAACGGCCTTTACTGTCTTCAAACAATGCAGTAATCTTATTACTTTTTAGGCCATTGGTATTACCGGGTTTCTGCGTATAGACTTTTACAGAGTAACCGTCATATCTGACTAAGCCCGACCAGGTAGCCATCCAGAGGAAGCCTTTTTGGTCCTGCAGGATTTTTATTATGGAGCCTTGACTTAACCTTATTTCGGGGGGCAGGCTATGAAAAACATATTCCTCAAACTGTGCATTCAGGGAGCTGAAGCACAATATTCCTATGCTAAAACCCAATAGTTTTTTCAGAATCCTGTTCAAGTTGCATTTGTTTTAAGGCAGGCTAAATTTAGTGAAATACAAATGAACCCTATAAACAAGAATGGGATTTAACCGACAGAAACCTCAAATTTCATTATGAAATCACAACAAGTTGAGCCGGAGCGATAGGTTATTTCTTTAAAACATTTCCTCCATGATTCAGTATGTAACGTGTGGTTTTGTGTTTAAGGTCTGGATTTTCTTCTTTCAGGTTGCGCACAAAAAACCAATCCGCCATAGCCTTTTCTTCTGTAAAGGTCACCGATAAATACCCATGATGAATCAGGTTTAGGAACCGCAGGTGTGGATTATTGCTCTTTTTCCTGAAACGGCGCTTGGCCTCCCATGCCAAAAATCTGGGGATTACTTCATCGAAATTTAATGCTGAAATACTGGGTGTAACGAATTCAGCACCGATCACACCCGCACCCGTTCCCGGGTCATAAAAAGAGCGGTCTTCAGGATGTTCTGTCAGCTCAAAAGCCCAGGCAGTGTGCACGTCACCGGTTACAACGATGATGTTGTCAATTTCATTCTGATAAAAGAAATCAAACAAGCGCTTTCTCTCCGCAGGGTATCCATCCCAGCGGTCCATTGCCCTTTCCGGTGTGCGGTCAAAAACCTTACTGTCGTTCAAGGGTGTAAAAATGACCTGATTTCCGATAACCTTCCATTGGGCTTTGGATGAGGCGATACCATCCAGCAGCCAGTCAGCTTGCTCCCGACCAATGATATGTCTGTCTTCAGATTGCCAGGAAGGGTCCTGTTTTCCTTTGGCTTGTCGGGTCCGGTCTTCCTGCCGGCTGTCCAGCATCCACAAATCAGCCAGATTTCCGAAACTGAAACTGCGGACAATGGAACGAGTCGGGTTTTCCCGGACAGGGAGCCACTCGAAATATACCTGGCGGGCAATCTGAGCCCGATCTTGCCAATCACCTTCTGAGTCTTGATGGTTTTGAGCGCCGCCTGTATAGGAGTCATTGGCAAATTCATGGTCATCCCAAACGACAATGAATGGATGCAACCGATGTGCTTCCATCAGCTGAGGGTCCAGCCTGTACTGCCCATAGCGGGTGCGATAGTCGGTCATTGATTGCAATTCGTGGTCTGGGATATGTTTGCGGATTTTGGCACGTATGAGGCGGTTTCTTATGGACTTGTAATTGCCATATTCATAGATGTAATCACCCAGATGAATGATGGCGTCGAGATCTGTTCTTGCAGCTATATGTCCGTAAGCATTGAAATATCCCATGGTATAGTCTGAGCAACTTGCCACGGCAAATGTGACTTGCCCAACATCCCCCTGAGGTGCTGTTTTGGTTCTGCCAATGGCTGACCAATGACCTTCATGATTAAAACGATAAAAGTAAGTGGTGCCTGGCTTCAGTCCTTTTAATTCTATTTTTACGGTGTATGCTGAGGATTCATCCGTCATGAGCAGGCCACTTTGCACGATCTGAGTCATAGCAGTATCCAATGCTATTTCCCAATTTACTTGTTGAGGAGCATGTGATTCGGGTACTAACTTTGTCCAGATGACCACTCCGTCCGGATGCGGATCACCCGATGCCACGCCAAAGTAAAATGGCTTTGAGGCAGGGTTAAATTCTTTGGCGAGCTCATGAAATGGTTGGGACTGGGATATGCTGGAAAATCCGGAAAAGCATAAAACTAAAAGGATGGCTGTTGATTTCATCATCAGTGTTTTGTCCAAAAATAATTGTGCTGTAACAAATGAAGAAAAAAGACTGGAATTATTCCCAGATTGACGCCTTAACGGAGTCATCACCTTTCTATTTTTACCGGAATATCATTAGGCTGTGATAAAAGAACAGACTATTCAATACTTCAGGAATACTGATTACCTCCGGGTAGGCAATGACAGACAAATAGCGGCCCATCAGGCATTACTGGCTTCGACCCCGAGTACTCGGGGTGAAGTCTTGTCTTCATTCGACCCAGTGTTGAAGGGTACCATCCCCATTGGCATTGATGTGCCGGGAAGCGACCTGGATATCATCTGTGAAGTTCAGGACTCGGACCTGTTCGGAGAAATTCTAAAGGTGGAATACGGTAATCTCGTAGATTTTTCTCTTTCGGAAAAGGAGATGGAAGGCGTTGATTCCATCCTGGCACGCTTTACTTTCGGAGAATTCAAAATCGAAATTTTCGGACAGCCGGTGCCGGTGGAAAAACAAAATGCCTTTCTGCACATGTTGGCAGAGTATGAAATTCTAAACATTAAAGGCGAGGATTTCCGTCAAAGCATTATTGACTTGAAAAAAGTGGGCTACAAAACGGAACCTGCTTTTGCCAAACTTCTCCGTCTGAAAGGCGACCCTTACATAGCTGTGCTGAATTGGAATTCCACCTAAAATATTTACATTAGGAATTCCACTTCACCGTTGTGGACGTCATAATAGGCGCCAGCTATCCCTACTTCTCCCTGCTGCTGTAATTCCCTGATAATCGGGCTTTTTAAAAGTATTTCTTCCATTTGAAAAAGGACATTTTTTTTGGCAACTTCCTCCACAAAAGAGGGTTGGTCGGGAGATATATGAAGGTTGTTTTTGACTGATTCAATGGATGGCTGAATTTTTCGCAGCAACCCGGTTAAGTGCCCCAATTCCACATTTGCGCAGGCTCCTTTTACCGCACCACATGCCGAGTGCCCCAATACCAATATCAGTTTTGCCCCTGCTACCTTACAGGCGAGTTCCATACTGCCCAGGATATCTTCATTCAAAATATTTCCGGCTATTCTGACATTGAAAATATCACCAAGTCCCAGGTCGAATATCAACTCAGCCGAAGTGCGGGAATCAATACAGCTTAAAACGATGGCGAAAGGATACTGACCCCCCGATGTTTCGTTTACCTGTTTCAACAGATTTCTGTCGAGTTGTAAACTATGAGTAAAACGGTTGTTTCCATCTTTCAGTAGTTGAAGGGCTTGTGCCGGGGTAAGACTTTGCTGTGTTTTTTTATCTAAAGTTCTCATTGGTATCAGGCTTAATTAGTTAAATCGTGAAATTGCCGACCAGCATACCTGGATAGTTGAAACAGGATGCCAAAAAGATTATTATTCTGAATTCGTACCCTCTTATATTCAGGAAACATTGAAAATTAAGGCAATGGTGCACTTATCCTTCAAGGTCAACGTCTTTTGATTCAGCCAGCGGCAATTCTACGAAAAAGGTGGTTCCCGCGCCTTCTTTTGTTTCGAAATAAATTGCTCCCTGAGCGGCAACAACTATGTTTTTGCTGAGTGCGAGTCCCAATCCACTTCCGGTAGCTCGTGTGGAAAAATTAGGTGTAAACACTTTCGATTGTATTTCCTCAGGGATGCCCTGGCCATTATCCTTTACTGCCATAATCACGGTATTTTCATCATTCTCCTTCAGGTGGACAAAGACTTCAATAATGCCTTTTTTGTCATCCGGAATGGATTGAATGGCGTTTTTGACAAGATTGTTCAGCACGCGTGTAATGTGACCCCTGTCGGCAAAGACAAACAGTTGCTTGTCGGGTAAATAAAGGCTGACATCCATGTCGGGCTTTTCATTGGCAAACAACCCATGGACAGATGCTGCCACCTCATTAATGGAGAATTGCGTGTTTTGGGCTTTGGGCATTTTGGCAAAGTTGGAAAATTCATTGGCAATCTGTGTCAGCGCCTCTATCTGTTCGATGAGTGTTTCCGATACCCTTTTTACCAAGCCCTCTTTGTCAGGGAGGTCGGCTTTATAAGCTTTCTGAAGATACTGGATGCTCAGTTTCATTGGAGTCAGAGGGTTCTTCACTTCATGAGCTACCTGCATGGCCATTTCCCGCCAGGCACCTTCCCGTTCTGTTTGTCGCAGCATGCGGGAGCTTTCCTCAATTTTTATGAGTGCGTTGTTGTAGGCATTTACCAGGTCTCCGATTTCATCATTTCTCTCCCAGACTATGGGTTGATTGTACCCCAATCGCAGGCGCTGCAGACTCTGGCTGAGTTCAGCCAGGGCTTTGGTGATGTTGGTTGCAATAAAAATAGCCAGGCCTCCGGCTATCAGCAGCAGGAAAATATACACATTAAGCAAGGTGCTCATGAAATCGGTCACTTCTTTGTGTAATTCCTGTTGCTGCAGATAATAGGGGATGCCCATGTATGCCATTAAGGAGCCACTGGCATTTCTGAGTGGAACATAAGCAGCCAGGTATTTCATATCGCCGATGCTCTCCTCCTGGTTGCTTCTTTCATATCCCAGGCGGTTCAGTTCCTGTAAAGCATAAAATCCCATTTTAGGGGCAACGAGACCTTTTTCAAAAATATTGGCCTCAGAGGAAGCCATCAGGTTTCCCTGGGTATTGTACACATTTACGTCGAGGCGGTGCACCTCTGAAATCATTTGAATAAGGTTGGATACTGTTACAGCATCTATTTCGCCCTCATCACCGGTAATGGAAGAATTGGTTTCCGGTAAATCTGAATTGGATTCATTCAAATCCTTACTCGCTTTGGGATCTCCCAATTGTACAAATCCACCTTCACGGTTAAGTATGGAGATTTCATAATTGACACTGGCTAAGGCAGAAGTAACCTTTCGGTCTAATCTGTCTTTATGGTACTCATTGGAGGATTGCTGGAAATACAAGACAGTTACAACTCCCAGCCCTACAAAGGAAACGATGATGGCAGAAATGATCCAAAATTGAAGTCTGTTACGGAGACTTATGCGCATTGTACGCAGAAAATTCAAGGGACCCGGCAAGGCATCTGTCAAATAGTTTAGTCCACTGAATACAATCACGGCTATGGCTAATAACGTGAATACATAAGAGAACAGGGATAATGGTTTGATGTATCCGCCCAGATCTTTTCCAATAATGATGGCAATTCCATCGTCGCCGGCATACAATATTTCCGAACGTTTGCTGGTGTGCATCAAAACTACTGTTTCATGCAGAGGCGGTATGGAATCCGACAGGAAAGTACTGTATGATTTGTTTCTTTCCTCGATAAGCACATTATCCAGATAGATGCCATAGTCGTACTCATCCAGTTCCATAAGGTTCTTGTACTTCTTCTCAATAAGAAGTTCTGTGTAAACCTTTGATGGAGAGGAGAAACTGCGCTGAAAACTGACAAAGAGTGTAACAGGAGTTGCAGATGGAAGATTCAGTCGGAGCAGATATCCCGGCATTCTCGTCGACACAGGCATGAATTGCAGGTTGCTGCCAACCGATTGCCCCATCCCATATAATTCATTAAAGTGTTGTTGCGACTCAGACTGATCCGGAAAATAAGCTTTCCCGGAATTGGACTGAAAAGCTGCAAGCGAAAACCGGTAGTTATGTAACAGGTATTTATCGGTACTTTGCCACATCTCCACCAACTGCCTTATTTTCTTCTTTTCAGGAACATTCGATTCCAGGAGTTCCAGCAATTGTTCTTGCACAGGCTGACTTAGCAGATTGTCTTGCAGCTTTAATAATGCCTTCTCTGCCAGTGAATCTTTGAATATCGCTAACTCCCGGGCGTAGGTTTTTCTTCGGTTGAAATCTTTGTCGGAGTTGTATTTGTACAATAAGCCGGCTGCAAGGGCAGAAAAAAGCATCAGCCATCCCACAAGCCATCCAACACTGACGTTTCTGACTTCCACAAATAGCTCCAGCATGAGAACATACGCAATGGCTGCAAGCAAGAAGAATGTCGGAGCAATATCGAGCTTACTAAAATACAATATGGGAAGCATCAGCAAAAGTGCAGATAGCAGTGCCCCCAGACGCCAGCTTCTTTCGAGAATGATTTTATAAATGGCCATCATCATTCGATGGCTGAACAGGAAAAATGCAAACAGCAACAATACCACCCCAATCATGGCCATAACGCTTTGGGAATTGAGGTTGAAAACGTTGTCGAAATCAAAGACAGTTTTTGAGTCGACAATGATGTTCTTGAAGATGAAACTTACCATGAACATGCCCAACATGATGGCCAGGTAGTTGAGCAGAGTCAGCAGAAAACGTATGATTCTGGAGGGATGATGGAAATCTTTGACGTGAAATTCTCTGTTGAAAAACACCATCATCCAGAGCAAAAGGGTCATACTAATGAGAAGTTCACCCAGTGAATTCAGGCCTTTAACAAATGGTTCCGTGAAAATGGCCTTAAAAGTTTCAAACTCTTCAAACCGATGGATGAGGTTCATGCGTATAGTGAGCCAACGCACAAGAATGACGGCTGCAAACATGAACAAAGCGCCAACCCATGGCTGATATCGGCGCACCAGCAAGAGAGCTGCATCGTTGATGGCCAGGCCAAGTGCCAAGAATCCGAGCAGAAACACAAACAGGAGTAAGCGCAAAAAATTTCTATCGGCAGCTGGCCCCGAGGCGTTGAGCCATGTGATTACTTCGCCTTTTGTATTATGGACTGGAAAATCAGTTGGTTGTGAATCCAGGTACACGTCGTGAGGTATGCGATACGCATCTGTCTCAAATCCGCTTGCCAAAAAGTGACTATCCTGTGCATATTCCCTTTTCACAGGTATAAGGCCAATGGCCAGCCTGTTTTTCAACATCCTTTTTGATACTACTTCAAAATACCCATTTGGGAAACGCATGAGCAGGCTGGTATCTGCGACCCTGCTGAAAACTCCAACAAGACTGTCGGTGAGAAAGGCCCGATTGTTCAACCAGAAGACCAGGGAGTCATTATCGTAAATGGTAAGATTGAATGGTTTAACAGTAAGATTTTTCAGGCGCTCAATATCCTGTTGCTGCTGATAAGAGGTGAGTTTGTCGACACCCAGCAGTATTCTGTTAATAAAAGCGGTGTCCTTCAGTAGGGTGGTGATGTCCTTTTCCTTCTCCTGAATGGATTTTTCAATTTCAATGGCATAATCCTCCAGGTGATCAGTTGGGCCAATGCCATAGTCCAACAGAAAACCAAGTCCAAAAAACACAACAACTGCCGATAATGCTATGTAAAAGCGTTTTTCCATTCTATGCACAATCCATAAATTTCGGGTGTTGTACACAATGTATGCCCCAATTCAAGGTTGCTTGTTCCATCATGGTAGCGGTAATATCAAGGCAAAAATAAATGCATCAAGAAGAAAATTGAGAATGTGGAATTTATTCATACGGCATTAACGTGCTAAAGTTTAACTGTACGGGTATTTAGATTGAGATATGCTCATCGTCTTTGAAATTGTCTAGCAAAAATCACTAAAATATGGCCATTACTCATTCGGGGAATTATTATTTCAAGTGGGGTGCAAAATTCAAAAAATATAAAAAGGTCTTTATTTCTTTACGAAATACTATTTTTGCATTGCTCTTTCAAAAAAAAGAGTCTTTTATATTGAACAAGAACGTTTTTCAGCCTACTAAACACTTCACAACGTCTGTTTCTAAACCTGTTCAGTAATCAAACCAAACCTATCCTGGCTTGGAATAAAATGTTTAAATGAATTAGCTTTTTGTATTCTCCTGCCATTGCAGGGATAATTGTTTTCACAATCATTTTTCATCTTAAATCAAACTTGAACTGTATGAAAAAAATCTCACTGGTTTTTGGGATTTTACTGCTGAGCCTGGGAACCCTATTGGCACAGCGGACGATCACCGGAAAAATCACCGATACGAGAGGTGATGCCCTGATCGGTACCACCATTTTGGTGAAGGGTTCTACTGTGGGTACTATTTCCGATGTGGACGGCACTTATTCTATCACCGTGCCACAAGGTTCTAATACCCTTGCGTTCAGTTACACTGGCTTTGCCACTCAGGAAATTGTTCTGGGTGCTTCCAATGTAGTCAATGTCATCATGGATATCGCTGCCATCGGCTTGAACGAATTGGTGGTGGTAGGTTATGGTACACAAACCCGTAAAGAACTGACGGGCTCAGTGGCCAAAGTTTCCGGTGATGCCATTAACAAATTACCGGTTATTGGCGTTGACCAGGCTATGCAGGGGCAGGCATCCGGTGTGCAGGTAACTTCTGCTTCGGGTACACCGGGTTCCTCTGTTTCAGTAAGGGTTAGGGGACCTTCTTCCATCACTGCGGGAAATCAGCCCTTGTATGTCATCGACGGGATACCCATCAATACCGGCAGTTACTCACAGATCGGCGTGGGTGGTCAACAGGTAAACGCCCTGGCCAATATCAACCCGAGTGATATTGAATCCATCGAAATACTGAAAGACGCTGCCGCAGCTGCCATCTATGGTTCAAGGGCAAGTAACGGCGTTGTGCTGGTCACTACCAAACGCGGCAAGCAGCAGAAAACACAAATCAGCGTCAATACCTACTATGGCAACCAGGAAGCATGGCGTATTCTTGAGCCTCTGACTGGCCCCGAATACGTTGCTATGCTGCAGGAGGGTGTGATTAACCGATTTGGTGGCACCACTAAGCCTTCTGCACTTGGATTGAGAGGCCTTGACGATGATCCAGCATCTTATCAAACTAATAACTGGTTAGAGAAGATTTTCAGAACAGCGCCCATATCTCAAACTGACTTGTCTTTCACAGGAGGTAATGACCGTACCAAGTTCTTTGTATCTGGTTCCTTTTTCACACAGGATGGTACCATACTGGGTTCTGAATTCGACCGCTACAACTTCCGGATGAACCTGGACAACCTGGTTTCCGACAAGTTCAAAATCGGTGTGAGCAGCAGCGCCAGCCGTGCTGTGAACACCCGTATTCAGAACGACAACAACATTTACGGTGTAGTCAGTACTGCACTGTTATTGGGTTCACATATACCCGCTTATAATGCCGATGGTACTTACGGACGTGACCTGAACGCATCTATTGAGAACCCATTAGCTAATGCAACCGAGCCAACTTACTTCGTAACAACTGACCGTGTTCTTACCGGTATTTATGGTGAATATGCATTGCTGGATGGACTGACATTCCGCTCATCTTTCAACCTCGACTATGTCAGCCTGAGAGATGACCGTTTCATTCCTGCGACTCATATTCAGGCAGTTGGTACCAATGGAACGGGCCAGCAGGCACAGAATGCTGACCTAAACCTTGTGAATGAAAATTATTTCACCTACAGGAAAGCCTTTGGAAACCTGAATTTCGATGGTTTGATAGGTGCATCTTTCCAGAACAGCAAACAGAACTCCTTCTTTGGACAGGGTGAAAACTTCCCAGGTAAAACTATCCGTACACTTGGTGCAGCTTCCGTAAAGAAGGACGTAACCTCCAGTGAAACTGAGTGGGGCCTCAACAGCTACTTCTCCAGGTTTAACTTTAACTGGAAGAGCAAATACTTCCTCTCTGCAAGTGTACGTGCCGACGGAAGCTCCCGTTTCGGTACCAACAACAGGTGGGCGGCATTTCCTGCTGTGTCCGGTGCATGGCGTATCTCTGAAGAAAATTTCATGCGCAACGTTTCCTTTATTTCCGAATTGAAACTGAAGGGTAGCTGGGGCGTGAGAGGTAACCAGGACATTGGAAACTTCGCATCCAGAGCACTCATTTCGGCAGGTGCCAACTATTTGCAGAAAGCAGGTCTCGCACCGGGTCAGTTGGGTAACCCTGACTTGACTTGGGAAGAGCGCGAAGACATCGACATTGGACTCGAACTTGGATTGTTCAACAATGCACTTTTGATCAACGTGGATGCCTACAAAGGAACCACCAATGAACTGTTGCTGAGCCGTCCGCTCGTTGGTTCATCCGGTTATACCGGTATTACTGAGAACATCGGTTCTATTGAAAATAAAGGTATCGACGTGGGCATTACCACCACCAATATCAACAAGCCTGATTTCGTCTGGACGACCACTCTTAATGTTGCATTCTTTAAGAACAAAATCCTGAAACTGGCTGGAACTCCCTTTGCAGCAGGTTTTGCCAGCTGGGTTGAGGAAGGTCAGCCATTGGGAGCCTTCAGAGGTTACAGGATTGTGAAGATTTTCCAGGATCAGGCTGAGATTGATGCGTTGAATACCAAGGCAAAAGAAAAGACAGGAAGCTCCACTGCAGTTTATCAGTCTTCCTTGACCCGTCCCGGCGATATTATGTTTGAAGACCTGAATAACGACGGTGTAATTACAAGTGCGGACCAGAAGATTTTGGGTGAAGCTAACCCTGATTTTTACGGTGGAATTACCAACAGCCTTTCGGCTTATGGTTTCGACCTTACCTTCTTCTTCCAGTTCACCTATGGCAACCTGATTCAAAATCACACCAGGGTATTCGGAGAAGGTATGAACAGCATCTTCGGTCAGCAATCTACGACACGTAATCGCTGGACACCAACCAATACCAATACAGATGTGCCACGTGCTGTATTTGGTGACCCGAACAACAACAGGCGCAATTCCGACCGCTGGCTGGACGATGGTTCTTACCTGCGTCTGAAGAACATCAGCCTGGGTTACAACATTCCGAAGAGTGTTCTGGAAAAAATCCGTGTGAGCAGTGCCAAGTTTTATGTGTCAGGTCAAAACCTGATTACCATTACCGACTATCCGGGCTTCGACCCTGAGGTGAGCACTTTTGGTGAAACCAATACAGCTCCCGGTACTGACTTCCTTACTTTCCCGCAACCTCGTACTGTGCTGTTCGGACTAAACCTTGGTTTCTAAAATCATTAATCATTAAGAGCAATGAAAAATAATCTTATCAAAATATTCATTCTGTTTGTGATGGCCAGCTTCATTCCGGCTTGCAACAGCAACCTGGAACTGGAACCACAAAACTCGCTCGATGCTTCCGTTGGTTTTAAAACCAAGCAGGACGTCGAAGCGGCATTACTGGGATGTTACAATTCCTTGCAGAGTGGTAATTACTACGGACTGCGCTCATGGGCTTTGGCTGATGTGTATGCCGATATTCTCCAGCATACAGGTACTTTCCCGAGCTTTGCGCAATTTGCCAACCGCAACATTCTTGCTGACAATGTAGAGGTCAGCAACATGTGGAATGTCATTTATTCTGCAATCAACCGGGCCAATACCGTTATAGCTGCGGCGCCCGGTGTGAACGATCCAAGCTTCAATGTGAACAATGCCCTTGGTGAAGCACGCTTGCTTCGCTCTCTTCACTATTTTACCTTGATGATCATGTATGGAGGTTCTCCATCCGGCTTCAACAAAGCTGACGGATTGGGACTTTCTATTTTTGACAAACCCACTTTAAGTGCCGCCGATGCTGCTCCAAAGGCTCGCAGTTCTGAAGCCGATGTTTGGAAACTCATCATGGACGATGTCAACTTTGCAGTGGCTAATTTGGCTACCTCCAATGGCAATGGCCGTGTGAACAAAAACGTTGCTAATGCTCTGAAAGCACGTTATCACCTGTACAGGAATGAGTGGGCCGACGCAGAAGCTGCTGCAACAGCAGTTATTGACGCAAAAGTTTACACCCTGCTTTCAAGTGCTGCTTACGCAGACATTTGGTTGAAGCAGAACACTTCTGAAGCAATTTTCGAACTTCAGTTTGACGTAAACAATACCAACTCCATCGCATTCTTTTACTACACTTCTGCAACAGGCGGAAGAAATGAAATCACCACTTTAGGGGCTTTCAGAGATGCGCATGAGGCTGGCGATGTACGTAGAGCAGTTAATGCGACAACTACTACGCCGACCAACAAGACGATGAAGTACACCCGTGTTGCCGGTACAGATAATATGATTATTGTGCGTTTTGCTGAAATGTATCTCATCCGTGCAGAAGCCCGGGCTATGCAAAACAAATTTGTTGATGCGCTGGCCGACTTGAACGTCATACGGACTCGTGCCGGCTTACCACCTTCCGCAGCCGCCACCCAGACCGCTTTGGTAGATGCCATTCTGAAAGAAAGGCGTTTTGAGTTCGCGCATGAAGGTCACCGTTGGTTCGACTTGCGCCGCACCAATCGCTGGAATACACTTTCCGGCCTGACGGAACCAAACCGCGCCCGCTGGCCGATACCACAGCGCGAAGTGCAAACAGCAGGGGATATTGTTAAACAGAATCCCGGGTACTAGTACCTGACAGCAAATTGCTGTTTGTCACAATGGGGTGTGATCTCGATACCTGATCAATAGGGTCGAAGTCACACCCTTTTTTTTATAAAATTGGAATGCAGCTAAAGGGTAAAGGATAGATTTGCGGATGTTCCATGATGGCTAATAACCAAGAATGGATTTATGATTCTTCAGAATGGTAGATGAATCCCTGAGAATAGCCATTTTAAATAAACTCGAAACAAAACGAAAATTACAGAAGCATGCAACCCAAACTAAAAGCACTGTAATTCAGGCTACTTTATTGGTACATCAGCATGATGGACAAATCTTCGAAAGTCAGGTTGATGAACTATGGATTCGACAATCCCAACTTTGATATTCAATTGGATGAAACAAAGGAAGCGGAGCGTTTTTCCATTCAACTGTATCATCATCTTGCCCACAAAGTGGAAATAAAGGATAAACACATAGTCGATATAGGCTGTGGCAGAGGTGGCGGATTGGCATTCATTGACCATAAATTTTCTCCTTCCAGTGCGGTGGGCATAGATTTGGAGCCAATTGCCGTACGTTTTGCCAATGGTAAATACAGGCAAAAGGGTTGAGTTTCAGGAAAGGGAACGCCCAGGAGTTGCCTTTGAACGACCAATCGGTAGATGTTGTTTTTAATGTGGAATCATCTCACCGGTATCTGAATATGGAACAATTCTTTTCCGAAGTTTTTCGGGTGTTAAAGCACAACGGTTATTTCCTTTTTACCGAATTCAGATCGGTCAACGCTTATGAGAAGTTGAAGGAATTGATAGCGGTTAAAGGCCATAGGGTGATACACGAACAAATTATCAATAAAGAAATGCACAGCGCTTTAACCCAGTAATTCTCACTTTGAAAAAAAGCTAAATTGAATGGGTTAATTGAATAAAAA
>CAYRDX010000066.1:20987-21498 GCA_964423205.1 uncultured Saprospiraceae bacterium | reverse complement strand
CTGCCACTGCCCCTGCCCCTGCCCCTGCCACTGCCACTGCCACTGCCACTGCCACTGAAGAAGACCTCGTCATCGGTGAACCCTGGATTGAAACAGAACTATGCACCACCTGCAACGAGTGCATCAACCTCAATAAGCGCATGTTCCAGTACAATGGCTCCAAGCAGGCATTTATCGCAGATGCAAAGGCAGGTACTTTCGCCGACCTGGTGAAGGCAGCAGAGAAATGCCCGGTGGCCATTATTCACCCGGGTGCACCGCTGAATAAAAACGAGCCGGGACTCGATGCACTGATAAAGAGGGCGGAGAAGTTCAATTAATCCCATTGCCCCGGTGACAGTTTGGAACCCGAAGAATTGTGAGAGAAGTTATATTTTGGATATGTAGATTTGAAGAATCAGTCAAAAGATAGTAAGTAATGAGTCAAAAATAAAGTAGCCAAATTGGTATTTAACCACTTGAAAATCAGTTGCCAAACTTTTGCCTTTTGCCTTTTTACTTTTTACTTCAA
>CAYRDX010000066.1:0-20977 GCA_964423205.1 uncultured Saprospiraceae bacterium | reverse complement strand
CTAACGCTGTATGAAAACAGTAACAAAAGAAACTATTTTCCAAACCCTTGCCCAACACCGGGAAGAGTTGCGGAGTTATGGAGTGCAACAAATCGGGTTGTTTGGTTCTTTTGTACGCCATGAAGAGTTGGAAGACAGCGACATTGATATATATGTGGAGTTCGTTCCGGAGATGGAAACCTTCGATAATTTCATGGGGATTTGTTTTATGCTCGATGAATTATTCGAAGGCCGTAAAGTGGAAGTAGTGACGAAAGGTGGATTGAGCAAGTATATCGGCCCAAAGATTATAAAAGAAGTGGAATATGTCGAAATCACCGGTTGAATACTTGAGACATATACTCGACGAATGTGAGTTCATCTTATTTGCCGTTTCTGATAACCTGTCAAAGGAACAGTTGCTTAAGGATGAAACTTTGAAACGTGCTGTAGTTAGAAGTCTTGAAATCATTGGTGAAGCCACAAAAAAACTACCCGATAATCTGAAAAATGAATGGCCTGCCGTGCAATGGAAAAATATTGCCGGTATGAGGGATAAATTGATACATGACTACTTTGGAATAAATTACTCAATTGTCTGGGACGTGATTCGAAACAAGATTCCTGAATTGAAGAATACGGTACAGCAGATTTTGGAGCATGAAGCCGAGGGGTAACCAATTATAATGAAGCAAAAAGATAAATTACCCGGCAAAATCAGAAGAATGTACAGGCCAAAGAGCCTGGGAGGTGGTATCACAAAATGTGATACCCTCAAAAAGCCACTTTGGTGGCGCAAAGCCTTTTGCCTTTACTGAACAGGGAGTTGCAAAGCTTTCAAGCGTATTAAAAAGCGAAAAGGCAGCTTTGGTCAATATAGCAATCATGCGCACCTTCGTACTGTTGCGCCGTTATGCTCTGACTTATGATGAGCTGGCTCAAAGGATTAGTGAACTTGAATCAAAGTATGATGACATTCACGAAGTGATAGATCATTTACTTATGGAACGGGAAAAAGAAGTGGACTGGGAAAATAGGCAGCGAATTGGATTCAAAAAATAAGCAGAAAGTAAACCTATAATTTATAATGGTCAATGAGATAGTCATAGCAGTTGGAATTTTGGTGGGGCTGGGCTTGTTGTTCGCCGTCATCATTGCCGTGGCGTATAAAAAACTCAGGGTTTACGAAGATCCCCGGATCGGAAAGGTCGAAGAAATGTTGCCGAGCGCCAACTGCGGTGCCTGCGGACATCCCGGCTGCAGGGCATTTGCCGAAAAGGTGGTCAACAATGAAGCGCCCATTTCAAAATGTACGGTCTCTTCTGCCGATGCCATTGCGCAGATTGCCGATTTCCTCGGCGTAAATGCAGGAGCTGCCGAAAAAAGAGTAGCCCGTTTGCTATGTGCCGGTGGCAAAAACGAAGCGCAAAACCTGGCCGATTACAGAGGTTCCATGCGCACCTGCCGTGGAGAAGCGGTGGTAGCCGGAGGTCCAAAATCCTGCTCCTGGGGCTGTATCGGTTTGGGCGATTGTGAAGCGGTTTGTGATTTCGGGGCCATATACATGAATGACGACGGCTTGCCGGTGGTCATTCCCGAAAAATGCGTGGCCTGCAACGATTGCGTGGAGATATGCCCCAAAGGGCTGTTTGAGCTGATGCCCGTGAGCCAGAAACTGATCGTGCAATGCAAGTCTTTGCTTGAAGGAGACCTGGCGGAATCCAAGTGTTCCGTGGCCTGTACGGCTTGTGGCCGCTGTGCTGCCGATGCTGAACCCGGCCTGATTGAAATGAAAAATAACCTTGCAGTCATAAACTACGATTTGAACCATCTGGCCGACAAGGAAGCCATCCGCCGCTGCCCGACCAATGCCATCGTTTGGGTGGAATGGCAGCAGTTTGAAACGCAGAAGGATGATTTTTTGCCGATTGGCAGGGTGGAGCGACTGCGAGAAGTCGTTTGATGGTGGTTTGCCCCGAGTACTCGGGGTGAAGGTGGTTCGAATTGTTTGAGGAGTTCGAGGAGTTTGAGTTGTCTTGTGTAAAGAACTTGGTTTACCACGGAGACACGGAGAGCACAAAGGGCCACAGAGCACGACTCCGAGAAAATTAGTGTCCTCCGTGTCTCCGTGGTAAGAAAAACGGAAAGCACAAATAACCACAGAGCAAGACTCCGTGAAACTTAGTGCTCTCCGTGCCTCCGTGGTCAGAAATAAAATTGAAAAAGTGGAAATTTTTTGTCTTTTACCTTTTCACTTTTGCCTTGAAAAAATATGAAGATTCCCAACAAAATATTCGGTGAAACGCTGGAACTCAGCGCCGGGGTTGCAGCTGCATTGCTGGAGTCCGGCATCAGTGAAGGCGTGTTGTTGCCCGAGCATGAAGCGCCATTAACAGCGGAACATGTCTTTGGAAGAAAGCCCGCTTTTTACCATTCTTCCAGTTTGTCCTATTTGTTTGGAACCGCTTCCAACGGTTTGCGCGGTGCCGCTTTCATCAAAGCCGAAAACCTGCTGCTCAACCATCAGCAGCTCAACCAGTTGGTCAGTCAGCACCTTGGAGTAGTCATTCATGTCGGTGCAACCACGAGCGGCGCTCAAAAGGCCACTGAAGCCGACCACCATATTTACCATGCCATAGCCGATTCCGGCTGTTTCCAGTTCATGGCTTCCAATGTGCAGGAGGTCATCGATTTTACCCTGATAGCCCACAAAATAGCAGAACGTTCGCTCGTACCCGGCATCGTTGCCACTGACAGCGACCTCGTTCAGCCTGCTCATTTCCCCGACAGGAAACTCGTGGCCCGCTTCCTCGGCGAGCCCGATGAAAATATTGATAGCCCGACCCCTGCTCAGGAAATGATTTTTGGCGATAAACGGCGCCGTGTGCCCAACTGGTTCAATTTCGATTTCCCGGTATTGCAGGGCACCAAAAAAGATATATGCACTGCGGTTCTGGAGTCTGCTGCGCAACAGCAGTATTTCTTCCGCCATCTGCCTGAAATCATCCGGGAGGTCATTGCAGAATATGGCGAGCTGACCGGCAGGAGATACGATAAACTGGGCACTTACAAATGTGAGGATGCCGATTATGTAATTTTGACTCAGGGCTCCGCTTACCGTCAGACAGTATTGACGGTAGATAAATTGCGCAGCACAGAAAAAGCAAAAGTAGGTTGCATCAACCTCAGCCTGCTGCGTCCTTTCCCCGAAGAAACCCTCGTAAAACTGCTTTCAGGCAAAAAGGTGCTCACCACACTTGAATGCCTGAACGGCAGTCAGACCGGTGCAAAACCGATATACACGGCCATGCGGGCGGCATTGCCTGCATTGGGTTCCAAAGCACCGCAGCTGGTCTCCGGTTTGTACGGCATTGCTCCTTCCATGGATGAACTGGTGGCCGTTTTCAAAAACATGGCTACCCCGAAAGGCCGCAAAGAACGTTTTTACCTCGGTGTGGATTTCACCAAAAGTGGTGGTGCCTACCCGCAGCAGGATATCCTGTTGCAGACGGTCAGGCGCAAATACCCCGATGTCGAAAACCTGACCCTGAAAACGCCAGTCCCCTCGGCTATAACTGAAACTACCCGGAAAACCATGCAGGAAGGCCTGCCATTGCTCATTCGCAGGCATCAAAACCTTGGACCAGCTTATGCGCATATATCGAGGTTTTACCACGACACCACCAGTTTTTATGAAACGGGAGAGCAGGGTGAACTCGTGGCAGATCCGTTCCAGGCACTGCCCATGATGCCTGCTTCGACAGCCAACCTCGCCGGTTTGGCCGGAAAGAGGAAGCAGATTCCGGTGTTTGAACCAAATAAATGTACCGGTTGCGGAGAGTGTTTTATCCAATGCCCTCATGCGGCGCTGCCGTCCATTGCCATTGGGCCGGAAGCACTGATTAAAGGCGGGATGGAAATTGCATCTGCACAGGGCATTTCCACTTCCAAACTGACACCTTTGGTGAAAAACCTCGGCAAGGTGGCTGCACAGGTCATCCGTGAAAATCCTGAATCGGTGAACAGGGTGGGGGATTTCCTGCCTGCTGCTTATGAAAAGCTGGCCGGACAAATGAAGCTGGAAGGCGAAAAATTGCAGAATGCCACACGCGATTTTGAAACGCTGATATCCATCATTGCCAAATTCCCGGTTTCCGCCAACAAGAACTTCTTCAGCAACCCCGAAGCCATAGAAAAAGGAACAGGCGAATTGTTCTCACTCGCCATTGACCCATTCGCCTGCACCGCCTGTGGTATTTGTGTGGAGGCTTGTCCTGAGGATGCCCTGCGCATGGAAGAGCAAACATCCGAGGCTCTTTTTGAAACCACTGAAGCTTTCAACCTTTGGGAACAGTTGCCGGACACCCCGGCACTGACCATCGGAAGGCTGCATAACGACGAAAACTATGACTCTTTTGCGGCTCTCATGCTGAGTCGCAACTATTACCTGTCCATGACAGGCGGCAGTGCATCAGAGGAGGGTGCTTATGCGAAAACCGTATTGCACCTGCTCACCTCTGTTACGGAATCCACAGTCCAGCCCGGCATTGTGGAGCTGGTAAAGGAAACTGACAGCCTTATTGAAGAGCTTTCTGCCAATATTCAGGTGAAACTGAGTGAGGCATTGCCGAAGGAAACCTCTGCAGCATTGTGGAAAGCAGTGGGCGAAGCAAGCGGCAAAAAACTGAGACTGGAAGAAATTATCGGCAAAGTGGCACAGCAGGAGCAATCCAAACTGGTGGACACCGCCCTGTTGCAGCGCAAAATGAAACTGGTGAGCGACCTGAAGGAACTGCGCTGGGTGCTTACTGAAGGTGTGCAGGGCGGTGGCCGTTCCCGTTTTGGGCTCGTCATTTCTTCCGAAGCAGCGCCCTGGGCCAATGTTTACCCATACAACTCATTCACTTCGCCGGTATTCCTGACGGGAGCCAATGTGGCCGCTGAGTCTGCGTTGGGTATCGTTCACGGTTATGTGCGCCATATACTCGACAATGTGCGCCTGATGCGCCGTGCCCGCCTCGAAGTGACCAATAAATACAACCCCGATTTCCACGATGTCGAAATTGCCGGCCTCGACTGGGACCAACTGACCGACGAAGAGAAAAGCCTCGTTCCGCCGCTGCTCGCCGTTTGCGACAGGAAGGAATTGCTGGCCAAGGAATTTTCAAGGCTGAATGCCATATTCGGTTCCGGTTTACCCATTAAACTGGTGGTGCTCGACAATGGCCTGATGGAACCCGGCGATGATGCCGGTTCGTGGCTGTCGTACGGCAACACCCTGCTATTCTCTGCCATGGCGCTTCGCAATGCTTTTGTATTCCAGGGTTCTATGGGCGACAGGAAGCAGTTGTTCAGGGCTTTCCTGAAAGGCATGAAAACAAAAGGTCCTGCCTTTTTCCATCTGCATGCACCGGAATATACACGCCACATCACTGAGCGGACTTCATGGATGAATGTCTCTGAACTCGCTCTTAATACACGGGCGTTTGCCAGTTTCGCTTTTGACCCATCGAAAATTGAAAACCTGATTTCCACGGCCACGAGCCTCGAGGGAACACCTTCCAATAAGGCAGAATGGCATATTGGGAAACTGGAATATAAAGAAGGCGATGAAGTAAAATCATTGGATTATACTTTCACTTATGCCGACTGGCTGTTTACCCAACAATCATGGGAAAAGCAGTTCAGAGATGTGTTGCCGGAAGAAGAGGGCAACCTGGTCAGTCTTGCCGAATACCTGGCATTGCCCGAAGGGCAAACAGCAGGAAAAGTGCCATTCATTCACTGGGTGGATGCCGATGGCAAACTGCAGCGCTTTGCTGTGACCCGCAAAGTCATCACGGCAACAAAAGCAGCTCTGCAGCAGTGGAATACCCTGCGGGAATTGGCAGGCACAGTCACTGCGCATCCGGATAAACTGCGTGCAGAGGTTGAAAAGGAAATCAAGGCGAAATACGATGATGAACTCGCCGCCATGAAAGCAGAATTTGAGAATAAGATGAAACAACAGGAAGTGCAGTTCATGGAAGGCGTAAAAGTTAAACTAAAAGAAAAACTGCTGTGGCTGTCAAAACAGCGCAGGGTGGAATCATAAACCCGAACAATGTCCGGTTTTAAGAGTAATGGAATTGGCGGCTCACTGCTCACGTTTAAGCATGGCGTACATCCGGAGGAGTATAAGGAATTGTCCTGCGACAAACCCATCGAGCGCATGCCCTTTGTGGATGAGTACATTTTACCACTGTCTCAGCATACCGGAGCGCCATCGAAATCCATCGTAAAAGTCGGGCAGAAAGTGAAACGCGGGGAAATGATTGCAGAACCGGGTGGTTTTGTTTCGGTTGCCCTGCATTCCCCGGTTGACGGGACGGTGGTAGCCATCGACCTTTTCGATTATCCAAACGGTCAGATGGTGCCTTCCATAAAAATCAAAACCGACTCTTTTTCCCTGCAGCGCATCACGTTGCCACCTTTGAAGGCACCTGAGGAGATTACTAAAGATGAATTCATAAAGGCGGTACAGTCAGCCGGACTGGTCGGCATGGGAGGTGCGGCATTTCCCGCCCACGTCAAATTTTCTATACCCGAAGGCAAGTTCTGCAAACACATGATGCTGAATGGTTGTGAGTGTGAGCCTTTTCTCACCTGCGACCACCGGGTGATGGTGGAATACGCGAGGGAATTGATGGACGGCACCGCCATTTTGCAGCATTTTATCAAAGCTGAAAAGATTTACATAGCCATAGAGGCCAATAAACCGGATGCCATCGCCCTGCTGAAAGAAGAAGCGGCGAAAAGCAATATGCCGGTTGAGGTGGTTGCCCTTGAGGTGAAATATCCGCAGGGCGCCGAAAAAATGATGATTTCCGCCATACTCGGCGAGGAGGTGCCTTCCGGCAAACTGCCCCTCGATGTGGGCACCATGGTCTCCAATGTGGGCACCATAGTGGCGATGTCGCAGTATTTCCGGAAGTCGCAGCCGCTCATTGAAAGGGTGGTGACGGTGTCCGGCACCGCAGTGAAACGACCGACCAATGTACTCGTGCCCATTGGGACGCCCATGCGGCAGGTGGTGGAATACTGCGGTGGCATTACTCACCACAGCCCCCGCATACTGCTCGGTGGCCCGATGATGGGCATGGTGCAGAAGCATCTCGATGTACCGGTGCTGAAAGGTACCTCCGGCATCCTGCTGCTGACCGACCACGAAGTACAGGACCTGACGACTTACAACTGCGTACGTTGCGGTCGCTGCCTCGAAGCCTGCCCTTTGTTCCTGAATCCGGCCCGCATGGCGCTGTACGTTCGCAAAGGACTTTGGGAAGACCTCGAAGAAATCAATGTCATGGACTGTTTTGAATGTGCTTCCTGCTCTTTTGTTTGTCCGTCGGCTATTCCGCTCGTGCAGCATTTTCGGGTTGGAAAGGCGATGATTCGCGAATCTAAAGCGCGGGAGAAGAGTGGGCAGTAGGCAAAAGGTTTTTCTGCAAAGAGGTGTACCTTTGATAAAAAAGAAACGATGCAGACAACACTATTTGGAAATATTACTGAAAAAGACAGCGCCAGAAAGGAAATCACCTATCACGCCGAAACCTATAAGGGGCTTTATGCTATGCATAAGTATTGGGGCAAGAAACCATACAACGTCATGGCAGAGTTTATAAAAAAATATAGCAAACCCAGTGAGGTTGTCCTCGACCCATTCTGCGGCTCGGGGGTCAGTATTTCCGAGGCGGTTTTTAATAGTAGAAAAGGCATCGGCATTGACATTAACCCAAGTTCAATCCTAATAACAAGAAATGTCATTCAAGTTATTGATAGTAAAAAGATGTTGAAAGAATTCAACCGCATTGAGCGAACAGTGAAGAATGAAATTGACAAACTTTATTCGGTAGAACGTGGCGGGCTAATTTACGAAGGTCAAAATTTCCTTTGGGAAAATGGAAGGCTGACGGAAGTCAGGTTTTCCATTGGAAGCAGAAGCAGACAGACCGATAAGCCAGGTGAAAAGGATATTCTAAAAGCCAATAAAATTTCCTACGACGATATTGAGGTTTATTTTCCCAAAAATAGATTCCTTCACAATTCGAGGATTAATGCCAATCGGAAAAACAGAATATACGATTTGTTTACCCCAAGGAATTTATATGCCTTGTCGCTTATTTTTCAGGAAATTGAAAAAATTGCCGACCAGGAAATGAGGGGCTTGTTCGAATTCTGTTTTACCGCCTCTGTAGGTCAGGCAAGTAAAATGGTTTTTGTCATTAAAAGGAGAAATAAAACCAAAGGCGAGTCGGCAAAAATTTCAGAAAAAAAGGAGGTGGGAAGCTGGGTCATCGGTTATTGGATGCCATCGGATTTTTTTGAAAACAATGCTTGGACTTGTTTTGAAAACCGTTTTAAAAAAATCTACAAGGCTAAAAAAGCCCAGGAAAAAACTGGTCAAAGATTCAACTTGGCAAAGGATTTCCGGTCATTGATCGATAGTGCTGATTACCTCCTCGCAAAGCAGCCCTCCCAGGACTATCTTAAAACACTTCCCGATAATTCGATTGATTATATTTTAACAGACCCACCTCACGGGAACAGGATACCTTACCTGGAATTGAGCCTTCTATGGAATAGCTGGCTTAAAGAAGAATCAGATTTTGAAAAAGAAATAATTGTCAGTGAGTCGAAAGATAGAAATAAGGACATTAATGACTATAACTCTTTGATGCATGATGTTTTCAAAGAGTGTTTCAGGCTGCTGAAGCCGAATTCAAAATTGTCTTTCATGTTTAACAGCTTGGATGATGATGCATGGATAGGCACAGTTGGAATGTTTAGAAATATTGGGTTTCATTTGGAAGAAATTGAAACACTTGGCTATTCTGCCAATTCGGTCGTACAGGACAACAGGAAAAATGGTCTGCAAACTGATTTCATCATAACTTTCTCAAAGCCCGAAAAACACAAGCCATTGAAAAGCATTGAATTGATTGATATTACAAGTCAAACAGAAGCTTTAAATAAAGTTGAGACGCTCAAACGAAATGGCTATAAAACATTTCAAATCATGAACAGGATTGTTAAAGATACCTTGTCGAACGACCAATTCCTCAGCGTAACCGACTTGATAAAAGTAATTGAAAATGCATAAAAACTTTGACTATTGGAAAAAGCAGCATGACAGCGAGGAACTTAGGGAATTCAATTCTGACAAACTTGGAACGCTATGGTTAAAAGTAAAATCAATTGTCAGAAGAGAGCACGTCAATCTTTTCGTTGAACAAAATAGGATAAGACTAACTTCAACCAAACTTGCCGCTCAATTCAAGGAATTGTTTACGATACTTGCCGGGGATGTAGAGAATTCCCACCAGTTGATGAATATCTTCATCAAAACTCAAAATGTTAAGATTTTAAAGGCTCTCGATACTGATGCTTTGGTTCAGGAACTTTACAAAGTCGAAAATTTTAAATGGGGGGCTGACAACCAAAATGATTTGGGTAAATACCTGGTCAAAAAATACATCAAAGACAATTCCTCTTATGATTATTTATTAGCAAATATGGAAACGGATATTTTGAGCACAGTCCAGGATTATCTCGTTTGCAGTTGGTATAACCATTGGTCATCCATATTAATTGAACACCTTTTTAAAACTCATCCAACTGTATTGCCTACAGTCGGGCAAATAAAGAGCGTAGACTTTTTTATCAATGAAATTCCTTTTGACCTGAAAGTGACATACCTCCCAACCAACTTTATTGAAGCTGAAAGAAAGCTGGCGGGCTTAAGGCCGGAACTTACTACTTTAAAACAAGCAGCAAGAAGCGCCAATTTAAAGTTCAAGAATGATGATTCTAATCTCTATTATGCTTTATCTGAAAGACTGCGAGACAAGGGAGGAGATGCTAAAGATGCAGTAGAAGGAATCCGGAATTTCCGACTAAAACTGATTGACAGGGTAAAAACCACCCCATTATTGCTTGCAAAGAATCTCTATGAAAAACAAAGTGATTTTCGGTTTGGTGCTGAAAACAGGATATTTCTAATCCTGATTGATAGGACAGATTTAGACCAGTCCTGGAAATTAAAGCGAAATATTGATTTGTTGAAGCCAGCGATTCATTCATATCTCGCCAATATTAGCGGAAAGTCTATCGAAGACCTTAAACTCTCATTTTACAAAAATGGCGACTCTGTAAAATTCCCGAAAAAATATGAAGTGTTGACTGATGTAATAGTTGTAGAGAGAGAACAATGATTCCCCAGTGATTTTGATTAGATAATAATGAACGTACCACAAAAAATAACCATCTCCACTTCTCCATTTCTGCACCACAGGGACACGACTCCGCGCATCATGTGGGAGGTGGTGATTACATTGATACCTTTTTTCATTGCAGCCTATTATTACTTTGGACTAAGTGCGTTGTTGGTCACTTTTGCAGCAGTGGTTGGTTGCCTGCTGACGGAGTATTATTTCGATAAGAACCGGAAAGTAAAGAGTTCTTTGTTTGATGGCAGTGCCCTGATAACGGGCCTGCTATTGGCCATGACCTTGCCACCGGGCTTTCCGCTTTGGATGGCCTTTTTGGGTGGAGTGGTAGGCATTGGTATGGGCAAAGTGTTATGGGGCGGATTGGGTCAGAATCCCTTTAACCCAGCACTTTTAGGACGGGCATTTTTGCAGTCTGCATTTCCGGGTGCAATCACGACCTGGGAATTACCCAATGGCGCTTACCTCGAACCAAGGGGTACCAATTTGGCACTTCCCTTCCTGCAGGGCGACCCCATCGATGCGGTGGCAACGGCAACACCGCTTGCAAAGTTCAAATTCAGCCATGAACCGACTGCCATATTTGACCTGCTGATGGGCAATACTTCTGGCTGTATCGGTGAAACATTCGGGCTGCTATTCATACTGGCAGGTATTTACCTCATCTACCGAAGAATTATCAACTGGCGCATACCGGTTTCCATATTGCTGACGGTGCTGGTATTTTCCGGCGGACTGCATTTAGTGAATCCGGAAAAGTATGCCTCACCGATTTTTATGATACTGGCCGGCGGCATGTTGCTGGGCGCAGTGTATATGGCCACTGATTTGGTGACTTCACCATTGACCAATAAGGGGATTTGGATTTTTGGCATCGGGATAGGCGTGCTGGTGATTGCCATACGGGTGTGGGGCGGATTGCCGGAAGGTGTGATGTATGCCATCCTGCTGATGAATGCTACCACACCATTGATTAACAGGTTTACAAAAACAAGAGTTTACGGTCACAAATGAGCGAAACATCTCTACATACACAGTCTGAAGTCCATCCGGAACCTGAAGTGAAGGAACCGGGTTCAGGCCGTTTGATTTTCACCCTGGGCATTGCCGGCATGTTGTCCGGTTTTGTGCTCGTCGGGGCATATCTTTTCACCCTGCCCATGATACAGGCCAATAAAGCCAAGGCTTTGCAGGAGGCCATCTATCTGGTGCTGCCAGGTTGCGAACGCTATGAAACACTGCAACTGAACGGAGCACAACTGGAGGTTGTAACTCAAGCTCAGGCCGACCCAAGCGCCAAACCGGTGCCTTCGATTTACGCGGGTTACAACGCCGAAGACCAGCTCATCGGATTTGCCATTCCCTCCGATGAACCCGGTTTTCAGGATGTCATTGCCGGGATTTTCGGGTATGAACCTACGCAAAAGACTATCATTGGCTTTGAGGTTTTGGACACCAAGGAGACACCGGGCCTGGGTGATAAAATCATAAAGGATATGGTATTCCGGGCCAACTTCAAAGCTCTGCAGACGAAGCCCGAAATCGTGTATGTGGCCAGAGGTGCCAAAACCAACCCCAACGAGGTAGAGGGTATCACCGGTGCCACAATTTCCGCAAAGACTGTCGTCAAATTGCTCCAGAAAGGCCTTGGAGCCTGGGAGAAACCGATAGAAGAATACATTCAAGGCAAAAGTCAAAAGTAAAAAGGTAAAAGGAAGGCAAAAGGAAAAAGTAAAAAGGCAAAAAGAAGTCAAAAGGAAAAAGTAAAAAGGCAAAAAGAAGTTAAAAGTAAAAAGGCAAAAGGCAAAAGGAGGAACTCAGCGTCTGCCCTTTCTTAAGAAAAGAAAAAGCATCAGGAACATGATAAAGCATTGAAATTTTAAGTCAAAGGTCAGAAGGCAAAAGTTCCGCCCCTTCTTTTACCTTTTACCTTTTGACTTTTGCCTTCATAAAATATACCATGAGTCAGATAACAGCTAAGGACGGCAAAAGCATGTCGGTGGAGTTTATGAAAGGACTCTGGAAGGAGAACCCCGTGTTCGTGATGGTATTGGGTATGTGTCCCGTTTTGGCGGTGACCAATACCGCCATCAACAGCCTTGCCATGGGTTTTGCCACCATGTTTGTGCTGGTGTTTTCCAGTTTGCTCGTTTCCAGTTTCCGCAAGGTGATACCGGCACAGGTGCGTATCACGTCCTACATCATCATCATCGCCACCATGGTCACGGTGATTGACTTCCTGCTTGCTGCCGTCGTGCCGAAAATCCACAAGGAATTGGGCGCTTTTATCGCGCTTATCGTAGTGAACTGCCTGATTCTTGGCCGTCAGGAAGCTTTTGCCGGGAAGAATTCCGTCAGGTACGCCCTTGCCGATGCATTCGGCATGAGTGTGGGTTTTGTGTTCGCCCTGTTTTGCATCGGTGCGGTTAGAGAGATACTGGGTAATGGTTCCCTGTTTGGTATCCCGCTGTTCGGCAGCAAGTTCGAACCCTGGGTGGTCATGATTTTGCCGCCTGGCGGATTTTTTACACTTGGATTCCTGCTTTTGTTTTTTAACTGGCTGGAGAAGAGGAAGAAATTGAGAATGGAGAATTGAGAGTTGAGAATTCAGAAGCAAGAAACAAGAATCAAGAATCAGGAATCAAGAGAAAAGAATAAAGATAGAATAGCCAACAGCCAACAACCAATAGCAACCCCGAAGGGGCCAACAGCTAACAGCCAAATGCCAATAGCTAACAGCCAATAAGCAACGACATGGACAACTTACTTTGGATATTCATTTCGGCGTTGTTGATCAACAACTTTACCCTGGCTTACTTCCTGGGTATTTGTCCTTTCCTCGGCGTATCGGGCAAGCTGGAAACGGCTTTCCGGTTGGGATTGGCGAACATCTTCGTCATGCTCATCACGGCGATTGCCTCATGGGTGCTGAATACCTACCTGTTGCCTTTTGCACCTTATTTGCGGCTCATCAGTTTTATCATAGTCATAGCCAGTTTGGTACAACTTGTTGAAATGGCGGTCAAAAAGTTAAGTCCGGAACTATTCCGTGCACTCGGTATTTTCCTGCCGCTAATCACTACCAACTGTGCCATTCTCGGCCTTGCCCTGTTTTCCACCAATAAAGGTTATGGGTTAGTTGAGGGGCTTATTTATGCACTCGGTGCAGGTGGTGGAGTAACCCTTGCTCTGGTACTCATGGCCGGTATTCGTGAGGAAACCAAAGTGCTCGACATTCCAAAAATGGTGGAAGGTACAGCGCTGAGCCTGATTATTGCCGGGATTCTTTCCATGGCGTTTATGGGCTTTGCGGGGATGTTTTCGACGTGATGAAATTGCAGATTTGACAAATTTTCAAAATTTGTCAAATCTCTAACGGACTCTAACCACACAACTATGAACCAACTAAAAGTTGCGCTTGCCCAAATTGCCCCTGTTTGGTTGAATAAAACAGCTACCACAGAAAAAATCGTACACACTATTCATGAGGCGGCTAAAGAAGACGCTGAACTGGTGGTATTTGGCGAAACCTTGCTGCCTGGTTATCCATTCTGGTTGAGCTTGACCCATGGTGCCAATTTTGAATCCAAAATCCAAAAGGAAATCCATGCACACTATTTGAGAAATGCCGTGCAAATAGAAAATGGTGACCTGGAGCCAATCTGCGTGGCTGCCCGGGAAAATAAGATCGCCGTTTATTTGGGTACTGCTGAAAGAGCGCAAGACAGGGGAAGCCACAGCATTTATTGTACTTTGGTTTTCATCAATCAAAAGGGAGAAATAAAATCCACTCACCGCAAGCTGCAACCTACTTACGAAGAAAGGCTGAGTTGGTCGCCCGGCGATGGCCATGGCTTGCGGGTACATCAATTAGGACCTTTCACAGTTGGTGGTTTGAATTGCTGGGAAAACTGGATGCCACTTTCCCGCACCGCACTCTATGGAATGGGAGAAAACCTGCACGTTGCCGTCTGGCCGGGAAACCAACGCAATACGGTTGACATTACACGGTTTATTGCCAAAGAATCACGCTCCTTTGTGCTTTCGGTTTCGGGCCTGATGACTGTGAACGATTTTCCGAAAGACACGCCACATCTCGATTTGATTCTGGACAGGGCGCCACTGGTTTTAGCCAATGGTGGTTCCTGTATTGCAGCGCCAACCGGAGAATGGATAACCGAACCGGTGGTAAACCAGGAAGGCATCTTCACTGCAGAATTGGATTTTAACCTTGTTTTGGAAGAGCGCCAGAATTTTGACCCGGCAGGCCATTACTCCAGGCCTGATGTGACCAAACTGATAGTCAACCGGGAGCGGCAAAGGATTATAGGCTTCGAAAATGGATAGGCCAACATTAGCGCTCTCCTGATTACCAACAACTGATGAATAGTCCTATCTTTCACGGAAAATTGACTTCCATGAAGAATCTGTTCATTATCCTCATGCTCATGCCACTCTTTGTGACCGCTCAAAGTCAACTTACCGAAGCAAATTGGCGCATTTATTCAGTCAAGGAAGGTAAGGAAGTTGGGTTGGATGCCGTTATCAACGCTATGGCCAATTACGATGTATTGTTTTTTGGTGAAGAACACAACGACAGCGTAACGCATTATTTGCAATTCAAAGTTTTTGAAAAGATGCACCAAAGGTTTGGTTCCAACCTCGCCCTGTCGATGGAGATGTTCGACCGCGACGTCCAATACATTATGGATGAATACCTTGCCGATATCATTAGGGAAAGAAACTTTACAAAAGAGGCTAGGTCATGGAGCAATTATAAAGACTACCGGCCATTGGTGGAGTTGGCCAAAAAGAATAAACTCTATGTGATTTGTGCCAATGCGCCTACCCGTTACACAAATCTTGCAGGTCGGGAAGGACAGGATGCACTGAAGAAGCTATCCAAACAGGCCAGGACAGCGTTTGCACCTGTTCCCTATCCAATAGCTACAGGAGAGTATTTGGTAAAACTACAGGGTGTGTTTCATACTCCGGCACCTGCTCCGGTTCAGCCGACAGCGCCTGCAAAAACTGAAGGTGATTCAGCCCAGGCAAAAGCACCTGCACCAAGGGTCATGCCCTCCATGGCCAATTTTGACATGATTACCTCCCAATCACTTTGGGATGCTACCATGGCTTATTCCATCAATCAGTATTTGAAAAAGAACAAAAACAAAAAGGTCCTGCACCTGAATGGACGGTTCCACAGCGACGAAGGTTTTGGTGCGGTGGCACAATTGAAGAAATACAATCCCAAGCTGAAAACTTTAATCATTTCCAGCTTCCGCGATAACAGTTTTGCCAGTCCCGATTGGGATAAATTCAAGAAAAACGGTGATTTTATCATTATCACCGATCCGGAAGTGCCGAAGAGCTATTGAAGATTAAAGTTTATTCTGTTTTCCGAAATCCCAGAGATTATGGAAAACTTTAACCCAGAAAATGGAAGTAATTTTTTCAACGACACTAAACACTCAATGTGGACATTTTTTGGGTGTATTAACCCCAAAGAGAGCGAAGACGCAAATTCGTTTTTGTACACCCAAAACAACCCGAACAATTCACTCCGAGTGCTCGGGGCGAACAATTCAAACCACTTTCGAACCACTTTCGAACCACTTTCGAACCACTTTCAAACTACCTCTTCACATTCTTCTCATACAGCTCAATCCATTCCTGAGGAGTCATTTTTTGGACAAGTTCGCCTATGAGGTCGTAAGGGATGTGGTCCACATTTTTAAAGCGGATGCAGCTTTTACCCATGTCCAGTTTGGTATTGACGTGCTTTGGATACTCTGCTGTAAACCATTCGTTAATCTTCTTGTCGGCATAGACACCAGAATGGTAAACGGCGATGTAGTTTTTCTGTGAGGCGATATTCAGAAAGGGTAGGGGAAGTTTCGGGTCGCAATGGTAACCGGTAGGATAAACGGAATGGGGCACGACATATCCGATCATGCCGTAACTCATTTCTTCGGAAAATCCTTTAGGCAAATTTTCCAGAATGACTTTGCGCAGTTTGCTCATGGCAGCTTTGCGCTCATCCGGAAGGGAGTCAATGTATTCCTGAGGTGTTTTTGCGTTGGATTGCATGTCGTTTCATTTATAATCAATGTGAACGCTGCATGGAATTGCAGGCGAAAGGAACATGGAGTAAACGAAAACAATCCGCTTTTGGTTGTCAGTCAGTAAAAACGTCAGCCCAGAATTTTCTCAATAGCCAACAACTCTTCATTACTGAAACTGAGGTTTTTCAAAGTGCTGATATTGTCCAACATTTGTTTCGGACTGCTTGCACCCACGAGAACTGAGGTGATGCGTTGGTCTTTCAGGAGCCAGGCAATGGCCATTTGAGCTAATGATTGTCCTCTGTTGATCGCCAGGTCGTTCAATTTCCTGACTTTATTGAGTTTTTCCTCAGTGATGCCGACTGTTTTTAAATATCGTCCGTCGCGCACTGCTCTGGAATTTTTCGGGAATCCCTTCAGATATTTATTTGTTAAAACACCCTGCTCCAGAGGCGAGAAAGGAATGGCCCCAACGCCAGTTCGTTCCAAAGTATCGAGCAAGCCATTTTCCACCCAGCGGTCGAACATGCTGTACCTCGGTTGGTGAATAAAAAGTGGAGTACCCATTTCTTTGAGCAATGCTGCTGCTTTGGCGGTGTCCTCTGCGGAATATTGTGAAATACCTGCATAAAGTGCTTTGCCTTGCCGGACAATATGGTCAAGTGCTGCCATGCTTTCCTCCAGGGGTGTATTGGGGTCTGGTCTGTGGTGGTAAAATATATCCACATACTCAACACCCATGCGCTTCAGGCTTTGGTCGAGACTGGCAATCAGGTATTTCCGCGAGCCGAAATTGCCATAGGGGCCCGGCCACATATCCCAACCGGCTTTAGTGGAAAGGATAAGTTCGTCACGGTATGGTTTCCAGTCTTCCCGGAAAAGGCTTCCAAAATTCTCTTCTGCTGCACCGTAGGGAGGGCCATAATTATTAGCCAGGTCGAAATGAGTGATGCCGTGGTCAAAGCTGGTTCGCAGGATTTGACGGGCATTTTCGAGGTCGTCTGTGTGGCCGAAATTGTGCCACAGGCCAATGGAAATTAAAGGCATATCAATGCCACTTATCCCGCAACGGCGGTAGCTCATGCGTTCGTATCTTCCGGAATGGGCAGTGTAAAGGGGCAGGTGTTGCATTTGTATTTATTTTAGAGTTACCGGTGATTATTCAGTTGGTGGATGAGGCGTCCTTCGATTGATATTTCACATTGATGTTAATCCAGATGGAGCGGGAAAGCCTGAAGAACCACACGAAAAGCAGAGCCATTATTGCAATCAATAACAAAAAGGAGGCTTCCACTATCCAATCGCCAAAAATAATCAATGCACCAACAAGGAAAAGAGAAAACCAACCAGTAATGATGTACGAAATGAACATGGCGCCGTAGTAGAATCCCGGTTCCAGGAAATAGGGCTGTTTGCACACAGGACAGTGCTCTGGCATGTGAAATGACTTTTTGAATGAGAAGGTGTTGGTTTCAAATAAATCACCTTCATGACAGCGGGGGCATTTCATTTTAAAGATGCTGTAGGCTTTGGTTCCCTTGCACAATAGACTCATGTTCTTGAATAATTACCGGGTTATTATCGGAAGGCAAAGCTATATAGACCGGTGATGAAAAGAAAAACCAGGAAGGCTTAAAACGGGTTTGAGTAACCTAATACACTTAAACGGAGGATCGAAATTAAAGACCTTCCTTTTCAATATCCCAGATGGCAGCCACATGAGCATCGGCGATTTTCTGTCTAACAGTTGGATTCATCAGTTCCGCAGCCTCTTTCTTGTTGTTAAAAAAACCGTTTTCCGTCAAAATGGCGGGCATAATGGTTTTGAGCAGAACATACAGTGGAGATTGTTTGGTTGATTTGATGTTTCGGTTCTTCCAACCGGTGTGTGCAATGAGTTGTTGTTGGAATTTGGTGGCGATTTTTTTGCCTTTAACGCTTCCATTGGCATACCAGGTTTCAATTCCGCTCACATCTTCGGGAACCCATTGGCCGGAAGCAGCCTGCCCTGCATTGGAATGTATGGATACATAAATCTTCGGCAATGCAGACACCTCCTTGTTTGCTCTTTCCACCCTTTCAGCCAGAAAACTGCCAACTTCGAGATAGTCGGGAACGACATCGAAATATTGTACACCAATGTCATCCAGCGAATTTTTGATGCGTTCGACAATGTCACGATTGAATTCATACTCAAAGAATCTGGTGACTCCATCCTCAAATAACGGAGAACGTTTTCCGGGTTGTAACTTTCCATGGCCATTGTCAAGGCACCACAGATACCGGGCTTGATGTGAAGGCTCTGGAATACTGACAACGGAAGCATTGCTACTATCAACAGTCGGAGTTGAATCGGACCCTGAATTTCCACTTTCCGAGTTATTTATAATGTCTGTGCTACCATTTGTACTATCGCTCGCATCTGTGGAAGTCGTTGTGTCAATTGGATTTATCGGAATAATCTTGACTGTTGATACAATAGTGTCCTGTGGAATATCGGAACTGTCTTCTACCAAACCGGTTGGTTTGTCATAATTAACGACAGGTTTTGGATCTGGGATATTCTTTCTTTTGCCAAAGAGGGATGACAGAAAATTGGAAAGGATTTCAAAAATTCTTTTGAGCATGATGAATAGATTAAGGCCCTGAAATGAGGCAGGAAACAATACAAACGACACAAAATCAATAAGCTCAGTCCAAATATAGGCAGAAAAGGGAATATGAACAGAAGTTTTGAATGTTGAGTAATAGTTGAGAATGTCCTGCAGTGACAACTTAAGCGCGGTTGTTACGCGACTATTACTTTACAACTATCTCAAACCTCAAAGTCGATTGGTTCAATGTTATGCAGGTTATTTGATTTTAGATTTCAGATATGAGACGTATCCCGATAGCTATCGGGATTTGATTTTCCGGGACGCACACGGCCTGTTTTCGGCTCGGAAAATCAAAAATCTGATATCGTCAATCATATATCGTCAATCAAATACCAGTCAAAAACCAGAACCAATCGACTCTGCCCTCATCCATCTCAACCTTCTCACCCTCCCTCAACCTGTTAAATCTAAACCGCCTTCAAGGCCTCATCAATGTCGCTAATGATATCATCGACATATTCGATGCCTACCGACAATCGAATCAAACCATCCGTTATACCATTGGCCACTCTGATTTCTTTTGCAATGTTCAGGTGCGACATGGAAGCCGGATGCAAGATGAGGGTGTCCACATCTCCAAGAGTGGGTGCCAGGGTGCACATTTTAATGGCATTCATAAACCGGATGCCTGCTTCCAGACCAGCAGCAATTTCAAAACTCAGCATACCTCCATAAGCGTTCATTTGCTTTTGGGCAATCTCATAATCCGGGTGGGAGGGGAGGCCGCAATAATTTACCCTGCTTACCTTTGGGTGTTTTTCGAGGTATTCAGCTATAGTCAAGGCATTTTCACAATGCCTATCCATGCGAACAGCCAGTGTTTTCATACCATTGTGTACCAGCCAGGCATCCCAGGGATTGCAATTGGTGCCCGTCAGTTTCATGGCCTGCCAAACAGCACCACCCATCCTCATTTGATTGGTGTGGGTAGTCACTACAATACCGGCAATGGAATTACCGTGACCATTGAGGAATTTGGTGGTAGAGTGTACGATGTAATCCACGCCATACTTAAAAGGCTGTTGCAGGTAGGGAGTGGCAAAAGTATTGTCCACTGCACTAACCCTGTCGTACTTTGCGGCTATGCTGGCCAGCCCATCCATGTCGACACAGGCGATGGTTGGGTTGGCAGGTGTTTCAAAATAAATCAATTTAATCCTGGAGTCATTCTTTACCGTTTCTTCCACCTTATCCAGGTCGCCGAGGTCCATCAGGATGTTGCCAATGCCAAGAGGCTGGAAAATTTTTACGAACAGCTCAGTTGTGCCGCCGTATAAATTTCCCTGCGTCAATATCTTGTCGCCCGGTTTTAGCAGGGCCGTAACCAAAGTGGAAATAGCTGACATTCCCGAACTAAACATGACTGCTGAAGCTACCAAATTAAGTCCGGCAGTTTCCAGGTTCGCAATTTTTTGTGCCACCGCTTCAATGGTCGGATTACCGTAGCGACTGTAAACATGACCCTCACGTTTATTGGAAAAAATGGCAATTCCATCATCCACCGTGTCGAAGGTAAAAGAGGAAGTAGGATAGAGTGGCAGTACATGCGGGGCTGTGGTGCGGGTTTCTTTTATTTCCTTGGCGCAAATGGAATTGACGTGCAATTTGTTTTTCATAAAAATCAAAAGTGGTTGAAACTGGTTTACAGTAATAGTTCAGGTTTTAAGAAAAGAAATGAGATTATGACGGATGCAGTAATTCTCACTTTGAAAAAAAGCTAAATTGAATGGGTTAATTGAATAAAAAAACCCCTAAACAGAGCTTTGGTTTGTGCGATTTTAAGGTCAACTTTCCTTAAACCCTGAGTCTGGCGACCGATTTAGAGCCGATTTAGTCTTATTCGCACCCAGGACAATTAAAAAAATTCATAGTGAAAATTCCACCACAGATAGCCCAGATTCAAACAGATGAAATAAAACTCTGTGAAAATCAGTGTAATCTGTGGTAAATAATTCCACCACAGATAGCCCAGATTCAAACAGATGAAATAAAACTCTGTGAAAAT
>CAYRDX010000065.1:0-21929 GCA_964423205.1 uncultured Saprospiraceae bacterium | reverse complement strand
TGAAAGATGCCCTGCCTGAGGTACTCCCCAAAAGCCCTATCGGGCAAGCTATCGCCTACAGCTTGAGCCGTTGGAAAAAATTGGAGCAATCGCTGCCTTGTGCTTCTTAAGCAGTTGAATATTGGCTTGTTGCAGTGAAGAAAACAGTTTTGTCCGTTTACCACCGGCGAGTTTGTCCAGGCGTTGGCGAAGGGTTTCTTTTGAGGGAACAGCTCTGATACCAAGAGCCCTGGCAAAGAATTCATCAGAATAGTATTGGCCAATGTCTTCGAATTCACTGTGTCCAAGGCTCAATAAACCCAATTGGGAAAGCAGAATTTCCTGGTCAGAAAAACAGCCTGTAGCCACCCCGAGTACTCGGGGTGGCTACAGCCTGCTTCTATGAGCAGAGCAGGTCTTTGAAAAATGACTGCTGAAAAATATTACCGGTAAATATCAATCCACTATTGGATTGTAAATTATCGCTCGTATATTCGACATCAAATTTTTTCATGAAAGAACGCCGCTTGAAAAGTGAAGTAATTTGTTATATCACTCTAATTTACAACACTTTAGGCGTTCTTTCTATTTTTTAACTCTGGGATTTAGGCTTAATGTTATTGTCCTTGCCCAAGTGAAAACGCAGGCTTCCCGTCAAAGGCATATAGGTTTTCCGTTTTAATGATGTCTATATTTTTTTCATCGGCTTTTTTCAGCAATTGTATGATATCCTGCTTAGTGATTGTTTTTCCTTCGACCGGTTTGAAGCGGCAGCGCCAGTGGTCAGTGCAAAAGGTTTCAGGGAAACCATCGGGATAAACTTTTATTCCGCGGTTGGTAATCATGCTTAATTGCACATCAGCTGTATTTATTTGCTTTACCATTTCTGCCAGTTGGTCAGCGCTGTTTCCATTCCAGTGAACAAACAAATCAACTCCCTGAAGTTCCTTTTTTCGTGAAGCTTTTCGTTGGTATTTGGGTAAATTCAGTGTGGTGTTGCTATTGTAAGTTACCGGGGTTAACTGCAAAGGTTTTTGCCCGAGATTATTGATAACCGCTAAGGCAAATTCTTTTGTCCCCACTTTTTGCACACTGATTCCTTCTTTGAAAATATCGTAGGTGTGTATGCCATCTTCAATAGTTTTAAGCCAGGCGTTTTGCACTTTTTCAGCAACGGTGGTTTGACCAATGTGAACCAGCATTTGAATGGCGCCCTGCAACAAGCCGGAAGGATTTGCCATATTTTGTCCGGCTCTTCGTGGTGCCGAACCATGTATGGCTTCAAACATGGCACATTCTTCACCAATGTTTGCCGAACCGGCAAGTCCCACCGAACCGGCAATTTGTGCAGCCACATCACTCAATACATCACCATATAAGTTAGGCATTACTATTACATCAAATGCCTCGGGTGTATCAGCCATTTTGGCTGCACCAATGTCAATTATCCAATGCTCGTTTTCAATTTCGGGATATTCTTTTGCAATTTCATCAAACACTTGGTGAAACAATCCGTCAGTCTGCTTCATGATGTTGTCTTTGGTAAAGCAGGTCACTTTTTTTCTGCCATATTGCTTGGCGTATTCAAAAGCGTAGCGAACAATTTTTTCGCAACCGGGGCGGCTAATGAGTTTTAAGCACTGCACTACTTCGTCTGTTTGCTGATGTTCGATGCCTGCATACAAGTCTTCTTCGTTTTCACGAACAATTACTATATTCATTTGCGGATGTTTGGTTTTTACAAACGGATGCAAACTGATGCAGGGACGTATGTTGGCATAAAGTCCTAAAAATTTTCTGGTAGTTACATTCAAACTTTTGTAACCCCCGCCTTGCGGTGTAGTGATGGGAGCTTTCAGAAATATTTTGTTTCTGCGAATAATGTCCCACGATTCTTTGGCAATGCCGGATGTGTTTCCTGCTAAGTAAACTTTTTCACCTACTTCAATTTCATCAATTTCGATTTGAGCGCCTGCTGCCTTAATAACAGAGAGAGCGGCATCCATAATTTCAGGCCCGATGCCATCGCCTTTTGCTACCGTAATTCGTTGCATGTTTTTTTTAATTTTTATTTAACGGCACAAAAATCCGAATTACATTTTATAAATTTTTATTTATCTTTGTAATGTTTTCCATAAAAAATATTATATGTACTATACTTTAAACCAATTACGAATATTTCTGAAAGTGGCGCAAACATTAAGCGTTACCAAAACTGCAGAAGAACTTCATCTCACGCAACCGGCAGTTTCCATTCAACTGAAAAATTTCCAGAGGCAATTTGATGTTCCGTTGACAGAAGTAGTGAAGAGGAGAATTTTTCTGACCGACTTCGGGAAAGAAATCGCCGCTGCCGCTGAAACAATTCTCACGGAGATTCATACCATCAATCTTAAGATGCATGCTCACAAAGGACAACTAGCAGGAAAACTGAAAATGTCGGTGGTATCCACCGGTACGTACGTGGCCCCGTATTTTCTTGCGGGCTATTTGAAAAATCATGAAGGTGTTGAGTTACAGATGGATGTGACCAACAAAGCCAGAGTGCTGGAGAGTTTGGAAAAAAATGAAGTGGACTTTTCACTGGTGAGTGCATTACCCGAAACTTTACAGGTAGACAAGGTGGAGCTGATGCAAAACAAATTGTATGTAATAGGCTATCACAACAAAATGTTTAAACGCAGAAAGCACGACAAAAAAATATTTGAAACTATTCCCATCATATACCGTGAGCAGGGTTCCGGCACGAGGCAAGTGATGGAAAAATTTATCAGGCAAAATAATCTTCCCGTAAAAAAGAAAATGGAATTAACCAGCAACGAAGCCGTAAAGCAAGCGGTTATAGCCGGACTTGGTTATTCTATAATGCCGCTGATAGGAATTAAGAATGAATTGCTGAATCATGAGGTGCAAATAATACCTGTGAAAGGTTTCCCAATCAAGTCAACATGGTTTTTAATTTGGCTGAAAGGAAAACAACTTTCTCCGGTTGCGTCTTCTTATCTTAATTACATCAGAAAAGAAAAGCAAAACATAATCAAAGAAAAATTTGACTGGATTGAGAAGTATTAGGCAAAGTAATACAAAGTGGTGATGCCTCTTTTGACTTTGCCCATGTGTAGAGCTTGTACATTTGGGGGCAAAGTCAATGCGTGCAATGTGTGCTTCTTTTAAAATGCGTTTCCCAATTTTTTTTTCTTAAATAAAATCCATTGACTAACTGTTACGGTTGGCGGTGTGGAAAATTTTTGCACAACTGCCGAACGGCAGGAGGCAGGGGTTTTTGCTTGCGAGCGAAGCATTGATTTACCGCCCGCACAGCGGTACCTGATAAGAATATTTATTATTCTAGTGATGGGATTCAAGGAAGAGATGGAGATATAAAAGGATTACCGATTACTGGAAAAGAAGTATCTGGGCATGGTTACAGAGTTGGCGAATCAATACATTGGGGGCACCTTACTATTCGTGGTCAACAAATATTTCTTGAAGATGGATTAGATGTCAATTCAATGTCAGAGGAATGGCAAGAAGTATTTGATATGGTAGATTATGTGTTAATAATAAGTGGGTTTAGCTCTGGGGGTACCTTTAGACCCATTTGGCCAAGAAAATTAAAGTTAACTCGACCGATAAAAGTATTAGGCAATGGTGCTACTAAGGGGGGAGGAAGTTGGGTTTATGGAGCATTCAAGACCGAAGCCAAGTGGGCAGGGCAATTATCTAAACGAGGTTGGACGGCTGAACAAATTACAGAGGCAGTAACAAAAGGTAAAAGATTTGATGCAGTGAATATGGTAAACAAAGCCAATTCGGCAACAAGATATGTACATCCAAAAACAGGGCAATCAGTAGTTATTGATAACGTAACAAAGGAGCTTCTACACGTAGGAGGCCCTGGATTCAAATATTAAGCCTTATGGAGAGAAATATTTATATCCAGCTTTTAGAAGAAGGTACTAAGGTTTATAGACCAGTTCCAGCAATAGAAATTGAGAGCAATATTTATGAAGTACAAGGTTTTGAAATCTATGACCCCGAAGATGAAGTTTGGGAATTTACACCAGGTACTTATGTCTTGGTAGAAGAACAAAATCTTGAGGGAGAAAATGTATTAGTAGCGATACAAGAGCGAAGCCCCGAATAGGAGCTTTTGCACCAGTTGGCGCAAGTCTACCAGTTGTTACAAGTCCCCCGCTGGCCCCGGTCTTTTCCATATAATATGAACCGCTCCTGCCGTCCACGAGGATTCGGGAACCGGCACTACTGCGCCTTATCATCAAGCATGGTCACTTCCGGCCAGTGCACAGGCCATAAATACGACGATTACGGCCGCGTTTTTGAAATAGGCCTGGTGAGCGGCTTCCCGTCCGACCCCAACGCTTCCTTTAGCTTTTTGGAACTGCAAGCAAAAACTTCTACGACGGCTACGATGGAAATACCCAACTCAACCTGGCCAGTTTACCACAATTCAGGGGGCGGGTGCGGCGGAACGAAAACCGCGTGCTGGGAACAGGCACCTGGCTGCACAGCACCTTTACTTATGATGCTTACGGTCGCATCACCCAGACCCAGGGAAACAGTTACCTGAATAGCACCAATGCCTATGCCGAAACCATGGTCAACACTTACGACTTTAGCGATTTTCTGATGCTTTCCACCAGGACGCATCTGCCCGGTTCGGCTTCGTCCACCGGCAATCAGACCATCAAGACGAACTACCTGAACGACCATGCCGGTCGAAAAACGGATTTACTGCTGGAAGTAGGAGGAATCAACACCCATCTCGCCAAGTACAGTTACGACTACCGGGAGCGCTTGGCTGAAAACTACTCTGGAAAAAATCCCGGCAACAAAATTGACTGAACTTCATACTTTGCTCGCAGGATATAAAAACGGAGCCCACGCAAAGTTAGCTCTGGCTGTTAGATTGGAATATAAGGAATTGGTCGGTTGGTTACGTTCCGGCTGCAAATCCCGTCCCGAATCCTCGTGGACGGCAGGAGCAGGAGGTGTAGGTGATTTCGGAGTTGGTAGATTTGGGGGCGAGCGGGTGCTACAGTGCGACATCAGGTTTACTTTTGTATCTTTGAACAGATAATTGGATTTTGATGAAACAGAGTGTTTACATAGATACTTCAGTTATTGGCGGCTGCTTTGATGTTGAATTTGAAGAATGGTCCAACATGCTATTCGATGATTTCAGGGCAGGAAAAAGATTAGCCATTGTATCGGATATTACACTCGATGAATTAACTGATGCTCCACAAAGGGTTCAGGATAATTTTTGGTCCATTCCTGAAGCCTTTATTCGCGTTATATCATCTGATGCTGAAACGAAGCAATTGGCAGAGCAATACATCAAAGAGAATGCTGTTTCCAGGAGATTCTTTGAAGATGCACTTCATATTGCCATCGAAACGGTCTATCAGGTGAATGTAATGGCAAGCTGGAATTTCAAGCATATTGTCAATCTCGACCGGATCAGATTGTATAATTCCGTAAATCTAAAGAGTGGATATTCGATTTTAGAGATACGGACTCCAAGAGAAATTTTAAAATTTGACGAAGATGAAGACTAAGAAAGAATTTGATGCAGTCAAAATGATGCGAGAAATCCGTGATAAGCACCATGCAGCATATGAAGCAAATCCTGAATTGCGGGAGCAAAGATTGGCTGCTATACGCAAGAAATACGCTAAATTGTTGAAAAAGCAAGCGCCTGTCAGCCACAATTCCTAAGTAAAAAGGCAACCCAGAAGCCCGAAGGGCTAAAGGGGCAAAAAGTAAACCCGCTGGCCCTCGGTTTTCCATTTAATACAGCCTGCTGCTGTCGTCCACAAGGATTCGGGAACCGGCACTTCTGCGCCTTCGCATCAAGTGACATTCCCTGCCTCGACGGCATCAAAAAAAAACAGCATCAACAATATAATTGTGTATCCGTTCATGCAGGATTGGTGAAGTGGCCGGAACTTTAGTTTTACAGCAGTACATCGAACCACATCGAAGGCACAGGGCTGTTGGATGTTTTGATGCTTAAACCGGTTGGGCCGAGCTGCCATTGCAGGGTTAGAGATGCGGGCTTTTCGTGAAGTGCGTCGTAGTTCCGGTTGCAAACCGGAAAAAGCGGAAGGAGCGGAGTGGCGGTGATTTGCATGATTTTTTCTTTATTTTCGCTAAAAATTATGTTATGACAATCTATAAAGGCATAATAACCATCGAACCGGGAAAGCGCTCCGGCAAACCCTGTATCCGCAACATGCGCATCACTGTAGAAGACATCCTGCGCTATCTCGCCTCCGGTATGAGTATCGAGGAAATCCTGAACGACTTTCCCGAACTCACCAAAAATGACATTCTTGTCGCCCTCGAATTTGCAGCCAATCGCCAACAACGCACTGCTGTTGCAGCCTAACCCGTACCGCCTGTTATGAAAATTCTGGTTGACCAAAATATTTCTTTCCGGCTCATACCGCTTATACATTCAAACCTGCCATACATGACCCATGTCCGGGAATTAGGACTTACAGATTTCAATGATTTCAATATCTTCCAATATACCCGGCTAAACCACTTCGACGCCATTCTCACCCTCGACGAAGACTTCTTCAACATCCAACTCGAACACGGCATTCCCCCAAAAATCATCTGGCTCCGCACCGGCAACTGTTCCACTGCCAGGCTCGCTGAAATTATACTCCAAAATATCGACTCCATCGAGCATTTTCTGCTGGATGAACAACATGACTGCCTGGAGATTTTTGGGTGAATGCTTTCCACAACCCCACTGGCCCTCGGTTTTCCATTTAATTCAGCCTGCTGCTGTCGTCCACGAGGATTCGGGAACCGGCACTTCTGCGCCTTCGCATCAAGCGACATTCCCTGCCTCGACGGCATCAAAAAAAAAAAACAGCATCAACAATATAATTGTGTATCCGTTCATGCAGGATTGGTGAAGTGGCCGGAACTTTAGTTTTACAGCAGTACATCGAACCACATCGAAGGCACAGGGCTGTTGGATGTTTTGATGCTTAAACCGGTTGGGCCGAGCTGCCATTGCAGGGTTAGAGATGCGGGCTTTTCGTGAAGTGCGTCGTAGTTCCGGTTGCAAATCCTGTCCCGAATCCTCGTGGACAGAAGAAGCGGAGGTTTATCACTGAAAGATTAGGAGTCATCGACATCTTAGTGTGAAAGAATTTGAATCACTTAGTTGGCCACAGGAAAACTTCTTTCAGGCCAATTGAATTGGCTTTTCCAATTTCACCTACCTTTGCCCTCCTTTTAGTTGACCTTTGTGCTTTCGATATGCTGACAGCTTCCAACATTTACCTGCAATACGGCGACAGAATACTACTCGACCGCATCACATTTGTTGTAACTGACCGGGAGCGTATTGGCTTGGTTGGAAGAAATGGCGCAGGCAAAACAACACTGTTGCGCATCATCGCTGGTGAGCAGAGTCCTGACGAAGGAACAGTTACCCGCCCGACAAACAGCACTATTGGTTTTCTGCATCAGGAGCTAAAGCTGAAACACGGAAAAACAGTCATTCAGGAAACCCTGACAGCTTTTGATGAGGCAAAGGAGATGGAAAAGCGACTGGAGAAAATCCATGAAGAACTTTCACACCGGACTGATTATGATAGTGAGAGTTATACGCATATACTTAATGAACTGGCAGACCTTGAGCATCGCTTTCATCTCCTTGGAGGCGGAAATATCCAGGCTGAGGCGGAAAGAGTGCTCAAGGGACTTGGATTTAAGGATAGTGATTTCGAAAGACCGACAAGCGAGTTCAGCGGAGGGTGGCAAATGCGCATCGAACTCGCCAAAATGCTTCTCCGGCATCCTGATTATCTGCTGCTCGACGAGCCTACCAACCACCTCGATATCGAAAGCATCATCTGGCTTGAGGAGTTTCTAAAAGATTACGAAGGCTCAGTCGTAATCGTTTCCCACGACAAAATGTTCCTCGACAATGTGACCAAAAGAACGGTTGAAATTGAGTTGGGTGCCGTTTACGATTACAAGGCGAATTACAGCAGCTATATGGAAATGAGGGAAGAGCGCCGTGAAAAGATGATGGCTGCTATGGACAATCAGCAAAAAGTCATTGCCCAAATGGAACGCACCATCAAGCGTTTCATGGCAAAAGCCACCAAGACCAGCCTTGCCCAATCCATGCAAAAGAAACTGGATAAGATTGAGCGCATCGAGATTGAGGATGAAGACACGGCCGTGATGAACATACGTTTTCCGGAGCCACCGCGCTCCGGTCAGGTGGTTTTGCAGACCAATGGTTTGAGTAAAAGTTATGGCAAATTAGCTGTCCTCAAAGATGTTGAATTTAAAATAGACAGGGGGGAGCGGATGGCCTTTGTTGGTCAAAACGGAATGGGCAAAACTACCCTTGCTAAAGTATTAATCAACCAACTGGCTCCCACTGAGGGCGTTGTCAATGTTGGCCACAATGTTCTTATTGGTTATTATGCCCAGAATCAGGCCGAGACGCTCGACCCAAAATTGACACTCTTACAGACGATGGAGTTGCATTCACCACCCGAACTTCGGACTAAACTGCGCTCTATTTTGGGTGCCTTCCTGTTCTCTGGTGAAGACCAGGATAAAAAAGTATCCGTCCTCTCAGGCGGTGAGCGTGCACGCCTCGCACTTGCCTGCTTATTGCTGAAACCCATCAACTTCCTCGTGTTGGACGAACCGACCAACCACCTCGATATGCTTTCAAAGGAGGTTCTTAAAGCAGCACTGCTGGATTACTCCGGAACGCTGATAGTAGTTTCGCACGACCGTGATTTCCTGTCAGATTTGACTGAAAAAACCATTGAATTCAGAGAAAGAAAGTTATTTACCTACCTCGGCGACGTCAACTATTTCCTCAATAAACGGAAAATGGACAATATGCGCCAGGTGGAGAGGAGCAGTGGCAGTGGCAGTGGCAGTGGCAGTAGTAGCGGCGGCGGCGGTGCACTGAGTTTTGAGGAAAGAAAAAAGCTGCAGCGGCAGGTTCAGCATGCAGAAAAGAAGGTTCATCAATTGGAAAAAAGCATTGCAGAATTCGAGGCGAAAATGGCAGACCCCGGTTTTTTTACCAAACCCAATCACACCGAAATATTGAAAAAACACAGCCAGGCGCAGGCAGATTTGGAATCAGCCATGCACGAGTGGATAGAAGCCCAGGAAGTCTTAGACCGGCACTCCTGATTTGCGAATGAGTAGTTTGGGTCAATTTCTGTTCAAAGCGAGGGAATGCAGCGTTTCACTGAGAAAACGCTGAGAACCACAGAGCACATCATACCTTTATTCAATGCTGTTGGAGGTTTTTCTGTAAGTTGATTCACCATTGATTGTAACACAAACGGGTTAATTCCTCCGACAAATAGAAATTTTTCTAAAAAAAAGGCTGTCAAATTTGACTTTCCACCCGAATATGCCTTTTATTTGCCGGACGCAATTTTTCTTGTGTTATCTCTTATGAAAATAAACACCACATATCAGACTTTCAGGAACACCAACAATTGGTGGTGGTGGCAATTTATGGAACTCAAATTCCGTGAAGAGCTGCATGCCTGCTGATATGTAAAAAAAAATTCAGAAAGGCCTGTCGTGTTTCACGGCAGGCCTTTTTTCATGTACCACTTTTCAGAATGATGATTAAAATAACCGTAATATCCAAGACCCTTCTTGCCGACACAGTCACACCAGTGAGTCTTTATTTGCGATTGCGTGACCGGTATCCGGGCGCATTGTTGCTCGAGTCTTCCGACTACCACGGCAATGAAAACAGCATTTCTTTTATTTGTCTGGATTCCTTGGCAGAATTCAAAGTTGAAGAAGGTGTCATTTCTGAGTCATTGCCTGGCAAGCCGTTCAGCAAACGCCAGGCGGGTGGCAGGGAAGAAATTGTGGCTGGTCTGGAGTCATTTTTCTCCCGGTTTGATTTACAGTATGAGGACCCCAAAGTGCCGAAACTCAATGGCATTTTTGGTTATAGCAACTACGATGCTGTCCAGTATTTCGAGAAAATCCAATTTTCAAAAAGAGCCAAAAGCGCCAGAAACACACCCGAGATAAGGTACCATCTCCCTGCATTTATCATTGCCGTGAATCATTTCAACAACCAAATGGCTGTGGTGGAAAACGTACTCGAAGGCGAAAAAAGTTGTATGCAGGAATTGGAAAACCTGTTGCAAGTAGCACCAGTACCTTATTTCCCTTTCCGCACTCAGGGTGATGAGCAAACCAATATGGGTGATGATGAGTTCAAGGCGATGGTTTCAATGGGCAAGAACCATTGCCAGAAGGGTGACGTGTTTCAGATTGTACTATCCAGGCAGTTTGCCCAGCAGTTTCAGGGCGACGACTTCAACGTGTACCGTGCCCTGCGTTCGGTTAATCCTTCGCCCTACCTCTTTTACTATGACTACGGTGGTTATAAAATTTTCGGTTCTTCACCCGAAGCGCAGGTGCGATTGAAGGTGCAATGCAAAGGCGGGACTGCACAGCGAAAAGCTTTCATTAATCCCATTGCGGGAACTTTCCCCAGAACCGGTGACGATCTTTCAGACCGCCAATCTGCAGAATCACTGGTGGCCGACCCCAAGGAAAATGCAGAACATGTGATGCTCGTGGACCTCGCTCGAAATGACCTGAACCGGCTGTGTCGCAACGTAAAGGTGGAGAATTACCGGGAGGTGCAGTTCTTTAGTCATGTCATTCACCTCGTTTCAGAAGTATCCGGCGATTTACCGGAGGAAATTCCGGCAGTTCGATTGCTTGCCGAAACCTTCCCGGCTGGTACTTTATCAGGTGCCCCAAAATACAGGGCTATGCAACTGATTGATGAAATTGAACCATCCCAGCGCGGCTACTACGGTGGTTGTGTGGGTTTTTTCACCTTCGATGGCGGCACCAATCACGCTATCCTCATTCGAAGTTTCCTGAGCAAAAACAACGTTTTACACTATCAGGCCGGGGCAGGTATTGTGAAATCATCAGATGAGGAAAAGGAACTTAACGAGGTATTTCACAAAATCGGTGCCCTTCGTCGTGCTATTGCACAGGCCGAAAAAATTGGTTCCGGTATTGGTAAAAACGCTCAAATAAATAAATAATCAGAAGCCAGTCATGAACATTTTGATTCTCGACAACTACGATTCCTTCACCTATAACCTTGTACAATACGTGGAGGAGTTAAGCGGAAAAAGACCAATGGTTTTCCGCAATGATGAGATTGATACTGAAGAGGCAAGAGGTTTTGATAAGATACTGCTTTCGCCAGGTCCTGGGCTTCCAAAGGATTCAGGTGTTTTATGCCAAATCATCAAAGAATTGGCTCCGGAAAAAAGCATACTTGGAGTTTGCCTCGGATTACAGGCTATTGGCGAAGTATTTGGCGGACAGCTCGAAAACCTGAGTGCAGTGTTCCATGGAGTTGCTACCCCAATCCATGTTCAAAAACAGAATGAACCACTATTCCATGAGCTGCCAGAGACTTTTGCGGCAGGCCGGTACCATTCCTGGGTGGTATCCAAAAAAGACCTTCCCGCCTGTTTTGACATTACCTGTGAAGATGAAGAGGGGCAGATCATGGGCCTTTCGCATAAAAGTTATGACCTGCGGGGAGTTCAGTTTCATCCGGAAAGTGTCTTGACAGAATACGGCCGGTTGATGATAAAGAACTGGCTGCAGTCCTAATGTTCATTTTTGAAAACATCATTTTATGAAAAATATACTCAACAAGCTTTTTGAGCATCAGCGATTGACGAAGGAAGAGGCTTATGAAACCCTCACTTCAATAACCAAAGGTGAAGCCAATGAGGCACAAATCGCTGCCTTTCTGACTGTTTACCTGATGCGGAATATTTCCGTGGAGGAACTCGACGGTTTTCGCCAGGCACTGCTCGACTTGTGCATCCGTCTGGATGTCAGCGATTTTGAAACCATTGACCTCTGTGGAACCGGTGGCGACGGCAAGAACACTTTCAACATTTCCACCCTTGCGAGTTTTGTGGTTGCAGGTGCAGGAGTTAAGGTGGTGAAGCACGGCAACTACGGGGTTTCTTCGGTTTGCGGTTCTTCAAATGTGCTGGAGGCTTTGGGTTACAGATTCAAAAATGAAGCTTCCATATTGAGGAGGGAGCTCGATGAAGCGGGAATTTGTTTCTTGCATGCACCCTTGTTTCATCCCGCCTTAAAAAACGTAGGACCAGTCAGACGGGCTCTTGGTGTAAAGACTTTTTTCAATATGCTCGGCCCATTGGTGAACCCCGCTTTTCCGGACTGTCAGATGACCGGGGTGTTTAACCTGGAACTGCAAAGGTTGTATGCGTATTTGCTTCAGCCAACCGGCCGCAGGTTTAAGGTTTTGCATACCATGGGTGGATACGATGAATTGTCGCTGACTGCTTCTGCAAAATGTATCAGCAATGAAGGTGAAACCACGCTTCAACCCGACTTGTTTGGTGGATGTCTGAACGAAGAAGACCTTTCCGGGGGAAGCACCATTGAAGCCAATGCCAGGATTTTTATGGATGTCCTGGAAGGCAATGGCACGAAGGCTCAAAACAGGGTAGTGGTTGCCAATGCAGCTGTGGCATTGAATTGCATTTTCCCGGAAGAAACCCTGGAGGATAGTATTGCCAAGGCAAACGAATCTTTGGAAAGCGGAGCGGCATTGGGAGCACTGAAGAAATTGCTGAACAATTAAAAAGTAAAAAGGCAAAAGGTAAAAAAAATTCAACTATTGTTTGGATTAACCATTGAAAACTAAAACGTTTTTTTTGAACCACGGAGGCACGGAGAAACGGAGGTTCACGGAGTTTCTCTGTGGTTCTTAGTGCTCTCGGTGCCTCCGTGGTAAATAAACTCCTTAAGGCCTCCGTGGTTAAAAAAAAACAGGAATGAACATTCTCGAAAAAATAATAGCACACAAAAAGGTTGAAGTTGAGAAGCAGGAGCTCAAGGTTAGTTTGAAAGATTTAGAGCAATCTGAACTATTTCATCACCAGACCATTAGCCTGAGCCAGTCTCTCAGAGATCACTCTGGTTCCGGTATCATAGCTGAGTACAAACGGCAGTCTCCGTCCAAAGGTATCATCAACAATCATTCTTTTGTTGAGGAAGTGGTAAAGGGATATGCAGATGCAGGAGTTTCAGCAGTTTCAGTATTGACCGACACTCATTTTTTTGGAGGGAAATCGGAGGATTTGGTTGCCGCTCGTGCGGTTTGTGAAATACCGATTCTGAGAAAAGATTTCACCATCAGTGAGTATCAGGTTCTGGAAGCGAAGAGCATCGGGGCAGATGTCATCTTGCTGATTGCGGCAGCGCTAAAGGTCAAAGAGAGTCAAGCACTGGCAGGGCTGGCCCGTTCTTTGGGACTGGAAGTATTATTGGAAATTCACAATGAGTCTGAATTGGAATACATCTGTGAGGCAGTCAATGCGGTTGGAGTCAATAACAGAAACCTGACAGATTTCAGCATGGATGTTAACCGCTCTTATGAACTCAGCCAACAGATACCGGATGAGTTTGTAAAAATTTCAGAGTCGGGATTGAGTTCGCCGGAAACCATTCTGGACTTACGGAAAGCCGGATTCAGCGGATTTCTGATCGGTGAAAATTTTATGAAAACTGAAAACCCGGTCCAAGCGTGTCGCAGATTTGTTGAGGAGTTAAGTGCCCAGGGTGGAAAGGAATTGAAAATAAGTGAAGGATGAAGATCAAAGTTTGCGGATTAAAACATCAGAGTAATGTCCATCAGGTTATGAATCTGAATCCGGATTATCTGGGTTTTATCTTTTATGAAAAGTCCCCACGGTATATTGGTGGGTTAAAGTTGACACTCAACCAAATGGGTTTGGATGCAATAGTTCCAGATGAGCTGAACTGGATTTCGGAGCTAATGCCAATAATCCCCAAAGTTGGTGTTTTTGTCAATAGCAGTGTGTACACCGTTGAAAAGACTGCTGAATTCTTGGGGTTGGATATCGTGCAAATGCATGGCGATGAAAAACCTTCTGATTGTGCCGCACTGCAACTTAAAGGACTGGAAGTGTGGAAAGCTTTCCCTGTTAATGCAGACTTTAGTTTCGATGAGACGATACCTTATGAAAAAGTCTGTAACAAGTTTCTTTTTGATGCAAAGGGTGCAGGAAGAGGGGGGAATGGAGTCGGCTTCGACTGGAATCTTCTCGAAGGGCATCGGTCCAGGAAGCCGTTCCTGTTGAGTGGCGGAATAGGTCCGGAGCATGCGACATTTTTTCAGAATGAACAGAATTTAGGCTGGCTCGAATCCCAAGGAATGGTGGGTATTGATATCAACAGCAGGTTTGAAACAGAACCCGGATTAAAAGATATTGAACTGATAAAAAAATTCAAACATGAATTATATGCTTGAAGCTTCAGGCCTTCGTACTCCAGACCAGGAGGGTTTTTATGGTGAATTTGGCGGGGCCTTTATCCCCGAAATGCTGTATCCTAATGTGGAGGAGCTTCGGACAAACTACCTCAGCATATTGGAGTCTGATTCTTTTCAAAAAGAGTTCAGGAGTTTATTGCAGGACTACGCTGGCAGAGCTACACCCTTGTATTTTGCTGGCAGACTCTCAGAAAAGTACAAGACCCAGGTCTATCTCAAACGAGAAGACTTGTGCCATACTGGGGCTCATAAGATAAACAACACGATAGGCCAGATTCTTTTGGCAAAAAGATTGGGCAAAAACCGGATCATTGCTGAAACAGGAGCCGGTCAGCACGGTGTTGCGACTGCCACCGTCTGTGCATTGATGGGTTTGGAATGTGTGGTGTATATGGGTGCTTTGGATATTGAAAGGCAGGCACCCAATGTCGCAAGGATGAAAATGCTGGGCGCCCAAGTAGTCCCTGCCATGAGCGGCAATCAGACTCTAAAAGATGCAACCAATGAAGCCATCCGCGATTGGATTTGCAATCCTGTCGATACTCATTACATCATCGGTTCTGTGGTTGGCCCTCACCCATATCCCGACCTGGTGGCAAGGCTTCAGTCCGTTATCAGTGAAGAAATAAGGCATCAGCTAAAGGACAAAACCGGTTCCGAAAATCCGGACGCAGTGATAGCCTGTGTCGGCGGAGGTAGTAATGCTGCTGGCACTTTCTATCATTTTATAGGTGAGAAATCGGTCAAACTAATCGGTGCTGAAGCTGCCGGGCATGGCGTTGACACTGGCGAAACGGCCGCGACACTTGCTTTGGGAAAACCGGGCATCCTCCATGGCAGTTTGTCTATGTTGATTCAGGATGCAGACGGACAAGTTATTGAACCCTATTCTATTTCAGCAGGACTTGACTACCCTGGAGTTGGACCACTGCATTCAGCGCTTGAGGCAAAAGGCAGGGCGAAGTATATCCCGGTCACTGATGCAGAGGCGCTCAAATCAGCATTCGAGTTGACCCGATTAGAGGGGATCATCCCCGCCCTGGAGTCTGCGCATGCATTGGCCATATTGGAAAAGGAAAAGTTCCGGGAAAACGAAGTCGTAGTAATTTGCCTTTCAGGCCGAGGCGACAAAGATCTTGCGACCTACGTGAATTATATGAACTCAGGTAACCCAACTCATTGAAACACAAAGCATGAACCGTTTAGAGAAACTCTTTGAAACGAGGAAAAAAGATATACTGGCTGTCTATTTCACGGCAGGCTACCCTAAGTTGAATGGCACCCGGGCGACTGCCCTGGAGTTGGCAAATGCAGGGGCCGACATTATCGAATTCGGTATGCCATTCAGTGACCCATTAGCTGATGGTCCGACTATTCAGCAAAGCAGCAAAGTGGCAATGGAAAATGGGATGACTATTCACAAGCTTTTTGAGCAATTGGAAGGGATAAGAAATGAAATTCAAGTGCCGATGCTACTGATGGGATATCTGAATCCGGTTTTGCAGTTTGGTATCAATGAATTTTGCGAAGCCTGCGAAAATGTGGGTATAGATGGTCTGATATTGCCGGATTTGCCCCTCGAATATTACAGTAAGCATTTTAAAAAGGCTTTTGAAACTCACGATATCTGCCCGGTATTTCTGGTCAGTCCACAAACCTCAGAAGTGCGTATCAGAGAGCTGGACGCCCAGAGCCGGGGATTCCTTTATGCTGTATCCACTTCGGCTACCACAGGCGGTCAGGGCGGTTTTGGTGCAAGCCAGATTCAGTATTTCCGGAGACTGGCTGGAATGAATTTGAAAAATCCCTTTCTCGTGGGCTTTGGAATTTCCGATTCCCACGCATTCCGAACGGTTTGCAAATATGCCAATGGTGGGGTAGTGGGCAGCGCATTAATTCGGGCTCTGAAGAATGGAAACTCTGTTGATGAATTTGTTAAGAGGATAAAGGGGGATGGAACGCGGATTTGACGGATTAATGCGGATTTTCACTGATATTTTTGGCTTACTCTTTCTTGATGATGGTACGCGGATTTGACGGATTCAAACTGATAGGAACGGATAACATCCGTTTTAATCCGCTCTAATCCGTCAAATCCGCGTACAATTCGTACTGTTACAATCTATGACGATTCAATACTCACTTCAAACGGTTTTCGAATACTTTGCGAGAAAATGTAGGCTTAGGCCCGAAATTTAAAATTAATCCAACCTCAATTTCAGTGGCCTTTAGATAATTCAAAAGCTGCGCTTCATGCTCGGGTATAATCATAGCGCTGGCTTTCAATTCAACAATCACTTTGTTTTCTACAATCAAGTCGGCAAAATAATTCCCAACTTCCTGACCTTCATAATAAACACTTATTGGTTGCTGTTTGGAGCACAATAAATCTTGCTTTTTGAATTCAAGAAACATGGCATTCTCATAGACTTTTTCCAAAAAGCCGAAACCAAGTTTTGTGTAAACTTTGTAAAAAACCCCCAGAATTGAATCTGTAAGTTCCCTGTACAGAAGATTTGTCATAGTAGTGAATATAAATGATGGTACGCGGATTTGACGGATTCAAACTGATAGGAACGGATAACATCCGTTTTAATCCGCTCTAATCCGTCAAATCCGCGTACTATTTGAGTGATAGTTTTACAATCTGCACCCTGTCACTATTAAAACTTCGATTTTAAAGAAACTCTCCCGCGTTCATCCCGCTGCAAGGTGCCAAATCCACCCACTGGATCATGTTCGAAAATGAGTGTCCAGTCCTTTTCAAAGGCATTGTTTAAAAGCCAATCTTTTTCATCCAGCGTGACCATTGGCCGAATGTCGTAACCCATGACGTAAGGCATTCCGATATGAAAAGAAGAAGGCATCAGGTCAGCGCAATAAACAAAATACCCTTCATCCGTACCGATATGCAGAGCCATCATGGCTTCCGTGTGTCCATAAGCGTACTGTACATTCAAACCGGGCATCCATTCAATTAGGTCTTTTTGCACATCGATAAATTTAAGCACTCCTGCCTTCTTCAGCGGGACGAAATTTTCCTGTAAAAAAGAAGCTCTTTCCCTTTCATTGGCTTTTAGTGCCCACTTCCAATGTACTTCATTTGACCAATAGGTGGCATTTGAGAAAGTTGGAACAATTTGCCCTTTATCATCAAACTTTGTCCCACCGCCGCAATGATCGAAGTGAAGGTGCGTCAGGAAAACATCTGTAATTTCTTCAGGTTGTATGTGTTGAGCAGCTAAGGATGTCATCAGTGTTTCAGAACCATGTGGCTCAAAAAAAGAACGCCACTTTTCGTCCTGTTTATCACCCAATCCACAATCTACGAGGATTTTCCGGTTGCCTGTCTCAATGAGCAAGCACCGCAAAGCCCAGGTGCAGAGGTTGTTGTCGTCGGGAGGATTGAGTTTTGACCAAATGCGTTTTGGGATGATCCCGAACATGGCGCCTCCATCGAGTTTGAAGAACCCGGTATGTATGGCTGTGATTTTCATAATGACGATTTGCCGGCAAAAGTAAAAAGCTGTCTTTCGAAATGCTGCCGAATTCAGATATCTTTCGAGTTAATTCCCTGAGAAAGGTTGATTAAGTTTCACCAATTTCGACATCCGAAGAAGTTCTTCCTCTGCATGTCTGGCTTCAAAACCAATACCCGTGATTTTACTAAGGTCCAGCTTTAAATTGGGTGGCCGGAATGCATCCGTTTTGACATCATGTTGGGACTTCTTCAAAATGCCTGCATTTTCCAGATTTAAGATTTGACTGGCTAGTTCTGCAAAATCATACCTGGACATTGAATCTGCCCCACCCACATTGAATTTACCTATAGCTCCCTGTTCCAATAATAGAGTCAAAGCCTCTACTGCAGAATCAACGCTCAAAAAGCTCCTGAATTCATCGTCAAAAGCAGTCACAGGAACGAACCTTTGCCAAGCGTCTATCCACTGCTGAAGAAAACTCTTTTTGGGTGATTCCAATAGCCCATACAGAACAGCGATTCTGGCTATGGCTATATCCGGTTGTATTTTCAACAACCTATTTTCAGCTTCCAACTTCTGACGGCCATACTCATGACCAGGTTCCGGCCATTCGCTTTCTACATAAATACTATTCAGCCCGCTATAAACCTGTTCGCTGGACACAAAAACGAGCCTTATTTTTTGGTCGGCGCACATTTCAGCCAGTCTGACGGATGCATCTACGTTTAGCTTCCGCGTTTTTTCCGGTTCTTTTTCGCATTCGGCAGTACTACTGTTGGCGGCCAGATGAAAAACTGCATCGGCTTTTATTGTTTTTAGAGCTAGCCAAACTTCATTTTCTTTCAATAAATCAAGCTTGGTATTTTCCGTACCGGGATAAATGCCCTTTTCATTATGTTGATAAGCACCAATAATTCGCCATCCATCTGGCGGTTTACTACACAGATGCCAGCCCAGGAATCCCGATGCGCCGGTAATTAATAGTGTTTTCATTGGCAGATTATGTTCTTTTCAATTTGGAACTACCTCAAAGAAATGAAATTTTGAATGTAAAGTGCCATTGTGTTCTTTATCTGAAGGCTTATGCTATATTCGCAACACAACCAGAGCCAAGCTTCAATAGTAACACAAAAAAATGCCAGACAATACACCAATATACATCTTGATTGAAAATAAGGAGGCGCTTGTCGATTTTGCAGAACAAAACAGGGATATAGAATGGATTTGTTTTGATACTGAATTTATAGGCGAGAAACGTTTCATTACACTAATGTGTCTGATTCAGATACAAACCAGTGTTGGCACCTATCTCATTGACCCGCTTAAGGTGAGTGACCTGAAGCCTTTTATTCAATTTCTGGAAGACCCAAAAATCTTAAAAATTGTTCATGCCGGAGGCAACGATTACCGGCTCTTCAATACTCATTTCGGTATTATCCCAAGAAACACTTTTGATACGCAGATTGCTGCCGCTTTTCTGGGATATAAATACCCGGTGGCTTTCAGCAAGTTGGTGGAAAGTGAACTGGATATTCAACTTAGTAAAGGTTATACGGTAACGGACTGGAGCAAAAGGCCATTCCGCAAAAAACAACTACAATATGCATTGGCAGATGTGAAATATCTGTATGAATTGTTCGAGAAAATTACCGCAAAGCTGCAACGGCTCCAACGCCTTGAATGGGCTTACGAGGAGTTTAAGATAATGGAGCAACCCTCTTATTATGAGCAAGATCCCTTAAAAGAGGTTTTTGAAAGCAACCTCATAAAAAGTCTGAGAAAACAGGAACAGATATTCCTGACAAGGCTTTTCCAATGGCGGACAGAAGAAGCCCGCAAAAAAGATTATTCAAAGGAAATGGTACTGCCCAGTAAGTACATCAGTTCTATCGTGAGGGCAGTTCACTCCGGTCTTGACGCTTTGAAACAAAACCGAAGACTACCTGACAGTCTGATTCTTCGTCATGGCGAAACATTCGTTGCACTGTATGAAGAAGAACCCTTACCTGAAGAATTGAAACTATTGGAATTGATACCCAGGGATTACAATGAGAATCCCCGTCACGATATCATGATGGAGATGCTCGACCTGTTGGTGCGTTATAAGTGCATGGAGGAGGGGATATCACATCAGTTGGTTTTACATCGTTCCTCCCTAAAGCGGATGAAGAATGAAAAAGACTTTTTCGATCCAACTCTCAAAAATGGGTGGAGAAGAACGTTCCTTGGGGAGGAAATTGTGAGCTGGTTTAAGAATCGCAGAAATTTATCCATTCGTTTTACCAATGGAAAATTTGAGCTGATGATGAAATAGGTCTTATGGCAAAGCGGCATCAAATCCGGAGCAGGAAATCAGTCAGGTTTGTCTCAGTGGTCAGATTAAGCTTTTTCCTGAGTCTGTAACGGCTGGCTTCCACACCCCTTACTGAAATATTCATCAACGAGGCAATTTCCTTGGTGCTAAGATTCATCCTGAGATAGGCGCATAACTTGTAATCGTTGGGGCTGAGTTTGGGAAATTGCTCACTTAGTTTGTGAAGAAAATCCATGTGCACCTGGTCGAAATGCCCTGAAAACTGTTCCCAATCTTTATCCAGTGCTACGTCCGATTCCACGAGTTTGAGCATTTTCTTCAGTTCTGATTGCAAGTCGTTGTTTTCTTTATTTTTTTTCAGAAGCCTTTCTATGGCCTTCTGAATGTTTATCATGATGTCATTTTTTTTGTACGAGGTGCATGGTGGCTGTGGCCAATTCCCTGGTCTTATAGTTTATCTCTGACTCAAGTTTTTCATTCCTCAATCTGGTAATTTCCTCTTCCGATTTTCTCGCCAAAATTTCGTGTTGTTGTTCTTTACGCTTGTGGTTGAGGAACGACTAAGAAACAACTTCACGATTTGGATGCCTAACGTTTACTAAACTTCCAAAAGTTGTATCTAATAAGCGCAGTTCAAAGCCCCGGCGGGGCAAAATGTTGGTAGGGAATTAAACGGAATACGTAGCCCCAGCGGGGCGGAACATTAAATTGAAAATCACGCTCCGCCGGAGCTTAAAAGCCTGCTTACAATTTTTCTACCAATATGATCGCCCCGATGGGGCTCTTAAAGGCTAAATTGATACAAAAGTTGAGTAAACGTAAATCGTGAACTTAATTTTAAAGTGTTAATAAAGTTTATGTCAGTGGATCTTTCAACAGCTGGTCAGGTGATGCCAATCCATTGACCAATACCAGTGGTAAGATTTGGGAGGCTAAAATCAGTCTCCCAATTTGCCGGAATCAAGAACGCCAGAGTCTATGTTTCTGCAAACAACTTGTGGACGCTTACAAAATACAAAGGTTTCGACCCGGAAATTGGTGCCGGTGCTGGTGTGGATAAGGGAATTTATCCTCAACCCCGGTATTATCTTTTCGGTGTGAATGTGACTTTTGGTAAATAGGCTAAACGGAATTGGTTTTTGCAAAACACCTTATTTCAATAGCCTGTAAAAAAAGAAAAAATGAAAATGCAACATCTAACTAAATATATGCTCGTCCTTGGCGGCCTGCTCTTTTTGGCTTCATGTGGCAAGGACTTTCTGGAGCTAAAACCGCGTGGCACAACACTGGAAACGAATTTCTATCAAACACAGGCGGAAATATTCCAGGGTTTGGTAGCTGCTTATGATGTAATGGGATGGGAAGGCACGGATGGCTGGACCATGCAACTGGGCCTGCTCAATGCCGCATCCGACGATACTTTTGCAGGTACTCCAAGGAAGATCAAAATCAATGGCTTGGGTGCGTATATTGAGCTGCCGAAGGCAGCCAACGGTGCAGAGGTAACGACACCTCAAACTTCTGTAACCTATGATGTGTTAAAATGGGAAACCAGAAGTGGAAAGGATGTCATTGAATTACAAGTTAATTTTGGGGGCGGGATTTGGAAGTTCATTATTTCATCAAAATAAGCATAATAATACGGAGTAAATCTGTTTTGTAATGAGTCAAAAATAAAGTTGCCTGTGTTTCCTTAACCACTTGAAAATCAGTT
>CAYRDX010000064.1:0-22646 GCA_964423205.1 uncultured Saprospiraceae bacterium | reverse complement strand
GTATCCCTGGTGGCTCAGACAGGAAGAGTAGGTGTGCTTCGCCGGATGCTTACGTAACACCGTAACACCGCAACACCGTAACACCGTAACACCGCAAAACCGTTCAAAGCACAAAAATCCCCATCGGCTCCGACCAATCCGAAGCACGCTGACGGGTGCCCTGATACGCAATACGGACGAGATACTCATTGCGGGGAGTAAGTCCATCCATGTTGAAGCGCTTGCCGGTGGAATAAGTGCTGTTTTTCCAGGATTGGCCGTTGTCGGATGAATACTCAGCGGCAATTTCTTTGACGGAAGGTGGCCAGTGCAGGGATTCGCCATCCACGGAACCGGAGAGCACACCCTGACGGATGTAGCGCAGTACCGGCCTTGGCAGCGGATTCAGGTGGTTAACAGGAGTCTTGCGTACATCGAAACCGGCGGCTAGGAAAAAGTCTTCGTCCACACCGGTGTGCAGTTGCAGCAGTTTGGCCAATTGCACCAGTTCATTCAGAAGGAGTATGCGCTTCTGGTTGCGGATTTCGGTTTTAACGATGTCGCGGGTACTCGCTTCCAGAATGGCATGAGCAAAAGCCTGAGTGGCAGCTTCGACGATTAAGATCTGAGCCTGTTCATCTACATAAGCGGTAACACCCTTGGTTTTTTCGACTACATTTTCCGAAAAGACGTGGAGGTCGGCATCGGAGTAGCGCTTGAAAGTCAATAAAATCGTGTTCATGATTTTATGAAGGTTAAAAGTGAGTTCGCCCGGAGAACCTGGGGGCACCCCGAGGCGAAGAAGGATTGAAGCAATGAAGGATTGAATTAGTGAATGAGTGAATCAGCCGCAAGTATTCGGGATATTCCCTATCAGAGAGGAAAGAGCCGGGCAATAGCTGGTTTGATGAGGCAAAGCCCAAGCTCTTTATTTGGCCAGATGGGGGTAATAAGCTTAGCATGATAATTTAGTACAGTTAATGCCGGCTTTCTGTTGACATTATTAGAACATTTGGAAGGCCTGAATCAGAGAGAAGTTGGAGTGAAAACCTCAAAACTTTTCACCGTACGACGAGACTATAATATTTCGCCAATTTTCATGCCGCATTCATTACATGTTTATACTTGATTTACAGGACCTTAGTGCTTTTTTATCTTGTTTTATCCCTCACAGTGCTTGCAGCCTTTGTTTTAGGCCTTACACCCATTGGCATTTGACTGATTTTTAAGTGACGATGAAAGATTGACGATATCAGATTTTTGATTTTTCGAGACGAAACCGGCCGTATGTACCCCGGAAAATCAAATCCCGATAGCTATCGGGATAGGTCTTATATCTGAAATCTTAAATCAAAAAACCCTTTTAATATAAAACCAATCAGCCCAGCCCACAGGCGTAAACTGCCAACTGCCAACTGCAGACTTAATCAGACGGTGGCCAGGCAAACCTCTCTTGCACTATTTCAAAAGAATGATGCATACCTTTGGCAGAGCCGCATAGCATTTAATCCATGGAAAAATTCTTCAACATAGCAGGCCCCTGCAATGAGCAGGAACATTACATGGTGCCGCCGCTCGAACGCATTTCCGGTGTATTGCCACTGATACGGCAAAGGCAGTATTTTATCATCCATGCCGCCCGGCAAACGGGGAAGACAACTTACTTGCAGCATTTAGCCGCACAAATAGAAAAAGAGGGCAGATATTATGCGTTGTACTGTTCCCTGGAATCGGCTCAGGTCTTTACCGACCCAACCCAGGGACTGCCGCACATCCTGTCCAATATTTCGTTTGCCGTAAGGAATTCCAACCTGCCAAACCGGGAGTCTTTTGGTAAAGACATTGACAAAACCGAAACTTCCACATTGGTCAGGGCGGCTTTTACAGATTATTGCAGGTTGCTCGACAAACCTCTCGTCGTCCTTTTTGACGAAATTGACGCCCTGCAAAACGGCACCCTTATCACCTTCCTGCGCCAATTGCGGGAGGGTTATATTTCCCGGAACAGCATCCCGTTCCTGCACAGCGTAGCACTGGTTGGCATGCGGAACATCAGGGACTATAAAGCGAAACTCAGGGACGACAGGCATACCCTCGGCTCCGCCAGCCCTTTTAACATCGTCGCAGAAGCTTTTACACTGAACAATTTTACTACTACAGAAATTGCGGCCCTCTACCGGCAACATACCGATGCCACCGGGCAGGTCTTCGAACCCGAAGCCGTGGATATGTCTCATGAATATTCCGGCGGTCAGCCCTGGCTCGTCAACGCAATCGCCAGGGAAGCCGTCCTGAAATTATTGCACAGCGACCATTCCCAGCCTGTCACTCCCCAATTGGTAGAACTTGCAGCACAAAACATCATGCTCCGAAGAGATACCCACATTGACAGCCTCCTGGAACGGCTGAAAGAGGACCGGGTGCGCAAAATCATCGAACCCATCATCACCGGTGAACAAAGCACCGGCCTGCTGTCCGATGATACCCAATATGTCCTCAACCTCGGCCTCATCAAACACGGAGACACCGGATTGATGCCCGCCAATAAAATTTATGCAGAAGTCATCATCCGCACCTTGAGCTATGACACCCAATACAACTTTGAAAAACAAGTTGCGAATGTCTGGATAGATGCTGCGGGCAAGCTCGACATGAACGGCCTGATGCGGGCTTTCCAGCAATTCTGGCGGGAAAATTCCGAAATTTGGATAGAGAAATACGAGTACCGGGAAGCCGCTCCACACCTGATTCTTCAGGCTTTCCTGCAGCGGGTGGTCAACGGCGGGGGCGACGTCCTGCGGGAATATGCGGGTGGCAGGGGACGTATGGACCTTTGCCTCCGCTATGGCGACAGCAAATACCCGGTTGAAATCAAAATAAACTACGGGCCTAAAACCATCCCCGACGGCTTGCGGCAATTGAACGATTACATGGACAAACTGGGCGAAACCACCGGATGGCTCACCGTCTTCGACCGGAACGAGGACAACCCCTGGGACGATAAAATCTTCTGGAAAACGGAAACGCCCGGCAATAAAACCCTGCATGTCGTGGGATGCTAAAGCGCCAGTAGTTTACCATTTCAATGTTGGAAGGAAACGGAGAGAGGGAGTCATTCCGGTGAGGACCGAATGGGCAGTCCGCAGTCCGCAGTCAACAGTCAACAGTCCCCAGTCAACAGTCCGAGTCCGTAGGCTTTAGTTTGCAGGCCTTACCTTGCACCCTGAGCTACGACAACTCAAAAACTAACCCCAAATCGGCAGGCCAACTTAACAATTAACCACCTGACTCTGGAAGATTTGAAGAACTGACCATCAAAAGTTGACTTGATTATTCCTTAGATTTCTTGATACCTTTGTAAAAATCATCATTACCATGACTGTTCAAGCTGTTTACGACCATATCGCCGATTTCATTGCCAGCCTGGACCCTCAAAAAGTACTGGAAATGAAAGCTCCTGCTGTTATAAGCATGCGGTTGGAAGAGCTGATTGACAATGAAAAAAACGGCCGTCTAAGGCTTGAAGAAAAAGACGAGCTTGATCATTACATGGTACTTGAACGACTGCTTCGCCTGGCTAAAGCACATGCACGCCTTCGCCTTTCGCAAGCATGAACCGCAAAGTTCCAGCATCTCTTCGAAAAGCCACCGCCCAGCGCGCCGTAAATAGATGTGAATTTTGGCGATTGCCTGCCGGTGATTCTTATTACGGCATTCATGTTGACCATGTCATCAGTCTCAAACATGGTGGTGAAACCATACTCAACAATCTTGCTTACTGTTGCCCAGACTGCAACCGCAACAAAGGCTCGGATTTGGGCACTTTTCTTAACTCCGAATCCGAACTAATTCGTTTTTTCAATCCCCGCCAAGATGAATGGAACCACCATTTCGATATGGACGAATCAGGGATGATATACCATAAAACAATTGTTGGAGCTGCTACTATAAATATTTTTCTGTTCAACCATCCAGATAGAATCATTGAACGCAAGCTTTTGTGGCGGATGGGATTGTTGCCATGAAAAATCCTGCATGAACTAGTCCTTTGGAAGAACTGTTAACCAATTAACCAACACCGCAATACCTTTTCTGAACTGAGGATAGAGGATGGAGGACCTGAGGATCTGAAGAACCAGGAACAAAGAACAAAGACAGGCAGTTTACTCCTGCTTGTCCCTACGGGATGGAGTGGACAGTGGGCAGTTAGCAGTCGTTGGCAAAGTGCAACACCGCAAAACCGACTTGCCCCTTTGGGGAACACCACAACACCACAATACCGGCTTGCCCCTTTTGGGAATACCGCAATACCTTGCACCTTACACCCTGAACCCTACACCCCAAACCCCAAAAACAAAAAAGGCCCCTCCCTTGAAAGAGAAGGACCTTCATGAAGTTTGGATAGTGCAGACTACGGCGCGAAGCAGGTAGCCGGGTCACTAAACCCGCTTTCACCTGCAGCACCAACCGCACAGACTCTGAACCAGTACTGCATACCACTTGTCAAGCCTTCGAAACTGAACATGGTACGCGTACCAACAGCATGAGGGGCCCAGACGCTCGCATCGAAGCCGCCGGATTTAATTTCCAGGCGGTACGATGCGGCGCCATAAACCCGGTTCCACTTCAGTTCTACAACACCTGATTTTCCATTATACCGCGTGTAGATTCCTGTTGGCACCGGTAAAAGCCCCAATGGTGCAGGCTGCTTTCTGACATCAATCCCCGAGCTGAGAATCACCGATTCCTGTCCATCGGAGACATTGTCAACATAAGCAGCCAACCGCGTGAGCAAGGCATTAAAAGCTTTTTCCTGCTCATTTCTGACCGCAATCTTGCTTTTCGAACCATCAGCAGCTGCGATATAAGCTGCTTCCAACGCGTCTGTCGCAGCAGCAACGCTTGCCAGACTGGGATTTGGGTCCGTAAAGCCCGGATTTCCGGTCATACGTTCTACAATACTGCGGCTAAGGGCCACTTTTTGTTCAATGCTCAGCTTACTGAGCTTCAGGGCGACTTTAGCCCGTTTTGTAATTAAACTCATTTGAATAGTTTTAATGGGTTTAAAAAATTAAATTATCACCACAAAGGTCGGGACACAATATGTTTAATGTAGACTTTTTTTTCAACAAATAGTATAAGAATGTGGAAAAAAAGGTAAAATTTGAATATACATTATAGACTTTTTTTTAGGAAACCCCTGATTATCAGACTTTAGAAATATCAATAGAAATAAATAAGGATTGTCGGTAATAAAAGTGAAGGATACAAAATATCTCAAAGCATTATCAAATAATGATAAAAGGTGGGAGGACGGTCAATTAGTGTTCGAGTATCTTGGCATTTTGAATCGATGTTTCATCACTTTGAACCAATGTTTATGAAAATTGCTTCAATCTTTCATTAGATCAAACCAATCTCTTGGCATTATGAATCGATGTTTCTTCACTTTGAACCAATGTTTATGAACATCGCCCCAATCTCTTGTGATTTTCCTTAATTTAACATTGAATCAAGCCGATTTAACCTGGGATAAGTAGGAGGTACCCCGGAGGTGTAACTCCAATTAACCACTAGGGGGAATTCAAATGCATGTCGCAGCTCGTTACCGGATCACTTGGCTTGGGGGCAGAATAATTCTCAGAGAAGCAAGGTTAGGCACCCAATTTGACGAACAAACACACTTCCATCCCAAACCGATGTTTGATATTGGAGGTTAATCAATACTTGGGCACAACATTAATATAATTAGGAGTTTGTGTTGACTATAAAACAACAGATTCGAAAGCGCGTCAATGTCTTTGGCTTTGATATTTTGAGGTGGCATGATTCACCGGAACAAACTTTGCTTGGATTACATTCAAAAAATATCAACACAGTCATCGATGTTGGTGCAAACGTCGGCCAGTTCGCCCGCATGATTTCGGGATTCTTTCCCCAAGCTAAACTATACTGTTTCGAGCCACTGGAAGGGCCTTTTCAGAAGCTCTCCGCTTGGGCACATACTGAAAACGGAAGGGTACGCTGCTTCCAACTGGCGCTGGGGGATCGTATAGGGGAGGCGGAAATGCATTTCCACGAACAGCACACGCCTTCTTCTTCCCTTCTCGCATCCACAGATACCGTCCACCGCCTCTACCCGCAGACACAGGCTGAACATTTGACCAAAATTCGCCTATCCACCCTTGATCATGAGTTCGAAAACGACCTTGACCGCATGCAACGGGAAATCCTGCTAAAGTTAGACGTGCAGGGCTTCGAGTATCGTGTGCTGCGTGGGGGTGTGCATGTACTTTCCAAGTGTTACGCGGTACTTTTGGAAGTCTGCCTCATTCCACTTTACGAAGGACAGGCGGATTTTAAGGAACTTGTTATGCTGTTGACACAACATGGGTTGCATTATGCGGGCAATTTAGATCAAGTTTACGGAGAAGACGGCCGGGTAATTTATTTTGATGTGTTGTTTATCCGGCCTTGAAGTAAACTAAAAAATATTCTATGACCATTAGAAGTATATTAAAACAAACTTTTATAAGGTCCAAAATCCCAAAACGGACTTCAATAAGTTATTGCGTAAACAATAACCTCCTTCCTGAGTTACTGGTTAGAACACCAAGTCATAAACTGCGTGAAAATTTTAATTTGCCATATTCAGAACACAGTAGTCAATTAAATCAAGACATTTTTGCTTTATTAATTAATCGTTTCCAACCAGGTTTCTTTGTAGAAATAGGGGCAAACGATGGTTATACATTATCAAATTCAATTTATTTAGAATCGTGTTTTAATTGGCAGGGTATTTTGATTGAGGCAAATCCAAAATATTTAGATTCCCTCAATCAAAGAAAACAATCAATTATTGTTAATAAGGCAGTTGCTTCAAAGAAAGGAAAAAAAGAATTCATTGATGCAGGTCTGTTTGGCGGCCTGAAAGAAAGTTTGGATCCTTTGCATCAAAATTATACTAATCAGCAACCAGTTTTTTCGGTAGAGTGTGAACCTTTATACGAAATTCTCAAGGCTTGCGATGCTCCTCAATGCATTGATTTTGTCTCTTTAGATGTTGAAGGAGGCGAGTGTGCTATTGTCGAACAAATGGTCAAAGGGCCATACCGTTTTAAATGTGGTTGCATTGAACACAACAACAGGCGCAAAGATTATGATTCCATTAGTTCGATGCTTAATTCTGCAAACTATAAGATTATTTGGAAGGGACAAACGTCGCAAGACTTGTTTTTTATTGATGCAACTTTGTAAGCTTTATTCTAAGTTTATAGACTCCTTTTCTGTCAAGTTCAACATGCTATCTACCTATCTTGCAGAGTTAGAAGTCAGTCAATAAATTTTTTTCTATCACGAAAACTCCAATTCGCAAAAAGCAGGTAGTCAGGAATGCTTCTACTGCAACAATACAAGTTGTGGTTTCTGGAATCCTTATGTTTGTCCTATACCGATTTCTTTTAAACAGCATTGGAGTTGAACGCATGGGCATTTGGTCAGTGGTGTTAGCAACCACCTCTTCTGCCAGGATAACTGAACTGGGGTTGACAGGGAGCGTTGTTAAATTCGTTGCCAGATACCTGGCCTTAAATGAAAGACGAACTGCCGGAGATGTGATACAAACCGCATTTATCTCCTTAGGTTTGTTCGTTGGTATTATTTTGCTTGTGGTGTATTTTCCATCCATTTGGATACTGTCTCGATTTCTACCTAGCGAGGCAATGCCTGAGGCTACAGCGATTCTTCCTTTTGCCCTTAGTTCACTTTGGATAACCACAATGAGTGGTGTTTTTCAGTCTGGCCTTGATGGATGCCAACGGGCTGACCTTAGAGCACTGTTCAATATGCTAAACAGCGTTCTCATGCTGGTCATGGCGATGTATTTAGTCCCTCGTTTCGGTTTGATGGGATTGGCCTATGTGCAAATTAGCTTGGCTGTAATACTGATGTTGGTTAGTTGGATTTATTTAAAACTGGAAATGAACCAACTACCATTCTTGCCTTATCGTTGGAGCCTTCCGCTTTTTCAAGAAATGTTTCGATATGGATTAAGGTTTCAGGTTATTTCTGTGGTAGCAATGTTGTTTGATCCTGTTACAAAAGCACTGCTCAGCCGATTTGGAAATCTCGCAATGGTAGGGTATTACGAAATGGCCAGCCGAATGCTCGGGCAGCTACGTGGATTGCTGAACTCTGCCCAACAGATATTGGTACCGGTAATCGCAAGCTTGCACGAAACAAGCCCGGAGCGGATCAGGACTTTATACCAGGATACCTATCGTTTTCAGTTGTTTTTAGCCTTGCCACTTTATGCAGGCATAGCGGCGACTGTTCCGATTATTTCAAAAATCTGGATAGGTCACTATGAGCAGGCTTTTGTCTGGTTTTCGCTATTGTTGACATTGGGTTGGTTCCTCAATGGAATAATTGCTCCTGCCTATTTCGCCAACCTTGGCATAGGTAATCTACGCTGGAATATGATTTCCCATGTCGTCATAGGCATTGCGAATGCCGGATTTGGACTTCTTTTCGGTATGTTGTACGGCGGATTTGGCGTTGTGGCGGCTTGGGTTGCTGCCCTGTCTATAGGCAGCCAGATCGTCGTGTTTGCTTTTCATCGGCAATATCACATCCCCTTAGTTGACCTTTTTCCAAAAGAGAATGTCAAGCTGTTGCTCGCCTGTGCCTCAGCAGCCGGCATTGGTTGGTTGACCTATTATCGATTGCAAGCAGACTGGCCAGCAGTGTGGATCGCCATATCTTGTGCATTTTTGTTCCTGGCTGTGATAGCCATTCCAATTTGGCAGCACCCAATGAGAGTGAAATTGCTTGGATTGCTCATTCGCAGAAAAAGTGATGAAGATTAAGAGTTTATTACGTGAGGGTGGTTAGATTATTCAATAGAAAAGTTTCATGGGTTCAATGAAGGAGTTTCAACACATTACATAAAAAAGAGGGATAATGAAAAAGCGGGATTGTGAAAATAATGACAGCTTTCGTCATTCACCAGCAAATGTAATCAGTAAAATGTCAAACAGGTCGGCCGGAAATTCAGCCACTATGGCTATTGTTGGTCCGAAAATTTCGGTGGTCATGCCGTCTTACAACCAGCAGGAATTCATCGAGCGTAGCATCCTTTCTGTTCTCAACCAGAATTACCCGAACCTGGAATTCATTATTATTGATGGAGGATCAAAGGATGGAACGGTTGACATTATCAAGAAATACGAAAGCATTATAGCCTACTGGATTAGCGAGCCGGATAACGGCCAGAGCGATGCCCTCAACAAAGGGTTTGCCCGTGCTACGGGAGATATTTGCGGATGGCTTAATTCCGATGACATATATATGCCGGGAGCTTTTGAGCGAGTGGTGGCGGCTTTTTCCCGGCACCCAGAAAAAGACATCGTGTTTGGTGACTGGTTGGCCATAAATATAGAGGGCAGGATTCTCGCCCATGAGTATGCCTTCGATTTCAATCTCAGCCAATTGAAATATGAGGGTGCTGCCATAAATGCCCAAGCAATGTTTTGGCGATGTGAAGTGCATGAGCGTTTTGGTGGTTTTCTTGTGAGTCTGCACAATACCATGGATTATCAAATGATTCTGGCCTTCGGGATCAACGAAGGAAATTCGGCCTTCCTTCGAGTGCCGGAAGCATTGGGGTGTTTCAGGCGATATGATGCCCAAAAAACCGGGAATTTCAATGAAAGAGTTTTGAATGAGCATCGACTCATAGCAGAACTGTATGGTTACACAGACAAGTTTGAATGGCGCGGTAAGGTTAAAAGATGCATTTACAGAATTCGCAGGGCCTTATGGTATTTGAAACGCGGAGGAATTTCCTATTTCGTCCTGAAGTTCGTTAGTAGCCAGGAATTAATTCATCCGTTTACAAAAAAAAAATACCAATAGTGCTTCAACACAGTTTCTTCCACTTTGCCTTAATTGATTTGCTCATATTCTAAATAAATGCTAACAAGTCATAGAAAAAGGATACCAGTTCTTCAAACACTGAAGGTAACCCTTCTTGTCTGCACCCTTCTTTTTATTCTTTTGATTGGGTCATATGCATCTACTATTGTTGTGATAGCCCTAATTATCTGGTCGCTCCTTGGAGCGAAACAGGCTATTCAAGCTCTTTCCCTTGTAGTATTGATTAAGTTCTTGAATCCGGCAATCTTTCCTTCTGCTGTATCCTTGTCTTTATGGGGTTGGATAGCAATCGCTTTTGCAGGTGCAAGGATAATATTTGACAATATTAAAATCAGAAGCAAAGTACATCCAGTTCTACCCTGGCTTTTCTTATATTCATTTGTGGTTTTCATAGAGTCAGTCTACTTCAGCCATCAAAGTGTAGTCTCGATATTCAAGCTTTTAGCGTTTTCATTTACTACCGTTATAATATTGCTTGGGTTTAGGGTAACTGCTCTCCGGGCGCTGGATTGGACGCCCTGGTTCCTGGGTATTTGGCTAGCCGTGACGTTACTCTCCATTCCAACCTATTTTCTCCCTGGAATTGGCTTCTATAGGGATGGAAGTGGGTTTCAAGGATTGCTAAATCATCCACAAACATTTGCTGTCTTCCTGGTTCCGATGGTTGCGTGGTTGACTGGAAGGCTTTTTTTCTCTCCCTTGAAAGGTTCTTATTGGTTATATACCGTACTTGCAATTGCATGGAGTTTTTTGTTTTTCACAAGGGGAAGGACTGCATTAGCAGCAATTGTTATTAGCTTTATAGTAGTATTCATGCTTGCTTTAGGGAACCGGCCAGAATGGAGAAGTAGGATACGAAAGGGTATGTTTAAGCCTATAATGCTACTTTCCTCATTCGCTCTTTTTTCTATCTTTTTATTGCAACCCTCTTTGGTTACTGACAGTGTGAACGATTTTGTCCTAAAAAGGCAAGAGGACTTATCCTTATCAGAATCATTCGAGCGATCCAGAGGCTTTATTATAATCGAAATGTGGGATAACTTCATTCATAACCCCATGTTTGGGATAGGCTTTGGGGTAGCAGAGAGTAAGTTACATCCATTCAATCCGATTATCGAGCCAGTTACCGGGTTGCCTTTAAGCGCGGCTACGGAAAAGGCAAATTTGCCGCTTGCGGTGCTGGAAGAGACTGGAATTGTCGGTGCAGCGTTTTTTATCCCTTTCCTAATCGCTTTGATTAGACACATTAGCTCTAAATCGGATTTAGTACTGCCCTGGGTATTCTTTGCCTGCCTTTTTACTAATGTAAGCGAGATGATTTTTTTCTCTCCAAGTGGCTTTGGGCTTTACATTTGGCTGCTCATGGGTTGGGCAACATGCCACCATTGGGAGAGGAAAAGTGTTCTAACGTTGAATAACAATAAGATTTAAATGAAATGCAACTCATTCGATTAATCCGGTTTATCTGGTCTCATCCCCTGAACAGGGCTGCCCGGTTGAAAGCACTATCTCGCCTTTTCCGCTGGCAATTAGTTTCCAAAATTTTGCCTGAGTCCGTATTTGGGGTTCCGTTCGTGAATGAAGCCAGGATTTTCATGCGAAAGGGAATGACAGGGGCAACTGGCAATTGGTATTGTGGTCTGGATGAGATGGACGACATGGGATTCGTCCTCCATTTATTGCGGCCAGGTGAATTATTCGTGGATATTGGCGCAAACATTGGCAGTTACAGCATCCTTGCGGCGGCTGGGGCAGGAGCCAAGGTGCATGCAATCGAGCCAATTCCTTCGACATATTCCAACCTTTGTGATAATGTGAAATTGAATAGACTTGAAGGTCAAATCAAAGCTCATTGCCTTGGTATATCAAATCGAGTTGGAAAGTTGAGATTCACTACAAGCCAGGATTCTGTCAATCATGTATTGGAAGAGGGTGAGAGCAATGCTGCAAGTGAGGAAATAGGTGTGACTACACTGGACAACTTATTGCGAGAAGAATTAGAGGCTACAGTTATCAAAATAGATGTTGAAGGCCATGAACTAGCTGTATTGGAAGGGGCGGACAAGACCTTGGGGTCGTCAAACCTGCTGGCAGTGGTGATGGAAACCAATGGCAGTGGGGTGTGATATGGAATCAGAGATCAACAATTGATTGAGGTAATGGAAAAGCATGGTTTCGAGACATGGAGTTACTGCGCAATAAAACGTGTATTAAAACCTGTCACTTTCCTGTATGGTAAAAGCGGTAATACCATTTTCTTGCGTAACGCCAAAGAAATCGAACAACGAGTCGGATCTGCACCTAAAACGAAACTCATTAATGGGTGGATATGAGAATCATACATACTGTTCCTGATATCTCAAATGAAGCAAGCGGACCCTCTTATTCTGTTGCTCGATTATGTGCTACATTGATTGAGCAAGGCCAAGATGTGACACTTGTTGCACTTGATTCGGCACCTATGGCCTCACCCCCAGCTTTTCTTAAAACCTTTCAACTCGGTTTTGGTCCTAGGCGATTGGGAAGGTCACCGACGATGAAACTATGGCTGAACCAGAAAGCCATCTTGCATGAGGTTGATCTTTTTCACAATCATAGCCTATGGATGATGCCGAATGTTTATCCCGGTCAGGTTGCATCCAAGTACAATACTCCTTATGTAGTCTCTCCACGAGGCTGTTTTACGGAATATGCAATGACTATTGGCTCCAAAATTAAACACATCTTTTGGCCATTAGTCCAAAAGCCTGCTCTCAATAAAGTAAGTCTGTTTCATGCCACCGCTGAGTCGGAGTATGCTGATATCCGCCGTATGGATTTCCACCAACCGGTGGCAGTGATCCCTAACGGAATAGACCTGCCAGAGTTTCTGCCAAAAAAACCAAAGGATTCTCGTACTCTTTTGTTCCTTGGGAGAATACATCCAAATAAAGGATTGGATATGCTTTTTTCAGCGTGGAAAGAAGTGCAGGATCGTTTCACAGATTGGCACTTATGTATCGTTGGACCGGATGAAAGTGCCTATTCATCGCAAATGCAAAAACAGGCAAATGATTTGTCTTTAAAGCGTATTGAGTTTGCTGGGCCACTTTATGGAGATAGAAAATGGCAGGCCTATGCGGATGCAGATTTATTCATACTCCCCTCCTATTCTGAGAACTTTGGCATGGCAGTGGCAGAGGCGTTGGCGGCTGGAACTCCCGCCATTGTGACCAAAGGCGCTCCCTGGGGTGGCTTAGAAAAAAATAAAGCTGGCTGGTGGATAGATATTGGGCTTGATCCACTTGTAACCTGTTTAGAAGATGCCTTAGCGTATCCAAGCGAAAATCTAAATCGAATGGGTAACGCTGGACGAGAATGGATGCAGAAAGAATATTCTTGGCTAAAGGTTGCAACAATGATGACTGAGACTTACCGCTGGCTTAAATATGGAGGTGAGACACCAAAGCATGTCTTCGTTGATTAATTCAAAAAATAATTGCTTCCTACAAAATTAATTATCAATAATGGATGACCACGCAAAACAATCCAACTGGCAACCTGGCTCTGCTCCTATCGCTGTTGTCATGATTTCACTTAACGAAGGCCACAACATGGAGGCGGTGCTGGAAAATCTGAAAGGCTGGGCTCAAGAGGTGTTCCTGCTTGACAGCCACAGCCGGGACAATACGGTAGATATTGCCCTGCGCTATGGCATCCATGTTGTGCAACGTCGCTTCCGAGGCTTTGGAGACCAATGGAATTTTGCATTGCAACAGCTGCCGATATCTGCACCATGGACTATGAAACTAGACCCAGACGAGCGCTTAACTGATGAGCTGAAAAAGAATATAATAAAAGGAATTCAGATAGGTGATTCCTCTGGGATTGAAATAAACATAAGATGGTGGTTTATGGGACGGGAATTACCAATTCTTCAAAGGGCCTTACGCATATGGCAAACGGGTTCTAGCTCTTTTTCAGACATTTCTGTGAATGAACATTGTATTGCAAAAGGTAAGGTGAAGTTCGTTCGAGGAGAAATAATTCATTTGGATAGCCCTGATCTCGATCACTGGTTTGAAAAACAAAACCGTTACTCTACATCTGAAGCAATTAACGCATACAAACAAGCTCCGCTGGCGGCTGTTCCTCGACTGTTTGGTTCTCGATTACAACGTCGCATGTGGCTAAAAAAGCACTTTAACAAGATTCCATTTCACCATTTTCTGCTATTTCTTTATTATTGGCTGTGGTTTGGTACATGGCGGGTCGGTTGGGTTGGCTATGCCAGCGCTCGTTTGTGGGCTGATGTGTGGCGTTTTCGAGAATACAAACTTCGTGAAATGGAGATTACTGGACGGTTACCTTTAAAGCGAATGTACGGGCCAGGTGAGCCGGATCGGCGTGTGCCCCAGTATGAATAACAACACATGAGTAGATAGTATGAAGAATATAAAGAAGATTTGGAATGACTTTTTTGGGATTTGATAGGTTTGCGGGCGGCACATTGCCTTAAAGTGGTTTGTCCTTGTGCTAGCCAATACTCCAAAAATCTTGCAGAGAAGAGATCTTCATTCTGCAGACCAATCTATGGGCGAAGGACCTTTCACGGTCAGTCTACCAATATATGGAGTCTCCTTCAAAGTCTGCGGGCCTGAAGCATTTAGTGGCATCCGTGAAATGTATGTACGCGACGTCTATCTTAAAGGTGGCACATTGGGAATTGCAGATGGTGACACCGTGGTTGACCTAGGCGCAAACATGGGGAATTTCACCAACCTGGCATTAGCACATGGAAAAAACGTGCGAGTCGTCGCGGTTGAACCGAGTATGGTCTTCAATATAGCGTTTCAAAAATCTGTTGGTCTAAATCCTAGGCATCTGGAAAGAACCTCGTTGATCCGGGCTTTTCTGGGGCGTCGAACAGAAAAGCAAAACCGATTATTGCAAGATTTTAATTATGCAGATGCCAATTGGATTACAGAAGATGAACTTATTCGATCAGCGAATCTGACTAAAATTGATTTCTTGAAATGTGACATAGAGGGTGGTGAATTTTCATTGCTTAATAAAAACAGCAAGTTGCTTGCTATGGCGAAATGCTTAGCTATTGAAATTCATGCGTTTGCTGGAAATGTAGCGCGTTTTATCGAAGAACTGGAGGCTTGTGGGTTATCGGTTTTGGCGATCAACTGGGATCCAGATGGTTCCTGCACATTATTAGCGAAGCGACTGTGACAATTATGGTCTGAATGGAAAAAGCCGAGGCAATCTCAGCCTACGAGAACTCTGCCTATGGCGAGTCAAGTGGGATGGCTATGTTAGCGCGCGGCTGTTGTCGGATGTTTATCGTTTGATTGAATACAAACTTCGTGAAATGAAGATTACTGGACGGTTAACTTTAATGCGAATGTACGGGCCAGGCGAACCGGACGGGCGTGTTCAGCAGTTTGAATAAGATGCAAGACATGGAAAATAAGGAAAAAATTAAAGTTGTTATTCTCTATTCCACTCTGGTTCACTTTGTCACGGGTATGATTCGGGCAATGAAGCAGTGTGGAAAAGTAATAGATATAGATGTGGTTTCTTGGGACAAGAAGAATATCAACAGCACCCAGTACGTGATTGAGGAAGTTGCGGGGGTGAGGTTTCATGCCCGGTCTTCAATGACTGATGAAACTTTACTTAGTTTGCTACACTCTAAAAATCCGGACATCATTTATATTTCAGGATGGGTGGATAAAGGCTATTTGTGGGCTGTACGACGTTACCGTGCTAAAGGCAATATTTTTCAGGTTGTTTGCGGTATAGACGACCAATGGAAAGGAACTCTGCGGCAGCGATTGGGCCAGATTTACTTTCGACTATTTTATAGAAATATCTTTGACTTTATGTGGGTGTCCGGAAAGCCCCAATATCACTATGCCCAGCGTTTCGGCTACAACCATGAAAGAATAATCTCGAACTTGCTATCGGCAGATACCGCCGTTTTCAACAAGAAGTCAAACGTAACAAAGCGCTTTATTTTTGTCGGTCGTTTCGTCCCTGTTAAAGGAATTGACTTGCTATTAGACGCTTATGATTCCTTGCCTGAAGAAATCAAATCAGAGTGGCCACTTGTGTTGATTGGTGACGGAGGTCTCAGGAAGGAAATTGAAAAAAGAAAATCAAAATACACTATGGTTAAACCGTTTTTGCAGCCAATGGCTTTGCTGGAAGAACTTATGCATGGAGGCGTTGCGTGCGTTCCGAGCAATAAAGAACAGTGGGGAGTGGTAATCCATGAGATGGCCCTCCTTGGTTACCCTCTTATTTTAAGTTCAGCCTGTGGCGCCGCAACAGAGTTTCTAATTTCTGAATACAATGGTTTCTTGTTCAGAAGGGGTGATGTCGGGTCACTCCGCGATGCATTGTTGCGAATCAGCAGCCTTTCATCCGAGGAATTGGATGCATTTTCATTAAGAAGTCATTTGCTAGGCCAAAGAATCACATCAGATATAACGGCTCGTTCGCTGCTTTCAGTGATGGATTTAGCAAGGATTTAAAATGTCAGGTTAGCGGCCTGACTTTATGCGAATTAGACTTGCCTTTATTTTTCAGATATTGAAAATGAAATCATAAGACAATTCATGATCTATCAAATCTGCACCAAAACCGTAATGGATACCTCCGATCCCACCATTACTTTTGATGAAAACGGAATATCAAATCACTACCACTATTTTCATAAAACCGTCAAGCCCAATTGGCATCCGGATAAACGCGGCAGGCTGGAATTGGAAAAGATTGTCGATACATTAAAGAAAACGGGCAAAGACAAGGAATTCGACTGCTTGCTGGGGCTGAGCGGCGGTGCGGATAGTTCTTACATGCTACACAAAGTAGTTAACGATTATGGCCTCCGCCCTTTGGTCTTTCATGTCGATGGTGGTTGGAATTCTGAAATTGCCGTTCATAATATCAATGTACTTATAGAAAAGTTAGGACTTGACTTATATACAGAAGTTATTAACTGGGAAGAAATGCGTAATTTTCAACTGGCCATGTTCAAGTCTGGTGTCCCTCATATTGATGTCCCACAGGATCATGCCTTTATTGCGGTTTTATACCGTTTTGCAGAAAAATATAAAATTAAGTACATACTAAATGGTGGAAATATATCGACTGAATGTGTTCTAAATCCTTTGCAATATTTTTATTGGGGATCCGATTTGTGGCAGATCAGGGACATATTGAACCGATTCGGAACTATTCCTATGAAATCGTATCCCTTTACAACAATACTAAGACACAAACTTTATCTAAGGTACTTTAAGGGGGTAAAAGTCGTTAAACCATTAAACTATATACCCTATATAAAATCAGAAGCATTTGAGGTTCTAAAAAAAGAATATGGCTATAAACCTTACCCCCAAAAACATTTTGAATCGCGTTTTACCCGCTTCTTTGAAGGATATTGGATGCCTACCCGCTTTGGTTTTGATGTGCGTCGTGTTGTTTATTCGAGTTTAATTCTTACCGGACAAATGACCCGAGATGAAGCTTTAAGTGAACTGAAAAAGCCACCATATGATATTGAAACAATTGACCAGGATTTCGAATACATAGCAACGAAGTTGGGGATTTCCATAAGTGAGCTTCGTGGTTATTTAGAAATGCCTAAGAAATTCTATTGGGATTATCGCAATCAAAAATGGCTATTTGATGCAGGTGAAAAAATCTTTAAGGTATTAGGATTGAGTCAACGTGGCGGGGCGTTTTGACTACGTCTTATTATTACGCCTGTGAATATGAATCCAATTATCATTTAAATGATGGTAACCATTGTAAACTACGGGATTGGCAATATCCAGGCTCTGGCCAACATATACAAACGCCTGAATATCCCAGTCCAGCTGGCAAGTACCGTTGAAGAACTGTCTGGAGCTGAAAAGATAATCCTTCCAGGAGTAGGTTCATTCGACTGGGCTATGAGCCGGTTGAATGCTTCTGGAATGAGGGATTGCCTTGATGATCTGGTACATTACAAAAAATGCTCTGTCCTTGGAATATGTGTTGGAATGCAGATGCTGGCAAGGCACAGTGATGAAGGTATGCTGCCTGGTTTAGGCTGGATTGATGCAGAAGTGAAGCGCTTCGATGATAATCACCACAATCAAAAAACATATTTGCCGCACATGGGTTGGAATGATGCATCGCCAGTTGAAACGAACACTTTGTTCAAGGGATTTGATTCCTGGCGATTTTACTTTCTCCATTCGTACTATTTTGCACCTGACAGTCAGGCCAACATACTGGCAACTACTGAATACTGTGGATCATTTACTTCCGCTACCCATGACAGGCATATTTTCGGTGTTCAATTTCACCCTGAAAAGAGCCATCAATGGGGAGTGCAATTGTTGAAGAATTTTGCTGAATTATAAGTGATGCTGCGTCCACGAATCATACCATGCCTGCTTGTTCACAATGGAGGCCTCGTCAAAACAGTTCGATTTACTGAACCTAAATACGTCGGCGACCCCATTAATGCTGTGCGGATATTTAATGAGAAAGAGGTTGATGAGCTCATCGTAGCTGACATAGATGCCACCGTTCTGAAGCACGAGCCTAATTACTCCATGATTGCCAACCTTGCTTCTGAATGTCGGATGCCGTTATGTTATGCAGGAGGGGTTAAAACCCCCGAGCAGATAGAACGCATCATTAGCCTTGGGGTAGAGAAGGTCGCACTTAGTAGTTCAGCAATTCAGTCTCCTGAAATAATCGCAGAGTCAGCCAAACGAGTTGGCAATCAAAGCATCGTGGTAGTGTTGGATGTGAAAAAAGCGGGTTGGCTTCGACGTTATGAGCTCTTCACCCATAACGGTACTAAAGCCACAGGAATTAATCCCGTGGATTTTGCAAAAAAAGCCGAATCCATGGGTGCTGGTGAGATTCTGATCAACTCAATAGACCATGACGGCGAAATGAAGGGTTATGACCTGGATTTGATTGAGCAGGTCCGTGATGCAGTAAGCCTGCCTATGTCAGTACTTGGCGGGGCAGGTAGTCTTAACGATATTGAAGAGTTGATTCTTCGTCACAGAATTATTGGTGCAGCTGCCGGTAGTCTTTTTGTCTTTAAAGGGCGGTTTCGTGCAGTACTGATCAATTATCCGAGTAGAAATGATAAGGATGCGATTTGCACCAATGCCAATCAATTACCTTAATCATCAGTTAGAAGCAATAATTAACTACAAGTCATCTGGTTAACTATGATACGATCACTTTTAGAAAAATGGAGCCGTGGAATAGTCTTGAAGAAAAGACTCCCGGCTGAATTTGACAACCGTCTCATGTTTGTTTCCCCGGAAGGTGGCGGACTGCGCTACTGGAAACAGCACCTCGAAACAATTGACCCGATGTTACTACAGGCAGTCCGTCAATTCGTCCGTCCTGGTGACACGGTTTGGGATGTCGGTGGCAATCTTGGTTTTTTCGCCTTTCCTGCCGCAGTTAAAGCTGGAAAAAATGGCCGGATCGTTGTGTTTGAACCAGACCTATCTCTCGCTTACCTGTTACGAAAAACAGCTGATGCCAATCCCGATTTAAATGTTGACATTCTGGCACTTGCAGTCTCTAACCGATCAGGAATTGCACAATTCAACATCGCCATGCGCGCCCGAGCCACTAATTTTTTATCTGATGCTGGCGGCTCTACGCAAACGGGCGGAGTGCGGCAAACGATGGTGGTACCAACCGTGTACTTAAGCTCACTGCTAAATCAAATGCCAGTACCGGATTTTATCAAAATTGATGTAGAGAGAGCTGAAAATCTGGTAATTGAGGGGATGCAACAAATCCTGGAAGAAGTTCGCCCCATACTATTGTGCGAAGTGTTTAAAGTTAATTGGCAGCATGTTATATCCACTCTTCTTTCGTATGATTACCGGTTGTTTGATGCGGAACTTTTGCCGGAAATGGTCGAAGTAAAAACACCAATTCAAAACATCATTGCAATACCATCATAATATAATTTGGCAATTGTACCTCTCGTGGTCATCATCTTGATTTTGATTGAGAGGCAGAAACTACCCAAAGCACTCGAAAAAGTATGCTGGTGGGCAAGGCAGGTGATGGTATTGGATTCTGGGCCCCCGCCAATGCTTGCGCTCTTGCGAAAGAATATGACGCTGAGGTTTATCACCGGGCATTAGACAATCACACAGCTCAGCGCAATCATGCACACACTAAATTGCCGTTTCATAGGGTATATTTTTTCCGCTTTGGTTTTCTGGATGGAACACCTGGTTTCATTTACCACCACATGCACGCACATGTATATCCGATGATGACAGACATCAAATATTTGGAAAGGCAAAAGCAATATAAAAATACTCCATATCAAAACTCGGGCAAACAAAACTGACAACCAATGAAAAAAACCCTATAATGTGCGGTATCGCCGGTTTAATCCATTCCAAACCTGAAAATTACATCCATCGATTTTCAGAATTGATAGCTCATCGGGGGCCGGATGACCATGGTGTTTATATCGATGGGAATCTGGCTTTGGCACATCGCCGCCTATCTATTCAGGATGTATCGGCGAATGGGCATCAACCTATGATGTCCCGGGACGGCAGGTATGTAATCATTTTCAACGGAGAAATCTATAACCACTGGGACATCCGGAAGAAACTGGAACATAAGTACCGTTTCAAATCGACATCTGATACCGAAACATTGCTGTATGGTTTTGCTGAATACGGAGAACAAATATTGGATAAACTGAATGGTATATTTGCTTTCGCGATATACGATAGATATGACAAAGAATTGTTTATTGCAAGAGATCACCTTGGAGTAAAGCCATTGTATTATTACCAGGTGGGTCATACTTTCCTGTTTGCATCCGAGATAAAAGCCATGCTGGCTTTTCCGGAACTCGATAAAACCCTTGAAATCAGTAATATCTCTGATTACCTGCATTTTTTGTATGCCCCGGGCAGTGGTACGGCATTTAAACATGTCAGGAAACTGGAACCGGGATATTACCTTAGAATTAATGTTTCCAAACCCGGGGAATGTGAACTAAAAAAATATTATGAAATACCTTTCAACGGCGAATACCGGAATCAGCCTCTGGATAAATGGGTAGATGAACTGGAAGAAGAATTGTACAAAGCTGTTGAAAGGCAGTTATTATCTGACGTGCCATTAGGTTTCTTTTTATCAGGAGGTCTTGATTCCAGCCTCGTTGTTGCTATGGCGGGGAAGGCACAGCCATACAATAAACCACTGTGTTTCACTATCGACACCAACCTGGGGAGCAAAAGGGAAGGGTTTTCAGAAGATCTGCCTTTTGCCAAAAAAGTTGCAGAGCATCTGAGAACAGAGCTCAAAATCGTGAAGGCCAAAGTAGATATGCTTCAGGATTTTGATAAAATGATATGGTACCTCGATGAACCTCAGGCCGATGCTGCACCGTTAAATATATACAATATCAGTGCGACAGCCCGGGAAATGGGCATTGTCGTACTTCTGGGCGGTACAGGAGGCGATGATCTATTTTCAGGGTACAGGCGGCATCAGTCAATTTATTATCATCAAATTACCAGCAAACTACCAACTTTTCTGAAAAGAGTATTAGGAAAAGTTTCTTCCAATATCCCGACAGGCAAGCCGAATTTTCGAAGACTTATTAAGTTTTTATCCCACTTTAAATTCAGTGACCCAAACGAACAATTGGCCAGTTTGTATAGCTGGCTACCTTTTAATGAAAATTTGAAATTGTTCAATGCCATAAACAGGGAAACCCTGAATAATTATCTTCCACGTCATCATCTTATTGATTCGCTGAAAAATATTCCAAATGAATCAACCCTCCTGAATAAAATGCTTTACTGGGAACTCAAATACTTCCTGCCCGACCACAATCTGAATTACACGGACAAAATGAGTATGGCACATGGTGTAGAGGTTAGAGTCCCCTATCTCGATAAGGAACTCGTTGAATACAGCACGACTATCCCTCCTGAATTGAAAATGAAAGGCACCAACACTAAATTTCTTTTGCGCAAAGTTGCAGAACGCTATCTGCCCAAAGAGGTTGTTTACCGGTCCAAAACCGGCTTTGGTGCTCCGGTCAGGGATTGGATATGTGGTCCGCTTGATGCCCAGCTGCGGACGGAATTCACTCCGGAAAAGTGCAGCAAGCGCCAAATTTTTGATTCAGATAATGTCATAAGTCTTATTGAACGAAATAAGAAAAATGAATTGGATGCGTCCTACCCTATTTGGGGTTTACTGGCCATTGCAAGATGGTGGGAGCAGTTTGTGGATAATTCATCAATAAGGCACTAATATCTTCAACCACTAAGGCATTAAGAACACTCAGATTATCTTCTCAGTGCCCTAAGTGTCTCAGTGGTGAAAAGTTTCATTAACCACTTAGGCACTAAGTTCACTTAGTTAAAAACCCTTAGTGCTCTCAGTGTCTTAGTGGTAAAAAAAATAACCACTTAGGCACTAAGAGCACGGAGTTTATCTTTGAAAAAAATATTCACCACTAAGGCACTAAGTTCACTTAGTTAAAAACCCTTAGTGCTCTCAGTGTCTCAGTGGTAAAAAAAATAACCACTAAGACACTAAGAACACTCAGATTATCTTCTCAGTGCCCTAAGTGTCTCAGTGGTGAAAAGTTTCATTAACCACTAAGGCACTAAGTTCACTTAGTTAAAAACCCTTAGTGCTCTCAGTGTCTC
>CAYRDX010000063.1:0-23016 GCA_964423205.1 uncultured Saprospiraceae bacterium | reverse complement strand
GGAAGATAAATTGGATAAATAACGGTGGAACGGTGGAACGGTGGAACGGTGGTACGGTGCACCGTTGCACCGTTGCACCGTTGCACCGTTGTACCGTTGTACCGTTGTACCGTTGTACCGTAACACCGTTTAAAAAGGACAACCCTTACACTCGTTAACTTTAACGTTTGGATTTTCTTTTGAAATCGCCGTTTTAGCAGGGTCAATACAATCTTTACATCCTATGACCTTGAACTCAGTGCGGCGGTTCATTTGGTGCTGCTTTTCAGAGCATGGAACATTATTGGTACAATCATTTACATTCAAGGATTCCCCATAACCTCTGGCTACTAATCTGCTTTTGTCAATTCCATTATCTGAGAGCCATCTGACAATTGATTCTGCTCTTCTCTGCGACAAACGCTTGTTGTAATGGTTGGAGCCGCGAGCATCTGTATGGGAGCCGATCTCAATGATGTATTGCGGGTTTTCTACTAATAGATTTTGCAGCTTTTTAAGTTCCGGAATAGCATCCTCTCGAATATAAGACTGATCAAAATCGTAATAAACATGCAGCAAGTATGTGATTTCCGGCTTATCGCTGGTGGCAGCAATGGGTCCTTGATCAAATCCCGGACCACCTTTTTTCAACAATCCTTTGTCGTAAACCTTTCCATCCGGATAAGATCCATCTGCTGGGAGACGTGTCTTTTTGTCCATCCATATCCCTAATGCCGGATCCAGGTAAGTGTGGCTTGTTTCCTGAAGTCCAGCAGGTTTCTTAACAGCACCGGCCATAAGGGAGGTGGGTTGCAGGTAAAGATTTTCCCTAAAGGTTTTGGAACTGCTAAGTCCTTTTGTACAAACATTGTCAGCAATACCGGCATAGAAATCAATCTTGGTCGCCTTAATTTTATAACAACATTCTTTATCCAGCTTGAAATAATACTTGCCATTGTTTAAAGTTACCAAAGGTTCGGCGAGCGCTTTTCCGCAGGTATTCTCAATGGTTACATAAGCACCTTCCAGTGGAAAACCTGTGCCGGCATCGTAAACTACACCTTCCACTTCAAATTCTGCTGATCGTGTTAGTGGAATTCTAAGCAACATTGCATCGCTAAGGGTCAGGTCCCTGGTGCAACCTTCAGATTGATTTGGCTCATAACCATTGAGGCTGGCCTGGAATGTACAGCATTCATTCAATTTCATGTTGATTCCGACCTTTCCTTCCAGCCCTGTAAGCATCGTTTTATCCTGACAGGTAGCAAAAACAGTGGCGCCAGGAAGTGGACTCCCGGTTCTTTCGTCATATACCAAAACCTCAACAGGAATGGCTGTACGTTTAAAACTGTACACATCGTCGCCCCCTACTCCACCTTGCCTGTCGGAGGAAAAGAAACCACAGGTTCCTTCCTTATTGAAAACTATTCCGAAATCATCATCCTTAGTGTTGATGGGATATCCGATATTCTCAGGTTGCGACCATGAGCGATTACCTCTGTCCAGAACATAATATATATCCAGGCCTCCCAACCCTATCAATCCGTCAGAAGCGAAGTATAACTTGTTATCAGGTCCAATACTCGGAAATATCTCGTGTCCTTCAGTGTTGATATCCGGCCCGAGGTTGATAGGTGGCCCCCAACGACCACTTTCTTTTTCAGAAACATAGATATCCATTCCTCCGAAACCGCCGGGCATATCAGAAGTGAAATACAGCTTGGTGCCATCGTTGGACAATGCCGGATGAGCTACGGAATATTCGTTGCTGTTAAAAGGCAGGCTCTGTAACTCTCCCCACTTACCTTCGCCCTGACCACGGGCATAAAAGACTTTCAGGCGCATGATACCTTCATCGTCTTTGCCTTTCCTGCCTTCCAGAAAGTTATTCCTCGTGAAGAAAATCTCCTCACCATTTCGGGAGAAGGTTACAGTTGCATCGTGGAATTTGGAGTTGATTTGATTTGAGAATTTTTCAGGGCGTCCATAAGCCCAGTTTCCGCATCCATCCTCTTTGCTACCTATTTGCCTCAGGTCAGCATAATAGAGGTCCAGAAACGGATGACCAGTCCAAGCGTGGGTGCGCCGAATTGCAGGATTAGTGTCACGCTCTGAGGAAAATACCAGTCCCCCTTTATAAAACTGGGGACTGAAATCGTCGGATTTTGAGTTAAAATCGGAATTCTTTACTTCGTACAGGTTCGCATTGCGTGCCATCAACTCTTCCTCGTAACCACAGGCCCGAAGCAGAAACTGACCTCTTTGGTCATCGGGAGTCAGATCAACATACTGCTGGTACCAGACCCTGGCGAGGTCGCATTTGCCATTGCGCTGCAACATCATTCCATAATACAGCTTATGAATAGGTTCTGCCTGAGGGAGCCTTACGACCTGCCCATACCAAAATTCCGCATTGGGTGTATCGTTTATCTTGCGGTACGCTTCCGCCAGATTGATTTTGGCTGCCGCGTCATCAGAACTCTGCAATATCTGGTTGTAAAGTTCTATTGCCCCGATGTAGTCGAGATTGTCCATCATTTGTTTGCCCTGCTTGAGCTTGGCACTTTGAGCCAGCAAGCCTGCCGTAAAAAGGCAGAAGATAAGGGAGGTCAGTATTGTACGGGAAGTTGCCATGGTTTGCTGTATTGCTGTTTTTACACTATTGGTTCTTGGCATTATTAAATTCTAACTCATTGACACGGTATCAGAAGTATCTGGGGGTGACAATTTTCTTCTCTTTGAAATTGAATTCGTAGCCAACAAAAATCTCAAAGGCACCACTCGTGACATTCGACAGTTTCGTGAGCGGATAGTCGTAAGCAGCGCCAAACCTGAATCCATTTTTCAACAGGTAGGAAAACCAAATATCGGCTGAATCGTAGGAGCTGCTTTCATCGACAAATTTTTCAAAAGCAGAGCGGAATGAAACGCCTACCCAAAGTGTTTCCTGGAAAAGCAGGGACAAATCGGCATCGAATTCTGTAGGTGCGCCAATGTCTTTAAATGCTTCCAGTTTGGATTGTGGTTTGTCAAGTCCTACGTTTTTAACTAAAAACGAAGGCTTGAAGATTAGTGCATCGCCGTTCAATTTGATGGCACCACCGGTCATAAAATAAAAGTGACGCACCTGGCGGGCATAAATCTCAGTTTCTGTATTGCTTCTCAGGTCGTATTCCACCAAATGAGGAACAGACCCGCCTATGTAAAAGTATTTGTTGTAGAAAAATACACCCGCACCAAAATTGGGAAGTACTCTGCTCACATTTTCCTGAAATGCCGGATCGGCCGTTTGTTCCAGATTGAGCTTCGACCAATCAGCACGGTAGCTCTCCACGCCTCCCTGCAGTCCGATGCTCAATTTGGCTTTACCCATCGGGATTCGGTAAGCATAAACCAGGTTTGCACCGGTGGAATTGGTAGGCCCAATTTTATCGTTCACAATACTCAAACCAACCCCTACCCTCTCATTGCGTAATGGTGTATGGGCTGTGAAGGTTTGCGTAATGGGAGCGCCCTCAATTTCCCACCATTGGCTTCTATGCAAAAGACCCAATGATAGGTGATCTTTGGCGCCAGCATAACCCGGGTTAAAAATCAGGCTATTAAACATGTATTTGGTGAACATCGGCTCCTGCTGGGCAAACAGACTGTATCCCATTAACAGAAGTACGATGAAGATATGGGTCCTTTTCATGTTATTTTTTTTTGACATAGTTTTGGTTATTGAATTTGCAGGAGATGGCTTAACCTGTTTTTCATCTCAAAATCTGCAAGTATCCTCTATACATTTCATCTTTTTGTCCCTTTATTTTCAATGTGTAGAAGTAGGTTCCATCCGGCAATTCATCTTTCCGGAAGGCTCCTCCCCAATCGTTTGTATAACCACGTTTGGCATATACAACAGCTCCCCAACGATTGAAAATTCTCAATTCGTTTTGGGGGAACTTTTCAATATTGGCAATGGTGAAAAAATCATTCACACCATCACCATTGGGAGATAAACCTGTGTTTACGACAATCGAGTCCGAAGGGATACAATCAACAACTACAATTACCTTAGCTGTATCACATCCGACCGGGCTACACAGAACGTAATGGAAAGTATCCAAACCGCAAAAAGCGATATCCGGCACGTAATCGACCGTTTGATCGCTGTTCACGATGGCTACTCCATGTTTCGGTCCTTTTGGTGTATTAGCACCGGGTATGGTCACGGAGATATTTGGGCAAGTACCCAATACGTCGTTACCAAGAATCCTGATGTTTACCTGGGCGTTCAGTTGTGTGGATGCCAAATCATTATTGGCATTGGGGGGAAGGGTGTTAGCACAGGGGTCATTTGGTTTCGGCTTCACTACAATAGTCAAACTCGTAGTATCACAGATTCCATAATTGTCGCAAAGTACGATACATGCAGACTCGATTCCAATTGCATTTCCTTTGGCTCTGACACAAAGCGTTTGAGCATCAACCTTAAAATCGAGTTGGTTTCCGGATTTTGCAGGGCACAAATTAGTAATATTTATAATATTCCCTGCAAGTTCATTAATGTCAATGCAATACGTTTTTTCTTGTCCCAGTTCCAAGGTGTCAAGAATTATACCAGTTAGAGGTTTTCTGACATGGACACTGAGGTAGGTAGTGTCGTGGTTTCCATACTCATCAACAACAAGATAACAAGCCCTTTCCGTCCCGGTGGAAATTCCGGTAAATGAAATGCAATGAGTTAAAGGGTCATAATCAAAATCCACCTTGTAACCGGATTCTAACGAACACAAATTTTCAACGGATGTAACCTTACCGGGAAGTCTTTTCGTATCCACACATATCTTCTTAGTAAAATTGATTACCACTGTATCAGACCGGTAATTAGACTTTTTTTCACATAAAGTGAAGTCAACACTCACAACTATGTAAGTCGTATCGCATTCACCAAGGCCATCACACACCACAATGCAGGCCTGCTCCTGGCCTCCGCATTTGAAACCCTTGAAACCAACTTCCATTTTAACAGGATCAACAGAGAATCTGACAAACTCTCCGGATTTGGTACCGCAAATATTTTTGATAGAAACTGGTGGTCCTGTCAGTTCTGAAGTATTCACCGCATATCTGAATTCAAATTCGTTGGCAGGAATGGTTTCATAAACAGTCTGGGATTTTGGTTTTACCCCGCAACGCAAAATCACAGTAAGAGTATCTTTAAGACCACTGCTGATTTCTTCAGCAACTACTTTATGAATACCTGTACTCATTTGGATACTGGTGCCTTTTGCAGAAAGTCCAAAATTCATCCCTAATACAGCAGGAGTGTTGTAGGCCAGGGCAGTTACAATCATTTGGCTGTATAATCCTCCTGATGCACCACCTTTGATGGTTAGTGAGTTGGGTACCAAGGCCCAGTTACCGGCAGGATCCCACAGGTTCATTTTAGTGAGCAATGAAGAAAGATTGTTGAAATCGCCTGTGAATTTTACTCCATTCACTACCCAACTATCCAATCGATAGGGGCCTGTATTTCCCAAACCCGGAAGGGTGTGATAAGAATAGGAAATGATGGTATCAAAATCACAACCTTTGGTTGGACCGGCATATAATTGTCCATCGACAAAGAGTTTAAATTCCCCAAGCCGGGAACCCGGGATTCCAATGCAAACATCAGAATCTGAGGTACAATTTGTCGTATAGGTGCGAAGGGTATCTGTCGGAAAAATGGTTCCTGCCAACATGCTGACGGGTAAGAATAAGCCAGCAAGCCAGATGAGGAGTACAGCGCGATGACGTGTTACGTCTTTCATGGGATAGTAGTTTTGGATAACACTTTCCGGTTATTCGCCTGGCGACACTGTCAATTCAAGATTCACAGGCCGCTCCGGGTGTTTACAAACTTTAACCTTGAGTAAAATCAATTGAAAAGCCTTGATAATGCTATCAGGTTAAAATTATTTGTCATACACCGAAAACTATGCCAAACACATGGCGAAAAATAATATGTCAGACAGGTAACTCCCTTTCGGCGGGAGATCAACAAGAAAAGCAGGTGTCAATACGTGAAGTTTCCGTTTTCAGTTTTCAGAACTATCTGATTCGTTTCATTAAACTCAACATAGCCAATAACTTGCGCATCAATACAGAAAGATCTGGCTATGTCTATAATTGAGGAAGCATATTTCTCAGGAAGGTAAATTTCTAGGCGATGTCCCATGTTAAACACCTGATACATCTCTTTCCAACTGGCTTTTGATTCACTTTGAATCATTTTAAAGAGAGGAGGCAGAGCAAAAAGATTGTTCTTTACCACCCTCCTGTTTTCGATAAAACGGGCCACTTTGGTCTGGCCACCACCGGTATTATGGATCAGTCCGTGAATATGAGACCTGTACTCCGAAAAGATACGCTTAAGAACAGGAAGGTAAGTCCGGGTTGGGGACAGCATCAGTTTGCCAATAGTAAGCTGTTGACCATTGATTTCAATTATATCTGTCAGGTTTTTACTGCCAGTGTAAACAACAGATTCCGGCGTATTGGGGTCGAAGGAATCGGGAAACCTTTGGGCATAAGTTTTATTCAAAATATCGTGCCGGGCACTGGTAAGACCGTTACTGCCCATGCCTGAATTGTACTCATTTTCATAAGTGGCTTTCCCATAAGAGGCCAGGCCAACAATGACATCACCTGCCTGGATGTTGTTAACCAATACTTCACTGCGCTTAAGTCTGGCAAAGGTGGTGTAACCAACATCAATAGTCCTTACGATGTCCCCGACATCCGCGGTTTCTCCACCGGTGAGATGCAGGTTGATACCGAAATCCCTCATCTTTTCCACAAATTCTGAAGCGCCATTGATCAGGGTGGCAATAACCTCACCCGGTATCAGGTTTTTGTTTCTGCCAATGGTGGAGGAAATCAGCACGTCATCGGTACAGCCCACACAGGCCATGTCATCGAGATTCATAACCAAAGCATCCTGGGCTATACCTTTCCAGACGGATAAGTCACCCGTTTCTTTCCAGTAAAGATATGCCAGGCTGGTTTTTGTGCCCGCCGTATCAGCGTGCATGATATTGCAGAACTGTTCATCGCCCCCGGCCACATCCGGTATAACTTTGCAAAATGCCATAGGGAAAATACCTTTATCGAGGTGCTGAATGGCCTCATGTACCTCAGCTTTGTCTGCTGATACTCCTCTTTGCTCGTACCTGAATTTTTCCGGCATGTGTTGGTGGTTATCTTAAAAGAGAGGGCAAAGATAGAAAGGCAATCAAGCATTGAGAATAAATTGACTTCTTATTGAAACCATGAAAGTGGATAGTGGACAAATGAAATCCACAATCCATTTCTCCATTTTAATAGGCGAAAGTCGTAGAATCGCTTTTCAAACAGCCGTTGCCTATGATGAACATCCTGATTGCGCCAGATTCATTTAAAGATGCATTGAACTCCATTGAAGTTGCTGACGCCATTGGACGCGGCATTAAAAGAATCTTACCTGAAGCAACGCTGAATTATTGTCCAATTGCTGACGGAGGTGAGGGCACACTTGAAGTTTTAGCACGACTACAAGGCTGGAAAGTGCAGAATGAAAAAGTGAAAGGCCCCTTGTTTGAGGAAGTGCATGCCAGATGGCTTCTCAGCAATGATGCTGACAGCGCCTTCATTGAAATGGCACAGGCTTCGGGTTTGCAATTACTCAAACATGAACATAGAAACCCCATGTACACATCCTCCTACGGCACTGGTCAGTTAATCGGAAAAACCCTGAATCGAGGAGTAAAGAAAATCATGCTGAGTATTGGCGGAAGTGCCACCAACGATGCCGGCATCGGTATGGCTGCAGCGCTAGGATGGAGATTCCTGGACAAAGAGGGTAAGGATGTTTCACCCATTGGGCAACAACTCCAACATATTCATCACATCATTCCGCCGCCCCTTCCCTACTCTGCTTCTTTTGAAGTTTGGTGCGATGTGGAGAACCCACTTTATGGAGCCAAAGGGGCCGCTTACACCTATGCCCGTCAGAAAGGTGCCAATGACCGTGAAATAGAAGAATTGGACAAGGGGCTAAGACATATTGCTGAATTAATGGCGGAAATCACAGGTAAGGATATAGCTGATTTGCCAGGAGCAGGGGCAGCCGGAGGGATGGGCGCTGGTGCAGCTGTCTTCCTCAATGCCAAAATTGTCCCCGGAATTGAATCCATGTTGCATGCAACAGGATTCCATGAGAAACTGGAGGTGGCTGATTTAGTGATTACGGGAGAAGGCAGAATTGACCATCAAACCAAATACGGCAAAGTTATTCGTGGAATTTGTAATGCTGCGCAAAAAGCACAGGTACATGTAGTCGCCTTTTGCGGTTCACTTAATACCAGTCAGGAAGACCTTTTAGCAATGGGTCTTTTAACAGCTGTTCAAATAAACGATGGTAATAAACCTTTGCGGGTTGCACTTGCAGAAACGGGAAAGGACTTGGAAAAAACCGCTGAAAAGTTTCTCAGGGAATTTCTTAAAAAAGCTAATTGAAGGGTATATGTTAGCACTAAGGAAAAAGTAAAAAGTAAAAAGGCAAAAGTTTTTCAACTGATTTTCAAGAGGTTAAGGAAACAAGTTGACTACTTTATTTTTGACTCATTGCTTAGCCCAAAAAGCAACCTCCTTATTTCGCTGAAAATAAGGTCGTTGAGGCTCGGAGCCTCAACGACCTTATTTTTCGAATGATATTAACCCACTTCGCAAAGTTCCACCAATTTTTGACGGACCATGTCGAGAGCTATTTCCAACTGCTGTTCATGGTTAAGTTTAGTATTGTCCAAAAGAATGGCATCATCCGCCGCCAGTAAGGGGCTGTCTGCGCGGGTGGAATCGATGCGGTCACGCTCTGTAAGGTTCATTTTTATTTCTTCAAACTCCACATCCATGCCTTTTAATTTCAACTCCTCATATCGCCGTCTTGCACGCTCAGTTACATCGGCTGTCAGAAATATTTTGAGTTCAGCTTTTGGAAACACGACCGTCCCGATGTCACGGCCATCCATCACTACTCCGCCATCCTTACCCATAACTTGTTGCTGTTTTACCATGGCATGCCTGACTTCTGGTATTGCGGAAACCGGGCTCACCAAATTGGCCACCGGCATGGTTCTGATTTGCTCCGAAACATCCATGCCATTCATAAAAATCCGGTTGTTAGCACCATCATGCCGGAATTCAAGTGAAATATGATTTAATGCCTTCGCAATCTCTTTTGGGTTGTCCATTTCAACCTGCTTTTCAATAAAAAAAAGCGTAACGGCGCGGTACATATCCCCGGTGCTGATGTAGGTATATCCAAGTGCGTCACCCATAGCTTTGGCAAGGGTGCTTTTTCCGCATGAAGAATGGCCGTCAATAGCTATAGTAATCTTTTTCACTTTGGACTTTTTTTGAAACAAAACACAAACGCTATTCAGTTTTTGCTTTAGGCCGACTTCTCATAAACATCCAGTATTCAGACTTTTCCAAACAAACAACTATCAAAGACCAACAGACAACCAAACAGGCAGGTGTAAAAATCACATTTCAATCCAAATCTGAAAGCGATATTGCAGATTTTTTAATACGGCCATGAACCTACATGTACTTTTTGATAACCATTTTTCTGGTTTTCAAAATAACATTGCAGAGCATGCTCTGATGAATGAAAAGCAAGTTCCTCCCTGAGGATTTCCTCTTCACTGAAAAGTCTGGATTCCAGACTTTCTTCTCCAATTCCAAAGCGTCCATCCTTTATGTCAGCTACAAAATGCACATAGACATAGTGGTGTCGTGTATTCGAATAAATGGCGAGCAGATTGTTTATTATGACTTGCGCTTTTGCTTCTTCAAATACTTCCCGAACCGCACCTTGTTCCAGAGTTTCATCTAATTCCAGGAATCCCGCAGGAAGATTCCAAAGACCCAATCTCGGCTCAATGGCACGCCTGCAAAGCAGCACCTTATTTTCCCAAACAGGGACACAGCCAACTACAATTCTTGGATTGATATAATGGACCTTGCCGCAATGATTACACACCGTCCGGGCCCGGTTGTCTGAGCCGGGTATTTTGATTTCAAGTTCTGAAGAGCCGCATTCACTGCAAAAATTCATGAGCTATAGGTTACCCTTTGTTGAGTAATTGTCTGATTTTCTCTATGTCTTCCGGAACATCTACGGGGTAAGAATCGTGTTCTGTGATTGAAACACCAATCTCGTAACCATTCTCAAGCCATCGCAATTGTTCCAGTTGTTCAACTTGTTCCAGTTTTCCCAATTTTAGTTTGCTGAGTTCCAAAAGTGTTTCCCTCCTGAATCCATAAAGGCCTAAGTGTTTATAATAGTCAGCCTTTTCCAGCCAATCTGCATAGTCAGGTTTTATTTGGTGAGGAACAGCAGCCCTGCTGAAATACAGCGCATTGCCAAATTTATTCAACAGTACCTTGACGATATTGGGATTGGTCAGGTCTTCAGTTTGTAGTATCTTTTGAGCCAGGGTGCTGATTCCTAATGAAGTGTTTTGCTTAAGAATATCAATGCAGGCTTCAATAACCATGGGCTCAATCAGTGGCTCGTCGCCTTGAATATTGACAACCAAATCGAAATGCTCGTACTCTTCCCTACCAACCACTTCAGCGCAACGGTCAGTACCTGATACATGATTTGTGGAAGTCATCACCACATTACCTCCATTATGCTGAACATGCCTGAAAATTAGTTCATCGTCAGTAGCAACGACAACCAGGCTCAGTGATTGGCAACGTAAAGCTTGATTGTAAACCCGCATCACCATCGATTGGCCTTTAATATCGGCAAGGGGTTTACCGGGAAATCTGCTGGATGAAAATCTTGCAGGAATGATACCGAGTGAATTACTATTTTTGGGCATACGTTTCCGGCTTTAGGAACAAGTAAAAAGTAAAAAGTAAAAAGGCAAAAGGCAAAAGGCAAAAGGCAACCCCGAAGGGGCAAAAAGGCAAAAGTTTTCCAACTGATTTTCAATTGGTTAAAAAAACAATTCGGCTACTTTATTTTTGACTCATTACATAGTGTCTGTTGGTTTTGGAACATGGAAGCAGATTGCAAACAAATAACAAATTCATGAGAAAACACGGTTTAACCCTGATAATATCAGTCATGGCTTGGGCCAGTTCGTTTGCCACGGGCGACAGCCTGAACTATTTAACTACAAAAGATACCCTTCTTGTTACTGTCGGAAATTCCAATAACAAATTTCTTGAACATCGCCTCGAAAAAGGACAAACACTTTATTCTCTTGCAGGATTCTATGGACTAAAATTCACATCACTTTTTCAGTTTAATCCGGGGCTGAATCCGGAGGGTCCGTTCCAGAAAGGCCATCCCATCAGAATACCGCTGCCTGACTCTGCCATAGTGACCTCAATAAATGGCCAGAAAGGCGAATACGTTCCACTTTTCTATGAAGTAAAACCTCAGGAAACCATGTACCGCATTTCCAAAGTGTATTTCGATATCCCTATTGAAACGCTGAAAGCAAATAATAACCTGACAGGTAACGAGCTCAAAATCGGGCAAATGTTGCAGGTGGGTTGGCTGAGTACTTCGGGGATTCCGGATTCCCTTCAACATTTAGCAGCGGATCCCTTCAGCGCCAATATTGCTGACCTCATGGTAGCCTATCAAAGTATGGAAGCTCAAGAAAAAGTTTATTTTCACAAAGGTGCTGCCTATTGGCACAGAGAAAGAAAAGGGGAAACAGAATTCTTTGCCATGCACCGACTGGCTCCCGTTGGGTCGGTCATTAAGGTCATTAATCCAATGAAAAATAAGATAGCCTATGCTCGTGTCGTAGGTGTCATTTCCGACCGACTGCATGGAAAAGATGTCATTGTAGTCCTTTCAACTCCCGTGGCAAAATACCTTGATGCCAAAGATCCCAGATTTTTTGTGGAGGTGAGGTATTTTCAGTAATGGTTTGAGGTGGTTTGAAGGTGGTTTGCCCCGAGTACTCGGGGTGGGGAGTTAGAAGGGTACAAGGAGAAAATTGATTGCCAACTAAGTCCATTTATTAGATATTACTACAGTGTCACACTACAATTTCGATAAGGATTTGACTGACGGGAATCGTGCAGAGCATGAGGTTATTCAGCGGCTTATAAAAAGGTTTAACCTCCGCCCCGATGATATTGAACGAAGCAGTGAGAAAACTTTCGACATCCGAATCATCAGTTCAGGAATGACTTTCGAAGTCAAATATGACCTCATGGCACCGGAAACAGGAAACATAGCTATCGAATATGAATCGCGTGGCAAACCAACTGGCCTTTCTGCCACAGCCGCCGATTTTTGGGTTTACAAATTTGGCAATGTGTACTGGGCCGTTTCTACTTCCGGGCTTAAGCAACGATTATTTAAAGAAAAAAAATACTTTAAGGAAGTTTGTGGAGGTGACGCCGGAAGTGGGACGAAGATGTATTTGGTAAAAGTTGAAGACTTCAAAAAGTGGGGTAAACAGATCTAACTCTGTCATTTTTTACAGACTTCAAAAAACCTTCAAATCGTTTGCCATGAGGTTGCAATAAAATGGCCAAAATTTCCATGAGAAATGTATGAGTATCTTTTTCTAAATTTCGGCGGAAATTGAATGGTGAGAAAAATACATGTTTCTTCTGGCCTGTGAATGGCCACTTTTACCTGCCCTACCTGACAAACAAGCACACGATTCTTTCATAACCAGAAATAATTCTTCCATGTCTAGATCAAAACTTTTGTCAAACACTACTCTATTTGTATTTGCTGTACTTTTCGTATTAGCAATTCCTTCCTGTAAAAAAGGCATTACGCGGGCTAAAGCCATCCCCGATTCGGTAAAAAGCTATGTTTACGCCTATACTACAGGAGTTATTTCCAAGAATAGCCCTATAAAAATCCGTTTTGCCGGAACGGCAGTAAACTCCGAAAAAGTAGGGTCAGAAGCCGGTAGCATTCTCAGTTTCAAACCTTCCATCAGCGGGACAGCGATTTGGGAGGATGACCACACACTGAGGTTTGAGCCAAAAAATGCCTGGGATTCCGGAACATCTTATGTTGCCGAAGTGGCCCTGGACAAAGTATTTAACAATCTACCTCCGGATGCTGAGTCCTTTGAGTTCGACTTTCTCATAAAAGAGCAAAACCTTGCAGTCGAAGTTTACGGTTTAGCAGCAGAAGATATGGCAGATTATTCAAAGCAAAACCTCGTGGGTGTTTTAACTACAAATGATGCTGCCGATGAGGAGGCCATTCAATCTTTATTAAGCGCAAAACAAAAAGGCAAGTCATTGAATGTGGAATGGGAACACGATGCCACGGCTAACCGGCATTATTTTACAGTTGCCGGGGTAGATCGGGATGATAAGACTTCGGAGGTTGAAATTGCATGGAATGGTAATGACATTGGTGTTGAGCAAAAGGATAAAACTTCTTTTACAGTACCTTCAAAAGATGAATTTGTTATTACTTCAGCCAGAGTGGAAGATGGCGACAATCAGCAAATAGTGCTGCATTTCAGCGACCCCTTGTCCAATACTCAAAACCTAAGCGGACTATTAGATATAACTAAAACCAGCCCCAGCACTGATGAATATGGTTATTACAACGAACCGCCAGTTACCAACAACCTGAACTTCGTTGTCGAAGGTAACAGCATCATTATTTATCCCGGACAAAGACTGACGGGTACTGTTACCGTTGAAGCGCGACCCGGAATCAGAAATACCAATGGTAAGGCATTGGACAAGCCCGCTCAGTGGCAATTGAATTTTGAGCCCTCAAAACCAAAAGTTCGATTGGTAGGTAAAGGTGTCATCCTGCCAAACTCCGATAATGGCTTGGTACTGCCCTTTGAGGCTATAAATCTCGAGGCTGTGGATGTTGAAATATTCAAAATTTACAACAACAACATCCATCAATTCCTGCAAACCAACGACATGGACGGAACCGGCGACTACGATTTATTCCGGGTAGGCAGGGTACTCAAACAAGTGATGGTTCCACTTAAAGGTCTGAACAAAAATGCCAATCAGAATGCATGGAGCCGTTACGCACTCGACCTCAGTGAGCTATTTAAGGCCGACCCTGATGCCATTTATCAGGTGCGCATTGGCTTCCGACCAGAATATGCAAATATCAATTGCAAAACCATTTCAAAAAAGAAGGACAACATGAAGGTGCTCGATCAGGCTTCAAACCTCGACGAGAATGGGGAAATCAGGAGCATCTGGGGTGATTATTACGGCATCGAAGGTTATTACGATGGTTGGGAATGGTACCATAGGGAAAACCCATGTTACCCCGCCTACTACAATTACGACAATTTTGCTCTCACAAATGTATTTGCCTCTGACCTGGGCATCATAGCTAAAAGTGGAAAGGACGGTTCTTTCTTCGTAGCTGTCTCCAACCTAAGAACCACCAGGTCAGAAAGCGGAGTGGCACTGGAGTTATACGATTTTCCGAAGCAGTTGCTGGGCACTGCAAAAACCAACAGCGACGGTATTGCCGAGCTGACGCTCGATAAACCGCCATTCCTCATCATTGCCAAAAAAGAAAAACAACGTGGCTTCCTGAAAACCACTGATGGCAATTCCCTATCTCTCAGTCGTTTTGACGTGTCGGGAACTGTTAACCAGAAGGGTTTGAAAGGGTATTTATATGCTGAACGTGGCGTTTGGAGGCCGGGTGATTCTATTCACCTGAACTTCATCCTGGAAGACAAAACAAAAAAATTGCCCACCAATTACCCTGTCTCCTTTGAAGTGCAGGATGCAAGAGGTCAGATACAGTTCAGAACCGTCAGCACAAAAAACACTGAAAACATTTATCCCCTCTCTTTTGGCACCACTGCCGATGCCCCTACCGGTAGCTGGATTGCCCGGGTAAAAGCCGGAGGAGCGACTTTTGAGAAAACACTCAGGGTAGAAACCGTGAAGCCAAACAGGTTGAAAATAGACCTTGGATTTGGCGGGAAACAGGTCCTATCAGCCAGAAATGAACCGGTGGAAATAAAACTCGGAGTAAACTGGTTGCATGGCGCTCCCGGTCAGAATCTGCGCTCACAGGTCGAACTGGAAATGAAACAGCAGAAAACGGAGTTTCCAAAATTCAAGAATTACGTTTTCGATGACCCGGCCCGAATTCTTTACCCAGAACCAGTAACCATTTATGATGGAATGACCAACAAGGATGGTAAATCGTCCTTTGTCAGTGAGTTGTTCAACCAGCAAAACCAAGCTCCGGGAATGTTACAGGCTAATTTCCGTGTGCGGGCCTACGAGAAAGGAGGCGACTTCAGCACATGGATCACAAAAATACCCTACAGCCCTTACAACTACTACTCCGGCATCAGCATTCCTTCGGATAAATTCGGAGCCAAGGAATTAAAAGTTGGAGAGAACAATACCATAAAATTTGCAGCAACTGATGAAAAGGGAAATCCGGCAGGTGGCAGGAATCTCAGCATCGGCATTTATCGCATTGAATGGCGCTGGTGGTGGGATAGTGGCGACGATTACGTTTCCAACTACAATTCAGGTACGCATTTCAATGCCACAGAAACTGCCGCTGTTCGCACAGGTGCTGATGGTTCTGTTTCATATACCATCAAACCGGATTCCTGGGGAAGGTATCTGGTCCGCGTTTGCGATACGCAATCGGGCCACTGTTCCGGTGATTTCTTCAATGCCGGCTATCCCTGGTATGATGGCGACAGCCCAGATGCCATAGGGCGTAAAGAAGCGGCAATGATGAGTTTTGCGGCCAATAAGGAAAAGTACTCAGTCGGTGAGGAGATTCAGATAAATGTCCCCTCTGGTGAAGAAGGCCGCGTACTCATCACGCTTGAGACCGGAAGCAAGATTATCCAGTCATTCTGGAAAGATGCGAAAAAAGGTGAAAACACCTTCAAGTTCAAAGCTACAGCGGAAATGTCACCGACGGTTTATGCCAGTGTCAGTCTGGTTCAGCCCCACGGACAGGTGAAAAATGACCTGCCCATTCGTATGTACGGAGTTTTAGCCCTCGATGTGGAGAATCCAAAGACGCTTCTGAAACCTGTGATTGCTATGCCCGCCGAGCTGAAACCATTGCAGGAGTTTACGGTAGAGGTCAAAGAAGAAAACAACCGGAATATGGCTTACACCCTGGCTGTGGTGGATGAAGGTTTGTTGGGTCTGACCAATTTTGGTACGCCCGACCCGCATGGTAGCCTGTATGCACGTGAAGCATTGGGCATTAAAACCTGGGACGTTTATGACCATGTTCTGGGTGCTTTTGGCGGTGAAATGGAACGCATTCTGAGTATAGGCGGCGATGCGGAAATCAATGTTCCTTTGGAACGCAAGAATGCAAACAGATTTAAACCGGTGGTTATGTCCATTGGGCCATTTTACTTGAACGGAGGAAAAAACACCCATAAGCTCACCATGCCCAACTATGTGGGTTCCGTCCGGGTCATGGTTGTGGCTGCCAACAGCGATGCTGCCTACGGCAATGCCGAGAAGATAGTCCCTGTGAAAAAGCCGCTGATGGTATTGGCAACTTTACCAAGAGTGCTCGGACCAGGGGAAACTCTGCGATTGCCGGTTAATGTATTTGCCATGGATGCCAAGGTGAAATCGGTGGACATCAAAGTTCAGGAAAGTTCGGGACTGGTTTCATTGTCCACTGGCAATAGAAAGGCTATCAATTTCTCCAGACCCGGCGATGAAACTGTGTACTTCGATTTAAAAGTTGGCGAAGCCACTGGAGTAACCAGGTTCAAAATTACGGCCACAGGTGGTGGCGAGACCGCTGTTGATGAAATAGAGGTGGATGTGAGGAATCCTAATCCGGTTGTGGCCAATGTTTACGATGGTACCTTGCAACCTGGCGAAACCTGGTCACAGGGATATGAGGCTTTTGGCACCAAGGGCAGCAATAACGGCATACTTGAGGTATCTGCATTACCTCCGCTCCATCTGGGTGAAAGGCTCAATTTCCTCTTGCAATACCCTCACGGCTGTGTAGAACAAGTCACTTCTGCTGCCTTCCCACAACTGTACGTTGGAGCGATGATGAAACTGACCGAACCTCAAAACAAACAGGCTGCTGCCAATGTGACTGCTGCTATAACAAAACTTAACAATTACCAGCAGGCACAGGGTGGATTTGCTTACTGGCCCGGAGGTGAAATCAGCGGATGGGGAACCAACTATGCTGGGCATTTTCTGCTGGAAGCTAAAAACGCCGGGTACAACGTGCCCTCCACCGTGATTGACCGTTTCGTCAAATATCAGCAGCAGACCGCAAAGCGATGGAGTTCATTGAGTCCTGCCGGTTATCAGCAGCAAGACCATGAACTGGAGCAGGCATACAGATTATACACACTGGCACTGGCCCGAAAAGCTGAATTGTCAGCCATGAACAGGATGCGGGAAATGAAGAATCTGTCCGCATCAGCCAGATGGAGGCTTGCAGCGGCATACTCGCTGGCCGGCAAGGCGGATATTGGTAAAGAATTGGTCAATAATGTTCCTACCACTGTTGAAGATTACAATCAACTGGCTTATACTTATGGTTCTGCCCTGCGGGATGAGTCGATGATTTTGGAAACTCAGGTGCTGCTGGGCGACCAGACTAATGCTGCCGTTAATGCCCGCCATGTAGCGGAAGAACTGGGCCGGGAATCCTGGTATTCCACCCAAACTACAGCCTACTCACTGCTGGCTTTAGGTAAGTTTTTGGGTAAATCCAAAATTTCCGACCAGTTTACCTTCAGTTACAGCCTTTCCAATGGGAAATTCGTGAATGCCGGTAGCAGCCTGCCAGTCATGCAAATTGAAGTGCCATTGGAGAAAGTGAAATCGGGGGAAATACAGGTGAAGAACACCAGTAATGGAGTACTTTACTCAAGGTTGGTTGTAAGAGGCCAACCTCTGGTAGGCGACGCCACATCAACCGCCAATCACATTCAAATCAATGTTCGCTACACCATACCCGATGGCACAGCTCTGAATCCGGCTTCCTTACCCCAGGGCACCGATTTCATCGCCGAAGTAATCGTGGCACACAAAGGAACCCGTGCAATGGACTTGAAGGAAATGGCACTCACTCAGATTTTCCCCTCCGGTTGGGAAATCATCAATACGCGCCTGCACAGCTTCGCGGAGTTCTCCAATACTTCCGTTCCGGAATACCAGGACATCCGCGACGACCGGGTGAACACCTACTTCGACCTGAACCGGAATACGCGGCAGATTTACAGGGTCAGACTCAACGCAGCCTATCAGGGCAAATACTATCTGCCATCTGTGAGTTGTGAGGCTATGTATGACAACAGCATCAATGCGCGGGTTCCGGGCATGTGGGTGAGTGTGGTGGGGGGGAGTGCTATTTGAATGGAGAATGGAGAATGGAGAATGGAGAATTGAATGGACTTAAGTTGAAGCAAGTGTTGAGCGAAGCGACACTTGCGGTGAAATAACCTGTTGGTAAATGGAAGAATGTCACCAAGTACAAATTGCCCGATTTGTTGCTAATTTGTGCCAGTAATCCCGAGTACTCGGGACCACTTAACCAATATCAGACCCTATGAAAACAAAAGAGGTCATTCAAAATCATCAGGATTTGAATGGCCTTTTTTTGTCTGCGGAAAATACCGTTTAACAGCTTGGATAGTTTACAAAATAGTTGCGCATAAAATGTAAACACTTAAGTTTATATTTTATGCGAAACCACTGAAAGGAAAAATAAACGCCATTTGGCGTTTATACAAATGTAGGCTGTCAGCGTAAGAAGACTGCAATAACCTAAAGTTAGACTGAAAACTTGGAGAAAGATAACTTTTGAGTTAACTTTGTCGCATGAAAGCTCATAGACAAATCATCTTTCACGGAAACTATTTCACGGACTTTTATTTGGAACAGCCAGAAAAAGTTCAAGAGAAGATCGAATTTGTTTTCAAAGTTATTCGGACAGTCCAGAATGTCCCGAAAAAGTTTCTTGAACACTTGACAGGAACTGATGGACTTTATAAAATCCGCATTGAATTTGAAAGCAATATTTATAGAATATTCTGCTGTTTTGACAAGGGAAAATTAGTTGTACTCTTTAACGGATTTCAAAAGAAAACGCAGAAAACACCCAAGAAAGAAATTGATTTGGCGATGAGACTTAAAGACGAATATTTTAACTCAAAAAAGAAATAAAATGGAAAAAGAATTGATTAGAAATGCTAAAAACTTTGATGAGTTATTAGACATTAAATACGGAAAAATAGGAACTGAAAAACGGGACGACTTTGAAGAAAGAGCTCAATATTATGTGATTAGTGAAATGCTTAAAGAAGCACGAAAAGAAGCAAAAATGACCCAAGAACAGCTTGCACAAAAGGTTGGGACTAAGAAAAGCTATATTTCTCGACTTGAAAATGGGAAATGTGACATTCAGCTTTCGACACTATACAGAATATTTGAATTTGGACTTGGAAAAAAAATTAATCTCTTGATTGGTTAAAAAACGCCGAACAGCCAACATCATGTATAAAACATTGGGGGTTATGTGGTTACATTAAGTATTCTGCCCCGCATCAGCTTTTGTGTCGGCAAACAGGGACGACGCCGGCAATCCCCAACGTTTTATACATGTAACCGTTGTGCGGCATACAAAAAACAGAGCAATCAACATAAATTATGACAAAATTGAAGTTTACTCAAAATGATTTTAATGAAACAGAGATATTGGCTGAATCAATTAAAAAAATAGACCAAATTGATTCGGATTATGTTAATTCTATTTCGGACGAGATATTTAGCTGCCAACCTTTTTTCTTGACTGTTTTGCTAGGACATAGGTTTGATGTGTCGATGGAGGAATTGGAGGAAATTATGAAAATTTATTTTCTTGTTTGGGAATTTTTTCGATTGAAACCAAATGTTCAGACAAATAAGGTGACAGAGTCAAATTTTAATAAAATTCTGAAAAGGAATTTTAAAATGCTAAAATATAGCGAGGGCGAGTCGAAAGAAACGGACAAGTTAGAAATATTTGCCTATGATTTGCAAAATCTAAAATCTAAATCATTAATGGCTTCAGTTTTTTTAAGATTTAATGAAAGACCGACACTTTTGAAAATGGACATTCAAAAAAAAGGTTCAATAATGATAGGAATAAAAAGTTTTATTGAATGTTTTGAGGCAATTTGACGAGGAAAAATGTATGACCGCACAACACGCGGTATAAAAAATTGCCGGTACATTAGGTTGTTCAAGGGTTGTACCCCCCGCTGGCCCTTAGTCTTCCAATAAAAAACCCTCCCACTGATGCCGGTTTCCGAACCGGCATTCCTGTGCTTTTTATAATTCCCCAAAAATAAAGTTGAATTTGAAGCAAGTCTTCCCAAAGTGATAAATAAGCGCAGCGGTAATTGCGATGAAATCACCAGCAGCTAAAAGAAATTTTGCCACTAAACCACTGGAACACTCATTCTTAAAAATTAGTGCCTTCGTGATTTAGTGGCAAAAACCAACTTTCCAATCATCTAAACCCAAACAAAATCGGAAAACCCGAAATCCCTTCCTGCACATAGCCTCGACCCTTACCGGTCACCCGAAAACAAACACGAACGGTATTAAACAGATGAATTTTAGTTGACAAAGAATATGGTTAGGAAAAAGTAAAAAGTAAAAAGGCAAAAGGCAAAAGTTTTCCAACTGATTTTCAAGTGGTTAAGAAAACAAATTGGCTACTTTATTTTTGACTCATTACTTATTTAAAAATACAATAGTTCGAATCAGAGAATTCCTAAAAGTTTTTATTTTTGAATAATTTTAGGAATTTAGTCAGCCTTTGCTCTATGCAATCAATAGCACGTAAACGGTACTTAGAAACACTTGGTGTTCTGAAAGACAAGAATTTAATTAAGGTTGCCACAGGTGTCAGACGTTGTGGGAAATCGACTTTAATGACACAATTTCAAGACTTGTTGCTTAAAGAAAACGCTAAAGTTTCCATTGTGGCAATCAATATGGATATGCCAGATTTCAGGTTTTTGGCAGAAAAAAATTGGAAGGAGATTTACGATTACATCATAAAGCATCTCAAAAAAAACGTACCCAATTATGTGTTTATAGACGAAGTGCAAAACGTTCCTGAATTTGAAAAACTACTGGAAGGCTTATACGTTCACCCCAGCATAGATTTGTATGTTACAGGTTCAAACGCATATTTATTATCAAGCGAATTGGCAACATTGCTCACGGGTAGAGCTTATGAAATAAATGTATTGCCTTTTTCTTTTGCTGAATATCTGGAGTTTACGGGCAAAACCACAAACCCTGACCGTGCTTTTGCTGAATTTGTGCGTACAGGTGGTTTCCCCGAAGCTGTAAGACTTTCAGCTGAAGGAAATCATTATACAAATGAATATTTGCAAATGGTTTTTAAAAACATTTACGAAAACGATATTTCAAAGCGCTATACTATTTATGCCGAAGAATCCTATCAGGAAGTTGTGAACTTCTTAATAGATTCAGTTGGCTCTAGTGTTTCAGCAGGCAACATTGCCAAAGTGTTAACGACAAACAGGAAGAAAATTGACAACAAAACGGTGTCAAAGTACATTAGCACTTTGGTTGAAGCCTACTTGTTTTACAAAGTAAACCGCTATGACATCAAAGGCAAACAACATTTGGCAACGCTGGAAAAATACTATTTAGTGGATTTGGGGTTTCGCAACGCATTACTTGGAAAAGAATTGGCAAGCGATGCAGGCCATTTACTTGAAAACATAATTTTTCTTGAGCTGAAACGCAGAAATAACCAAGTATGGATAGGAAAAACCAATAATTTGGAAGTTGATTTTGTTGTTCGCAACAACGAAGGTTATACGCAATACATTCAAGTTGCACAAACAGTACAAAGCGCCGCGACTTTAGAACGTGAGTTAGCACCTTATGACAGTATCGCAGACCATCACGAAAAACTTTTAATCACAATGGATTACGAAACAGGCACATATAACGGGATAAAAAAAATAAACGCAATAGATTGGCTTACAAAGACTGAATAATAAGAGCCAATCGATAACACGCGGTATAGTTAATTGCCAGTGAATTGCCCGCTGTCCCAAAGTCTTCCAATTAAAAAAAAACTCCCGCTGATGCCGGTTTCCGAACCGGCACCCTGCGCTTTTTATGATTCCCTAAAAAAATATAGTGAGTTGAAAAAAGTGTTTCCAAAGGATGAATAAGCGCAGCGGCATCCAACCCTTTGGATCTTGCGATGAAATCACTAGCAGCTAAAGGAAATTTTGCCACTAAACCACCAGAACACTCATTCTTAAAAATTAGTGCCTTCGTGATTTAGTGGCAAAAACCAACATTCCAATGACTTAAACCCAAACAAAATTTGAAATCCCGAAAAACTATACTGCAAAGAGCCTGCTGTCTCAAGGTGTAATTCGATAACTTGTTGCCAAGCTGACTTTACTTGCCCTTGTTTCATCCCGAATCCTACTTCCCAATACAGAGCACAACGGGTGAACACATCCAGTATTGTCAGCACATATCCGCCAACTGGCGGACGCAATCCTTCTACCCAAACCTGTTTGATATCCATCTCCATCAGACGCAAAGGGCCCTCAGGGTATACTACCCTGTATTTCACGTACTCCTTTGGTGTCTTTGGCTGTGTCGGACGGAGCAGCTTGGCCGATTTCATCAAACGGTACACTTTCTTGTGGTTGATGTAAAACCCGGCCAACTGCAGCGCCCCCGTCATCCGATGGTAACCATAATCTGTCAATGGTTTGTCGAGCAGAGATTTCATGTAACCATTCATCCCGAGTACTCGGGATTGCTCTGTTTTACCACTTCGCCTTCTGTCAGTTGAAGTGTATGCCTGCTGGGCTTAGGCCCAGGCTTCTCCCTTTGGGGCTTACCCCCATTGGGTTTATAATAAAACTTGTTTTTGCTTATCCCACAGATAGCCAAAACTTTATCTCTTTTAAGTCCCTGAGCCATATACTG
>CAYRDX010000062.1:0-23506 GCA_964423205.1 uncultured Saprospiraceae bacterium | reverse complement strand
TAATCCCTTAATCCTACAAATCCGTGATTCAGACAACTGGCAACTGAATAACAAACTCACTCCCCTCACCTTCTTTTGTCTCAACTTTCAGTACTCCGCCATGCGCCTTCACAATATCATAACTCAAACTCAACCCCAATCCTGTTCCCTGTCCGGTGGGTTTGGTGGTGAAAAAAGGCTGGAAAATTTTTTCTTTGATAGCATTCGGGATTCCAATGCCATTGTCCTTTACCCGAATTTCAATCATTCCATTTAAAGCTTTGTTTCTGACGATAACTGTGGGATTATATCCGTTCTCCCCCAACTTTCCTCTTTCTGAAACTGCATAAAACGCATTGTTGATAAGGTTGAGCAATACCCTGCCTATGTCCTGCGGTATGACTTTAATTTTTGGAAGTGCTGCATCAAAGTCGGTTTCAAATTTCGCGTTGAATGATTTGTCCTTTGCTCTTAAACCATGGTAGGCCAGCCTCAGGTATTCATCACAGAGTGCATTGAGGTCGGTGGGTTCTTTTTTGCCACTGCTGTTCCGACTGTGGTGCAGCATACTTTTTACAATCGCATCAGCACGTTTGCCGTGGTGGTTTATTTTTTCGAGGTTTTGTTTGATATTGGTGAGAATCTCTCCCACTAATTTTTCATCTCTTGTTTCTTGATTCTTGGCTCTTTCGTGTTCAATCTCCTCCAGCATCTCATGACTGACTTCGGAGAAATTGTTGACGAAATTGAGTGGGTTCTGAATTTCATGCGCAATACCAGCTGTGAGTTCTCCAAGAGAGGCCAATTTTTCGGATTGTATGAGCTGGTCTTGTGTGAGTTTCAGTGTGTTCAGCGCCTGTTCCAGTGAGGCCTTTTGTTTCCCTATTTGCTCATTTTTGAGGTTGAGCTGTTCATTGGCCAACTTCACTTTTGCTCGGTTTCTGTTTATGACAAATGCAATTACCGCCAAGGACACAAAACCGGCAAAAAAGGAAAATATAAGCCAACGCAAATGCAGGTTTTTTCTTTGAAGTTGCATTTCTTTTTTGGAGAATTCGTAGGCAGCCTGGAGGGTAGCTGCCGCCCGCTCACTTTCCAGGTTATTCAGGCTATCGGCGAAGACTTTGAACAATCGGGAGTGGTATAAGGCCTGCATGCCATTTCCCTGGGCTTCATAAATATCGGCCAGAAGTGCATGACCATCACGGGTTAGTTGATTTTGACCTATTTGAGTAGCAACGCTGTTGCTCTCTTCGGCCAATATGGTGGCCTCATCATAAAGACCCATTTTGTATTTCAAGTTAGCTAAACCCAGTTTCGCATTTGCTTCGTGATAGGTGTCGCCGAAGTCTTTTGAAAGCTGAATTGCTTCAGCAAACTTCAGATTGGCTTCTTGTTGATTATTGAGTTCAGCATAAACTCTTGCAATATTGGCAGTGGAAGCGAGCAGAATATCGCGGTTCCGGGAACTCCTTCCAATTGTTTCAGCTTTTTTCAGATGGGTCAAAGCCTTTGCAAACTCCCGTTCTATCATATACAATTCACCCAGGTTATTATTGGCAAATCCCTCCCCTATCGTATCATTGATTTCAGTGTCCAGCTCCAGAGTTTTTTTATAGAAGGACTCTGCTTCATCATATTGCTCACGAAAGAAAAACAGGTTGGCCAGATTATTCAAAATGGTTCCAACCATAACCTTGTCCCGGTGAGCCTCAGCATGTGTCAGTGCTTTATAAAAGTGCTCCTGAGCGACGGGGTAATTACCTATATGCGTGTGCAATCCTCCAATATTGTTGAGTACCCTGCAAACGATATCCTCAAAATCGCCATCTTCAGCCAGTTCCAGCGCTTCGTCATAGCTCTGCAGAGCTGCATCGTATTGTCTTATATTTTCCAGGGAATTGGCTAATAAACGCCGGGCTTCAGCCTCACCCCGCAAATACCCGACCCTCCTGCTAAAGGCTATGGTTTTATTCTGCATGGCGATTACTGAATCGGTGCTGAAATTTTTATAAACTGTAGCCAACTCGTTCAGCGCATCGACATACGAGGTGTACGGCATTTCACCGCTCAAATACTTTGATTCCAATTGTCTTAATTCCAATTGGAAATTATTCTGAGCAATCAAAACCGAATGGCTGGCTATAAGGAAGAGCAGCAGCTGACGTTTCATGTAGTTGGTTGGATGTTAGGTCAGGCAGTAAGCTGAAATGATAAAAATCAATACCAATTAAAAGAAATAATGGCAAAGAAACGGAAAATTGAAATATTTATCTGATAATTGCGCTGCAAGACAGATTTTTATTTTTCATCGAAACAAAATCTCTTCCTTAAACAATCTAAAAATTACTACCGATGACAAAGAAGATTTATGCATTTTGGGCCTGCCTGTTTGTTTTATCCTTAACAGTTTTCGCATGGAGTTGTCGGAACTCAGCTGCACCAGAACAAGAATCTGCACCAGCGACGGAAGAAGTCGTAACTCCTGAGGCTGAACCGGAGCTGCCCGCTGAAACACCAGAAGTGGATACCTCTGCAGAACAGCGCCCAATAGTCCGTCAATAAAACAGAACCAACATGACTCATCAACCCAGCGAAAACAAGTCAGTTATATTGAATGGAACTGTTTGGTTTTGCGCTGGGTTGATCGTTTTGCTTCAATTCTTACTCCCCGTCCAATCGAATTCCCAGTCCTTCTTTTATTTCGAATATTCAGTACTCAACCCATCAAGGGAATCTCAATCTTGTTACAGTCTGCTTACTGTTTACCAAGACGGCAGTGCTGAAGCCAGGATTCGGTACATCGATGTGAGAAATCAGCAAGATTGCCTTTTTCAGCTTACCCTTACAGATAGTTTGCCTTCTGGCAAAATCCCTCAGGGTCAGGGAGTCAAGTACCTTATCCCCAATAGCAGTTCGCTTATATCCGGCAATGAATTTAGCTTTTATCCGCCAATGTTTGAATTTCACAGAAACGGGGAAAGTGGGTATTATGAACCGGTAAGCATAAGTTATTTATCAAATGGGGAATGGATAAAAGCTAAGCTGGTGGACACCCGTTTTTATTCCTGGATTGCACTGAGTGAGAAGTTTGTTTCCGTATTCTATAATGCCGATGAGCCCTTTTTCGAGAACTTGTTCTACCTCGACACCAGAGGTACTATCCCATCGAACCGAAAGACGAGAATGCACCTCCTGACAGTAGCCAATACTGAAGATAAACTGATAGGAAACAGCAGCCAAAAAGACTTACTCACCATTACGGCGACATTTACCAGACTTGCCGAGCAATTGGGAATCAAAGTCGTTCGAAATTCGATTTCGGGTCCTGCATACAGCATATCGGCAGTTGAAAATGCAATAAAAGCCCTGAATCCGGGATCTGACGACATCGTAGTTTTTTACTATAGCGGGCATGGGTACCGAAGGCCGGAGGAAGTATCGAGATTTCCGAACATGGTACTTTCTAACCACTATACCATGGCTTCGTTATCCAACTTTAGCCTGAACGTGCAAGAGGTTTACAACACTATTGTGCGGAAGGGTGCTCGCCTTAATATCATCATGAGTGATTGTTGCAATGAAAAAATCGCCGCGGAGCCAACAAGGGGTAATGAGATATTGTCAACCCGTTCTGCTTTGGTTCCCATCAGTTTTAATAATTGCATGAGTCTGTTCTTTTCACCACAGCCCATTTCGATTTTAGTTACGGCTGCCGACATAGGACAGCTTGCCTCCGGCAATCCAAACATTGGAGGTTTCTTTTCGTGGCATTTTAAAACCTCCCTGGAAACTCATACCAGCCGTCTGCGGAGCAATGTTACATGGCTTCAATTACTCAATGAAGCAAGGGTAAATACAGCAAAGCAAGCAATTACAGCGACCTGTGGACCAGAACACAGTCGTTGCAAGCAATACCCCTGGTTTGTTATCAAGCAATGAATGTTGGCGGTGCTGGTATAGTAAAGAGTCAAAAATAAAGTAGCCAAATTGTTTTCTTAACCATTTGAAATAGTTGGAAAACTTTTGCCTTTTGCCTTTTGCCTTTTGACTTTTGCCTTTTGACTTAGTTATCAACTGGAAGTACTATTTTTTCGTACTTCAGGTACTGCTCTGAATACCTGCTAACCAAGTCCATCCAGTCCTGTGTTTGCCTGATTTCTTTCCAAACGGGATCATTCCGCAGTAAGAATCCAAACTGAAACCCATTTTGCAAGGCCTTTTTAAGCCATTCCATCGCTTCGGATGTGTGGGCGTTGGCGGCATAAACAGAAGCCAGTGCGTAGTGCCGCTCTGCTTTAGTGAGTCCTGAAACTTCATTTTGAAAAAATGACGGTACATTTTCCAGGTCGCGCTGAATAAAATACAGCCGGGCAAATAATGCCTGTACCAAATGCGGATATTCGGGAATCAAATGTTTGCTCTTTTGGAGGGTTCCCTCCGAACTCGTGTAATTGCCAGCCAGCATGGCCATTTCGGCATATTTCAAATAATCCGCAACCAGCAATTGTCCATTATCCCTGAGTATATTGAACTGCCGGTAGGCATCCGATGGCAATTTTGCATCGAGCAGGCTACCCACCCAGTTTCGCCGTATCGAGGCAATTTCGGGTCTGGCTTCTGTAGCCCGTGCGAACCATTGAGCGGCATCTTCGTGTTCGTCTTTTGCCCTGAATAATTTGGCCAGCATGAGGCAGTCATCCACATAATATTCATCCTCTACAGCCAGGTTGGCTGCTATTTTAAGTGCATCTACGGTTTTTTTGTAAAGAAATTCAAGTGGCCAAGGAAATTGCATCTTTCTGTTAATACCGGGTAATGGCTCAATACCGTCCAAACTTTTTGGCCATCCGAAAACCTGTTCTGCAGGTTGCCCCCTGTTGTCATTTTCCTGTACCAGGTCTTTATAAATGTATCCTTGCTGATTACTCATAATTTTCTCAAACCAATGACTGCCAGCTTTATGATGCCAGTAGGCACTCTTTGGAAAACGATTAATCATGTCGTAATAGAAGTTGTCCAGTTCGAAACTTCCCTTGCCGATTGTCAAAGCAGCCCCGTAAGTACTCCCCATGGTTCTTCCGCTCCGAAGAAAATCTTCAATAGTGGCCTGGTACCTGATCCAGATTTTCTCTGCTGCTTCATACCTGCCGGCCTCCATCATCATTTCTGCCAACAGGTGAAAAGGCCAGATGAACTCAATTGAAGTATCTCTCTCAATCAGGTTCTCATAAACAGATTCCGCCTCGTCGGTATAACCAATCTTATGGTAGATGTCCGCAACCATATAATCATCCTCACGCCAATCGTAGTATAACATATTGAGATACTTCCCATAGCAGTCAGGAGGAATGGGCAGGTTTTGTCTGCTTTTTGCTAATTTCACAAAAATTTTAAAATCTTCAGATTGAAGAAACTGGAGTCTGGCTTTTTTCAAAAATGCTTCAGCCTCTATCAATTTTCCTTTTTTATACAGCCAGGTTCCGTAGTGGTGGTTGGCCAAAAAGGAAAAGAAACCGACTTGTGCAGCCCGACCATAATAAACTCCAGCGAGAGAATCCTTCTTTGCCACTGCATAAGTAAAACCTTTCATGCACAACAACAGGGCATCGGTCTCATCAGGTGGTAAAGTAGGTATTGGACAGGGTAGCGTTATGTCAGGCTCATCCTCCATTTCAAAAGCATCCACGAAATTATTAGCCACAATAACTTTCGGTGGAATAAAAAATCCAAACTTTCGTTTTTCTGCCTCATAAAAATGCTTGTCTGCTTCAGCAAAACGCATGGTAGCCGCATATACTCTGCCTAATGATTCATAAGGGAAGAAGTGCAGGTCATTTTGTTTGATTCCATCCAAAAAGAGCTCTTCAGCACGCAAATAGTTTTTGGTCAATTCCTCGGTATAACCCTCATTCATCAGGAGGCTGAACAATTCAGGTTGTAATTGCCTGGCCTTATTGGCAGCAAAGCGGGCATTGTCCAGTTGATGCTGTTGATTGTACACACCCACCAGATTGGCCCAGGGCACTGCCCATGTCGGTGCGAGCTCAGTGGCAAACTGGTAATGATACATTGCTGAATCCAGCATTTCCATTTGCAGGTACACATTTGCCAGTTCATTGTGAATGTAAGGTGCATAGGGTTCAATTCGGTTGGCATTTTGAAGTGACTGATAGGCAAAGTCGAGAAATTGAGCACTACTGGCCTGGGTAAATGTTCGCATTCTCCAGAGAACTCCCTGAAAATATTCTTTGTCCACCTGCAAGCTCCGGTAAGTAAAGTGATTTTCCGGAATCAGTTTCATGGCATAACTGTACATTCCAATAAATTTGTCGAATTCTCCCTGTTTTACATTGTAGTAACTCCGTTTTTCCAGTTCTGCCCGGTCACTTTTCAGATAAGCCGCGATCTTGTCATGACCCCTGTCCTGAATGACACCTGCCATACGTTCATTAAATCGACGGAGGTCATTAGGTCTTTGCTTTAGGCTTTCTGACAAATTTGTCAGTATTTCCTTTTCGTCCTGTCTGAATAGTCTGCTTCCCAATGCCTGCAATAATCTGAATGGGAATTCGTCAATGGGCAGGTTTTCCAATTCTGAGATCATGATCAGGTTTTCAATTCCAAATTCCCTGACCTGTTTGACCACAAACTCAATGGGCTGCAAAGGCACTGATTTCATGGCAAAAAATTGCTGCAAACCAGGCGGTAGAGCCAGTTCTTCCTGATGCTGTTGCACGGCGGATTGTATATCCGACTTTGAAGGTTCTGAAAGTACAAACGACGAGCTGCCCTCAACTACCGGATTCTGACTGTGCTTTTGTCTCAGCAACAAGTTGTCGGAACTGAAAGAGGTTTTCAGATAATCCTTTAGTTCTGATATGTTGACCCCTCTGCGGCCAGAATGATCGGCGAGACCCTGTAAACCCAAAACCAGATAATAGGAAAAAACTCCCCTTCCCCCACCCCATGCTTCATGCTCGGCTGATAACTCGTCGGGACCACATGAGGCAAGCCGCACTTCATTGTTTTGTACTTTCTGCAATTGCTCGCCAACGAGGCGTCGCCCACCAATGCCATCGCCCGCCAATTTCCCTGATCTGCATGCATCCGTGATGAGTATGACTTTGACATTTTTTGAAGAAAGCGTGTTGGCAAAGAAATTTACGTCCTCCAATCTCACCGCATGATTGATGTAATTATTGGGTGGGGTATTGTAACTTAGAAGGTAACCCAGATTAACAACTGTCCGGTTTTCGACATCGCCATGCCCGGAAAAATACAGGAATACACGGTCATTTTTTTGAGCAATTTCCAACAATTGATACATGGCATCATAAATGGCCGTGAAGGTGGCCCGCTCATTCAGTAACAACGTAATATTCGAGGAGGGAACGCTACCTCCTGCCTCTGACTGCAGAAAATTGGCAAATACCTGCGCATCTCTGTGGGCAAAGCGCAAGGCAGGAATTACCGGGTTCTGATATTCTGAAATGCCAACGACTAAGGCATAGGTATTCGATTCAGACTGTGCAAAAACGGGTTGCTGCACTATCAGGATTGCGAACAGGGCAACATACATTGAAAATCTACTGAATAAAACCATTCGATTATGTTTAGCGGCAAAATCATGTAATAGGACTGTATTCGGGGTTCAAGCCTATTAAAGCCTCCGGACAAAAAATATTATCAGTGCTGACCACGGTAAGCAAGCCTGTGATTTACTGAAAACGACCCTCTTATTCTGGTAAAATATCTGGTTGGATGGCTAAGACCGGTAGCAAGATAGGAATATGCTTCTTATTAACAAAAAACGCCACCTGATTAGCAGCAAAATGAGTCAGGGCGGCCAAATGAAGAAAAAATCTAAGAGCCATACACAACACAATGCAACGATGAGGTTGTCGAGTTCCATTGCGCTCTGTATGGCCCACTTTATTTATATAGCGTTGTTCTTATTTCACTGGCTCCAGTACACCGAGTTGTTCTCTGAACATCTCTGCCAATTTGAATTTCTGAATCTTTCCCGTAACCGTCATGGCTTTTGAAAAATCGTCCAAAACCATCAGGTGTCGAGGGATTTTCGACCATTCCAGTTTGCCTTCGCAACGATCCTGAATCTCTTTGAGTGTTATGGTCTTCCCTGGCCGGCACTGAACTGCAAGACCAACCACTTCCTGAAGTTTTGGATGAGGAACGGCCACAACCTGTGCAATTTCCACTCTGTCGTACAAGAGCGTATTCAGAGCCTGTTCCACTTCTGCTGGATAGACGTTGTGACCGCCCACGATGAGCATTTCTTTCAAGCGGCCGACGATGCGATAGAATCCATCTTCATCCATGACACCAAGGTCACCAGTACGCAACCACCCGTCTTCAACGATGGACTGAGCAGTTTCAACCGGCTTTTTGTAATAACCGCTCATGATGTTGAAACCCCTCACCCATATTTCTCCAACCTGACCACATGGCAATTTAGTCAGGTTAGCAGGGTCAACAATGCATGATTCGGTATTGGGAATCGGACGGCCAACGGTAGAAAAACGCTTTTCGGTTGGATTGTCTGGTATTGTCTGGTGAGTAACAGGGGATGCCTCTGTAAGGCCATAAGCAATGGTCATTTCACTGGCTCCCATCTTTTTGGTCACTGCTTCAAACAATTCTTTGTCGACCGGAGCGCCAGCCATAATTCCCGTCCTCAGCGTTGACAGGTCGTATTTATCGAAATCGGGTTCTTCCAACTCGGTGATAAACATAGTTGGTACCCCGTAAATTCCGGTGCAACGTTCATTCTGAACCGCCTCCAGGGCAGCCCTGCTGTTGAATATCTGAGACGGCACCACCGTTGTGGCTCCGCTAAGGAGGCACCCCAGATTAAACAGGATACTGCCAAAACAGTGGTAATAAGGTACTGGTCCGCAAACTCTGTCCGTCACACTAAGCTTCATGTTATTACTGACATACAGTGCGTCATTCACTACGTTGTAGTGACTTAACATGGAGCCTTTTGGAAAGCCTGTTGTTCCGGAAGTGTATTGGATCATTGCAGTGTCCGTGTTTTGCACGAGTCCGGCAGCATTAGCCAAAGCCTCATCGGAAATGTTTTTACCCAATTCCATGAATTTGGGCCAATTCAGCATCCCATCCACTTTCTCTTTGGTAGCCACAACCACCTGCCGCAATTCGGGAAATTTATCGACACATGGAATTGCCGGGCATAATTCCAGAAATATGTCCACGTAGTTGTATTCAAACAATTTATCCTTGACTATTTTCGTAAAACCCGGAATCATAATCATGACATTGGAATCGGACTGTGCCAATGCATATTCCAATTCACTGTGTTTCCATTCCGGATTAATGGTCACTAAAGCAGCACCCAGTCTGGCCGCTGCAAGTTGTGTAAGCAGCCATTCGGGGACGTTGGTAGCCCAGACGGCCACATGCTGATTTCTTTTGATGCCGAGTGCCATCAGGCTCTTGGCCACTTCATTTACTTTTTCGTTGAGCTGCTTCCAGGTCCAGCGTGTATTTGATTCACAAAAAATGGCCGCATCATCGTCAGGCCATTCGGTAGCATTGCGCTGAAGCAGCGCACCAATGGTTTCATGAATTAGGTTCATATCGTCATTTGTTGGATTAGTAAAGCCAAAATCTGCTTTGGTTGAAACAGGTTTATCAAAACCAAATTTTGTTCTGTTTCCTCTTGCAAAAATTGACCTCAAAAGAAAAAATTACTAACCTCATAATAAATGACTAATGTCAACTTGAAAATTGATAATGAGAGAGTTGAAGAAGACCTCCGCTAATGCTTCATTGAAACTTGTTAAACCATTTTTTACTCGTTTGACCTCGTACCAAGGTCAAACTCTCAAGCGACTGACCAAGGAAATTGCTTTTGACATCATTGCGGGACACATCCTTTTTTCCGAATTGATGATGGGTGACATACTGATTAATCACCATTATATAGTCCCAAATCCATGAATGGCAGGCAAAGACCAGTAGTCATTTTGAGAAATCTCCATTTGTCAATAAACGGCGGTATTAATTCAAAACTATAATGGCGTAAAATGTAAGTTTGCCACGTTTTACGCAACACTGCAGTTTAGTCTTATGTGAAGCACTAATTGTAAGGGTAATCTTCTATTTTACCGATTTGTCGGCAATACCAAACCAGTAATGCAAAGAAAATCTACAAAGTTGATTGGCCTCTTGCTTGGTCCGTTATCCTTCCTGCTCACTATTTTCATCATCCGGCCTGAAGGACTAAGTACAAACGCCCTGATAGTACTGGCTACGACACTATGGGTAGCAATTTGGTGGATTTCGGAATCTATACCCATTTCTGCCACGGCACTACTCCCCATAGTAATTTTTCCTCTCAGCGGTGCCATGAAATTGGAAGACACCACTGCCGCCTTTGCCAACCCAATGATTTTTCTTTTTATGGGTGGATTTATGATTGCTGTTACCATAGAAAAATGGGGCCTTCACAAACGCATAGCATTGAATATTATCAGCAGGGTTGGAAGCGATTTGAGAAAGATCATTTTGGGATTTATGCTGGCCACCTCTTTCCTGTCGATGTGGATATCCAATACTGCCACCGCAGTGATGATGATGCCAATAGCCCTGGCAGTCGCACATCAACTTGGAGTTGGACTAACTAATGGCGGAAAGACGGAGCAGCATTTTGGCAAGGCTCTCATGTTGAGTATTGCATATAGCTGTTCCATTGGTGGTATTGCCACTTTGATTGGCACACCCACCAACATGATTTTTGTTGGAGTTGCTAAAGAATTGTACAAAATCGAAATCAGTTTTATGGACTGGATGATGATTGGGCTTCCGGTTTCCACATTACTGCTAATAACTGGCTGGATTTATTTAGTGTATATAGGCTTCCGAATTCCAAAAGGTACCTCAATATCAGGAGGAAGGAATGAAATTCGGCAGCAACTCATTGATTTAGGGCCAATGAGTGCCGAGGAGAAGAAAGTTACAGCCATATTCTCTTTGGTGGCCTTGGCGTGGATTACCCGCTCTTTTGTTTTACAAAAGTTATCGCCCGGCATTGATGATACAGTTATTGCCATCGCAGGTGCATTGGCACTCTTTATCACTCCTTCAAAGAACAAATTGGGCGATTACCTGCTTGATTGGCGAACGGCAGAAAACATACCCTGGGGAATCCTTATACTATTTGGCGGCGGCCTTGCCATTGCTGCAGGGTTCAAAGAAACAGGGCTGGCAACCTGGCTAGGTAACCAAATGACTATGCTTCAAGCACTTCCTTACATCATTATTTTATTGGCTTTGGTTGCTTTGGTTGATTTTCTTACAGAAATGACTTCTAATGTAGCCACTGCATCTATCCTTATGCCTGTGCTGGCTGCCCTGGCTTTGAGCATGAATGTTCATCCTTTTGGATTTATGTTGGCAGCCACTATCGCAGCATCTTGTGCTTTTATGCTACCGGTAGGAACTCCTCCAAATGCAGTTGTATTTAGTTCGGGCTACCTCAAAATATCCGATATGGTGCGAATTGGTTTTTGGATGAACATCATTTCCATAATAATCATCACATTGCTGGCATATTACTTATTACCCATTATATGGGATTTTGACCTGTCGGTATTTCCTGCAGAATTTCTGACTGGAAAATGAATTCATTGCTTGAGAAATGCAGTGACTTTCTGTTAAAAACAATCACTCATTCAAAACAACAAAACCGATCAGATTATGGACAAACTATTTGACTTAAAGGGCAAAGTGGCTGTAATAACAGGTGGCTCAGGAATACTGTGTGGGACCATTGCTAAGGCTATGGCTCAAAGAGGTGTTTTGGTGGGTATATTGGGCCGCACACCTGAGAAAGTTCATGCCACTGTCAAAGAATTTGAAGAGTCGGGTGGCAAAGCATTGCCATTGATTGCAGATGTTTTGAATGAAAAGGAACTGCAGACTGCCTGTGATCTCGTGGTAAATACCTGGGGAATGATTGACATCCTGATAAATGGCGCAGGGGGAAATATTCCCGGCGCTGCCATACCTCCAGAGGAAAACTTTTTCATGCACTCGTTTTCCAACCTGGAAAAGGTATTTGCGCTCAATTACTACGGTACAGTGTTGCCTACTATGGTATTTGGCAAAACCATGGTGTCTTCTAAATCGGGTTCTATCATCAATATTTCATCCATGACTGCCCAACAAGCCGTGACAAGGGTGCCGGGATATTCTACTGCCAAAGCAGCAGTAGATTCTTTTACCCGATGGCTGGCAGTGGAGGTGGCTCTTAAGTTTGGTGATGGCATCCGGGTAAATGCCATCGCACCGGGCTTTTTTGTCACTGACCAAAATCGCCGGCTGTTGACCAATGAGGATGGTACATTTACTGAAAGAGGAACAGATGTGATCAGGAAAACCCCTGCCCGAAGATTTGGTGAAGCCGATGAACTGATTGGAACAACCATCTGGCTGGCATCCGACGCTTCCAGATTTGTGACCGGAACCATCATTCCGGTGGATGGCGGCTTTAGTGCCTGGAGCGGGGTTTAGAAGATGTTTGCCCCGAGTGCTCGGGGTGAAAGTGGTTTGCCCCGAGTGCTCGGGGTGAAGGTGGTTTGAATGGTTTTAGGCGAGGTACTCAGGAAGAAAGTTGTTTCGATTGGTTTGGCTTTGAAAGCCGTTCAGGAATGACAGAATTTTAGGATTAATGGATTGGAGGCAAAAAAATGTGAAACAACTACCAGCCCTGAAGGGATGAAAAATTTATAACCTGATTGACAAAGAAAACAGTATCCAAAATATCACAGTATGAAATCAATTTTGACAACAACCTTAATTCTCATTTTAGGTGTGGCTGGTATAGCCCAAAAATGGGTGCCACTGTTCAATGGCAAAGACCTCAGCAATTTTGAGCTGCTGAATGGAACCGCAGAATTCAAAGTTCAGGGAGACCAGATTGTCGGCATCAGTAAAATGAATACCCCTAACAGTTTCCTGGCAACCAAGCAAAAGTACGGCGACTTCATTCTGGAATTTGATGTGCTGGTTGATGCACAACTCAATTCCGGTATTCAGTTTCGCAGTCTGAGTAAAGCCGACTATCAGAATGGCAGGGTACATGGGTACCAGTTTGAAATCGACCCAAGTCCGAGAGCTTTTAGTGGTGGGCTTTATGACGAAGCAAGGCATCTATGGCTTTATCCTTTGAGTAGAAATCCTAAAGGTGCTGCTGCTTTTATGAATGGCCATTGGAACTCCTGCCGCATTGAGGCAATAGGCAGCAGTGTGAAAACCTGGATAAACGGAGTGCAATGTGCTAATCTGGCTGTCGATTTTACTGCCGAAGGGTTTATTGCCTTGCAAGTTCATAGCATCAATGCCAAAAGCCTTGAGGGTAAGGAAGTACGCTGGAAAAACCTTCGTATCCTCAAGGAAAATCCAGCCCAATTCACTTTGCCGGATGACCCTCAGGTGCCTCAAATTTCCTACCTGGTCAACCAACTGACCGATTGGGAAAAACGACAGGGCTGGCGTTTGTTATGGGATGGCAAAACCAGCAATGGCTGGCGAGGGGCTAAATCCGAAAAGTTTCCGGAAAAAGGCTGGCAAATGAAAGATGGTGTACTGACGGTTCTCGCCACAGACGGGGGAGAATCCACCGGACCGGGCGACATCATCACTACTGAACTTTTCAGCAATTTTGAATTGGAACTGGAATTCATGATTTCTGAGGGAGCCAACAGTGGAATCAAATATTTTGTGGATCCGGAATTAAACAAGGGTCCCGGCTCCGCCATTGGTTGTGAATTCCAGATACTGGACGATGCCATGCATCCTGATGCCAGGATGGGTGTGGCAGGAAACCGTTCAGTAGGTTCCCTGTATGACCTTATCAGTGCAGAAGGATTGACCGTAGGCGGCAGGCCCAAACAATTCAAAGGAGTTGGAGCATGGAATAATGCCCGCATCGTTTCAAAAAATGGAAAAGTTGAACACTGGCTGAATAACGAAAAGGTCGTGGAATACGACCGCTGGTCGCAAATGTTCAGGGCATTGGTGGCATACAGCAAGTACAAGGATTGGCCAAGATTTGGTCAATGGCCTCAAGGGCACATTCTACTTCAAGACCACGGAAATACCGTGCATTTCAGAAGCATTAAAATCAGGGAACTATAAAATTGAAAGTCATGAGTAAATCAAAATTGACCCGAAGAAAATTTATCGCTACTTCAGCCTTAGCCACTGGTGCAGTTGTCCTTTCTGCAAGCAGTTACAACAGAATTATGGGCGCAAATGACCGGGTGAATATCGCAGTGGCTGGAGTAAATAGCCGTGGTCTGGGACATATCATAGCTACCAAAGCTTGCAAAAATACCGATGTGGTCGCCTTTTGTGATGTGGACAAACGGACCTTCGACAAGGCTCAAAAAGTCCTTTCAGACAATGGTGGCGGCACAGCCAAAAGGTACGCTGATATTCGCAAGATGCTGGCCGACAAAGACATTGACGCTATAACGATCGCTACTCCCGAGCATTGGCACACACCTATGGCAATCATGGCATTGCAGGCCCGCAAACATGTTTACCTGGAAAAACCCGCCACAGTTAATGGCGAGGAAGGAGAGATGCTGGTGGAAGCCGTCAGAAAAACGGGTAAAGTTCTTCAAGTTGGCAACCAACAGCGCTCTGCTCCTACTTCCATAGAAGGCATCAAAGACATTCACGATGGCATCATCGGTAAAGCCTATTACGGCAAAGCATGGTACAGCAACACCAGAGGACCAATCGGACGTGGCGAAAATATGCCGGTACCCGAATGGCTCGATTGGGAACTATGGCAGGGACCAGCGCCTCGCCGTCCATTTAAAAGCAACTATGTTCATTACCATTGGCATTGGTTCTGGCACTGGGGCACAGGCGAAATCAACAACAACGGGCTGCACGAAATCGATATCTGCCGTTGGGCACTGGGAGTGGACTTCCCCACAAAAGTAACTTCATCGGGAGGGCGCTTCCATTTTAAGGATGATTGGGAGTTTTATGACACACAAGTTGCCAGTTTTGAATTTGGCACAGAGAAAACAATTACCTGGGAAGGTCGCTCCTGTAACGGTTTTGCCCACTACAACCGCGGACGTGGAGCAACGATTCACGGAACAGAAGGAACGGTGCTGCTCGACCGCAACGCCTATATCGCATACAACAAAGATGGCAAAGTCATCAAGCAGGTGGATGAAAAGGCCTACTCGGCAACCACAGATACTATGGGTATTGGCAACCTCGATATTTACCACATGCAAAACTTTGTGAATGGCATTTTGAAAAACGAGCCTTTGCATTCCAATGTCGTCGAGGCACATAAAAGCACCCTTATGTGCCATCTCGGCAATTTCGCTCAAAGGGTCGGTCGCACACTTAACATTGACCCAAATAACGGACGCATACTGAAAGACCGTGCCGCTGTGAAGTTTTGGGCAAGGGAATACGAAAAAGGCTGGGAGCCTAAGGTTTAGAACCGGGATTGCTCAAAAAGCAACCCCGGCCGGAATGTTTTTGAGACTATCTCAAAAGACCCTTGTGAATTCTATTTGCATTACGTAATTCTATCTCCCGCAGATTTTCGCAGATGGACTCGCGGATTACACAAAGCAACACACCATTTCGACTTGTTGAACTGGTGGATTGACTCGGAACCAACTGAAGTCTTTGCCTATGGTGCTTTGGAACATTATGGCAAAAACGGGCTTTTCAGGGGGAAGAATTGCCGCAGTTGCGAACATAAATCCAAATGCAGTTTCTACTGGGACATTACAACTGACAAACACCTGATGAAGCTGTATGTGGAAAACGAACACCACGACGGATACATTCGCGACAACTGCCTTTTCCGACCTGAAATTGACATCTGCGATAAAATGCCAGCCCAGCTGAAATATGCCAATAATGTTATGGTGAATTATATTCTTACTACTTATTCTCCTTTTGAAGGGTGGCGCATTGCTTTCAACGGTATGGAAGGACGCATTGAAGCCTGGGAGGACATTCTCTGGCTCGACGAATCAAACCTGAGCCAGGCTGAAAGACATGCCCGTGAAATGAATCAAACGGTTGGGCAATCTGAATTCCGGTCAATTATTGTCCATAAAAACTGGAAAGAGTTCGGTACCGAAACTGTACAATACGAAAGAGAGGGTCATGGTGGAGGTGACAAACGAATGCAGGATAAGATTTTTATACATCCCGAAGACCCCGACCTACTGGGCCATGCTGCCGGCTCGCTTGATGGTGCCATGTCCATACTGATTGGAATTGCAGCAAGAAAGAGCATTGAATCCGGTAAAACCGTCAAAATAGGCGATTTAACTGATTTGAAGCCAAAAGTCGAAAGAGGGTAATTAAAACCCCGAAGACAATAATAAAAGTCAACTTTTTCTTCTTTTAGAAACCAGTTTGCGAACATTGCAATCGGTTTCAATTAGGAGAAACCATGGTTTCTTTACGTCTATTTCATTAAAATCGCTGTACCATTGACAGATAAAAACACGAAAACTGCAGGACTTTTTATCGATGAAAACTTTCTTCTGGAGACTGACTTTGCCAAGGAACTTTATCATCAGTATGCCTCGCAGTTACCTATTATCGATTACCACAATCACCTGTCACCTCAGGAAATAGCCGAGGACAGGCAATTCAGCAATATTACCCAAGTTTGGCTTTATGGTGACCATTACAAGTGGCGGGCTATGCGTGCCAATGGCGTTAGCGAACACTTTATCACCGGAAAAGCAAGCGATTGGGAAAAATTTGAAAAATGGGCTGAAACGGTGCCTTCCACTTTACGAAATCCATTATTTCATTGGACTCATCTGGAATTGAAGCGCTATTTCGGCATGAACGAAATGCTGAATGGAGAAACGGCAAGGGAAATCTTCGACGAATGCAACAGACAGCTCCAAACCGATGATTTCACGGTGAAAAATCTGCTTCGCAAAATGAATGTGGAAGTAGTTTGCTCTACCGACGACCCCATAGACGACCTCCGCTATCATGCGGCTTACCGTAAAGAAGGCAACGCAGTTGGTCCCCGAATGAAGCCAGCCTTTAGGCCAGATAAAGCCATTCTGATTGAAAGTGAAGGTTTTACAGCCTATCTGGAAAAACTGGGCAAGATAGCTGGTAAAGAGATCCAATCCCTACAGGATCTATTGGATGCCCTGCAAAACAGAATCGACTTTTTCCACGAACAGGAATGCAGGTTATCCGATCATGGCCTGGAACAGATGTATGCTGAAGACTATACGGAACATGAAGTTGATGGCATTTTGAAAAAGCGGCTGGGTGGCGAATCTGTTAGCAGAGAAGAGGCTTTGAAATTCATGTCGGCCATACTGGTTTCCCTCGGTAAAATGTATCGTGAGAAAGGTTGGGTACAGCAATTCCATCTCGGTGCCCTGCGCAACCAAAATTCAAGGTTGTTGCGCGAACTCGGGCCGGATACCGGATTCGACAGCATTGGAGATTTCAGCCAGGCAAGAGCTTTGGGTAATTACCTCAACCGCCTCGATAACGAAAATTGCTTAGCCAAAACCATCATTTACAACCTCAATCCACGGGACAATGAAGTCTTCGCCACTATGGCAGGTAACTACAACGATGGCAGCGTTCCGGGCAAAATGCAGTATGGTTCAGCCTGGTGGTTCCTCGACCAGTTGGATGGCATGGAGAAACAGATAAATGCTCTTTCCAACATGGGATTGCTCAGCCGTTTTGTAGGGATGTTGACCGACAGCCGTTCATTTCTCAGTTTTCCACGCCATGAATATTTCCGGAGGTTATTGTGCAATATTTTAGGAAAAGATGTGGAAAAGGGGCAATTGCCTTCTGATAAGGAACTACTAGGGAAAATGGTACAGGATATTTGCTATTTTAATGCAAAGAAATATTTCAATTTTTATTGATACTGTTAACTCAGTCAGACCTTGACTTAATGTTAGACCCTGACAATAGATAAAAGCTTTTATGAAAAAGATAGTCACTTTTGGAGAAATCATGCTCCGTCTCACACCCCCCGGTTACTTGAGGTTTTCACAGGCCAGCAGTTTCGATGTGGTTTATGGAGGTGGAGAAAGCAATGTCGCAGTTACCCTTGCCAATTATGGTCTGCCGGTTGAATTTGTGAGCCGCATCCCTTCCAACGACATCGGAGAATGCGCCATTATGGAGATGCGCAAACGCGGCGTAGGAACCAAGCATATTATACGTGGAGGCGAAAGATTAGGAATTTACTTTTTGGAAATGGGAGCAGTGGCAAGAGGCAGTAAAGTGGTGTACGACCGCGCTCATAGCGGAATGGCCAGCATTCAGGCAGGTATGATAGATTGGGAAGTAGTATTCAAAGATGCACAATGGTTTCATTGGACTGGAATAACACCTGCACTCTCGCAAGGCACTGCTGATGCGAATTTGGAAGCCATCAAGGTTGCCAATAAACTGGGTGTCACCGTTTCCTGCGACCTCAACTACCGAAAAAACCTCTGGAAATACGGCAAGAAATCATCCGAAGTAATGCCGGAATTGGTGGCAGGTTGTGATGTATTACTCGGAAACGAGGAAGATGCCGAAAAACATTTTGACATTCATCCGGAAGGCGTGGATGTTACCAAAGGTAACACCATGGACGCAAAAGCCTATAAATCGGTTTGCCAGCAATTGATGAAGCGCTTCCCCGGGGTAAAGAAAGCCATTGTAACCCTGCGCGGCAGCATAAGCGCCTCACACAATACATGGTCCGGGGTGCTATGGGATGGTAATACACTTTTCGAATCGCCAACTTATGACATAACACACATCGTTGACCGAGTGGGTGGTGGGGATAGCTTTATGGGTGGGCTGATTTATGGTCTTGTCAAATTCGGGGACGACCAAAAAGCACTGAATTTTGCAGTGGCCGCATCATGCCTGAAGCATACGATTTATGGCGATGCTAATCTCGTCACGGTGGGTGAGGTGGAAACGCTGATGAAAGGTGATGCCAGTGGCAGGGTATCGAGATAAAATCCTATTCCAGGGGGTCCTGGCCTATTGGAACACAAATATTTACTTAAAAAAACTGCTGAACCAACTGCAACTATTAACATGGCAAAATATACGAGATTACAAGTCGCACAAACCATGCTGGAGCAAGGCATGGTACCACTTTTTTATCACTCAGATGTCGAATTGGGTAAACAAGTCCTGACAGCTTGCTATAAGGGAGGTGCAAGGTTGCTGGAATTCACGAACCGCGGGGATTATGCACATGAGGTTTTCGGCGAGCTCAATAAATATGCATTGAAAGAGCTGCCGGGAATGATTCTCGGTGCTGGCTCAGTGGCAGATCCCGGGACTGTTTCTTTGTACATTCAACTCGGTGCAAATTTCATTGTGGGGCCTTCTCTTCGTGATGATGTGGCAGTTACCTGCAACCGGAGAAAAATCCTCTACGCACCTGGATGCGGTTCACTCACTGAAGTTGGCAGAGCCGAAGAATTGGGTTGTGAAATTGTGAAACTTTTTCCGGGGGGAGTTTATGGCCCAAATTTCATCAAGGACATAAAAGGTCCGCAACCATGGACACTCATCATGCCTACAGGTGGAGTTTCACCTACCGAAGAAAACCTTAAAAAGTGGTTCGGAGCAGGTGCAGCCTGTGTGGGTATGGGCTCACAACTCATTTCCAAAGAGGTGCTCCAAAACAAAGACTTTGACAAACTGGAAAAAGAAGTAGCCGCTGCCCTGGCTCTCATCCAACAAATACGCAAAGCATGACTCATCGCCTGTTCTGTTTCCTGACTGGGTTAGCTACCTTGATGGTGGTACTTTTGTCAACCAGTTGCCATAAACTCACCGGCACAAAAACACTCAAACTGGGGCACGGCCTTAGCATCGAACATCCTGTGCACAGGGGCATGGAATATATGGCTAAGGTTCTGGCGGAGAAGTCTGGAGGGAAGTTAACTATTGACATTTACCCGAGCCAACAATTGGGCACAGAAAGAGAATGCCTGGAGTTGTTGCAAATTGGGAGTCTTGGAATGACCAAAGTCTCTTCATCAACATTGGAGAATTTTGCTCCCAAAATGCGGGTTTTTGGACTACCCTATCTATTCAGAGACAGAGAACATATCTACAAAGTATTGGATGGCGAAATAGGAAGAGAACTCCTGCTGGAAAGTCAGAAATTCTGGTTGCGCGGGCTGACATATTTTGATGCCGGCCAGCGTTCATTTTACACCAAAACAAAGCCCATCAACACTCCTGATGACCTGAAAGGTCTGAAAATCAGAACCCAGGAAAGTCCGGTAGCTATCGATATGGTACGCTCTTTAGGAGCTGCACCAACACCTATTTCCTGGGGTGAGCTCTATACAGCACTACAGCAGGGAATTGTAGACGGAGCTGAGAATAATCCACCAAGTTTGTTCACTTCACGCCATTATGAAGTATGCAAGTATTACACCTTGAACGAACATACGGCCGTGCCCGATGTGGTCATCATCAGTACAGTGGCTTGGAACCGGCTTACTGAACAGGAACAGAAATGGCTTCAGGAAGCTGCTGATGAGGCCACCATTTACCAGCGGAAAATCTGGCAGGAAGATGAAGCGAAATCACTGGAAGAGGTAAAGAAGGCCGGAGTGCAGGTTATCATCCCCGATAAATCACTTTTTGCTGCAAAAACCCAAAAACTGATGGATTCTTACAAAAAGGAAAAAGATATCGATGACTTGATCATCCGCATCCAGGCTGTTCAATAATTAAGAGCTTGTTTGGAATTTGGTCACTTGGCTCAAAACGACCCTTTTTCGCCACTTTTTCAGCTTTTTTCAGTCAAGTAGTCCCGCTATTCTCCTTCAAAAAGCCAAAAAATTGACGAAAAATTTCTCGTTTTTAACTCAAGCACTAAATCCCAAACAAGCTCTAAGCATCACCTATCTGTTCGATTATGAAAAAACTGATAGATAAATACATTTCATGGCTTCTTATTGCCCTCATGGCGTTAATTACACTCGACGTCGTTTGGGGAGTTTTTACAAGATATGCACTTGGCCATCAGGCCAGCTGGACGGAAGAACTCGCCCGGTACATGCTGGTTTGGATAGGGATTTTAGGAGCTGCTTATGCTTCGGGGCAAAAGAAACACTTAGCCATTGACCTGCTTTCAGCCAAACTTAAACCCGAATCTAAAATCAAACTGGAAATGGTCATCACCTTTATGATTGCCTTTTTTGCAGTCACCGTCATGATTATTGGAGGTCTTCGGCTCATGTATATCACCCACACTTTGGGACAAACATCGGCAGCTATGCGCATACCGATGGCATTGGTTTATGCCTCCATACCACTTGCTGGATTTTTAGTGCTTTTTTATAAAATAGAGGTTTTCAGAGAATTATGGCAGTATAAAAAAGGAGTGAATGAGTGAATGAGTGAAGGAGTGAATGAGTGAAGGAGTGAAGGAGTGAATGTTCGATCATATAAAATAATGTGTAAATGGCTTTGTATTCTGATAACGAAAAACAAGCTTTCATTGATTTGATGCGGGCTAGGACAAAGAAATTAGCCATTGACATTATACACTTTTGCGATACCCTACCCCAAACACAGGCATGTCGCACTATTTCATTTCAATTGATAAAAGCTGCTACCTCGACCGGAGCAAATTATAGATCAGCATGTAGGAGCAGATCACAAGCTGAGTTTTATTCGAAAATCAGTATAACAACAGAAGAAGCAGATGAAAGCCAATATTGGCTTGAAATCATTGACGGAACAAATATCAAATGTAATAGAGCAGAAATGAAACGACTTTTAGAAGAAGCTGAGGAAATCCTAAAAATTTGTTCGACAGCCAGAAAGCACTCAAAGAAAACGTAGCGACTCATACATTCACTTATTCACTTATTCACTTATTCAGTCATTAAAAAATGGAAATTGCAATACTCATTCTTTCCTTCGTCATTCTGCTGGGCATAGGGGTTCCGGTAGCCTGGAGCATTGGATTATCCAGTTTGTTTACAATGCTCGTCAGTATTCCTGCCATGCCGGCTTTTACGACTGTAGCTCAGCGAATGGGTACGGGACTGGATAGTTTTGCCCTCCTGGCTATTCCGTTTTTTATCATTGCCGGTGAAATCATGAACCGGGGTGGTATTGCACGGCGTTTGGTGGATTTTGCCAAAACTCTGGTGGGTTCCTTGCCCGGTGGACTGGCGCATGTGAACATCATGGCAGCTATGTTATTCGGAGCGATTGCAGGTTCTGCGGTTGCAGCAGCAAGCGCTATTGGCAGCATTCTGGGGAAATCCATGGAGAAGGAAGGTTATTCCAAACAGTTTGCCGCAGCAGTGAACATCACCTCCTCCACGACCGGTTTGGTCATTCCTCCAAGCAATATTCTCATCGTTTACTCTTTGGCCTGTGGAGGAGTGAGCATTGCTGCTCTATTTCTAGCCGGTTATTTGCCTGGCATCCTGACCGGATTGATGCTGATGACAGTTGCTGCTTTTTGGGCTAAATGGAAAAAATTCCCTGTAAGTGAGCGCGCTAAGATGAGTGAAGTCGGCAAGACCTTTATTTCAGCTTTTCCAAGTTTGTTGTTGCTGGTTGTGGTGATGGGTGGCATTATTGTTGGAATTTTCACGGCCACAGAAGCTTCTGCCATTGCAGTGGTTTATTGCCTGGCTCTGGCTTTTATTTACAAAGAAATATCCTTCAAGGCTATCGGCTCCATCCTTATCAATTCTTCCAACACGACTGCCATAATCATGTTGTTGATCGGAACTTCCATGAGCATGTCCTGGATAATGGCTTATGAAAACATTCCCCAAAATATTACGGATGTATTGCTTTCCATCAGTGATAATAAGATTGTCATATTACTCATCATTAACCTGACCCTTCTGTTTGTGGGCGTATTCATGGACATGACTCCTGCCGTACTCATTTTCACCCCGATATTTTTGCCAGTAGTGAAATCACTGGGCATCGACCCCATTCACTTCGGGATTATTATGGTAATGAACTTATGTATTGGCCTTTGTACGCCACCGGTGGGTTCTATCCTGTTTGTGGGCGTCGGGGTGGCAGGTACAACCATCGAAAAGGTTATAAAACCCCTGCTGCCACTCTTTATAGCTATGATTGTAGCGCTGATGCTGGTGACTTACGTTCCATGGCTCAGCCTGTGGCTGCCGCGTCTTTTCGGGTTTTAAACGATTATGTTATCGTCCCCGAAACTGAAGTAAGGGCAGTATGGATGCCTGATATCTTTTTATTAAAACAACATGCACAGAATATTCACTTCCTGCGTCATTTGTCTGTCGGCTACCCTGTGTTTATTTTTTTTATAGCCTTGCCATTTTGGCACAGAGAATTTAAAGCATGGCAAGGTTTAAAACAATGGAGCAGCCCAGTAATTCTACTTTGAAAAAAAGCTAAATTGAATGGGTTAATTGAATAAAAAAACCCCTAAACA
>CAYRDX010000061.1:0-28023 GCA_964423205.1 uncultured Saprospiraceae bacterium | reverse complement strand
CAGAATCCGTTTGGCTTGGATTAGGCTTTGTCGGGCAGTTATCGCAAGCGTCACCGAAGCCGTCGCCATCAGTATCCGTTTGGCTTGGATTAGGTTTTGTTGGGCAATTATCATAGCAATCAGCAATGCCATCGCCATCGGCATCAAATCCTTCATCCACCAATCCATCACAATCATCATCCAGACCATTGCAGATTTCCGGTATAGTCTGGCAGGTAGGGCCTACTACTTTGGTGGTGTGAATATTCTGACCAGCTTTAACTACAAAATCCAAACAACCTTTTGTGTATTTACCGTTCAGGGTGAAATAGATATAGTAGGTTTTTCCGTTCTCCAGGGATTGATCGAACTTTAAGCCGCAGTATCCAGTGGTAGGATCCGTTCCAACCGGTAACTTACAAGAGCATGGTGTAAGATTATTAAAGTCCGTTCCGTTCCAAAAACCGGCACTTAATACATGTTCCTGCTTTCCCAAGCAAGTGCTGCAATTATCCTTTTGTCCAAAAAGAAAATGGCTAATTGCTCTAGTACCTTTTTTATTGTCCGTTTTAATTTCATAAAACCAGGTGGAACTGCATCCGCTTGTGCTGTACTTAACATCAATAAATTTTATTTGATGTGGGCCAACAGAGGCAAGCTCCGTACAGGTTGTGGATGTTGAGTTCAGTGAAGTAGATTTTGGCTGTGCAAATGTTTGAAGGGATAAAAACATCGACAGCATAATCAAAGTCAGTGTTGTCAGAATTTTACGTTGGGAATTAAACCAACAATAAAATGACGATGACTTTGCCGGGCAAAGTAAAGGCTCATTCATAAGTGTGTGTTTGCGGTATCGCAGGTTAATTTCCTGCGAATTCCAGGTTTATAGATTAATTGTGTTACCCCCAGAAATCCAAATTCTGGGTGTTTTAGTGTTCTATCTTCCCATACAGGTTGATACAACAGGTTTGCTGAATTTCGGAGAAAAGTGATATTCTATTGAAAATCAATATCCCCAGGTACAAAGGACCACACGTTAACGATTGCTTTCAGTAAAATTTCTCGGAGAGGTTGGTTCAAGTAAAGGGTTTTGTGAGTGAGCTAACAGACCAAAGTGTATCAAAATTCGAAAACACAAAGTAATCAATTAATAGTCTTTTAGTCAAATTGCAAAACATTTTCTTTCCGAATCAGTCCTTTGTTTGATTTTGTTTTGCAACTAAAAATTAATCGAAGTTCCTGATTGTCAATAAGCGAACAAACTATCTATTGTACTAAAAAAAATGTCTTGTCGATTTCAAACCATACAATAGAATGTTTGGCACGTGGTCAAAAATCCATACTAATTATTAGCTTTAGGACTTTCCCAATTTAATGGGAGATGCATGTTTGCTCATTCATTTGCTCATCATAAAATCTAATACCAATGAAAGTAAACACCCTTCTTCTAATCATTTTTACTTTGTTTAGTACGTTGCTGCTGGCGCAGCGCCCACAGCGACAGGCAGCCCCGGCAGGGGATAAACCAGCCGCTTCATTTTCTGATGACATGTTTAGCGGGCTTAAAGTCAGGAATATTGGGCCTGCATTCACTTCCGGACGGATAGCGGACATTGCCATTCATCCACAGGACGAAAATGTATGGTACATCGCAGTCGGATCCGGCGGGGTTTGGAAAACCGTTAATGCCGGTGTAACCTTTACGCCAATTTTTGACGACCAGCCTTCCTATTCCATTGGCTGTGTCAGCATTGACCCCAATAATCCGAACACGGTGTGGGTAGGTACCGGTGAAGATAAAGGGGGGCGCCATGTTGGATATGGAGATGGAGTATATAAAAGTATGGACGGTGGAAAAACATGGAAAAACATGGGTTTGAAAGCATCGGAACATATTACCCGCGTAGTGGTGCATCCCCAAAACTCCAACATTGTTTGGGTGGCAGCCCAGGGACCGCTGTGGAGCAAGGGCGGCGAAAGAGGATTGTACAAATCCACCGATGGTGGTGCCACCTGGAAAAAGACATTGGGTGACGACGAATGGACCGGCGTGACGGAAGTCGTCTATGACCCTCGCGACCCCAATCGCCTGTATGCCGCAACCTGGCAACGCCACAGGACAGTTGCTTCTTATATGGGTGGTGGCCCGAACACAGCCCTTTACAGGAGTAATGATGGTGGCGACACCTGGGAAAAGCTTTCCAGTGGTTTGCCAAAGTCCAATATGGGTAAAATTGGTCTGGCCATTTCTCCTCAGCAACCCGATGTACTCTATGCAGCCATTGAGTTAGACCGCAGAACGGGCGGGATTTATAAATCCACGGACCGGGGTTCCTCCTGGCGCAAGCAAAGTGATGCCGTTTCAGGTGGCACCGGGCCGCATTATTATCAGGAGCTTTTCGCCTGCCCACACAATTTCGACCGCATTTACCTCATGAACGTTCGCACCATTGTCTCTGACGATGGAGGTAAGACTTACCGCATGCTCAGTGAAAATGAAAAACATGTCGACAACCACGATATAGCATTTAAGCCAAGCGACCCGGATTATATCATGTTGGGAAGTGATGGCGGCTTGTATGAAAGCTTTGACCTTGCAGAAACATGGCGTTTCTTCGGAAACCTGCCCATAACTCAGTACTACAAGGTGGCTGTAGATGATGCCGAACCATTCTACTTTGTATATGGCGGGACTCAGGACAACGGCTCGCACGGCGGGCCTTCCCGCACCGACAATTCGCATGGCATCCGCAATGCAGACTGGTGGAAAACCCTCGGTGCAGACGGCCACCAATCAGCAACGGAGCCCGGCAACCCCAATATCATGTACGCTCAGACCCAGCAGGGAGGTTTGCACCGGATTGATCATGCTACCGGTGAGCAGGTTTTTATTCAGCCACAAAACGGAATCAATGAACCTCCTGAGCGCTACAACTGGGATGCTCCCATATTGGTGAGCCCTCATTCCTCTACGACACTTTATTTTGCTTCGCAACGGGTGTGGAGGTCATACGACCGCGGTGATAGCTGGACCGCTATTTCCGGCGACCTGACTCGAAACCAGGAACGAATGAGTTTGCCACTAATGGGAAAAACATGGAGCTGGGATGCCAACTGGGACGTGAATGCTATGTCCAATTACAACAGCATCACTTCATTGGCTGAATCGCCAAAAATGGCCGGACTGATTTACGCAGGCACTGACGACGGTATTGTTCAGGTTACAGAAGACGGAGGAAAAACATGGCGCAAAGTGGAAGTAGGTACCATGCCCGGAGTGCCAGCTACCGCATTTGTCAATGACATCCGCGCTGACCTCTTCGATGTGAATACAGTTTATATTGCATTAGACAACCACAAATACGGTGATTTTACTCCTTATCTGCTCAAAAGCACTGACCGTGGTAAAACCTGGCAATCGATTAAGGGTAATATCCCTGACAGGACTTTGGTTTGGAGGGTTGTTCAGGACCATGTGAAACCCGGACTTATGTTCGCCGCAACTGAGTTTGGCATCTATTTCACCATCAATGGTGGTCAGCAATGGACTAAACTGAAAGGTGGGGTGCCAACCATTTCTTTCCGCGACATTACCATTCAGCGCAGGGAGAATGATTTGGTGGCGGCTTCCTTTGGCCGCGGCTTTTACATTCTCGACGATTACAGTGTTTTGCGCGAAGTTTCTGAAGAGCAGATGAAAAAGGAGGCCACCTTATTTGCAACTAAAAAAGCGCTGTGGTATCAGCCTCGGTCGAAAGTAAGTGCACAGGGAGCTTCTGACTACGCTGCGGACAATCCACCGTTTGGAGCTGTGTTTACCTACCATCTTGCTGAATCACCAACCACACTGAAGGGCGAAAGGCAAAAGAAAGAAAGGGAACTGGTTAAAGACAATAAGGATGTACCGTTCCCCGGTTGGGATGCTCTGGATGCTGAACGCAATCAGGAAAGGGCAAAGATTTACCTGACTGTAAAAGATACCGATGGCAACATCGTGAGGAAACTTGAAGGACCTTACAACAAAGGATTCCACCGCGTTGCCTGGGACCTGAGAGCCAATTCGAAGAGTGCTATTTCCCTTGAAAGACAAACAGGTGGCGGTGGCGGTGGTGGCGGCGGTGGCGGTCGCTTTGGCGGCGGTGGCCTGCCTGTTAGTCCGGGAAAATACACTGTTACTTTGTCCAAAGAAGTGGAAGGCGTGCAGATGGACCTCTCAGCTGCCATGCCTTTTGAAGTGGTGCCACTGAGAGAAGGTTCTCTCCCTGCAATACCGGATGCAGTCATTGCCGCTTACCGTTCGGATATGGAGGCCTTCCAGACTTCTATGGATGCGGCTACCTATTTATTGGACAATTGCACCAAAAAGGTCAATGCCATGCAAACCGCCCTGTCGAGGGCTGAAAAAGAGAGCAAAGATTTGGCTATGAAACTCTTCAATGTCAAAAAGGAATTGCAGGCCATTAACCAGGAAATGAACGGCAGTCCATCCAAAGATGAAATTGGTGAATTGGATGCCACTACTTTCCGAAGCCGCATGAGGGTCGCATTCAGCGGCATATCGACAACCTACGGACCAACAGCTCTGCATCGTCAGAATCTGGAAATGGCTCAGAAACAAATCGATGACATCATGCCAAAACTGGAAAAAATAGCTGAGAAGGATATTCCTCAGCTGGAAAAAGCACTATCGGAAGTGGGAGCACCGCCGATTGAAGGGCAATAGCACAAAATTGGGGTCTGGCTGTCCGTCAGGCCCTCAGTTCTTTTATGATTGACGATTGACGAACAAATGATTTTTGATTTTTGATGTGATGTCAGATTGAATATGGGCGATTGACTTCACCTACAAACAATCATGGTGTTTCCCATCAAAAATCAAAAATCATAGCCTGTCCCGGTATTCGGGATAATCAGATATCGTAAATCAAATCTTCTCCTGAATTTTTAAATCGGGGCACCTAAACCCTGTCTTTAAAAGAATTATTCGAAATAAGAGAAAGGCGTTTTTATGCAATTTCAAAATTTATTCCGTGTAATTTCAAAATTTTTCTTGTGCAATTTCAAAATTAGTGTACATTGGTATCAAAAAAATACAGATGCCATTTGTTGCCCGCCAGGTCGAGGTTCCCATTCTTTCTCTACTTTCAAAATACCCCATCTTGGCACTGACCGGGCCAAGACAGTCTGGCAAAACAACTCTTCTGAAAAATATTCTTCCAGACTACCATTACGTTTCACTGGAAAATACAGATGAGCGCCAATTTGCAACCGATGATCCTGTCGGTTTCTTAAGGAAATATGATTCCAAGGTCATTTTTGATGAGGTACAGAGGGCACCTGACCTTTTCTCATATCTGCAGACTAAAGTTGACGAAAGTGGGCAAATGGGACAATTTATACTCTCAGGTTCTCAGAATTTCCATCTGCTTGAGCGTATAACACAAAGTCTTGCTGGTAGGGTCGCGTTATTTAAATTGTTGCCTTTTGACTCATTTGAGTTAAAAAAGGCTGGATGGTTTTCCGGTGAATGGAAATCAGCCATACTCAAAGGATTTTACCCGGCAATATTTGATAGAAGTATCGATCCGGCGATATACTATTCCAATTACATTCAAACATACATTGAACGTGATGTAACTGATTTGTTGAATGTGCAGGACATGAAGCGCTTTCAAAATTTCATTGGGCTTTGTGCTGCCCGAACGGGGCAATTGCTCAACATGAACAATTTAGCGAACGAGTGTGGAATCACTCAGCCTACAGCTAAATCCTGGCTTTCAATTCTGGAGAGCAGCTATATCGTATTTCAGCTTCCTCCCTACTTTGAAAATTTCAGTAAGCGCATAGTGAAAACACCCAAGCTTTATTTTTATGATGTTGGCTTAGCAGCTTTCCTGCTTGATGCGCGCCAGGTAGTAGATATTGAAGACCCTAATCTAATTGGTCGCTTTTTTGAGAATCTCGTTGTCGCAGATATTCTAAAAAAGAACCATCATCAGTATTTGTTGCGGAATTATTGGTTTTGGCGAGATTCTAATGGCCATGAAGTGGATTTGTTGACTAAAAAAGGTGGAAGTTTCGAAATTTTCGAAATCAAATCCTCTCAGACAATACTTCCCCAACACATCAAAGGTCTGAATTATTTCTCGGCACTTACTGATGGAAAAGTCAAAAGCCGCACCCTGATTTATGGCGGTGAGGATAGTCATGACCGTACAGAGTATAAAGTGCGGAAATGGGACGGGGAATAATATGCAATTAAGCCTAATGAGGGCCTGACTCGCAGTCAGACCCTCATTATTGCAGTGGGAAATTGGGGTCTGGCTATCCGGCAGGCCCTCAGTTCTTTTATGATTGACGATTGACGAACAAATGATTTTTGATTTTTGATGTGATGTCAGATTGAATATTGGCGATTGTTTTCAACTACAAGCAACCCTGGCGTTTCCCATCAAAAATCAAAAATCATAGCCTGTCCCGGTATTCGGGATAATCATATTTCGTACATCAAACCAAGTTTACTGTAATAGCATAATGAGGGCCTGACTCGCAGTCAGACCCTCATTATCACCAGATACTGCCTTGGTATTAATACAGCGCCATATCAAAACGGCGGCGGTATTTTTTGGTCAGTTCGTGGTTATTGCCCCAGATATGGAACAACGCAATAGCTGCTTTTCTGGGCAGGTCGTTCAGAAAACTTTTATCTGCCATGGTAGCGGCGATAATTTCCTGAATAGCCTCGTCTTCGTCACCCAATGCCAGTGACCTTTTTGCATCTGCGAGGTGGCTTGCCGCAGGAGAACCGTTTTCGTTATGGAATAACATCAAACGGGATAGCACCTTGATATCATAAGCCAGGTCAAACTCAGCATCTCCAGGGTAAATATCTTTGACGAGGCCCTCCACTTTTTCAGGTTGCACAAACACAAACAACCTTGCGAGTACCAGCCTTGCCTCTTTGCTGTCGGGATGTGCTGCCACGAATTCCGAAAGCCGGGCTGCCAATACCTCAGGTGGAATTGAGTTCGCTGCTTGCAGAATCTCATTGAGAGCACCCTGTGAGGGATTCGGGAGGTTGGCTTTTAACCATTGCTCCAACTGAAATTTTGGGAGCGCTCCGGAAAATTCACCGATGACTTCTCCATTGTGAAACAACTTGCAGTTGGGAATGCTCCGGATGCCGTACTCAATGGACAATTCCTGCTGTTCTTCGGTGTTTACCTTTACCAATTCCCACTTATCTTTTTGCTCTCCGGCCAATTGTTCCAGTGTCGGCCCGAGCATGCGACAAGGGCCACACCAGGGTGCCCAAAAGTCCACCAGCACGGGTATTGTGTTGCTGCGTTCTATGACTTGCTTTTGAAAATCGAACATGATTAATCTTGTTTTTAAAGTTTAGGAGGTTGAGATGGTTGATGATTTGACAGGGGTTATTCTCAACCCTCTCAACCTCCTCAACTCTCTCTATTTCATCAACCTTTTGACTACGTTGCAAAACAACAATATGAACGCCCGAGGGTTCAGTGATGCTTGTTCCATTGGGTACAAAGAGATTATTGTTAGCGGCTTGACTTCAACTATAAGAAGCAATGAACTACGAACCATATTACTTCAAACTATTATTAAATTGGCAGCAAAAATTCAGGTCATGAAGAAACTCCTCTATTTGTTCTTGGTTCTTTTTCTTTTCAGCTGCAAAAGCACCCAACCCTCCCTGGACGTTTCCAGGTTGGAACAACAGGCCGCCAACGTCACCATCATCCGCGATGATTTTGGCGTACCGCATATTTATGGGAAAACCGATGCCGATGCGGTATTCGGAATGTTGTATGCTCAATGCGAAGATGATTTTCCACGGGTGGAGCGCAACTACATTTGGGCTATCGGCAGGCTGGCAGAAGTAGAGGGTGAATCGCAATTGTACAGCGATTTAAGAGCCAGGTTATTCATGACGGAAGAGGAAGCTAAAGCAAAGTATAACAATAGTCCGGATTGGCTGAAAAAACTTTGCAATGCCTTTGCCGATGGCATCAACTACTACCTGTACACACATCCGGAAGTAAAACCCAAATTGCTGACCCGCTTCGAGCCGTGGATGCCTATGTATTTCAGTGAAGGCTCCATTGGCGGCGACATTGAAAGAGTGTCGGTTCGAGGCATCAAGGCGTTTTACGAAGGGAAAAAGTCCTACGGTATGAAGGAAAGAGCGGAGGAAGAAAACTTATTGGCTATGGCTGAACCGCAAGGTTCCAATGGCTTTGCGATTTCGGGCAATTTGACCGAGTCCGGTAATGCCATGCTGCTGATTAATCCGCATACTTCCTTTTATTTCAGACCTGAGATACATGTGGTGAGCGAAGAAGGATTGAATGCTTATGGGGCCGTCACATGGGGTCAGTTTTTTGTCTATCAGGGTTTCAATGAAAAAACCGGTTGGATGCACACTTCCAGCTATACTGACGTAATGGATGAATTTGTGGAGAAAGTAAGTGAAGAAAACGGCAAATTGGTTTACCAGTTTGGTGATGAAAAAAGGGATGTTTTCAAAACTGAAGTAAAGCTAAAATACAAATCCGGGAGTCAGATGAAGGAGGCAAAGTTCCCAATTTACCGGACCCACCATGGCCCTGTCACCCATATCATTGATGGCAACTGGGTAGCCACTGCCATGATGTGGGATCCTGTAAATGCGCTGATTCAGTCTTTTACCCGTACCAAACAGAGCAACTTTGACGGATTCAAGGAAATGATGAACATCCGCACGAACTCCTCCAACAATACAGTCTATGCTGATGCGGATGGATACATCGCCTATTTTCACGGTAATTTCGTTCCAAAGCGCGATGAGCAGTTCGACTATTCCAAACCCATAGATGGCAGTAATCCTGCTACCGACTGGCAGGGGCTTCATGAAGTTGACCAATGTATCGTTCTTGTCAATCCGCCGGTAGGCTGGATTCAAAACTGCAACTCTACGCCCTTTACAGCAGCGGGTGAGGATAGCCCCCGTGAGCAGGATTATCCGGTTTACATGCGCCTGCCTGGTGAAAATTTCAGGGGAATTCATGCGGTGAAACTGCTGAAGGAAAGAAAAGGATATACCCTCGACAAACTGATAGAAACGGCCTACGACCCATGGCTGCCAGGTTTTGAAGCCATTATTCCCGGCTTGGTAAAAGCCTACGACAATTCCCGGGAGAAGGACCCTGCACTTGCTCTCGCTATTGAATCATTGCGCAGTTGGGATTTTAGGACTTCAGTGGAATCTGTTCCTATGTCTCTGGCTTACTACTACGGCACGCTTTACGAAGAGAAAGGAAAGGCACCCGATGGTTTGAGGGGAATGGAGCGAACTGTTTATTTCGGAACAGATTCACCTGATGCCGAAAAACTGGCCATGTTCAAAGAAGCTTTCGACAACCTGGTGTCAGATTTTGGAAAATGGGACACTCCATGGGGTGAAATCAACCGCTTTCAAAGGCTGACTGGCGATATCGAATTGAAGTTCGATGACAGCAAACCGAGTATTCCTATTGGCTTTGCATCGGGCAGGTGGGGAGCCCTGGCATCTTATGGTGCGCGTCGCGGAGAAGGAACCAAGCGCATCTATGGTACCTCCGGCAATAGTTTTGTCGCAGTGGTGGAGTTTGGTCCGAAAGTAAAAGCCAAAAGTGTGCTGGCTGGAGGACAAAGTGGAGATCCCAACTCACCACATTTCACAGATCAAGCGCAACGCTATGCCGATGCCAATTTTAAGGAAGTGGCTTATTATCGCGAGGACGTGGAGAAAAGGGCGGTGAAAACTTATAGACCTGGTTCGAAATAGTTTGCCCCGAGCACTCGGGGTGAGTGGTTTGAATTGTTTGAAGGTGGTTTGAGTTGTTTGACCCCGAATCCTTCGGTTGAGTGGCTTGATCACTATGTTTCGAGAGAGTCATACGTTTTTGGGCTTTTGTATAACGGAAATTTCAAGCTAACTCTCTGCGAATCTCGGCGTTTTCTCTGTGTCCCTCTTCGTAACCAACATGTTTAAATTACGGTCTGATACTAACTAAATCGATTTTGTCTTGTTTACTGGAACGTCAACAAAATTCAACTAATCAATACTCAATTATGAAAAAGCTTTTATTCCTGAGTCTGCTCACTTTTTTTGCTGTAGTGTCTATCAGTGAAATTTCGATCGCGCAGCAATTTCCTCCGCTGGATAAGAGTCCGGCTGACATTACTTTGTATCCCCGCCGCGGACCCAATCCTGTTTTGAAGGTCGTTTATGGAAGACCTCAAAAGAACGACAGGGTGGTATTCGGTGCATTGGTGGAATTTGGCAAGGTATGGCGGACCGGAGCGAACGAAGCCACTGAAATTACCTTTGGCAAGGATGTCAAATTAGGCACCAATACCATTAAGGCCGGCACTTACACGCTTTTTACCATTCCGGAAAAAGATAACTGGACCATTATCCTGAATTCTGAAATCAATCAGTGGGGTGCATACAGCTACAAAGACTCTGCGGATGTACTTCGTTTCAAAGTTCCTACTGCGAAAACCCCTTCCGTTGTTGAAGCCTTTGCCATTATTTTTGAGAAAACTGATAAAGGTGCCGATATGGTTATTGGCTGGGACGATACCCTGGTTAGAGTGCCGTTTGAATTCAACTGATAACTGCATTTTGTAGCCTGGGGCTATTCCCAAATGATTCACCAGGCATTCATAGATAAAACCTCTGCTGTTCAGTACAGTGGGGGTTTTGTTTTTGGTTCAATAAAAAAGGTGTGGAATTCAGCTTCACTACAGAAATAATGGTCATCTTGGCGAATGGAAACCAACATCATATCTGTCGTTTTCGTACTGACCGTAACCTTGTTTGTGGTCTGGTCGGCAAAGAAAGAAAGCGGGTTCTTCGCCAACTTTTACAAATGGGTTCCCTCTATCTTGCTGCTGTACTTACTTCCAGCTGTTGCAGTGAACAGTGGATTGATGCAGCCCGATAAAACGGTTCGCCTTCTGGCTATGGACAGCGCCCTTCCGCTTTGCCTCATCATACTGACAGCCATTATCAATCTGCCAGATTTGTTAAAAATAAGCCGACCCGGCCTGATAACCATTCTGATGGGCACAGATGGCTGGTCATTCACTTGGGTATTCTCTTCGCATCGGTTCGTATTTTTAAGGCACCCTGGCATTTTGCTGCCATCGGCAGCCAGGCCAACATTGGCGGTCCAGCCTCGGTATCGGTGGTGGCATCTGCTTTTCATCCCAGCCTGGTTTCATTGGGAGTACTGCTGGGAGTTCTGAGTAACGTTATTGGCAACTACGCCAATCTGATTGCAGGTAAGCCGTTTCAGAGGGTAGCGAACTAGTAGTTTGAATTGTTTGATGGTAGTTTGCCCCGAGTACTCGGGGTGAATGGTTTGAAGGTGGTTTGAATGGTTTGAAGGTGGTTTGAATGGTTTGAAGATGGTTTGAATGGTTTGAGTTCATGGGAAAAGGAATATTATAATTATGCGTTGAGTTGATGCTGGAAGTTTTTTTACATAAAGAGATGTTGGAGGCTGGCTGCGATGAAGCCGGCAGAGGTTGCTTGGCAGGACCAGTATTCGCTGCGGCTGTTATTCTGCCAAAGGATTTTGGCTGCTCCGATCTGAATGACTCTAAAAAACTGTCCAAAAAGCAAAGGAACTCACTTCGAAGCACCATAGAAAAAGAATCCATTTCCTGGGCTGTGGCACAAGTGCCCCCTGCTGAAATAGATGAGTTGAACATCTTGTGGGCTTCGGTAAAAGCTATGCATTTGGCGGTTCAAAAATTACAGACCAAACCTGAATTTTTGCTCATCGATGGTAACCGGTTTCGACCTTATCCTGGAATACCTCATCAATGCATCGTGAAGGGAGACGGCAAATACATGTCCATTGCAGCAGCCTCTGTATTGGCGAAAACTCATCGGGATGATTACATGGAGCAATTGGCTGAAAAATACCCTGGCTATGGGTGGGAGTTGAATCGAGGATACCCAACAGCCCTTCATCGAAGTGGGATTTTAAAACATGGAGAAACACCGGAACACCGCAAGTCATTCAGATTGTTGCCTGAAGTCAAACAGGGAAATATGTTTGAGGAAATTTAAAGTTTGGTTTTTAATTGCTCACTTGTTTTGCCAAAGCGCCTTTCCCTTTTCTGAAAATCGACGATGGCCTCATAAAGGTTTTCTTTTCTGAAATCCGGCCATAAAGTGGGTGTGAAATACAATTCAGCATAAGCTATTTGCCAAAGCAGGAAATTGCTGATGCGGTTTTCACCAGAAGTGCGTATCAGTAGTTCCGGGTCAGGAATGTCTTTGGTTGAAAGTGAAGATGCAAACACAGTATCATTAATCTGGCTGGGCTCCAGTTCGCCTCCCTGAACTTTTGAAGCTATAATTCTGGCAGCCTCCACCAATTCCCATCTCGCGCTGTAATTAAGGGCGAGAATAAGGGTCATGCGGTCATTGGTTTCGGTTTCATTGATGGCCCACAAAAGAGCTTCCCTGCTTTTGGAAGGAAGCTTGGATAAATCACCGATTGCCTGAAGGCGTATTTTATTTTCGTTCAGTGTTTTAATTTCCTTCTTGATGGTTTCGACGAGCAGAGACATCAGAGCATTGACTTCAGTTTCAGGTCGATTCCAGTTTTCAGTGGAAAAAGCGTATAGAGTCAGATACTTAATACCTAACTCAGCAGCTGATTCAGTAGCCTCCCTGACCGACTTAACGCCATTGCGGTGGCCAAATACGCGGGGCATTCCTTTTTCCTTCGCCCAACGCCCGTTGCCATCCATAATAATAGCAATGTGCGAAGGTAGTTTGGCCGGGTCTATCTTAGTTTTGAAACTCATCAGAAAAAATTAACGGGAACAATAAGCTCCCGGGCTGCATTTATGCCGCTGGCAAAAATAACAAAAGACCTTTGTTCAAGCAGTTGTTAATAAGTTTCTGTTACTAAATAAACAATAATAATGGCATGACCTAAACATTCACTTATTACATTTGTGTAATCACAGCCCAGCACCTATGTACGACTACGATGTTATCTTAAGTTTTATTACAGCTTTCTCGCTGACCTATTTTGTAATACCCCCTATTATAAGAGTTTCGGTTGCCAAACGATTGTTTGATGAACCGGGGGCGAGAGCCTCCCATACAGTAAATACACCACGGTTGGGTGGGATTGCCATTTTCGCAGGTGTTTTGTTCTCCGTCATACTCTGGACACCCTTTACACAATACGGAGGTGAGCTTCAGTATATGATGGCTGCATTTATCCTGATATTTCTTGTGGGTGTCAAGGATGACATTGTAGGAATCAGTTTTAATAAAAAGTTGATCATTCAAATCCTCGCCGCAGTCATCTTGATATTTAAGTCCAATGTGATGCTGACAAGTTTACATGGCGTTATGGGTTTTACGCAAGTCGCATCTTACTTTGGGGTAGTTCTTACGGCATTTACAATCATAGTAATCATCAATGCAATCAACCTGATTGACGGCATAAATGGATTGTCGGGCAGCATAGCTGTATTGGTGTGTACCATTCTTGGAGTTTGGTTCCTTCTGATAAAAAGGTATGACTTAGCCATTCTGGCGCTTTCAACATCAGGATCCACGATTGCCTTTCTCAAGTTCAATTTTACTCCGGCCAGAATCTTTATGGGGGACACCGGCGCCTTACTGTTAGGAATGATTTGCGCTATACTGGCCATAAATTTTGTGGAACTGAATGCCATTTTGGAGCCTGAACATTATTACAAGATTTCTGCGGCACCGGCAGTAGCCATTGGAATTCTGATATTGCCACTTTTTGATACTCTTCGGGTTTTTACCATCCGCATTTTGCAGAGCAAACACCCGCTTCTTCCGGATCGCTCTCATTTACACCATTTGCTCATTGATGCAGGTTTAAGTCATATGCAGGCAACTTCAGTACTGGTGATAGTCAATATCATTTTCATCATACTCGTATTCCTCCTTCAACGATATACCAATAAGGCCTTCCTCATAATACTCTTTCTCGGATTTCTGGCTATCATGCTGGTATGGAGCCTTTTCTTCATGCAGAATCGCAGAATGAACAACATAAAAAAAGACCGCAACTCTGCCGTTCACAGAGAGCGGTCACACCCAGAACATACATGAGAAAACTAATTTTCTTAGGTAACCTTATGACGTACTAATTGTCTAACTCGTCCAACTGGTATTTTTCGATTGTTGCGATTAGTGTTTCTTCATAATCTCTTGCTGTGGCATAACCCAATTTCTTGAGTCCCTTTGCCCATTTTCTGTAATCATTTCCATGCTTGAGCAAGGAATTGTATTTACCGTTGGTAATGAGCAGGGAGTGTGCTCTCCAACTTTCCCAGTTAGTTTCGTACTTCCTGAAGAAATCCTTGTGGCTGTCGTCACCAAAATTGGTGCAATGACCTTTTTTGCAGGACCTGGAAAAACACTTTATCCCAAAGTGATTGTGGTTTTGTTTGGATAATTTGCTTTTACCGGCATTGCTTTCCACAATGGCCTGAGCCATTTTAACGCTTGCAGGAATGCCGAATTTTTCCTGCTCGGCCTCAGCTACATGTTTAAAGCGGCGGATATAGGCTTTCACATTTTTCGTCTTGTCGTCATCGCTTTCAGCATCGGCGAAAGGATCTTTTGATTCAAACAGTGTGACCAATTTTGCTATAGGCCTTTCGCGTGCCTCTTCCGGCAAGTAGGATGGCTCACCTGCGAAGGGTACTGCCCCGAAATGCGTTATCTGTGCAGTGTTTTGGCTGGTACTTATTTTTTCCCTCCTGAAAGCGATGAATGCCAGCAAACCAATAACAAGCAATTTGGACCAGGGTAAACGGATACTACTGGGTGCTACAGCGGTATTCTTATAAAATTGGTATTTGGCAATGACCCAGAGATATTCAAGCAGTTGGAAAGTCTTTTTGAAAATCCACATAACCAGGAGTATTGGATACACCATTACAGACTGGTTATTTGACGGAATGCTACCGGAGGCAAAACTTTTTTGTTGACGATGGTTCATAATTTCACGGTTTTAGAAAACTATTTGTATCTTTAAGTCATTCCGGATGCATGTTCTTGTTGTTTGTTTTTATTTACAAGGCAAATTTAAAACAAAAAGTTTGTAAAAGCAAATTTAAATAAACATTTTTTTTAAGATAAATGGGAAATTTTTCTGACAACATTGTAAATCAACAGTTTAAAAAGGTCTTTGCCGAATTGGAAAAAAGAAGGCTCATCAAAGGCAAATCGGACATTGCTAACCAATTGGGTACCTATAATCATGTCATCAACAGCATTCTGAAGGGTGACAGAAATATTACCGTGGAGCAACTGCACAAATTGTTTGAGATTTTTAAGATTGATGCCAACTTCATGTTTGGATTTCATGAAAAGATGTTCAAAACAAATAATGACGAGCCTTACAGTATCCGTGCTCTATCCGAACGGGAGTTCAGCCCTCGCTCCAATATCACACTTGTCCCTAACAGGGCTATGGCAGGATATGCTTTGGAGCATCAAGACCAAAGCTATTTGTCAGAATTACCTAAGTTTTCCATTCCGAACCTGGAAGGCACTTTGCTTGCCTTCGAAATTACTGGTGATAGTATGTACCCGACTATTACAAATGGCGATATCGTGGTGTGTGAGCCATTGGAAAGGGGAGATCCGCTTCGGGATAATAATGTCTATGTCATCGTGACAGATGTGGTTGTTGCAAAGCGCATTCACCAATTCAGGGATGAATCTACCGGGGGGCTGCAACTAAGGCTCATTTCCGACAATGATACTGTTTATAAACCTTATGAAGTGGGAATTGAAGATATTCGGCAGATTCTTAGGGTAAAATGCAGGCTGACTTCTTATGCCATTTCGTAGTAAAGCTTGGTACTTTTCAGTGTTATTGAGTTGTTACTTTTCTATAAGCTGGATGGACTTTTTATCAAAAGGATTCAGGGCTGTGCCTTCTACTTTTGCTTCTGCTTCCAGTCTGAATTCTGATTTTACATTGCTGATAAACCGGGCGGCTTTCGCTAGATTCTTGTTCAAGAAATTCTTTTTGGCGAATTCATCCATGGGGGCAATTATCCTTTCGAATGGGAGCGTGAATTCAATAGCGACTGGATCATCAGCTGGTACTTCTATTTTCCTGTCCAGTGTTATTTGTCCCAACAGGTATTCATCAACTAATTTTTCTTTTCCTCTGCCACGGGTATAACGTTCAATCATGACTACTGAGATTGAACTAACGGTTTGGGTATTTTTTGAAAAAAAGCGAATCTGTCCACTTACAGCCCCTATTTCTTCAAAAGCAATTTCGGGGAGTTCCAATTCAATCTTTACTCCTTCAATACCCAACCATTTTTTGACTTTTCCAAACATGATCAACTTTTTAGAATCCTATAACCCATTTAAATAAGAAGGCAAAATTAAAAAGGCAAAAGGCAAAAATATTCCAGCTGATTTTCAAGTGGTTAAGAAAACAATTTGGCTACTTTTTTCTTGACTCATTACAAACTTCACTTTCTCAGTTCTTCAAATCCTCAAATCTTCTTTTGCTCACATAACCTTCTTATGCCAACTCTTTGCCAATGGTTTTATCCATTCAGATTCAAATTCTTCTTTTGTGCTAACCAGATTGTCGAATACCGGAGTTTCATCAGAAATCAGGCCTTTCTCGAACAGCTTTCGAAACTCATCTTTGGATGCGGTGCGCACCACCTCATCTTCCAACCATGCAAAGTTGAGCCGTTCGAATAGTTCCGTCCGGTATCTGAACTCAATCTGCTTCAGAAAGTAAACACTGGAGTCAATTGAACAACCACCAGCACCCACATAGGACTCATCTACCATCAACACAATGAATCGGTTGTAGAGTACATCACCCACAGCTGTAAGCAGTTGATTATGGCTTACCCATGATTGTGCGAATTGGGCTAAATCATTTTTGAGCGAGATGGTTTCTATTTCATTGAATTCCCGGATGGACTGGTAGATCCAGACGCGGGAACTGTCCTGCATTTCCTGATATTTGTTAGCGTGTTTGGTCTCCATAACTCAACGGGTTTTGGTTAAATGTTTAAGTAAAATGAAGTACGTTATTTTGCCTGTTGTTTGGCTTCAAATTCCCTGATGATTTCCTCGTCACTCTTACCCAGGTTATCCAGTAAAAACTGGGCATCATCTGCCAATTCATGGTCTGGATAGGATTTGATGAATGATTCGTAAATCTGCCTGGCCTGTTCAATATCGAGTAAGTCGTTTTCAACAATGAATCCTTTCATGAATAGGGCCTGTGATGCATCTTTGGAAGCCGGGAATTCATTTAATAACCTGTCATAGTATTTAATTGCCTCATCAAATTTAAAATTTGTGCGCGAAGCTTCAGCAGCTCTGAGCATAAATCTGACTTTCATGGAATCATTTCCTGTGGCAGTTATGAGTTGGTCAAACAACATGACTAAGCTATCTAACTGAGCAGGTTGAGGTCTTCCCGTCTCATTGATTCTACTTTCAAGTTGAGTCAGGTTGTCCATTAATTTCTCGTATTTACCTTCAGTTTTGCAGGCAAACAATAAAAAGCCTGTTGAAAAGAGTAAAAGAATCGACAGTAAGCGCATGGTGTTGTATTAAGTTGAAAGGGACAGCGAATATAGCCGATAGATTTATTCGGCGATTACATTAATCTAATCACATAACTTGCAGCACTTGTTTATGTTCACCGTTATAGTAAAACAATAGGCAATTCCAATAGCATTTCCAGAGAGAAAATGGCTATTGGAGGGTTTATTGACCTTTAGCATATACTTTTGCTATCCAGCAATTTGAATTAGAAAACCACACAGGAATTATATGCTCGTTGAAATACATCCCGACAATCCGCAAGAAAGACTAATCAGTCAGGCGACAAGCATCCTGGAAGAGGGTGGTGTTTTGATATTCCCAACAGATACAGTGTATGGAATAGGCTGCGATATTTATAGTCAAAAGGCTGTAGAACAAGTTTGTCGGTTGCGCAAACTGGATCCGCAACGAGCCATGCTTTCATTTATATGTAAAGACATCAGCCAGATAGCAGAGTACGCCTGGCAACTCGACAACGACATTTTTAAACTACTAAAACGCAATCTGCCAGGTCCATTCACATTTATCCTCCGCTCCAATAATTCCGTTCCCAAGCTGTTCAAGAACCGGAAAAAGACCATAGGTGTCCGAATCCCAAACAACAGGATTACCATCGCATTAGTAGAGGCTTTGGGGCGGCCAATCCTGAGTTCATCCCTTCGCACCGACGATGATATCCTTGAATACCTGACCGACCCCTGGGAAATTCATGAAGAATATGAAAAACATGTGGATATGGTGATTGATGGTGGCCCGGGCGGACATCTTCCTTCAACATTGGTAGATTGTACCTCGGAGCCTTTTGAAGTTCTGAGAGAAGGTGCGGGAGAACTTTTTTTCTAATCACCATGAAATTGGCAAGTTTAAAATGAATACAGAAAGATTGTTCGGACTGATAGGTTATCCTTTGGGGCACTCCTTTTCAAAAAAGTATTTTACTGAGAAATTCGAAAAGGAGAATCTTACAGATTGCCGTTTTGAGCTATTTCCCATTGAAAACATTGAGCAGTTGCCTCATTTACTAAATCAACATCCCAAACTGGAGGGATTTTCTGTAACCATTCCCTATAAACAGAAGGTGTTGGCGTTTCTCGATGATATAAACAAAGATGCCAGAGAAATTGGTGCTGTCAACTGTGTCAGGGTTAAAGACGGCAAACTGAAGGGTTACAACACCGACAGCTATGGATTCGAACAAACGCTAAAGAAATTCATTAGCTACGACCATTATCAATTTAGTAAAGAGCGAAAACCAGAAGCATTAATTCTTGGCACTGGCGGTGCCTCTAAAGCCGTTGCCTATACATTGAACAAGCTGGAAATTCCTTTTTTATTTGTTTCACGGAAAAAGGAATCAGGCCGATTGGTATATGCCGAGCTCGATAAAAATGTGATGGAAAGAATTGGACTGATTGTGAATACAACCCCACTGGGCACCTTTCCCAATGTGGAAGAAAGCCCGGATCTTCCTTATGAACACCTCAACAGCGGGCATTATATTTACGATCTTGTGTATAATCCGGATAAGACAACTTTATTGAGTAAAGCTGAAAAACAAGGTTGCAGAATAATAAATGGTCTGCAGATGTTGTCCTATCAGGCAGAAAAGGCTTGGGAAATTTGGAATGAGTAACAGTAAAAAGAAACGTAAAAAATGAAAATTAAAACCATAGCCATAGGATGTGATCACGCTGGATTTCCCTATAAGGATAGCATCATAAAGCTGCTTAGGAAAGAGGGTATTGAAGTGCTGGACTTTGGAACCAATTCCGAAGCTTCGGTAGATTATCCCGATTTCATACACCCTGTTGCCAATAATGTTGAATCGGGGAAAGCAGATTTAGGTATTGTGCTCTGCGGCAGTGGCAATGGTGCAGGTATGACTGCCAACAAACATCAGGGTATTCGCGCAGCCTTATGCTGGAATAATGAATTGGTTGAACTCTCACGTCAACACAATGATGCAAATGTCCTGTCTATCCCGGCAAGATTTGTCAGCAAACGAATGGCGCTGAAGATGGTGCGCACCTTTATAACTACCTCTTTCGATGGAGGGCGCCATCAGCGAAGGGTGGATAAAATAAGGTGCGGCTAAAAGCCAACTATCTGGTCTTGAGCAATTCGATGGCTTTATTTTTAAGGGCCAGGATGGTTTCGTCGGACTTTTGCTCCTTTTCAAGACGCTCTTTATTGGCTGGCATGGACATGAGAGACTCCATATCCAGCAACCAATGATTGTGTTCATCTTCCAGCGATCCTACCGAGCTGACAAAAGACATCTCCTCCTGAGTCAAAGCCCGTCCCTGAATATTAATGCTGATTGCCCGCTGGTTGAGTTCTTCCATCAGCGGCAGAAATTCCCCATTAAGCGCCATTGAAGCGGAATGAAGCTCAGCGATTTGCTTTTGTACTTTGTTGTCGCAGGTAATGGACAGCAAGAGAAATGAGCTGAATAGAAGTAGGGCTGATTTTTTCATTAGTTAATTTTTTCCAAAACTACAGCCCTGAACTTTTAATACAAAATGCCTGTTTGAAAAATTGATTACTTTTGGCCCTGAAAGCGAACGCGTTGTATTTTCATGAAATAAGTGAATAGCCTTTTCACATATTGTTCAAAAAGAATGAGGCCCGTTGCGGCCATATTTCTCGCTGTGCTTGTGCTGCAGTCAGCCGCTTTGCGTGAGATTCATTTGTTGCTGGATCACCATAGTGATGATGCAGCTATCTGTGAAGCCAGCGGCCAAGAAAAGCACCTTCACAGTGAAGAATACGCCCATTCAGATTGCCTGATATGTTTTGTACACATCTCCGTTGCGAAACTGACAACACCTCAGTTTTATACTGTTGTCAAGTACAATGAAGCTTCCATTAGTTCTTTTGCTACGCAAACATTCCATAAACAAACAGTTTCTGGGGGTGTCGGCTCAAGAGCCCCTCCTACCACCCCAGAGTCGATTGGTACTATGTTATAAAGGTTTTTTGATTTCAGATTTCAGACGTATCCCGATAGCTATCGGGATTTGATTTTCCGGGACGCACACGGTCGGTTTACGTCTCGGAAAATCAAAAATCTGATTTCGTCAATCTGATTTCGTCAATTTAAAACCAGTCAAATACCAGAACCAATCGATTTTGCCTTCCACCCGGGTTTAATCCCCGTTTCTGACACGAACAAGATAAACACTTGTTATTTGCAGTTTTAGGCTGCATTTAGTTGAGAAATTTGAGATTCTCAACCCTCTAAACATTCTCAACCTCTTGAACACCTAATACAGCCTGTATATTAAAAAATCTATTTTCCAAACTACACTTTGGATAAAACAAAAATATAGAGATGAAGACATCCCGAATTATATTCTTTCTGGGCGCGTTGTTGTTGCCAATGACTCTTAGCGCTCAATCCCAAAACTGCAAAGCCAGCCTTTGCGGATTTGTTACAGATTCAAAAACAAAAAAACCCATAGCTTTTGCTGAGGTACTCATTGAGGGAACCGGGCTGGGAGTCGTTACCGATGAACATGGTAAATTTCACATCCACAATATATGCGATGGCACTTACACGGTGGTGAGCCGCCATTTAGGCTGTCCGCATGTAGCTAAGGAAATTGTCATAAGCGGCAACGTGGAAGTGGATTTTCAGCTGTCACATGAGGCACTGGAGTTGCAGAAGGTTGTCGTGATAGGAAGCTCAATCATTCCGCATCACATTCAATCGAGGCAGGTGCTTTCCGGCAGTCACCTCGATATGCAAAAGGGAAAAGCCTTTGGCGACATACTGAAAACCCTGCCGGGAGTGGATGCTCTTTCGACCGGACCAAATGTATCCAAGCCCATCATTCATGGCCTGCACAGCAACCGCGTATTGATCATAAACAACGGCGTGCGCCTGGAAGGGCAACAATGGGGCACCGAGCATGGCCCGGAAATAGATCCCTTCAGCGCCGATCATATTAGCGTGGTAATGGGTGCCAATAGTGTCCGTTATGGTGCGGATGCCTTGGGTGGGGTAGTGATAGCAGAGCCCCGGCCAATGCGTAAAGAAAAAGGCACCACCGGTGAACTCCAGGCAATTGGCCATTCCAACGGCGGCACCGCTGCTTTCTCAGGTATGCTTGAGCAACGATGGAGTGAAAAGTTTCCCTTAAATACTTTGGTTCAGGGAACTCTGAAACGCTCAGGCTCTATCCGCACGCCTGAATATTTTTTAGAAAATACCGGGGTCAGTGAGTTCAACTACATGGCAGCCACCAATTACCAAAAAAAGGATTTGGAATTGGGCATCAGTTACAGCAGCTTTTCCTCAGACGTTGGCTTGTTTGAGGGGGCTCATGCAGAAAGCCTGGATGACTTTTTTGAAGCTATTGAAAGAGGCAGGCCGGAAGAAAAAGGAGAATTTCATTATGACTTTGGAGGTCCATTACAGCGGGTACAGCACAATACCCTGAAGGCCACTGCCAAGCTGCATAATGAATCGTTGGGTATCCTTTCCCTGTCTTATGCCCGGCAAGGTGACCGCAGGCAGGAATTTGAAGGAGAACACGGTGAGGAAATTGATTTCGATGATCCGGAAGCCCGGTTTGACCTGACCACACATTCAATTGATTTGACGCTTGACCACAATCCCTGGAAAAATTTCCGGGGGGCATTTGGCATCCAGCATTTACGGCAAAACAACAGTATGTTGGCCGGTGACCTGATTCCGGACTACAGCAGCAATACCACCGGGGTGTTCTGGCTGGAAAGATGGCGCAAATATCCACTGCCGGTGGAGCTGGAAGCCGGTTTCCGCTATGACGTGCGCAATATGCATGTGGACCAGCGGGCAGGCCAGTTGATTGACAAAAATTTCAGCTTCAACAACCTGACAGGTACGGTTGGGGTCATTTACCATTTTCCAAAAAACTTTGCAATGCGTTTTAGTCTGGGTTCTGCCTGGCGCTCACCCTCGGTTTCGGAATTGTACAGCGATGGTGTGCATGAGGGAACAGCCTCTTATGAAATTGGCAGTGAAACTCTGGTGCCGGAGCGGATGTACAGCACTGCCCTAAACCTCAGCTACTCCCGATCACACAACCGGCAATCCCTGAGGATTTCTCTCGATCTGTTCAACAACCTGGTCAGCGATTTTATTTACCTGGAACCTCAGCAACAACCCGTTGTTACCGATGAAGGCACTTATCCGGCTTTCCATTATAAACAGGTGGATGCCCGCCTGAGGGGAGTTGATTTCAATGTTATTTGGAAACCTCTAAGTTCAATCGCACTTTCTTCCTCCGCCTCCCTCTTGAGAGCCTGGAATAAAACGGCTGAAGAGCCTCTGGTTTTTATGCCGCCGGATAAATTGCAGCACAACCTGACCTACTATTTCAGACAAAAAAAGACCGGCGTGGAAGCTCCTTTCATGCGTTTGACTTTGGTCAATGTAATGAAACAATCCAGGGTGCCGGATAATCAGGATTATGCAGCTGCCCCCGATGCTTACACAATTGTAAACTTCGAATCAGCTTATGTTTTTGTTTTGGGAAAACAAAACTTGCGGGCAGCGCTTGGAGTGGATAACCTCTTCAATGTGTCGTACCGGGATTACCTGAACCGCCTGCGGTATTTTGCCCACGAGCCGGGCAGGGATGTTTACCTCAGTTTGAATTATACTTTTTGATACACTTATGCCGTTCCCGGAAAGGCAAATTGTGAGTTGGAATGGCCTGGCAAATTAAGTTTGTTGTTCGCCAGGCTGTTCCAGGTCACGCCGGAGGTAATTCACAACCCGTCTGGCTGTTTTCTTTCTGATCTGCCTTTCCATTTCAGGATTCACCTCATGAAGTATGAAATAGAATTTAAGGTGCAGGCTATCCTTAAGGATTTCAACTATCTTAAGCCGAATGGATTCGTTTTCAATGTAGTCCTTATAATCTGACAGGCTTTCAGTTAAATCCTGCTCCAGATGTTCGATGGTATCGAGGTATTCAATTTTCATCTCAAACTCGATATTCACCTTTCTGATGCCTCTTTTTGTGTAGTTGATCACTTCCGAAAGGAAAACAGTAGTGTTTGGAACAAAAATCAGGTCATCATCATCATTCAGCAAAGCAAGTCTGGAAATGGTGATATCGGAGACATTGCCTTTGTGGGTCCCAATTTTCACGTAGTCTCCTATGGAAATTTCATCGGAAAAACTGATGGCGATACCGGAGATAATATTTCCAATAAAGTCTTTGGTAATAATAGCAATAGCCGCAGCTACGATACTAAGTCCTGTGAAAAGGCTCTTTGGATCAATACCAAAAAAACTGAGTACTGTGATTACAATAGCACCTGACATGACGATAATGTAAACGTTGTCCAGTCCCATTAACACGTTATCGGGTTTTCCGTATTTCAGGCCTTGTCTTCTGCGGTAGAAAAAAGACAGGAAAATTAAGAGCAGGTTGAAACCGAGTGCAAAAATCAGGAAGTTGATAGAAACTGAAAGGAAGACTTCAATCTTGCTGCTGAACTTAAATACGCTGCTCAATTCCTTCTCAATGGATAATTCCTGTGCCCTGATGTAAAGGAGCAGGGCAAACAAAATAGTCTTTAGCGTGATGAATATTTTTCTCGCCATGTTTTCAAATGGTATCAATATGACATAGAGTCACAGCATAAACCCATAATGAGCACACTGGTTCTATAACCACCTCTTTTTTCTGAAGAAAAATAAAAGACCGAGGGTAATGACTCCCATAGCACCGAGAAGGTAGAAATAACCGTAGGGGTTGCGCAGTTCGGGTATGTTCACAAAGTTCATCCCGTAAATACCTGCAAGAAAGGTCAGCGGCACAAAAAGGGTAGTGATGATGGTGAGCACCTGAATCACATTGTTCATCCTGTGGCTGAGTTCCGACAGGTATAATTCCTGTAATCCGTTCGCCATATCCCTGTAGGTGTCCACCATGTCGGAAATGCGAATGACGTGGTCGTACAGGTCCTGCACAAAAACACCCGTACTTTCATCGACAACACTGCTTTCTGCCCGTGTGAAGCGGTTGACCGCCTCCCGCAAGGGAAATATGGATTTTCTCAGGGTCAGGAGTTGGTATTTCAGCTGGTGTATTTTTCCCTTGGTGGCTTTGCTGGGGTTTTTATTGATTTCTGTCTCAAGGCTATCCAATCGCTCCTCAAGGTGGTCCAGCATCACGAAATAATGATCCACTACGTTATCAGTGAGTGCATAAGCGAGGTAATCGGAATTGCGCAAGCGGATTCTGCCTTTTCCGGCTTCCAGTCTTTCACGAACAGCCGTGAAGGTGTCATCAGGATTTTCCTGGAAAGTGAAGAGGAAGTTTTTCCCGAAATACAAGGCAATCTGCTCGGTTTCCAGCGAGTGGGTGTCCTGCCTGTAATCGAGGGCGGTGAGTACCATGAAAACTTCCTCGCCGTATTCCTCAAATTTTGGCCGTTGCTGAGTATTCAGGATGTCTTCCAGCACGAGGGGGTGAATATTGAAGTTCTTCCCAAAATTCTCAATGAACTCCACATCATGCAAGCCACGAATATCACACCATGTTACTGACGGTGCTTCAATAGAAGGCATTTCGCCATTTTGCAAGCTTTTCATGGAGATGGAATCCCCGTAATATTTGACCTCCAGCACAATAGATTTTTCTGCCAGCTTTTCACCGGTGAAAACCAGAGAACCCGGAGGTGAGCCGGGTTTCTTATTCTTTTTCTTCTTTTTAGCCATAAACGTAAGCTGGTAATTCACACCCGAAAGATAAGGCCTGCTTAAAAGTTTTGCTATTACTGGTTTTCCTTCTTGTGATTTTCGATTAAATCTTTGAGTTGCGCAACTCCTATCCTGTTGGCAATGACCTTTTTCTCCTTGTCCAAAAGGTAAATTTTGGGTAATGAAGTTCCATAGTATTTCTGTAGCGCCCTTGCTCTCAGGTAGGGGTCGGCAGTGATAATCCAAGGCATTTTCTTTTCGTGGATATCAGCAACTGCTTCCTCCAATTCAGAGTATGCGGCTGAACTGATGGAAAATATTTCGACACCCTTGCCCTTCCACTCCCTGTAAAAGACCTTTAGTTCATCGGACATGGTTTTGCAATGCCCACAGCCCGGTTTCCATAAATAGACTATGGTGTAATCAGCATTTACCGAATACAGACTGGTTGTCTGATCGCCGAATGTGTTCTTTTCCGGATCAAAGACCGGTACTACCAATTCCGGAGCCTGCTTACCAATCAACACGCCACGCATCATGTAGGCGTCGTCAGTGATTTTTTTCAAATTATCCTGAGTAACCCAATCAGCCTTGCCGGTAGCGTAATATTTGTCAGAAAGATAAACGTACACAGCATCAAGACCCATTATTTCGGGCAGGTAGTACTTATTGAGCAGGTAACTCAGTGTCCATCGGAATACTTCTTTATTGGCCTGGGATTTTGTCAGGATGACATCCACCGCAGCAATCACACTGTCGGGTTGCTGCACAGTCATATCATTGATGAACTTGTCCACCTTTTCCTTCAGGTATGGAGAATTGACGAATGCCTCTTCTGAAAAATCAAAGTTGTCGAAAAACCGGTTCCTGTAGTAATTGAATCGCCATTGATCTTTACTAATACTGCCCGTATTATCTGGTGCAGAGGGCACTTCAGGTTCCTGAAAAGCCCTGATGAGCTTGGCAGTCAGGGTACCTGGATTTTTGGATATCAGTTCATCCTGATATTTTCGAACGGATTTTCCCAACTCATCCATCTCTTTGCGCAGGGCTTCTTTTTCAGCATCTGTAACTGCAACTTCCAACTTAGCCTGAAGTTGTTTGGAAGTTTCAATCTGAGCACTCATATAATTTTGATAGTCGTGCTGCAACTGATTGTTTCGTGTTCCCTTGAAGCGGAGATTTTTAAAGAAATCTGGAGCAAGAGTCTCAACGGAGAATTTCTGTTCATCATGGGAAACGAGCAGTTCAAAGTATCGATTCTCTGGCGGCATCAGGAGGAGATAAACACCAGGAGCAAGGACTTCTTTCCCTGCAAAAACATACTTTCCATCCTTAAGCATGGCCGTATCACGGCTGTAAACCTTGTCGGCGCGGCGATATCCCAAAAAGACCTTGTCACCTTCGTACCCTTTTATAGCCACCGTAATCTGATAGGCTGATTCCTGGGCTTTCAACTGAATCGACAGTGAAGCAAAAAACAGAAGAATAATTTTTCCTGGTAATCTTTTCATATTGTTCAGATTAATGAGGGGACAAAAATAAGGGCAATAAAGTTCTCAAACACCGCAAAACATCTCGTTATGAATTCATTTGAAAAACCTGGGTAGAAAACAACATTAGTTCATTCACAACGCGGTCAAAAAGGATTACAAATGAAATAAAAACGTAATTTTGGGCAAAGCCATCTATCCTTTAATTCTCCAAATATCCCGCCATGTATCAATACAAATACGGAGGAAAAAAAGGCACTGCATTTCAACTGGTAGAGGCAAAAGACCTGGTGGTGGTTCGCAGGACGGAAACAGGGCCTATAGAAGACATCGTAACCTCAACACAGGCACGTAACCTTACACCATTGTTAGTGCCCGTTGCAGCATTTCCTGAGGCCAATGTTATGGTGTATCGCTGTTATGCAACAGAGGAACAATCAGCTGTGGCTCTGCGAAACGAAATGCGACGAACTTTGCCAAAAGAAAAAAATGTGCGTTTTGCAGGCAGGGCATTGAAAGACTCGAAAACAGGGGGCATCGTGGTGTACACTGAGAACCTTTATGTGCAGTTCAATCCAAAGGCAAGCCAAACCTCCTGTGAAGAGCTACTTGCGAACATGGGCCTGAAGGTCAAAGAGAAACTCACCTTTGCCGACAATGCATATTTCGTATCTGCTCCTGAAGGAACTGGCCTTGAAGTCTTTGATATTGCTGAAAAACTACTCAATAATGCTCTGGTCGATTGTTGCCATCCAGAGCTGGTGCGGGAACGCAGACACAAATCCATTCACCCCATGTCGTGGCATTTAGCCAAAACTAACATTAACGGAATGGTCATCGACCAGCATGTTCAGGCATTGGATGCCTGGCAGGTTTCCAAAGGCAAAGGCATCACCATTGCCATTCTGGACGATGGCGTAGATATCGATCATCCCGATTTCCAGGGTGATGGAAAGGTGGTGGCACCCAGAGACACCATTTTGAACTCGGACAATCCGCGGCCAAAAAATGCAGCAGAACGGCACGGTACTGCCTGTGCAGGAGTAGCCTGTGCCAATGGCAAGGGTAAGGCTTGGGGAATGGCGCCGGAAGCCAGTCTCATGCCCATCAGAATCGGCAGTATCGGCTCCATTTCAGAGGCCAAAGCTTTTCAGTGGGCAGCTGACCATGGCGCT
>CAYRDX010000060.1:0-28785 GCA_964423205.1 uncultured Saprospiraceae bacterium | reverse complement strand
ACTTTTTTCATTTCCCCGTTGGAGATAGTTGGCGGCACAGGCTCTACCGGAAATTCCTCTGCCGGGAATCCGAGGTCTGCGTTTGTTTCACGGAAAAACTCATAAACCGTTTTGCCATTATCCTTTATGCGTTCTTCTACCAGTGTATATCCAATGTGGTTTCCAGTGTAATCACCCATAGGGATTACATTGTAGGAGTCATAAATCAAAACCAGTAATTGCCCACTTATGAAATAGAAATTGGCGTACTGAGGCAAAGAGCTCAACTTGCCACTTGATTTGCCGTCCGGCAGATTGTAAACATAGTCCCGCTCCGAAATTGGCCCTCCGGAACCATCAGATGAAGTGATTTTTTTAATGCGCAGGCCGCCCACTACCTTCTGTGGGTCCTGTGTTTTAGGGTGTTCTATTCTGAATTTTCCCACTCCATCGGTCACGGTAAAAATAAATCTATAAGCTACATTAGCCTGGATAGTACCGTAAATTTCCAGGTCAGCAAATGAAATGGGAGGATGATGCTCTTTGGGGAATGGACTGTATGGGTCGTTGGTGCCGGTCATGTTCGTCGAAAAGCTCCCTATGAGAAAATTGTCTGAAACACGCCTGACTTCCAGGTAATAGTCAATATTATAGTTACTTAGCCATGTATAACAGGGGTCATAGCGGGTTTCTTCAAAAAAGGTGATATCGTACAAGTCGCAAAACAACTGTGACTCATCAATTTGAAGTTGGGTAAAAGTATAGGTTTGTTCATAAGTATTGGTGCCACAACATGTGCCGGTTGAATAAGGGCTTGTGCAGTTTTCCACACTCACGAGGGTTTCCCTATCGAGGTCGGGATTGGTATATTGGACATAAGCTCTGTTTGCTTCGAATTCAAAGTTGCTTTCCCCGCCGGTTGGGTATATTATCTTCTTCAGTGAGCCATATTTCATGAAGGTTTCATTCGACTCCCTATCGCCCCCCCATCAAAGACGCGGAAGCCCATGCCAAATTGAGATAAATCAAGTACCGACCTTCCGGCAAAGAATGTCATGTTATCGTTTCCATGTGCACCATTGTAAAAGCCCCAGTGGTCCATGGCTCTGCTTCTCCGGTTCGGCAGAAATTGCTTGCCGTTCACAAAGGGACCTTCGTATGTGAATACGTGAGGCGGCACCTGGATGGAGCCATTGCAGGAGCGCTCCTGTAACTGCAATAATTTCAGTTGTTTATGAAATGGCCCCTGACTGACATTGTCCGCAAAATAATCGTAAGAAAAAGTAAATCGTTTGCAGAAACCACCCTCCTCGATTTGAATGCTGTCCAGTCTTCCTGCCGTATTCTGGTTATTTGAAAGATTTGCCTCAATATCCTCCCGGTAACCCGCGAAAAAAATGATACTTGAGGTTGTACCGGTAATGGAAGCCAATTTTTTTCCCAAAACCTCTGTTGTTAAATAATAAGAGGGATTAAAATCAGGAAGGGGCTGTAGCCCGGTGTTGTTCATGACATACGTGTAATCATTGCCCCCTGATATGGATGTCATCCCATAAAACTCATCGGTGTAGGTAAAATTAATGGTATGCTGCTGGTTCGAGGAACTCATGCTGCTTAGGTACCAGGTAGAGTTATATTCCTGGTTTTGCAGATTGTAGGGAGGGCTCCATACCCTGGTTCTTTCCTTCACACCCTGGAAAAGATAACGCGTGCCATCTGGGGTGATTATCAAAAAATGCAGGTCAGAGGGGGAGTTGGCGATGCCAAGCGCCTGTATCCTTACATCCGATTTTTTCAACTGAAGACATTCCCCCGCCTTGTTCATCACAAATTTTCCGATGTACCCGTTAACATTGTAAGTGAAGAGGTCAGGTTCGTTATCAGCTAACAATTGGTCTATTAACGCAAAGTTTGTATCCTGGGAAAAGGTGGTGTACAGGTAGCCGACAAAATCTTTATCATCAGGCAGCCCGATAACCGTTCTGGTTATGATACCCCCTGCCTGCAGGCTCCAACCCAAACCTACCCAGCTGGCGGTTTCTCCGACTTTAACCCCGGAGCTGTGATAATTTAAACTAATGGGTAGTTCAAGAGGCCCTTCTTTCAGAGTATATAAGGGGATGGAGATGTTGGGTGTGCCGGTGAAAGTGCTTACCGGTATATCTCCGTATTTACCCAGGGCAGCAGCGTTAGGTGCCGGCATTACGGCATCGTTGATGAAATTGTTTTTGGGCTGAGCAAAACAAATTGCAGATAAGGAAAACGCCAGTATAAAAGCGGAAAATGATTTTTTCATGATTATGCGGGTTAAGTGAAGGTAGGTAGGGATGGAACAGGAAATAGTAATTAATCTCTCGAAAGCATGATTCGGTAAACGTATTGTTGATTTTGGTACCTCGAATGGATAAAATAGACTCCCGTAGGCCAATTTTCAACCTCCACGGTCTGGGTGTTGTATCCCGGAATAAGGTTTAAGGTATTGGTGGTCACCACTTTGCCCAGTGAGTTATATACTACGTATAACATCTCTCCGTCTGAAGGAGCAAAGATTTCAAGTTGAAATTCACTACTTGCGGGGTTAGGGAATACTTTGATATTGAGTGAGGAGCCATTGTCATCTGCCAAGGTCTCTTCGCCTTCCTGGCCCCTTGTGTTTGTCATATTTATGAGATCTTCCGCACAGGCTGTTTTCCCGGCAACCAATTTTGCGCGAGGGCCATTTTAAGACAGCGCTGCCTGCATTCGGTACATTTGACCATAAGTGAACATATACTGTGCAGCATCATTTGTATTGTCCATGAAATTCATAGTCATCTCCACCGGAAAATTATGGCACAAGCTGATATGCCTGTAAGGCGGAGCGCCGTAATTGGGTGCGTTGTGTACCGGGGTGTCATCCACACCATCATCTCCACATGGAGTTGTCTCATCCCAGAGGTCACGCAGCCCCAGGTAATTTCCAGCCAGATGCGTTAGCGTCCTGCCTTTATCATAAGGCACGATACCCATAGGGCCAAAGTAGCGCATATCTATCACCACGCCATCTGTGAGTGCCGGTCCGCCGGGTAATTGTGCATAGCCACTTACACTGTCAGCAAGATGGCCAACCCATATATTCAAATATTTTTTTGTATCCCAGGGATCTGCCCTGCCAGTCGCCGTGCTTTTAATTGCATCGTTTGTTCCCCATTTGTCCACTGAGCTTTGGATATAGTTTACCGCCTGTTGCCCTGTACTGTTTTGCGGAGCAGCGAGACAAAAACTGATACTTGTTTTTGAAGCTCTTTCCGAAAATTTTTCCTTCATGTATGCCTCCTGAGGGTGGTTAATGATGATGGTATTGAAATCGGAGTTCAATGAGCTGAGTTGCTCCTTGATTTGACTCACAGAAGGAAATGCCTGGCCTTTTTTATAAACCACATGAAAGACAACAGGGATGATATAATTCTCTGTTTTTCCTGAAATCTTGAAGTCGCGCAACTGCTTTTCAATTTTTTCCCGCTCTTTTATTGTTTCGGGGAATTCTTTCAGAATCCTTTTATCTACTGTTTGTGTCGCATAACGGCGCGTAAGTTTTTGTCCTGAAAGATGCGTCCCAAAAAGAATAAGGCCGAAGAGCAACAGAATTACTTTTTTCATTTTTTGAAGTTTAGGGTTGAAAACCCCGAGTACTCGGGGCTCTGGAAAAAAGGAGAGTCCGATTGAAATCACTGAATCAAGGATGAACACTTCCCTTAAAAGCAGAAATCAATACATGGCAAAAATACGGCAGATGTATTTCCCTTTTTCGGGATAAATCGGGAAAAATTGGGAATTTCTGGGAGAAAATGGGAAAAATCGGGAATTTGGAATGCCTTCACAAAATGGATTTCTGAAGGAGCGCGCTTTTTGGGGGCACACTTTATGAAGAATCATAGCAGCAGGTAGCCATAAAAGAAAATTTCCTGCTATCAAATATCTATATAATCATCCTTTGCCACAGATGAAGGATAGCCGATAGCGTCATAAATTTTCTTTTGCCACTTCAGGTCTAAGAGTCCTGAGGGCGGAAAAAGGCCCTTTTTAAGCAACTTGTTCTTGAGCGTTTTATTGTCAATCTTGTATTCCTCAGCTATTTGCTACCTGGTTTTGAACTCCGAGAAGCCCGAATTTGAGTTCTTTTTGGGCATAAGGGGCTGTTTTAAATGATAAAGGTAAGAAAGCAAGAAATTTGAGCGTTTGCGCAAATTTAATTTAAAGAGGCTGTTAATCCAACCGAGGGATAGTTAAAATTAAGGGTGCTTTTAGGAAGGTAAAATTGTCCACATGTTGGTGCAGGCAGAATTGACAATTCGTGGAGATTTGCCAAATCTACAGTCTAATTGTTGCAGGCAGATTTGAGAATTCTTAGAAATTTGTCAAATCTTCAACCCATTTAAAATAATCATGCCTCAACTCAAAGTATTAGCCTTCGACACCGACGACACCCTTTGGGTAAATGAACCCTACTACCAGGAGGTGGAAAACAAGTTCTGCGACCTGATGAGCCATTTCATGCCCCATCACAACATCAATCAGGAATTGTACAGGACAGAAATGAAGAACCTGAGGCTTTATGGTTACGGCATTAAGAGTTTCGTACTTTCCATGATTGAAACGGCTATTCATGTTTCAGAAAAAAACATCAGTGTAGACGTCATTGAGACCATTATGGAATTCGACCGGGAAATGCTCGAAAAACCCATTGAACTGCTGGACGGCGTTGAAGAAGTACTGAAAAAACTCAATGGTAAGTACCGCCTTGTAATGGCCACAAAAGGCGACCTGCTCGACTAGGCACGGAAACTGCAAAAATCAGGTTTGGAACAACATTTCCATCACATTGAAATAGTGGCCGAGAAAAAGGAACCGGAATATCGAAAGCTCATAAAGCACCTCGACATTCAGCCTGAGGAATTCCTGATGATTGGCAATTCTCTGAAGTCCGATATCATTCCGGTTCTGAACATTGGAGGTCATGGGTTTCACGTTCCCTACCACACGACATGGGAACACGAAAAAATCGATATCAAACTGGAAAACCCCAACTTCAGGCAACTTACGAACATCGGGGAGGTGCTGAAATATGTTTAGAATGATTCAAAAATTACTTCACTGTTTAGAGGCTGTTTCAAAAGACCCTTGTGATTTATTCTTGCATTATGAAATTCTATCTCCCGCAAATTTGCGCAGATGGAGTCTCGGATTCCGCAGAACCTGATCTGCGAAAATTAGCGGTAAAATCCCCGAAATCTGCGGGAAAATTACTTATGTAACAGCCTCTTTAAGCTGGAAAAGTTTAAGTAATTTCTTTAACGACAATAAAGCACAAAGTGGTTTAAAAATTTTGAGCTTTTGTACTTGTGTGGCTAATAATATCATGTCAATAATCAGGTGTTGACATGAGGCACACCCCAACTCAATTACCGGTACAATAAATATTTCTGCCTGATTTTCAGAAAATCGCTGATTTCATCCTGACAAGCTTTTACTACCTCTGCCACACTCTTGCCTTCTTCCGTCAGCTTTTTGATGGGTGGTGGCGGCGACCAAACCAGCGAGTCGGGATTGGTTTTTCGGTATGCATCAAAAATATGAATTGCGGCTTCTACGGACCTGTATGCTGAAGGGTCTGTCAGCATGATTTCAACCCCACCACTGAGCTTGTTCCATGATTTACCGCGGGGATTTGTGCCGGGATTCACATGTTGCGGTATGAAATAAACCGGCCGGAAAACTGCTCCTTTTATTCCTCGGCTGTTGAGGTCGCGGGCAGCTTTGTCGGCATCAACCCAGCTTGAGCCGGTCATGAGAAACGGCTTTGAGGTGCCCCGCCCTTCGGCAATATTGGTTCTTTCGAACAGGCATTGGCCCGGATAAACAATAGCAGTTTCAAAAGTGCCCATGTTAGGTGATGGCATCACCCAGAGCAGTCCTGTCTCATTCCACAGCATGTTGCGCCGCCAGCCTTTCATTTTGATGACAATCACCTCAGCACCAAATCCCTCTGTTTCATTCCACATAGTGGCCAGTTCTCCGTAGGTCATGCCATGCCGCAGCGGCAGCCGATGCCGGAAAATATTGGGTAAATTGAGATGGGGCCCTTCCACCACCTGACCGCCCAGAGGGTTTGGCCGGTCGAGTACGATAAATGGAATGCCTACTTCGGCGCAGACTTCCATTGCAAAGGACATGGAATATTTATAGGTGTACCAGGCAGACCCAACACCCTGAATATCGAAAATCAGCGCATCCAGTTGCTGAATCCACTCTTTTTTGGGTGCGTAACTGTCGGCGTAAAGACTGTAAACAGGGATACCGGTATGCGGGTCAGGTTCTCCTTCCTGGAATATCTTGCCTTCTTTGGCACCACGAATGCCGTGTTCTGCACCGAACAATGCCACCAGGTTGACGCCAGGTGTTCCGGCAAGAATGTCAACCGAACTGCGCATATCCGAACCAACGGCAGAAGGATTGGTGATGAGACCAACTTTTTTACCCTTGATGAGGTCAAGTTGGTCTTCAATAAGTACCTCTATACCGAGTTTAACTGCCGGTGTTTTAAGCGGAGATTGAGCAGGCCGAATGCTATTGGCAGACAGAACCTCAGCCAGAGTAGGTGCAGAAGCATAGGAGATTCCGGAAACAGTTTTTACCGAAACCGGACTTTCATTCCCAAAGCGGTCAACGGCTGTGACAGCAATGGCCTCAACCGGAATCATGACTTCACTTACTTCTTTGTAGTTTCGTTGATTGGGTTGACTCAATAAACTGCGATTGACTTCAAAAGCCGGAATTTCAGAGGTGTTTGTTTGATTGCCGTAGATTCTGTAATTCCAAGTATTGGCTTGTTTATAATAAACCACCCATTGTGCCACAGTAGGATTCTGATTCCATGAAATGCTGATTTTATCTTTGTTCTGGTTAAAAGTGAAATCAGGACTTACGGGCACTTTCTTTCCCAGCCAGGGAGAGGGCGGCACTAAAGCCTGCTTTTTGTACGGGCCTTCTGCTATGGCTTTTGTCAGGCTGGGTGAGTTGACCAATGGGGCCATGCTCCAATGGATGACGCCCGGACTATTGGGCAACATGCCTCGCGAAATCATGATTTGGTTGATAGTCTCGTCAATAGCCCTTTCTCCCTGAAAGCGGCCTATGCTGATACCCGGCCATAGATGTCTGCCTTTATGGTTTTCCTGGTTCCACCAACCTAAGAGCACTGGATAACTTTGTGCCAGTTGATTAATGGGCCAGTACAATTGCGGCGAGTAGTAGTCAATCCAACCTTCATTGAGCCATAGTTTGGCATCAGCATAAAGCTGTTCGTGCTGGTCGAAGCCCGAAATAGCCGGAGGGTTGTATGGCCGCCATATGCCAAATGGGCTCAAACCAAATTTTACATGAGGTTTTGAAGCTTTGATTCCTTTGTAAAGTCTTTGGATAAAAGTGTTCACACTTTCCCTGCGCCAATCCGCTCTGCTGAGCTTACCGCCACTTTTGGTATATTCCTGCCAGCTTTCATCGTCGGGAAAATCTTTATTTCCGTTATAGGAAGGGTAGGGGTAAAAGTAATCATCGAAGTGGATGCCATCGAGGTCGTACCTGTTCACCAGGTCCATCACCACATTGTAGGAATGGTCTTGTGTTCCTTTCTTGGTTGGTATCAACCACCAATAACCTTCTTCCAGCTTAACCACCAAGTCAGGACGTTTCTTGACGATGGATGTTTCTGAAACTTCTCCGCCTGCAATATGGTGCGCACGGTAGGGATTTAACCATGCATGGAGTTCAATGCCGCGTTTATGGGCTTCTTCTATCCAGAATTCCAGGGGGTCATAATTTGGTTCCGGAGCCTTGCCCTGCTCACCAGTCAGATAATAGGACCAGGGCTCCAGATTGCTTTTGTACAGTGCATCGCATTGTGGCCTGACCTGAAAAATGACGGCATTGAAATTATTTTCATACAGCAAATCCAGAAGTCTGATTGCTTCTTCTTTTTGTTGCGCAACCGGAATACCCGGCTTGCTCGGCCAGTTGATATTGGCAACGGTGGCTACCCATGCCGCACGAAACTCCCTCTCCGCACTCGGTGTTCGACCTGATGGGTCGCCGGTGACAGCCTTTTTGGTGGGTGAACAGGTGATCAGTAGGAGAATGGCGATAAGCGCAAAACCCAGTCGCAAAGCACGATTAAACATGGTTATTTCATTTTGTTAGTGGGTAGGAATTCAGCGACTTAAAGGTAGGATTTGGCTGAAATATTAAGAGCCCTTGGCTGGGAAATTAGCAGGTTTTTGACTGATTTGAAAGCAGCAAGACTAATGTATGGAGAAGATGAGTTTTCCGAAATCCTGAGATTCCGGAAAACTTCAGATAATTGGTGCTTTTATGTTTTATGGGCAATAATATGGCTTCTGAAGTTGCCTATAAAGATGCGGCACTATCCTGGCAGTTGGGATTAATGGTTGGCCGGTAATGATTGTTTAATTCCTTGCCAAAGATTTCCTGCGAACTGTTGTCGTCATATTTTACTTTGATGGACATCACTTTCAGACAAGAAATCTGGTCGCTGCAATTCCGGAACAGAAATTTTTCACTGATACTGGCACACTTACCAGACGCTATTGCGTCATTAAATTTGATGTCATAGCTGTAAAAACCATTGTCATCGCACAGGTTGTTGCCGCGAATATCAATTGGCCAAACGCTGACAACCATGTTCCTGATTGTCTTATTAGACTCATTTGTAAATTTTAATTCCAGGCCGAGATTTCCTTTTCCGTCATTCGTGAAATTGCGACCAGTAATCATGACTGATCCGCCGGTCTGAGCATAGGTAGTAAAGCTGATTATGAGCAGCAGTAAAAATAATAACTGTTTCATGGCGATTCTGTATTTGGGTTTCGCTGCTTAAAGTGGATTGTCGTTTATGATGAGTTGGTAAACTCTGTAATACATTGAATCCCAAAGAAAGAATCATACCTATTATGAAGAAAGGATAAAAGTCATTGATAAGGCTGTGTTTCCTTCGTTTGCAGCCCTTCTGCCACAAAAACACTAAAACACTAAAAAAGTGGCGAAAAGAGCTGACTCCATTTGAAAGGTGTCAGCTCTGTAAATCGCAACAAAAAAAAGCCCTGAAACTTTGCAGCTTCAGGGCTTTGTACCCGGAGCGGGACTTGAACCCGCACGGCCGTTTCTGGCCACTGGATTTTCTTACCAACTACAACTTTCGTTGCTCCCGGAGCAACCGGGATTTGTGGTCTGGACTTTCTCTTCGCCATATTTCAATCTTGAAACTCAGGCGCCTCCCGTAAAGTCTCTACACCTTTCCCATTTAAGATGGGACTTGGCTCGGGATTGCCATCCAATGGAAGGTTTCCCCGAATTTGAGAGGTTCTACTCCAATGATTTCTCAAAGGGCACTCAATTTTTTTTGTTCTTTGCCCGAAAAGTATCGGTTTGGCTATGACAGTTTTAGTCAAAGAACAAGAATTAAGTCCAGCGTGTCTACCATTCCACCACCCGGGCAGTATGGGTATGGGCTAGATATAAAAAAAGCCTCCTGTGTGAAGGCTTGGAGCGGAAAACGGGACTCGAACCCGCGACCCCGACCTTGGCAAGGTCGTGCTCTACCAACTGAGCTACTTCCGCAAATTTCAAAGTTGCTTTCTTCAAAAGCGACGCAAATATAAGATGACTTGGTTCAATTATTCAAAATTTCGGCCTTTTGAATTTTATTATTTTTTCAACTCTTTGAAGTAGGCAAAGAGTTTTATAAACTGAAGTCCCGCAAAAGTATTATCCCATTATCCTCAAGTAATTCAAGAGTTTTAGCCTTATGTGTTTCATCTTTAGAAGCACAGGCAGGAGGAATAACAGTTACAGTATAATCCAGCGTCTTGGCCATCAATGCGGTAGATTTCACCATAGCCTCCAATGGCAAGCCAGTGATGACTAATTCAGTGATGCCCTGGGATTGAAGCCATTCCTGCAAACCAGTTTCTCCCACTCCTCCAGCATGGCTGAAGGCATTATCCAACAAGTAGTCATCCTTTGTGCCAAGACTGATTAGTTGCTTTTCACTCCTGGCTATAAAATCTGGGTTTTCAGCTCCGAAGCTGTTTTGAATACAAAACATGGAGTGAAGCCGTGTCTGGTGTCCCCCAATGTCGATTACCTGTCCGGGTTTGCGCCATAAATGATTGCCGGCAAACATAAGATGGGTAGGAGGCAAGGAGTAATTTACAGCCACAGGGTTTGGATAGGCTGCCCAAAGTTTTTTGATTTCCTTCACTACTGTTTCGATGCCTTGAATTTCCTCTAACCCACCAGGGAGAAAATCATTCTGAAGGCCAATAACGAGTAGTGCTTTCATGCAGGACAGGAGGGTAGCTTAGGTAAGTTTGTTTTTCTTATTCAATACCCAATCTTACTGTTGGGTTTCTTTAAATCGTTGCGAAGGGCGGCCATTCTGAGAGCCGTAACAGCTGCTTCTACACCTTTGTTACCATGCGAGCCGCCGGCTCTTTCTGCGGCCTGTTCTTCGTTTTCTGTGGTGAGCAATCCAAAAATAAATGGAATACCGGTAGCTATGCCGAGATTGGTAAGTCCTATTGCAACGGCTTGATTGATGTATTCGTCGTGTCGGGTTTCACCTTTTATGACACAGCCAAGGCATATTACACCATCCAGTACTTTTGCAGATGCCAATAACTTGGCACCTGTGGTCAACTCAAATGAACCGGGAACCTGCAAAGTGTGTATGTTAGCTTCTGTTACCCCGTGTTTGACGAGGGTGTCAAAACAGCCTTCGTACAGTGCATGTGTAATTTTTTGATTCCACTCCGACACCACGATACCGAATTTCATTCCAGAGCCATCAGGTGTGGTCTGGTCGTCGTATTTTGATAAGTTCTTTAGTGCGGATGCCATGCAGCAACTGATTTATGAAAACACAAAAAGGCAAGATACACTGTTCTTGCCTTTTTGACCATTTGGCTAAGCTTGGATTTATTTTAACCTCACGAGGTATTTTTCTGCATCACGTGCCTCAGGAGAATCGTAATATTCCTTTTGAATGGTTTCCCATGCTTTGACCGCATCTTGAGTGTTGCCTTCCTTTTCGCTCAGCAGGGCTACTTTTTTCCAGTAGTAAGGAGCCGTGATTTCATTTTCTGAAGCGCTGGCGGCTTTATTGTAAAGTCCAAGCCCTTTCTTAAGGTCTCCTTGTTCACAATATGCATCACCAAGAGCTCCGTATTTCATAGCCGGGCCAAACTGACCTTTGGCACTGTAATCCTCCAGATAGGAGATAGCCGCATCGTACTGTCCCATGTTCAGACAGCAAATACCAGCGTAATAAAGAGCGAGGTTACCCGCTTTAGTGCCACTGTAATTCTTTACGATGTCAGCAAAGCCTGGGAATCCGCCTCCGGGATTGGCCAATGCGAGGTTAAATGAGTCGCGCTCAAATTGCCATTCAGCCTGCGCCATCTGTTCCAATGCCTCCTTCTGCCGTGGAGCCTGATAAAAGTTTGCATAAGCCAGGTAGCCACCTGCGATGACGACCAGAGCAGTAATTCCAATAAGTATTTGCTTTTGGTATCTTTCAAAGAAGTCTTCAGCCTGACCTGTTACCTCTGTGATGTCAATTAATAGCCCTTCTTGTTTTTTTGATTTCTTTTTGCGTTGTGCCATTGAATAGTATCATTTATTGGACCTTAAAGACGTATCAATACGTACACGTCTGAAAGGGGGTTCAAAAAGCGGCGCAAAAATAAGGAAACTTTATTGCCAGAAAAGAATGAGCGTTAAAATTCTTGGAAAGCCTTGTATTTGATTAGTAAATCAAGTCCTCAGTCCACAGTCCACAGTCCTCAGTCCTCAGTATTCAGTTTACCCCTTCGGATCCAGCAGTCATTGAACCACTGAGACCAGAACTCGGAGGTTCTCGGAGTTCCGCATATTCAATCCTTCACTCCTTCACTAAATGTTAATCCTTCATAAATGGGTAATCCTCCTGTACATAGTTATCATCGTACAAACCGGAAGGATCGGGGAAAGGTGATTCTTCAGCAAATTTTACAGCGTCCTCAATTTCCAGCCTTACCTGTTCATGAATGGCCTCCAGTTCGGCTTCGGTGGCCAATTTGTTTTCCAGAATGGTTTTTTCCACCACACCGATAGGGTCGTTTTCCATATAGGAATTCAATTCTTCCCGGGTCCGGTATGAACCGGGGTCAGAAACAGAATGCCCTTTGAATCGGTAAGTTAGAATTTCCAAGTAGTAGGGACCTTTTCCTGACCTGATGTGAGCTGCGGCTTTTGAAATGGCTTCATGAACGCTTTCGGGTCTCATCCCATCCACCTGTTCACTCGGCATATCGTAGGCGTACCCAAGTTTGTACAATTCCTGAATGTTACTGGTCCGGGTTACGGAGGTACCCATTGCGTACTTGTTGTTTTCGCAAATGAAAAGTACCGGGAGTTTCCAGGTCATGGCCATGTTAAATGCTTCATGCAAAGCACCCTGGCGTGCAGCACCATCACCGAACATGGTAACACATAGGTTGTCTGTGCCGCGGTATTTTTCAGCGAAGGCTATTCCTGCTCCAATGGGGATTTGTGCCCCTACAATACCATTACCACCAAAATACCTGTGCTTTTTTGAAAGGAAGTGCATGGAGCCTCCTTTGCCTTTATTTACCCCAGTTGCTTTGCCGTGCAGCTCAGCCATACAGGCTGCCGAAGAAACGCCGCGGCCAATGGCTGTACCATGCTGACGGTAAGCGGTTACGATGCAATCTTCAGGTCTGATGGCAGATTCCATTCCTGCGGCTATAGCTTCCTGTCCAATGTAAACATGCAGGAATCCCCGGATTTTTTGCTGATTATATCCAAGCAATGCTTTTTCCTCAAAGCGGCGGATACGCAGCATGAGCGTGAACCATTGTAGGTATTGTTCTCTGCTAAATGTTGCTTTCAAGGTTTTGCTTTTGTTTTTAGAATCTTTCTTTTGTGTAGTTTCAGATAACATGTGAGGATGTAGTTTGAAAAAATGAATTCCACAATCAGCGGAAATTCATCCACTATATTCAGGTACAAAGGTAACAAAGTGAAATAAATGGTTTGGGCGATTAGGGTCTTCCTGAGCGGTCTATGAAATTATTGCATGCCTGTTGGGTACCAAACATCAGCAAGTCCTGAATGTTTACGTGATCGGGCCGACTGGCAATAAATAACAGCGCCTCAGCCACATCGGAAGACTTCAGCGGTTGAAATCCTTCGTAAACTTTCGCAGCTCTTTCTTGGTCCCAATCGAAGCGAACCCTGGCAAATTCTGTTTTTTCAACATGACCGGGAGCAACCTGACTCACCCGGATCTTATGTTGGTAAAGGTCGAGGCGCATGGCCTGAGTCAGCGCATCCACTGCAAATTTTGTTGCGCAATAGACGTTTCCATTAGGGTAAACTTCTTTACCGGCACTGGATGCAACATTGATGACATGACCGGACCCTCTTTCAACCATTTGCGGTGTGATGGCTCTGGTGAGATATAACAAACCTTTGATGTTGGTATCAATCATGGTATCCCAATGCTCTGTGTCTCCTGAATAAATTGGAGCCAATCCCCTGGAAAGTCCTGCATTGTTGATGAGAATATCCACCTGTTTCCATTCTCCCGGAAGTGAATCGATGGCTTCTTGAACTGCAGCGTTATCCCTGACATCAAAGTTGAGTGTATAAACTTCAGTTTTGTAAAGTTTGTTGAGCTCTGATTTAAGTGCATCAAGCCTTTCAGCCCTTCTGCCTGTTACAATTAGTCGGTAGCCATTTTCTGCAAAAACCCGTGATGTGGCCAGGCCAATACCTGCAGTGGCCCCCGTGATTAAGACTGTTTTGGTTGTTTTGGTGTCGTTTTTCTGTTTGTCTGACATAATCCTTGTTTCTGTTTTGATATCATCTTTTGATAAAGAAGCGGCTGAACTGGTAGGTTCAGAAGAATCTTTAGTTTCTTCAGATGTGTCGCTCTCGTCAACAATGATCACTTTGATTTCATCCGGAGTATCTGAATGACCTGTCGCGTTATGTTTAATGACATTAAAGACCGATTCGTTATGGTCAGTTTTCAGTTCCGGATTGATTTGAATTGCCTTCAGGTAAAAGTCCCGCGCAAGCTCCATTTCGTCCAAAGAGTGATATAATATTGCCAGATCGTAATTGGCAAATTCATGTTCAGGACACTGTTTTAAAACTTTCCTGAAGTTTAAAACTGCCTTTTCAGGTTCATTCAGCAATTCGCTTTGCAGTACAGCAAGACGGTACCGGGCATCCACATTTTTGGGGTCATCCTGAAGCGCCATTTCAAAATAATCAACAGCATCCTCTTCACCATCTTCCAAATGAAGCATGTGCATCAGGCCAAGGCGGTAGTAGATATCGGGATAATCGGGTTTAAGTTTGGCAACTGTCGCAAAGCAGTCCAATGCTTTTTCAAAATCTTTCTGTACTTCTGCCAATTCAGCCAATAGGAACCAGGAATCCACATGGTCAGGATTCAGTTTAAGCAAGATTTTCAGCTCTTTTGAAGCGACGTCATATTGCTGAGTGTATCTTGCCAGGGCATAAGCATAATAATATCGAAGTGAAATATCATCGGGCCTGCCTTCCACGGCTCCTTGCAGGAATCCGATAGCTTGCTCCATATGTCCGGCTTCAAAGAGTTTTATCCCTACTTCCAAAGCATCTTCTGCTGATGGGTATCTGACTTTGTAATCTATATCATCTTTGAGGGAAGAAAGCACTTTTTTTTGTGGGGCATCAGCTGATTGTATGTCCTCTTCAAACAGGTCATCGAAATCATCAGTGTAATCTGTTTCATCATCACCCTGATCATCCAGAATAAGATCAACCTCTTCCTCCTCTTCTTCATTAATGAGCTCATCTAGTAGCTCATCGATGGCATCGAAACTGCTGCGGCTCAATTCCGGTAAATCGTCAAGAAAAGAATCGCTCTTTTCTCTTGGGTATAATTCCTTTGCTTTTGGTGAGGGTAAAGGCCTTTCTGCTACAAGCTCCTCTTTAACGACTTCGGCAGCTTCATCGTCGTCTTCGTCTTGCTGATTTAAAGAGTTTAAAAAATCCAAATCAGGTATCTCGTCTAATTTATCAGCAGTGAATTCATCTAACTCAACTTTTTCATCGAGAGGATGAAATGAAGGGGCATCTAATTCGAGATTTTCAGCCATGAGTTCTTCAGAGCTGTCTTCTATAATTTCAACAAGACTTCTTTCGATTCTTTTATCGGAGTGGGGCTTATTCAAAGGGCCTATGGTCGAGTGTAACATCTCTTTGCCTTCCTTGTCTGCCATTATATCAAAAAACAAATCGTAGCCATTTACCCGGAATTCAGCAAAGGTATAACAGCGCTGACTTCTAAGTAACCTCAACATTTCACCTACCTCTCCTGAAATGATTCTCGTTATTTCAACTTCGTGCTCTAGGCTTTTATCCTCTGGCTGGTGACGCATTTTTATCCGTAATTCCAGATACCGGTCATGCCAGAAGTTCATGTATTTCAATACATTGCTCACTTTGTCAAAAGACGTAGGAACTGCATCCCATCCTGAGCCATTTGCTTTCTGTATTCTTCCGTCTGCTACAAGCGGAATGAGCAAGTCACTGCTGATTAGTTCCTGCACTTTTACAAGTAGTCCGTCCAGGCAATCAGAAGATTTTAAGAGATTATCCGTGATGAGAAGAATAATCTTGGATTTATAGCTGCTCAAAGCCTCAGTTAAAGAGGATCCGGGTAAATGACATTGGACAGGCGTAATGGTGTATTGCGCGTGTGCTAAATCCTTGATGATGGATTCAGCAAGCTCTAAATTGTCAGAACAACAGGCAAGTGCGATATGTCTCGAATCGGCCATGTTTCAAATTTTTGGCAAAAAAACAGGTTGATTTGGCTGTTGGGGTACCCTGTTATCCTAAAGGTTTGTCCTGGACGAGTTTCCTTACGAACGAATTGAAATCTTCCTTGAATTCCTCATACTTGCTTGTTGCCGGGCCATTGAAGCCCGTATGTATCTTGACCACTTTATTGTTTGCATCCAAAAATATCATGGTGGGGTAGGAAAGAACGTGGTTTAGCATGGGTAAAACTTCGTTGGCTTTTTGTTTGTCGGCAAGGCCGGCATGCACCACTTCATAACTCATCCCGAATCGCTTCTTATAAGTCCGGATAACCTCGTTAGCTTTTTCCTTTGTAGTGTGCCTTTCAAAAGCGAGAGCAATGACTGCCAGATTCGGGTGTGAATTGGTATTCAGATAATCCACTAAAAATCGGGTTTCGTCCCAGCAGTTGGGGCACCAGGTGCCCATAATCTGCACGATTTTCACCTTCCCTTTATATTCCGGATTATCGAGACTGATGACTTTACCATCGGGGTTTTCAAAAGCAAATGATACGGAATTGTATCCTGGCTTAAGAAAGGTCAGTGAATCGGTGTGAGCCAGTTCAGCGCTTTCATCTTTTGTAGCTTCCCAGGTTGTTTTGAAATGTTTTCCATTGTAAAATGCTCCCATGATTTTGTCTTCTGCAAGTACCTTAATTTCGAACAGAAAGGAATGAGAGCCATCGAAGCAGGAAAGCCAGGCGTGGTCTTCCTGTATGGTGCCTTCCAGAAAACGGTAGTCTCCCGTTTCTGTCATAAAAGTGCCGGTAAGTCTGTTACCATCCTGAACAAATTCACCAACCGCTGGATAGGGTTCATCGGTGTCCAGTCCAAAAGTAGCTTTCCACTTTCCGCTCATGTCAAATGGAGTAGCCTTTTGAACGGTGGTGAAACGGTAACTTTTACCCTGGACCGCTGTGAAGGGTATAGAGTAATTGTTGCGGTTGAGTACTATCCATGAACCTTGAATAGTGTTTCCGGCAAACTCTCCTATGATGTAAGAATCGAAAACGGGGAAATTGATTCGAATGGTGTCTCTTGCACGCGCTTTGTTACGGCCAAAGCTAATATCCCTGGCATCCACTCTGATTCGCTCATCACCATTGATGATGTCGATATGGAAAGTATTATTATCCTCGTAAACTACTTCAAAATTGAATGGCAACTCACCCGGCATGACGTCTTCAATTTCGAATTGAGGAATGGAAAAAGGTTTTGATTTTTCTTTGTTCTGGTCAGTGGGATTTTCCTGGAGCTGAAGGACGGCTCGCCAGGGACCTGGAGGGAGTCCGGCGAATTTGTTGTCCATTTGAAAGCAGCTCTGCCAAAGCAATAAACCAAGCAGAGCCGTAAAGGCGAGTTTGCTCATGTAAATCATCATTAACCTGCTAAACATACTCACTCAGGCAGAATTGCCAGGAGTGATAATCCTTGCGGGCCAAAAATAGGAATTAAGGATGAGGGTGGGGGAATTAGAATTAATAATTTTTTGAATATTCCGGAACAAATGATTAGTCCGACTTCTCACCAACGAAGTAATCTTCCCTGTTTCTGAAAAGCACATTAAAGGTCGTCAGGCTGCCGTATATGCGTGTGATGTACTGCTGAAGATTGATTTTATCTTCATCGCTGAGTTGATTGCTGGAGTTGACGCGTTGTTCCATGACACGGAGCCTGTCTCGGACCATAACAATCTTGTGGAAGAATGTTTCTATCGGAATTTCTTTTGCTTTAAGAGAGTCGTCTCCGGGTTTCAATATCATTGTTCCGCCGTCCCATTTGTCACCCAGGGGCACGACCTCACTGATGTCAGACCATGCCCTGAGTACTTTCATAAGCGATTTTTCAGCTTCGGTAAAACTGACACTCTCTGCGGCAGATATAGCTTCCACTACCTGCCATTTATCGTATTCCTTGCCAACCATTTTAATCCCATAAAGCATAAAACTCACTTCGTAAGCAACAGCATGCAAACGGATAACCACACCATCGCCATAAGCCGGATGTTTAACTCTTGAACCTATGCCCAACAAATTGCTGTTATCTCCCGAATTCATAGAAAGGATTTTGTTTGAGATTTTCCCATTTTACGGGATTGGCAAGTTTGGGTTTCATTGTTCTGATAAAGGTGACACCTTTAATCTGTAATCAAATTGGAATAGCCGTTCAGGAAATCTGTCACCTGCATGCGCCGACGACCCTGTAATTGCAGCTCAAGTACTTCGAGCAAAAAATCGGCAGTGGATATTTTCAATCTTTTTTTGTCTTCGATGATAAAAGTTCCTGGAATTTGTTGGGTGCGCTCCTTGGTTTTTAGGGTTCTGAGAATTTTCAACTCTTCATTGTTGAGCATTGTCCAGGCGCCAGGGAAAGGACTCAGTCCGCGCACAAAATTGTGAACCGTTTCAACCGGCTGATTAAAATCGATCTCACAGGTTTCACGGAAAATCTTTGGAGCTTTACTGACCAGCGACTCATCCTGTTTCGACAGTACATAGTCCTTTTTTTCAATTGCTCTGACTGTCCTTAAAACCAACGCGGCTCCGATTAAAGCCATTCTGTCATGCACCTCACCTGCTGTCTCATTCTCTCCGATTTCGATTTTGTCCTGAAATAACATATCGCCGGTGTCAATTTCATGTTTGATGAAAAAAGTCGTTACGCCGGTTTCTTTTTCTCCATTTATAACAGCCCAATTGATGGGTGCTGCCCCTCTGTATTTCGGGAGCAGTGAACCATGCAGGTTAAAGGTGCCAATAGTTGGCATGGACCAAACCACTTCAGGCAACATTCGAAAAGCTACTACTACCTGAAGGTCAGCCTGGTAGCTTCTTAATTCCATAATAAAATCATCTGCCTTCAGATTCGGTGGCTGTAGGACTGGTATGCCTCTGTTTACGGCATATTTTTTAACAGGGGACTCCAAAAGCTGCTTACCGCCACGCCCACCGATTTTATCAGTTGCTGTGATAACTGCAACAACATTGTAGCCGTTATCCAAAAGAATTTCGAGTGATGGAACGGCGAAGTCAGGAGTGCCCATAAATATGATTCGCATGGACCTGGATTATTATTTCGGCATTCGATGTGAATGCAGACTGGTAAACAGTACATTTGAACGATGCAAAAGTAGCGTAAGTAAAGCTTTTTACTTTACGGCTTTCTCATTCTGATGCTCCAAAAGAAGAAAATTAAATCCTAACCAATGATAGATTCTGAATTTACACTGAAATTACCCAATGGCCCCGATATCTACTTTAAACATTGGCAAGCTGAAAAGCCGGCAGCGCTTTTATGTATGGTTCATGGCCTTGGTGAGCACTGCAACCGGTACAACCACCTCGCAGAATTTATGAATAAGAATCAAGTGGCTTGCCTTGCCTATGACCTTCAGGGACATGGGCGCTCAGGTGGGAAAAGGGGACATACACCTGGTTTTGATCTACTGCTGAATGAAATTGAACTTTTGTTGCAAACCGGGGCGAAGGGGTATCCCGGTTTACCGGTTTTCCTTTACGGCCACAGCATGGGAGGGAATCTCGTGCTCAACTATGTCCTTAAGAGAAAGCCATCTTTAGCTGGTGTTATTGCAACTGGCTCATGGATCAGGCTTAAAAAACTACCTTCAGCAGCCATAAAATTCGTAGCCACCAATATGGTAAGTTTGTTGCCATCTCTTTCGCAATCCAATAACCTCAATCCCAATCATATTTCCCGGGATAAAAAAGTTGTTCAGGAATATACTGATGACCCTTTAGTGCACGACAGGATTACGCTCTCTACTGCGGTTTCCGTGTTGACTGAGGCTGAATTTCTGGAAACTTTTAATGGAACCTTTTCCCTGCCGCTGCTTCTGATGCATGGCTCAGGTGATGAAATTGTTGATGTAGCTGGAAGTCAGGATTTCGCCAGGCGGACAAGTGGTCCCATTACCCTGAAAATATGGGAGGGGCTTTACCATGAGATTCATAACGAACCGGAACAAAAGGAGGTATTTGAATATACCTTGGCGTGGATGCTTGGCATATTATGAAGATATGAGGATAAGAGGATTTGGTCATCGTGTCCACCCATCCTCTTATCCTCTTATCCTCTCATCTTCCAAAAGTCAACTTTCTCCCCTGGGAACCTGTTCTAACACCGAATTTATCACAAAAACTAATCAATGGATATTCCAAAGTTTGATATTGACAGCCCAAAAGACTTTCTTACCACACTCCCTACCCGGGTAAAACAAGAATGGCTAAATGGCGTGGACACTAATTTTCACTTCGATATTGAAGGCAATAATGGAGGCCAATTCAGTGTGAAAGTTGCCAATGACAAAATAGAGGTGAAAGAGGGTTTTGTAGGTGAAGCTAAGTGCAAAGTCATAGCCCATGAAAAGAATTTTGTGGCACTTTTGAAAGGCGACCTGAATCCCATGATGGCTGTTTTCACAGGTAAACTCAAAGTGAGTAACCCTGGTGAAATCATGAAATACGCCAAGCTTTTTGGGCTGATGTAACCTTTGCTCTCCACATTTTTATTTACAGCACAATTTCCGCTCAGTTGAAGAAAAAAATTTCAGCACAGGCAACGTTTTAGTGACTTTTTTCACCTCTTGGTTTAATTGTTGCAAATTTTTTTTGCTCTTTCTTAAACCTATCCAAATAATTTAAGTCACTTTGTTGTTTGCGCCAAAAGACTATTTTTTCTCTTAGTTTTTCACTTCAACCCGGGAATTATGAACAGGCGAGAAGCTATTAGCAGTTTCTTAGGTCAAAGCCATTTGCTTAAGTCCTCTGAGACGGCATTGTTTGTTAATCCAGAATCCGGTTTAACACCTTATTCGGGTCCATTCAACATCGAACAGGCGGCTCATTTACTGCGCAGAACTACTTTTGGTCCTACCAGAAGCCTTATCAAACAGGCCTGGGACGATGGACTGAATAAAACACTTGACAATTTATTGGCTGTAAAGCCACTTCCTGCGCCTCCACTTAATTACGATTATAGCGAAGACCCCAATGTGCCAGTGGGCAGTACCTGGATTGATGCTCCTTATATTACCGGGAATAATACACCACAACGCAGTTCTCGCAACCGTTCTTTAAGGGCCTGGACGTACTCCACCATAGCTGCTGAAGGAATTTCCATTCGCGAAAAAATGGTGCTTTTCTGGCACAACCATTTCGTCACGGGCGATATCGATGACCCGAAATATGTGTTCCGTTACATCACCCTTTTGAGAGAAAATGCACTGGGCAACTTCAGAGAACTTACCAAAAAGGTCACCATCGACCCAGCTATGTTGCGCTATTTAAACGGCAATGAAAACTCGGCAAAAGCGCCCAATGAGAACTATTCACGCGAATTGCTGGAGTTGTTCACTATTGGCAAAGGGCCCGTTGCCGGCCCCGGCGATTATACCAACTATACAGAAGATGATGTGGTGCAAATGGCTAAAGTACTTACCGGTTGGGTGGCTCGAGGTTTCAATACTACCACACCGGGCCAGGCAGTAGCTGCTGAGTATGTTTCCTCAAGACATGATAAAGGGTCCAAAACTTTGTCGCATCGTTTCGATAAGGTGGTCATCAACAACCTGGAAGCAGAAGAATATGCCCATCTCATCAACATCATTTTTAAGAAAAATGAGTGTGCACGGTTCATCAGCCGCAAGTTGTATCGATGGTTAGTGTATTATAAAATCGATGCTGAGGTCGAGGCAAATATCATTGCCCCAATGGCCCAACTGATTATCGAAAACGACTACGAAATAAAACCTGCCCTTAGGGCGCTCCTGGCAAGCCAGCATTTCTTTGATGTGCTCAATGTGGGGCCTATGATAAAGAATCCCATCGATTTTGTTTTTTCGACGGTAAAGGCTCTCGATGTTGAGTTCCCAACCGATTTAAACAAACACTACAACTTGTGGTGGACTGTTTTTCGTTCGACCGGTGACTCACTTCAAATGACCTATTATGACCCGCCAAGTGTAGCCGGTTGGAAAGCTTATTACCAGATCCCAGCCTATTACAGAACCTGGATCAACTCGGTGACTTTACCCTTGCGAATGGCCACAACAGCCACCTTGGCTACAAATGGAATTCGCTCTGCAGGGGTAACGGTTAAGATTAATGTATTGAAATACGTCGAAGGACTACCAAATCCATTTGACCCGAATGTAATGATAGGGGAAATAGCCAGGGTTTTGTATCCCCAACCTCTTACGGCCAGTCAGCTCAAACTACTTAAAAATGTGCTGATTCCGGGTTTGCCTGATTTTGAATGGACAGTGGAATACGGGGATTATCGCAACAACCCCAATGACAAGAACCTGGCAGCTTCAGTTGAAAGTAAACTTCGCAACCTCTTTCTGGTGATGCTTAGCCTGCCAGAGTTTTATCTAAGCTGATGATTTCAGTGAATTTGATTGCCATTTTTTTCAATCACCGTGACTCCACAACCTAAAATTAACTGAAATGAAAAGACGCAGATTCCTTCAAGTTACCGGTGTCACTCTTCCAATGACCCTGAATGGTTGGGGAGTGAAAGCTTTTGCAAAAACATCCTTGTTCTCCGGAATAGATGAAAACTCCGACCGGGTATTGGTGCTCATTCAGTTGAATGGGGGCAATGATGGTTTGAATACCATCATTCCATTGGACCAATACGACAGGCTTGCCAATGTCAGAAATAATATTCTGATGCCGAAAGCAACCTTATTGGATGTGGGCTTCAATAATGCCTTACATCCGGTAATGACCGGTCTGAAATCCGTTTTTCAGGATGGCAGGATGGGGGTGGTTCAAAGTGTGGGTTATCCCAATCAAAACCGCTCACACTTCAGAAGCATGGACATTTGGCACAGTGCATCAGCTGCCAATCAAGTACTCACTACAGGTTGGCTTGGGCGTTATTTCGCTAAAGATAACCCAGCATATCCGGAGGGCTACCCCAATGCGTCCAATCCACATCCCTTTGCTTTGACCCTGGGTTCTTTAGTATCTGAGACATGCCAGGGCACTGTATCGAATTTCAGTCTGGCTATCAATGACCCATTCAACCTCAATCCTTTACTGGATACCGGCGATACCACAGTACCCAATAATCCTTATGGTGAAGAGCTGACTTTCCTGCGGCAGACTCTTGAATCGACGAACGCCTATAGTAAAGTGATTACTGAAGCCGCCAAATCAGGCGCCAATAAGGTTACATATCCAACTGATAATGCTTTGGCGGAGAGGCTCAAAAATGTGGCATTGATGATTGCCGGTGGTTTGAAAACCAAAGTGTATATCGTCAGTCTGGGAGGTTTTGATACACATTCTGCTCAGGTAGTAAGTGGGGCAACCGCAACGGGTGCACATGCCAATTTGTTGAAAATTCTGTCCGATGCAGTGAAGGCATTTACAGATGATTTGAAACTTCTTGGCATAGAAAAACGGGTCATTACGATGACTTATTCAGAGTTTGGTCGCCGAATCCGCTCTAACGACAGCTTCGGCACAGACCATGGCGACGCCGCCCCTTTAATGTTATTTGGTAGCTGTGTGAAGCCCGGATTTACCGGAACCAACCCGGAAATACCCTTGAATCCGACAGTGCAGGATGCATTGCCTATGCAGTATGACTTCAGAAATGTGTACGGTTCTGTTCTTGTTGATTGGTTTGGAGTGCAAACCAGCGATGTGAAATCCTTGCTATTCAGCGATTTTTCAAAATTGCCAATCATTGCTGGATGCACCACAACAGACACATTTGAGACCAACATCATGGCTGACGTAAAAGCTTTTCCCAATCCATTTTCTGAAAGGGTAACTATTTCCTTTAGTAGCAAATCAGAGCATGTCAGACTGAGCCTTTACAATGGAATGGGTCAGGAGTTGGAGGTGTTAATCAATAAAAAATTAGGAGAAGGGCAACACACATTGGAATTGGACGGCGCTTATCTGACTGCCGGAACCTATTATATCCATTTACGCTTAGCTGGCGGAAGACAAAAAACACAAATGATGGTAAAGGGCTGAGAAAATGTGAAATCATCCCGGATGGCATGTAAACCTTCCGGGATGATTATACAGCTTAATCATAAGCATAGAAACTGTTTGCTATCAACAAGGCCTCATCTTCCCAATCCTCTGTATGAGCAATCACCACGAATAAGTTAGTGCTGCTCTCCGTATCGAGTAATCCGATTAAAATGGCAGAAACTCCATCTTTTACGCCTCGGACGTAGAATCCTACAAAATCATCGAGTTCAAGTTCATCAGCATCTGTCACGAGATCGTAATCCAATCCAGTGGCCATTTCAACAAGGCCATCAGCGAGGTCATCTTCGGTCACTTTTTCATCCTGAAAAGGTAAAATAGTGACCCAGACTTCATTGTTGGTCGCCGTGAATTCACTATCATTATTTGTCTTCACAACAAAACCTCGTGGCACCTTAAAGCCGATGCCGTGGTTATCCCAAACCATATCAACCTGGGCTTTTAGTGCGCTACTAAGCAATAAAAAACTGAGCGTAGAAAAAAGCAAATGTCTAGTCTTCATGTGAGCAATATTTAATTAAAAAATAAGGTGTACGAACAAAGGTTAATCTGGAGATACTTCGTCTCAGGGTCGGTAAGTCATTTCAATTTTTTGGGTGCTTAAACCAAAAATTAATAGCTTGGCTTTCCAAATGTAGTCAATAAAAATTCAGATTATGAAAACAACGCGCCGCAAATTTATTGGTAAAACTTCTGCAGCCTTGGCAGGAGTCGGAATTGTGTCTGCTCTTCCTGTGTCAGCACTCTTCGCAAACCGTAGAATTTCTGCAAACGAGAAAATAAACTTCGGACTTATTGGTGCAAAAGGAATGGGATGGTCGAATATGGCTTCCTTCTTCAACATCCCTGGTGTTGAGTGCCTTGCTATAGCCGATGTTGACCAAAGAGTGCTCGAACAGCGTGCTGCAGATGTCACCAAGGCCAGAGGCAACAAACCTGCCTTATTCAAGGACTACCGGAAAATGCTGGAGATGAAAGAACTGGATGCTGTCATTATTGGTACACCCGATCATTGGCATTGCCTTCATTATGTAGATGCACTTTCAGCTGGTAAGCATGTGTATGTGGAAAAACCATCGGCAAATTCCATACAGGAATGTATGGTCATGCAAAAAGCGGCGCAACGGTATGGGAAAATGGTCCAGGTGGGGCAGTGGCAACGCAGCGGTACGCATTATCAAAAGGCCATTGAATACCTGCACTCTGGCAAAATTGGCAAGGTTCGTTTGGTAAAATGCTGGGCCTATATTGGATGGAAACAACCTTTACCCGTGCTGCCCGACAGCACTCCACCACCGGGCGTGGATTATGATATGTGGCTTGGGCCAGCTCCAAAGCGCCCTTTTAATGAAAACCGCTTCCACTACAACTTCAGGTGGTATTGGGATTATGCCGGTGGTCTGATGACGGATTGGGGCGTTCATGAACTGGATATTGCACTTTGGGGAATGAATGCCAAAGCACCTAAGTCTGTATTTGCATCTGGTGGAAAACTGGCATTTCCGGATGACGCAGCTGAAACTCCGGATACCATGCAGACTGTTTACGAATACGATGGTTTCAACTTGCTGTGGGAACATGCCAAAGGCATCGACCAGGGTAATTACGGTAAAAGTGAGGGTATCGCCTTCATTGGGAACAATGGAACAATTGTCGTGAATAGGGGGGGATGGCAGGTAAATCCTGAAACTACAACTGATGATAAAGGTATTGTTAGGTATAAAGTTGATGACTTGCCCGACCAGCCCAGTGGGCAAAATGCACTCAATGTGCACTGCAGGAATTTCGTTGAAGCCATCAAAACGAACAACGCATCTATTTTGAAATGTGGAATAGAAGAAGGAGCCCGTTCTGCCATCAACTCACACATGGGCAACATTGCATTGCGGACTGGAAGAAAATTGTATTGGGATGAGTCCAAAACCATGTTTACAAATGATGCTGAGGCTAATTCTTTGACCACGGTGAAATACCACAATGGTTGGAAATTGCCGGTGTTATAGATTGCCATGTTTTTTTGAACTCACAGTTACGTGCATTTAAATACTTAGACAGACACTGTGCTGAAAGTTTAAATATTTGCATCTCACCTTCAAAGCCTTAACTTTGACTGAAATACTTTGGCCATGTTTCCTCTAAAGAAGTACAAACCATCCTTGGAAAGTCTTTGCCAAAAGCATAAGGTTAAGGGGTTGTATTTTTTTGGCTCTGCAATGACTGCGCAATTCAGTGAAAAGGATAGCGATGTGGATGTTTTTGTTGAGATGTTATCCTTGCCTCCCATTCAGCGTGGAGAACACTTGACTCAGCTTTGGATAGAATTAGAGCAACTTTTTGGAAGGAAAGTGGATTTATTGACACCCCAATCATTGCGCAATCCTTTTCTGCGACAAGAAATAGAGCGAACCAAATTTCTCATTTATGAACATCAAAGCAAGGAAGTATCTCTCTGATATATTTTATGCCATCGGTTTGATTGAGCAATTTTTGGAATCGACTTCATCTTTCAGAGCTTACGAACGTGATTTCAAAACCTAAGGCAAAACTAACAGGACGTGGCTAAGTTCTTGGAAACCTAAAAATGGCCAACACGTTGTATGATAAATCCTTAATTTTTTACCCAGAGTAAATCGACGTGTCAATTAAAATACTTGATGTTACTGACCTTTCACTTCAGTTCGGTTTGAATACCGGATTTAAAGAGGCTGTTCGAGGCATTTCATTTTCCTTGACAAAAGGCGAAACCCTTGGCATCGTCGGTGAATCGGGAAGTGGGAAATCCCTTACTGCACTGTCTATTCTGAAATTGTTACCTGCTGAAGCTGTTATTTCCGGAACTATAAACTATCACAGTAAAGAAGCCACCTATTCCATTTTATCACTTTCAGATGCGGAACTTACCAGAATAAGAGGTTCCAGAATAGCTATGATTTTTCAGGAACCTGGAACCTCATTGAATCCGGTTTATACCTGTGGCGAGCAGGTGTCGGAGGTGTTGCGCTTGCATAAAAAGCTGAACTCCAAAGCAGCCAAAGAAGCAGTTTTGGCCCTTTTTGAAAAGGTTAAGCTACAGGAACCACATCGGGTTTATGACAGCTTCCCGCACCAACTATCTGGAGGCCAAAAACAAAGGATTATGATAGCCATGGCACTGAGTGGAAATCCCGAACTCCTGATTGCCGATGAGCCTACAAGTTCATTGGATGTTACTGTGCAACAGTCGATCTTGAATTTATTGAACGAACTGAAAACTGAATGGGGAGGCTCAATGATTTTCATATCACATGATTTGAACGTCGTGGCGGCAATGGCCAAAAGGGTGCTGGTGATGCAAAATGGTGAAGTAGTTGAACAGGGACTTGTTTCGGATATTTTTCGCAATCCTCAACACGCTTATACCAGGAAGCTCATTTCGGACAGCAAATTAGGCGAACAAGCTGGTTCGGAGTCTGTTTCCCAGCCAATCAGACCTGTTCTTAAAGCCAGCAAGGTTAGTACCTGGTTTCCAACTGCATCCAATTTCTTTGGGAAACCCACTGAATTCGTCAAAGCAGTGAATGAGGTTGACCTGGAGCTATTTCCCGGCGAAACCCTTGGCTTGGTAGGGGAGTCAGGTAGTGGCAAGACTACTCTGGGCAGAAGTATTTTATTTCTGGAAAAACCCACCAAGGGTAGTGTTTTATATAAGAAGAGAGAACTGGCGGTATTAGAAGAAAACGAGTGGAAACCACTGCGAAAGGACTTGCAGATTATTTTCCAGGACCCCTACTCATCGCTAAATCCAAAGCAAAAGATTGGCGATGCCATTGTGGAGCCCATGACCGTACACGGCATTGGAAAAAACAAAAAGGTAAGATTGGAAAAAGCACTGGACTTGCTTAAAAGGGTCGGTTTGGAACCAGAGCATTTGAATCGTTACCCCGATGAATTTTCCGGAGGGCAGCGCCAACGTATATGTATAGCAAGGGCGCTGGTCTTGCAACCCAAAATAATAGTCTGTGATGAATGCGTCTCTGCCCTGGATGTTTCCACTCAAAGGCAAATACTCGACCTCTTAATTGAACTGCAAAAAGAAAAAGGACTCACTTACCTTTTCATTTCACACAATTTGTCAGTAATTCGGTACATCAGCAGCAGGGTAGCGATTATGAAAGAAGGTAGAATTGTGGAAACAGGGCTGACTGAACAGATATGGAATCAACCTCAGCACGATTATACCCGTTCACTGTTAGCTGCCATCACGGTTAACTACTGATTACCTTCCTTGAGAATCCCCGTTTGTTCCCCAAAATACTGGGCGAAACGCTGCATATCGGTAGCCAGTTCTTTGTTTTGAGTGGCTCTGAAGTAGGTATCTGAAAGGGCTCTGATTGATTGAAAAAAGAAGCGGTCCATTTCCTGTACCTCCATGTCTTCTGTCCAAAGGTCGATTTTCAGGGTGTCTTTTGTTTCCCTGTCAAAAACAGACAACAAAAATGCTTTACATTCCTGTGGCATTCGAACATTGGGTCCATCCTCCGAACTCCAGTCCATGCTGACAGGTCTTTTCTCATCGTTTAGTCCAATATTCAGAGTAATGGTTGAGCGCCTGGCGATTTTTTTCTTTTCCATGTTTTAAAAATTGCGGCAAAAATAGACTTAGGTAAGGATTCAACAAAAGGAAAAGGAATTTAGGAAGCATCGATTTCCGCCGCCAGTTTTTGTAACCAATGAGAGGGATAGACATGCACGCCCGGCTGGAAACGCTGGGCAGCACCTACCATTGCCTTTGCGACCACGTCCGCTTCAATAGG
>CAYRDX010000059.1:2766-29164 GCA_964423205.1 uncultured Saprospiraceae bacterium | reverse complement strand
CCCCTGCTACTGCCCCTGCCCCTGCCACTGCCACTGCCAATACGCCGCACAAGCTCCTTCCGACGAAACCATTGGCGCGCCGAGGGGATGTTCAGGTTTGCACTTCGTTCCAAAGCTTGGACATTCGTATGGTTTTTTTAATCCTTTTAAAATGGTGCCGGCTATGCAATCCTTGCTCTCTTCAACTGGGGGAAGATTCAACTCGAATTTCCTGCGAGCATCGAACATGGAATAGTCTTCAGCGACCTCATATCCACTGTGGGGAATGGTACCGATGCCCCGCCAATCCCGGTCCGACACTTCGAACACTTTTCCAATGGTTTGCTTAGCCAATTTGTTCCCCTCCTCTCTGACAACCCGTGTATATTGGTTTTCAACTTCTGCTTTCCCCGTTTCCAACTGCCGGACTGCCATAAGGATGCCCTGAAGTAAATCGACTGGCTCGAATCCCGTAATGACTATAGGGACTTTATATTTTTCGGCTACCGGATAATACTCATCCAACCCCATGATAGTGCATACATGTCCTGCTGCCAGAAATGCATCGATGACGTTTTCCGGATCGCTCAAGATGGCTTCCATTGCCGGAGGCACCAAAACGTGGGAAGCCAGGATGGCGTAGTTTGTCACTCCCAACTGTTTGGCGTGTACCACTGAGAGTGCATTTGCCGGGGCGGTGGTTTCAAAACCAACAGCAAAAAATACGAATTCCTTATCGGGGTTTTCCTGTGCAAGCTTCACTGCTTCAAGTGGCGAATACAATATGCGGACATCTGCCCCTGCAGCTTTGGCTTCAAGTAAACTTTTTGAGGAGCCGGGCACGCGTAACATGTCACCAAAGGAACAAAGAACAACTCCTTTAGCTTCGGCCAAATGGATGGCTTCATCGATAATGGATAAAGGAGTAACGCATACCGGACAGCCCGGGCCGTGAACCATGGTTACACCTTTTGGCAACATGTCTAAAATGCCATTCCTGACCAGACTGTGGGTTTGGCCTCCACAGACTTCCATGATAGTCCAGGGCTTGGTAACAATCTTGTGTAGTTCATTCAGGCATTTTTCTACCAGCTCCTTATCCCGGTATTCTGAAAGAAACTTCATAGCATATTTTTTACAGTGAGAGGATATTTTCGATTCTATTCCGGTTCCAATTCTTCCAGCTCCCCAATTTTTTTGAGGTACTCGAAAGTTGTTTTTGCTTCTTCTTCATCTACTACACTGATGGCTACGCCAACATGGACCAAGACGTAATCTCCTATTTTGGCTTCAGGTACCATGGCGAGGTTTATTTCCTTCGAAATGCCGCCAAAGGATACTTTTCCAATTCTGAAAGTTTCATCCAATTGATTGGTAATCTCTGTGAGTTTTCCTGGTATTGCTAAACACATAAGTCGTTATTTGATAATCGTTGTTGGTTGTCAGTTAAAAACTTTTACCTTTTGCCTTTTGCCTTCTTGGCCCTTGGGGCCTTGCCCCTTTAACCCTTCGGGCTTCGGGGTTGGCTATTGGCATTTGGCAGTTGGCTTGATTATTTTCCAATTTCCCCCGAGCACTCGGGGTCCAATTTCCAATTTCCAATTTCCTTTTTACTTCGTTACCTTGCTTTTTACGGGCCAGGTAATGCAATACGAGTTGGCCGTAAGATATACATTCATCATTTGGGGACAGCTCATTTTGGAAAAACAATTTGCAGCGGGGACTTAATTCTTGTATTATCAAATCCACCAGCAATGCATTCTGAAATACTCCTCCGCTGAAGGCGAGGTTCGAAATTTTATGATTTTGGGCGATTTCGTCTGCAAGTGAGGCCAGAGACATGTGGAATAGATAGGCAATTTGGGGCTTGCTTAACCCTTTGTCCAAAAGCATGATGACCTCTCTTGTTATTTGCTGTGGGTCAAGAGTTGGAGTCAGGCATTCGTTTGAATCATAATTACTGCGTGTTGCCCATTCTGTTGCCATTGCCTCCAAGTACATGGCAGCCTCCCCTTCAAAAGAACTTACCGATGAAATTCCCAGTAATGCTGCCACCGCATCAAATAATCGACCAACACTGCAAGTCATCCATGACTGCGGTTTTGCCAGCATCTTATGGTAAAGATTCCATTCTTTTTCTGTGAAAAGGGGCTTGAGGTATTTTACAGCCTCCGGCAAATCATGACAAATGGCCAATGCCGAAAGTCGCGGCTCTCTGGACATTTTATCGCCCATCAGAAAAGGGAAGGGTTTGAAATGAGTTACCCTTTTGATTTTTCCTTTTGAAAAACGGAAAACTTCTCCTCCCCGGAAAGTACCCGGAGTTTCATCACGTTTTTCCTCTCCCCAACCAAGACCATCCCAGATAAATCCCAGAACATTCTCTTCAGCTTTCAACAGGTCATTCTCGGCCAATACAGCAGCAAAATGAGCTTCATGATGTTGATAGTCAACGACAGGAATATTATACTCCTTAGCCAATTCCCTTCCCAGGTTTGAAGAGTAATAGGAAGGATGCTTGTCAATCAAGATGCTTTTTGGTTTGGCTCCCAGCAAAGACATGAGGTGCCGGAGCGTGAGCCTGAAATTTTCCTGTGTATCCCAGCTTTCCAAATCACCCAGATATTGGCTGATATAGGTATTGCCTTCGTGTTGAAAAGCGAATGCGCTTTTCAGATCTGCCCCCAATGCCAGAACCTGAGCATCCCAATCTCTGAAACTATCGTGAATAAAAGTTGGTGCAAAACCCTTGGAACGGCGCAGTATTACTTGCTTTTGATGAATGGGCGTGAATTGAACAACGCTGTCGTCCTGAGGTACCATTATCTTCCTGTCGTTCAGAATAAATGCATCCGCAAAGCCAGAAAGGCTCTTAATGGCGCTGTCATCTTCGAAAAATATTGGCGAGCCACTCAAATTTCCGCTGGTTGCTAAAATGGGTTTTCCCCACTTAGAAAGTATCTGAGAAAAAAGTGGGGTGTATGGCTGCATGGCACCAATCTTTCTGAGCCGTGGTGCAAGTTCTTCTGCCTGAATTCCGCTTTTTGGTTTTTGCCTCAGGTGGCATAATACGATGGGACTTTCAATGCTTAGAAAAGCCTCCTTTTCTGATTCACTCAAAATGGCATCACCCAGCAATGTATCCAGGTCGGGATACATCAATGCAAAGGGTTTGGAAGGTCTCCTTTTTCGCTCCCTCAAACTGGATATCGCATTGCTGTTTGTGGCGTCGCAAACCAGGAGATAGCCTCCGATTCCTTTTATGGCCAAAATCTGTCCCTGTTGAATTGCATCAACAATATTATGTATGTCAGTGTCCATCTTGGTGCCCATGTTGTCGAATATGGTGAGATGGACAGGACATGAAGGGCAGGAATTTGTTTGAGAAAAATGGCGGCGGGTGATTGGACTTTCGTATTCATCCCTGCAGGGAATGCACATTTGGAATTGTTCCATTGTTGTACGTTCACGGTCATAAGGCAGGGATGTCATGATGGAGTATCTCGGCCCACAATTGATGCAGGTAATAAATGGGTATTGGAATCTTCGGTCTGATTTTTCGTAAAGTTCCCTTTTACAATCTTCGCACAATCCTAAATCCGGGGTAATCAGAAGATTGGCAATCCCGGAATCAGTGCTTTCTATGATTTCAAAGGAGCTGAAATCTCTGTGCTCGGTTTCGCAAAATGAATGTCGCTGTATTTTGGCCCTTAAGGGCGCCTTTTCAATCAACAAATGGTAAAACTCCCGTGCATGCAATCCAGCCCCGTCAAAATATATATGAACACCGTCGAGGCCATTACTCACTGTACCAACTACTCCGAGTGCATGTGCAAGTCTGTACACATAAGGACGAAAACCAACTCCCTGAACCTGGCCTTCAATGTGAATGTGATAAGTTGGCATGAGCGTCCATTAGAGTTGCAGAAAATATCGAGGGCCTATGTCTTGCGTTTATTTTCGAGCCATTTGTACCAATGATCCATTCCTTCGCCGGTGGTAGCAGAAACTTCTATGAATTCAGTGATGTGGCTGACCCTTCGTGCATATTCTTTGAGTTTCCCGACATCAAAATTGAGGTAAGGCAATAAGTCGGTTTTGTTGATAATACACAGGTGCGAGGAGTGGAACATGTCCGGGTATTTCAATGGTTTGTCTTCACCTTCGGTTACGCTGACTATCACCACACGGGCTGCTTCACCGAGGTCAAACATGGCCGGGCAAACCAAATTCCCCACGTTTTCAATGAACAGAAAACTATTGTCAGTGGGATTCAATTCCTTGACAGCCTTGTTGATCATATCAGCTTCCAGGTGACAACCCTTTCCGGTGTTAATCTGCACAACCGGTGCGCCGGTAGCTGCTATGCGGTCAGCGTCATTTGAAGTTTGCTGGTCGCCTTCAATGACATAACAATTTGCCCGTTGGCTAAAATCTTTCAGTGTACGTTCGAGCAGGGAGGTTTTTCCAGAGCCGGGTGAGCTAACCAGGTTCAGTGCAAGAATATTTTTTGCCTCAAAAAATCCCCTGTTGCGCTCGGCCATCAGGTTGTTTTTACCGAGAATATCCTGTTCAATCTGAAGCACTGTTTTTTGGCCTCCCTCACGTGAATGAGTATGCTGATGATGATGTTCATGACCATGGTGGTGATGGTCGTGGTTCTCAATGCTCAGCTTTAGGTCAGTTAGTGAAGCCTTTTCTTTTGACACCCTTTTAATGCTGATTGCGTTTTCAGCTTGGCCACAGCCGCATGTTCCGCACATAAGACAAGATTTAGAAGCAACATTTTTATTGCAGTCTTCAAAATGTTGCCAATTAGTTCCGACACGCTCTAAACTACCGTCAATGCTTTAACTCTCAGTTCTTTTCCCTGCAAAACTTCGTTCAAAAAAGAACCGCAGTCAGGACATGGGTCATACAAAGAGGCAATACCAAATACGGTATTACACTCTAAGCACTGTGCCTTTCCGGGAATACGGGTTAACTGAAGCGTGGCAGTTTCGAGTACACTGTTTCTGATTCCGACATCCCAGGCGAAATCAAGAGCCTGCCATTCCACTCCGGCCAACTCACCGATTTCAAGTTCGATGTCTTCTACCTGGGTAGCCTCAGCATTTCTTACCTGCTCCTCGGCGATGTTTACAATACCGGCAATGATGGACAACTCATGCATGTCAACTTCAGGCTTTCCCCTTAGCGGGAAACAGCTTTTGCCTTTTGCGTGACATGAAGTAAACAATGGCCCCAACTATTGGCAAAATAAATATGCCATGCTCCCAGTTCAAAATGTAATGGAAGAAGTTGTTGCCTTCAAGAATACCATGGCCGCTATGGGCGAAAAGGCTGGCGGGCAGTACCGCAGATGCAAGTGTTAATAATTTCTTCATTCTGTTTAATTTGACGTGCGAATATGAAATAAATCAAAATCGTGTGCAAGGATAAAAGTCAGCAAAGTTTTTTCAAAAAAATCCAAATAAAGTTTCTTTTCCTGGTGACAAAGATGATGGATATTACTGACAAATTACACTCGATGACTTTTGTCAATTGTTTACACAAAGAAACGAAATTTTCCGTTTCTTTAGTTTTGAAAAACATTCTAACGAAGAAAGTTACATTAACACAATATTTCTTATCATGACGAAAATGTCAATCCGTCGTCCGACTTATTACGAAGAACTGCGCAGCAAAGGATATTCCCGTCGCGATTTCATGAAATTCTGTACAGTCATGGGGGCCTACCTCGGCCTCGAAGCCAGTGGAGTAGCCCAGGTTGCCAATGCTCTTCAAACTACACCAAGAGTACCTGTTATCTGGCTCCATTTCCAGGAGTGTACCTGTTGCAGTGAAAGTTTCATCCGCTCATCACATCCGATTGTAGCGGATATTTTGCTCGACAAGATTTCATTAGACTATACCGAAACATTGATGGCTGCCAGTGGTCATCAAGCCAAAGCTGCCAAGCACAAAACAATGAAAGACTACCACGGTGAGTATATTCTTTGTGTGGAAGGATCAGTGCCTACAGCCGAAGGCGGTGTTTATTGCTGTATTGCCGGCCAGACTGCCGAACAAATTCTCGAAGAAGCTGCAGCCGGGGCAAAGGCAATTATTGCCTGGGGCTCCTGCGCTTCCAATGGTTGCGTGCAGTCCGCTAATCCAAATCCGACCAAGGCAACACCAATTCATAAATTGGTGAAAGGCAAGCCCGTCATCAAAGTTCCCGGATGCCCACCAATTGGTGAGGTAATGGCTGGGGTCATTGTTCATGTACTGACATTTGGCAGATTACCTGAGTTGGACCGTGTTGGAAGGCCGAAGGCATTTTATTCCAAGCGCGTTCACGATACCTGTTATCGTCGTCCATTTTATGATGCCGGTTTGTTTGTTGAGTCATTCGACGATGAAAATGCCCGTAAAGGCTACTGTTTGTATAAAGTAGGCTGTAAAGGGCCTATGACCTACAATGCATGTGGCGTTACCAGATGGAACAACGGCACAAGCTTCCCAATTCAATCCGGTCACGGTTGCTTTGGGTGCAGTGAGGAGAACTTCTGGGACAATGGCCCCATGTATCGGCAGATGGCCAATTTCCCGGGCTTTGGCATTGAGAGCAGCGCTGACAAAGTCGGCATGATAGCGGCAGGTGCTACTGCTGTTGGTATCGCTGCCCATGCCATTATCACTAATTTCAGGAAGAGCAAAATCATCGGCAACCTTATCGATGAGGGCACTAAAGCGGAGAAGGAGCTTTAGAAGCACCATCGTTTTGTCTTCTTGAATGAGGAGTTTTTTAACATCTCTTTACTAACTAAAATTTTGAACAACAAAATAAAAGAAATATGAGCCAACGTATAGTAGTTGACCCGGTAACGCGCATAGAAGGCCACTTGCGTATCGAAGCTGAAATAAAAGATGGCAAGATAGCAGATGCATACAGTGCAGGCACCATGGTGCGCCTTTTGGAAGAAATTCTGAAAGGCAGGGATCCACGTGATGTCTGGGCCTATGTTGGACGGGTTTGTGGTGTTTGTACCACTGTTCATTCACTTGCTTCATGCCGCACAGTGGAAGATGCCCTCGGTATTACCATTCCCAAAAATGCCGAGCTTGTGCGCAATATTATGTTCTGCGTTCAATACATGCAGGACCACGTCATTCACTTTTATCACCTGCATGCTTTGGACTGGGTGGATGTGGTTTCGGCCCTGGGTGCTGACCCAAAAAAGACATCAGAGCTCGCTCAAAGTATTTCAAACTGGCCAAAGAGTTCTCCGGGATACTTCTCGGATTTAAAGAAGCGGCTCACCAGGTTTGTCGAAAGTGGCCAGTTGGGAATCTTCGCCAATGGCTATTGGGGACACCCGGCTTATAAATTACCGCCGGAAGTGAATCTCATAGGAGTGGCACACTACCTTGAGGCACTAGAATGGCAGAAAGAAATCATTAAGATACACGCCATCTTTGGTGGTAAGAATCCACACCCCAATTACTTGGTGGGTGGCATGGCATGTTCCATCAAGCTCGACGATGTCAGTGGCATCAATGCTGAGCGGCTTGCTTATGTGGATAAGTTGCTGAGTGACGCCAAAACCTTCATCGAGCAAGTTTATATTCCAGACTTATTGGCTATTGCACCTTTCTATCTCGATTGGGGTGCTATTGGCGGAGGACTTGGTTCCTACATGGCCTATGGCGACCTGCCAACAAATGGATACAATAATCCTGAGAGTTTCCTCTTCCCGTCAGGTGTAATTCTGAACAAGAATATCAGCGAGGTCATGGAGGTAGATTTGAGAAACGACGCAGAAGTGCAGGAATTCGTTTCCCGTTCATGGTACGAATATGCTGGTGGTGATGGTGAAGGCCTGCACCCGTGGAAAGGTGAAAGTAAGGTGAAATATACCGGACCTAAGCCTCCCTATGAGCATTTGAATGTAGAAGAAAAGTACAGCTACCTGAAAACACCGCGCTGGAAAGGCAATGCTGTTGAAGTAGGTCCATTGGCCAGGGTGCTCGTTGGTTATGCAAGAGGCAGGGAGGACTTTAAGGAAGTGGTGGACAGCACCCTTGCAAAACTGAATGTGCCGGTTACGGCCTTGTTCTCTACACTCGGAAGAACAGCAGCACGGGGACTTGAAACCATACTTGTTGCACAATGGGCACGTCAATTCTACGATGACCTGATCAACAATATCAAGAATGGTGACACCAACATGGCGAATACCAGTATGTTTGATCCAAAGCACTGGCCAAAGACAGCTTCAGGTGTTGGCCATACAGAAGCACCTCGTGGCGCACTTGCCCACTGGTGTGTCATTGAAGATGCCAAACTGAAAAACTATCAGTTGGTGGTTCCGACGACCTGGAATGCTTCCCCGCGTGATGGTAACGGCAACATGTCGGCTTATGAAGCTGCCCTGAAAGATACGCCAATTGCCAATCCAGAACAGCCGGTGGAAATATTGAGGACCATTCACTCTTTTGATCCATGTTTGGCTTGTGCGGTGCATATCCATGATGAAGAAGGCCGGCATATCAGCAAAATCAAAGTTGTTTAATTATGCAATGACTTTGGCACTTCAGGCACCTTTGTGAATTCATATCACGGGGTTGCCTGAAGTAGCCACGTCAGCATCACAAACTTTAAATTATGAGTACGACCACAAAAAAGCTTCGTCGCGTTTTTGTTTGGCAGTTACCGGTAAGGATATTTCACTGGGTGAATGCATTGACCATCGTAGTCCTTTGTGTTACCGGTTATATTATTGGCAATCCACCTGCATTGATGTCGAGTACTGAAGCCTCCAATCAATATTGGTTTGGTACCGTGAGGTTCATACACTTCCTCACAGCCTACATTTTCTTTTTCAACTTCATCTTTCGTCTTTACTGGGGATTTGTAGGGAATAAATACGCCATCTGGAAGAATTTCATCCCTACCAACAAAAAGTTTTTCAGGGACATGAAAAGCGTATTGAAAATCGATGTTTTATTGGCCCGAAACAAGGAGCATAAGTCAGTAGGCCATAATCCTTTGGCTGGATTCATTTACTTCTTAACATTCATTGTCTTTTTGATGCAGGCTATTACAGGCTTTGCTTTGTATGCCAATATGAGCACCTGGTGGTTTGCCGACTTATTTGTGTGGGCGGTAGCTATTGTAGGTGATGATTTTACTTTACGCAACTGGCATCATTCAGCAATGTGGTTTTTTGTGATATTTGCCATGGTACATGTTTACCTGGTATTTTATCACGATTATGTTGAAGGCAGGGGAGAAGCATCGTCAATGGCGGGTGGATGGAAATTCATAGAAGAAGAGGCTTTCGACAACGATAACAAAGATCATTAATGAAGAGAATCCTGATTTTGGGCATTGGCAATTGGCTTATGGGGGATGAAGGGGTTGGCGTACACTTTGCCCAATTGATGGAGAATGAAGTCTTGCCGCCGGGAGTGGATGTTTTGGACGGAGGTACCGGCGGCTTTAATCTTGCCCCCTACTTTGAAGATTATGCTGTACTTATTATGGTGGATGCCACTTTGGATACAAATCCAGAGGGAACTATTCGTTTAATTGAACCGCACTATTCGAAAGATTTCCCCAGAGCCATGAGTACTCACGACATTGGTCTTAAAGACCTCATGGATTCTCTCTCTTTCATGGGTAAATTGCCCAAAATTTATCTATTTGTCATAAGCATCGAATCCTTACAACAGCAACAAGTCACACTTACTCCTCTTATCCAGTCGAAGTTACCTGAGTTAAAACGCCGGGTTATGGAACTTCTCACCAAAATTGTTTAGCTATTTAAAAGCAATACCCATAACGCTATAAGCTCTTTTGACCATTCGTTCACGCTTAGCCATTTCAAAATTGTAGGTGTCATTTGGAACGAAAGATGATGGTTGTGTTTTGTCAAAAATTACACTTTGATGTTAGAATTGCTGTTTCTCGAATTGGCCTGAAACAAATCCTCTAACACTACTTTTGTACACTTTTTTGACAAAATCCTAACCATGTTGCGACATTATTCTTTAGCATTCAATTCTTAATTTTTTTGGTACTTATCTCACTGAAATAGCATTTTCAGTATAATGTTTTGTTTCTGCGGTCAGCAGTAATAATTTTCAGCACATTATTCTAAATGATTTAGCTCAATCTTAAAGAAATGTATTGTCATTTTAGGCCCTTAACTAAGGTCATCAGAATAATATTTTACGCATTCCTAAATTGCAGACAAATAATTGTGACTGACTAATTCTGTTATCTTTACCGGGATTTATCTCATTTGGGAGTCAACCCGGATTTTATCTTTTTTTACTCAATTAAATTCTTCTATGGAACCCATCAGTTTAGCACGTCCACAATTGCTGAATGCTCTTTGGGCCACGCACGATGTCAAGGGCTTTCTCGATGACACGGATGTGGCACATCTTTCCACCCTCTTTAATGTTTCAGAGGTTGAAATCGAAGGGGTCATCTCCTTTTATCACTTCTTTCACCGCCAACCGACAGGGAAACACGCCATCTATCTTAATAACAGCATTATTTCCCAAATGAGTGGTTTTGAGGAAGTTAGAAATGCTTTCGAAAAAGAAACGGGTGCTATTTTGGGTGGAAGTGATCCGAGCGGACAGTTTGCCTTTTTTGAAACTTCTTGTATTGGTTTGAGTGATCAGGAACCAGCTGCGCTGATCAACTTTTGTCCATTTACGGAATTGACACCTCAAAAAGTTAAAAGAACCATCGCCAAATTGAAAAGCGGTTCAAAAGCCAGTGATATCTGTGATTTCCCCAAAGATAATTTCCGGTACAAACCCGATGAAGATCGCACATTTATCCTGACTGAGTATGAACCTGGCAGGGTAGTAAGAAGGCTGAGGGAATTCGATACAAGCGAAATTTATGAGCAGCTCATTCATTCTGGATTGATGGGAATGGGCGGAGCATTTTTCCCTACTGGCTTGAAATGGGAACTCTGCCGTAAAAACCACAGCAACCGCAAATATGTGGTATGTAATGCCGACGAAGGTGAGCCGGGGACTTTCAAAGACAGAGTATTGCTGAATACACTGCCTGGTTTGGTCATTGAAGGCATGATACTCGCTGGCTATGCTGTAGGTGCTTCGGATGGAATAATATATCTGCGTGCTGAATACCGCTATCTGAAGAGCAAGATTGAAGCAACTTTAGCCAATTTCAGAGAAGAAGGCTTGTTGGGTGATAACATTCCTGCCAAGCAGCCATTCTCCTTCGATATCAGAGTTCAACTGGGTGCTGGTGCTTATGTCTGTGGCGAAGAAACTGCCTTGCTGAATTCCATGGAAGGGCTTCGTGGTGAACCCCGTACAAAACTCTACTTCCCTGTGGAAAAGGGTTATTTGAATAAACCCACGGTGGTCAATAACGTGGAAACATTTGCCTGTGCAGCCCGCGTAATTGAACAAGGCCCTGAGAAAATGTTAAGCCTTGGTACCAAGAACTGCCCAGGTAATAAGCTCATTAGTATAAGTGGCGACTGTGGCAGACCCGGCATTTACGAAATTGAATGGGGGATGCAGGTGGGCGATCTGTTGTCACTTTGCGAAGCCAAGAATCCAAATTTCATACAGGTTAGTGGTCCGAGCGGAACTTCAATTTCCTATAAAGACGCATCACGCAGAATTTGCCGGGAGGACTTGGTTTGTGGCGGCTCATTCATGGTATTTAATAAGGAAAGGGACATTCTTGACATACTCCTTAATTTCTCCCACTTCTTCATGCATGAAAGCTGTGGAATTTGCACTCCCTGCCGTGCCGGTAACTTCATCCTGCACCGGAAGTTGGAAAAACTAAAGCTGGGAATGGGGACATTGAACGACCTGGTCGAACTTAGGCAATGGGGAAAAACAATTAAGAAGGCAAGTCGCTGCGGACTTGGACAGTTAGCACCAAATCCGATTATCGATACACTGAAAAAATTTCCGGAATACTTCGATGCAATTGTGGACAGGTCGGGTAGCCGCCTGAACAAAGGCTTCAATATGGAAGCTGCAGTAAAGGACTATGTAGAGGCCATCTCTTAGCGTTTGACCCTAAGAGCTTTTTTTCATTTATAATTTTCAAAAAATGAGTAAGGAAATTATCATCAATATAGATGGAAGGCAGGTAAAAACTAAGGAAGGCGAACGCCTCATTGATGTTATCCGCCAAATCCTCGAAATTCCATCACTTTGCTACTATAAACATATTGACCCACCACTGGGTACCTGCAGGGTATGCACAGTACTGGTCAATGGCAAGCCAATGGCTTCCTGCACCACCAAAGTGAAACCAGGCATGGATATCACTGTGCAGGATGAAACACTTTCTGATTTGCGCCGGGGTATGGTGGAGATGCTGTTTGCCGAAGGCAATCACTTTTGTCCTGCCTGCGAAAAAAGCGGCGACTGTGATCTGCAGGGTTTAGGATATGAGTTGGGAGTTAGCGTATCGAGGTATCCACACCTTTTTGTCGATAGGATTATTGACTTCAATCCTAAGCGCATGGTCATAGAGCATAATCGCTGTATCAGGTGCCGGCGTTGTGTGGACGAAGTGCTAACTGAAGAAGGAAAGAGAGTATTCATGTTCAAAAACCGTGGAAACTCAACAGAAGTGGCCATCGACTACGAACAGGAGGCTATACTGTCGGAGGAGCAGGCCATAAGGGCAATGCACATTTGTCCGACAGGTGCCATTCTGGTAAGTGGAAGAAGTCTGGCAAGGCCTTATGGTGATCGCAAATACGATATCCGGGAGAGAAAGACAACCCACACGGTTCCTGTAATGGCACCTCCAACTCCGACCAATGGCAATGGAACGGAGAAAAAAGTGATTGCAACTGTCTCGCTGGCAGGGTGTTTTGGTTGTCACATGTCATTGCTGGATATCGACCTGGGGATTATAGATGTGGTTGATCTGGTTGAGTTCAATAAATCACCAATCACCGACATCAAGGAGTTCACGAAACGCGTAGATGTCGGTATTATAGAAGGCGGTTGCTGCAACTCAGAGAACGTTGAGGTGCTGCGTGAATTCCGCAAGAAGTGTGACGTGCTGGTTTGTATAGGCGAATGTGCCATTTGGGGCGGCCTTCCTGCAATGCGCAACATGGTTCCGCTGCGTGAATGCCTGGAAGAGACTTATGTACACTCCATTACCAGTGAAGACGAGGCAGCCATTATACCCAACCATGAGGATATTCCCAAAATTCTCAATAAGGTGTATGCATGCAACGAAGTAGTTGACATTGACTACTTTATCCCCGGGTGTCCACCCGATGCCAACCACATGTGGAAGGTGCTGAAAAACATCCTTGTCGGGGAAAAGTATTCTGTGCTGCTTCCTGAATTCAAGTATGACTGACAGTAAAAATGAAAGTCTATCTCTGATGAATTTGAATTAGAAAAAACCGCAGCGAGCTTTTTAGCAAGGCTGCACAATAAAATAAAAATGAGCAAGAAAATAGTCATAGAACCCGTAACACGTGTGGAAGGTCACGGCAAGGTCACCATCCATCTGGACGAAAACGGAGCAGTAAAAGAATCCTATTTGCACATTGTGGAGTTTCGAGGATTCGAACGTTTCATTCAGGGTCATCCCTATTGGAAAGCTCCGGTATTGGTGCAGAGGCTTTGTGGAATCTGTCCGGTGAGCCACCACGTTGCAGCTGCAAAAGCCATAGATATGCTCGTTGGTCTTGACCCTGAAGACTTGTCTCCCACAGCACTGAAAATCAGGAGACTGTTGCATTATGGTCAGTTCTTTCAGTCCCACGCCCTACACTTTTTCTATCTAGCATCACCGGACCTGCTGTTTGGCCTCGATGCACCGGTTGAAAAACGAAACGTACTGGCAGTGGCACAAGCCAATAAAGAGCTGGCCAGTAAGGGTATCCTGATGCGCAAATTTGGACAGGAAATCATACGGGCAATCGCAGGTAAACGCATACACGGAATTTCAGCCGTGCCCGGAGGTGTACACAAGAGTTTGACCAGGGAAGACGTAGAGTATTTCACCTCCGGAAATGGACTTCCCAGTGTAAAAACCATGATTGAGTGGTCGAAGGAAGTGGTGGATTTCATGAAAGACTATCATGAGAAAAATGCCATCTGGCTCGATTCATTTGCCTCCTATCCATCCGGCCATATGGGGCTTGTTGGTCCAAATGGGGAACTCGACCTATACAATGGCCGCATGAGAGCTATTGACGCTGAAGGCAACACCACTTTAGACGACATAAAAGACACTGAATATCTCGACTATTTCGCCGAAGGCGTTGAAAAATGGAGCTTCCTCAAGTTTCCATATTTGCGCCACCTGGGTCGTGATAAAGGCTGGAACCGCGTCGGCCCTCTGGCCAGGATGAATGTTTGTAACAGCATACCGACTCCGATGGCAGAAAAAGAAAGACAGGAGTTCGTAGCCTACACCAATGGTAAACCCAACAACCACACCATGCACTTCCATTGGGCTAGATTAATTGAAACTCTGCATTGTGCTGAGGTGATGGAAAACCTGCTCGATGACCCCGACATCACTGGCGACAACCTTCTGCGTTCAGGTATGCGCCGTCCGGAAGGCATTGGTATCGTGGAAGCTCCCCGTGGTACTCTGATTCACCACTACAAAGCCGACGAAAAAGGTCAGATTACCCGTTGCAACCTGATAGTTTCAACCACCCATAACAACGAGGCGATGAACAGGGCTGTTCGTTGGGTGGCCAATAATGTGCTGAGTGGAAAAAAGAAAATTACTGATGAACTACTCAACCAGGTTGAAATAGCCATAAGAGCTTATGATCCCTGTTTGAGCTGCGCAACACATGCCATTGGACAGATGCCGCTGCATGCTATCTTGTATGACCATGAGGGCAGGGTGATTGATGAGAGGATAAAATAGTATGATGGTCGTTTGATGGTTGTTTGATGGTTGTTTGAAGGTTGTTTGATGGTTGTTTGAAAGTCGTTTCGTAATCTTCAAACGACCATCGAACAATTCAAACAACTCAAACAATTCAAACCATTTCGAACAATACCAAGGTGTCACTATCATTAAATCAAATCAACACCATATTACTCGCCATAGGCAACAGCAGTCGTCAGGATGATGGACTGGGTTGGGCATTTGCAGAATCTCTTGAGAAAAGTGGTGGTTTCAAAGGTGAAATTCACATGCGGTACCAGCTTCAGGTTGAAGATGCGGAACTCATCTCCAATGCCGGAAAGGTAGTATTTGTGGATGCCTATAAGGGTGAATTACCCAACGGCAGTGAACTGAGGCCCTGCCACCCTTCACCGGATTTTCATTTCAGCACACACGCCATTTCACCCGAATCCATACTGCACCTTTGCAAGGAAGTGTACGACAAAGAGCCCGAAGCCTGGTGCCTGCTGATAGAAGGGAAAGCTTGGGAGTTAGAGGAGGGGCTCACAAAATCAGGTGAACGGAATTTGCAAACAGCCAGGCAATTGTTTGTTGAAAACCTCTGATCAAATGTTTGTCAAAACCGGAGGATTACTAACGGAAGCTTACCTTTGACAAAAATCCGGTTTTTTTATGTTCAACATTATCATGGCCATTCTCATCGGCCTATTCGCTGCCCTTCTTTTTATCAATATTTATTTCAGAGTCAAAGTACTCAAGGTTTACAGGAAACTCGTGGAAAACAGGGTTGAGTTTGGGGCCCGGCATATTTTTAGTAAATCAATAATGGAAGCTGAGATTTTGCCAAAATACCCTCGCATGAGGGAAGAAATCCTCCTGTTTGTCCGGCACATCCATTACTCAATAGGGGTGGCCATTCTTTTGATTATTCTCATTAGTTTCTTTGCCGCAGTCCTTTTGTATTCATAGCCAAAAACAGAAATTTCGACTAATGCTTGATCCCAACATCTTTCTTCAGCACGTTAAATCTGTTTTCGAAAAACATGGAAAACCCGAAACAGCACAGGGCCAGATGGCCTATATGCGCAATCAGTTTGATTATTATGGTCTGAAATCACCTGAGTGGACGGTACTCGCAAAAGAAATAATGGCAAAACAGGGTGTTTTTGAAGGTCAAAATCTAAAGAGCTTTGTCCGTCTTTGCTTTGAAGATGAACATCGCGAAATACATTATTTCGGCGTGTTGATGATGGAGCGCCAGATTAAGAAACAAAATCCGGATTTTATTGACTTCCTGGAGGAAATAATTCAAACAAGATCATGGTGGGACACGGTGGATTGGATCAACAAACTGGTGGAATTCATTTCAAACGATTTCCGGAACAGATTAAACCGTTAACTGAAAAATGGATGGCCTCCGGCAATATCTGGTTGCAGCGCATCTGCCTGATTTTTCAGCTGACCTACAAAGAAGAGACGGACTTTGCATTGATGAAGGAATACATTCTCAGGCTCGCTGCTTCAAAAGAGTTTTTCATTCAGAAAGGAGCAGGATGGGCATTGCGGCAGCACTCAAAATACGACCCTGAAGGAGTTGTCGAATTTGTACAAAACTATCCACAACTTGCCCCACTGACCCGCCGCGAGGCACTTAAATGGCTTAACAATCAAAAGGGTCGCCAATGAATACCTATCGGGAAAATATCAACGTGCAAAGACTCGTAGTCGTAACCGGTCTTGTACTTTTTGCCATCAAAATCGTGGCGTGGTGGATGACCAACTCAGTGGCCATTCTCACCGATGCGCTCGAAAGCACCGTAAACGTTTTGGCGAGTTTTATTGGATTGTACAGCCTTACCCTTTCTGCCAAGCCAAAAGACAAAGAGCATCCCTATGGCCACGGCAAGGTGGAGTTCATTTCTGCCGCCATTGAAGGCACTCTGATTGCCGTCGCCGGATTTGTCATCATTTATAAAGCTGTGACTAACCTCTTTGACCCACCCGAAATCGGGCGACTCGACTTCGGGATTTTACTGGTGGGGATTTCCGCTGTGGTCAACTACGGAGTGGGGTGGCTAGCCGTGCAACGGGGAAAAAAGAACAATTCTCTGGCTTTGCTCGCTTCCGGCAAACACTTGCAGTCGGATACTTACTCAACCATTGGTATTATCGCCGGATTGGGGCTGCTCTACCTGACCGGGCAAACATGGATTGACAGTGTGGTGGCCTTGATTTTTGCCTTCGTCATCATTTTTACCGGTTTCAAAATTCTTCGAAGCTCTGTTGCGGGAATCATGGACGAGGCCGACAAGAAATTACTTTCTGAATTGGTCGCTTATCTCGACCGGAACAGACAGGAAGACTGGATTGATGTGCATAATATGCGCATCATCAAATACGGTCATGTGCTTCACCTCGATTTTCACATGACGGTCCCATGGTACATTTCCGTAGCCAATGCTCATACGATCCTCGATTCTATTGAGGCCTTGATTCAAAAGGAATTTGGCGACAGTGTGGAGACGTTTATTCACTCGGATGCCTGTAAGGAATTTGCCTGCCCCATCTGTACCAAAAAAGATTGTCCTGAGCGGAAGGCTGCATTTATTCAGCGAATGGATTGGACGGTGGAAAATGTTTCTTCTGAAAACAGACACCGGTTGGAACTATGAGATATGAGGTATGAACTATGAGAGGGATGAGGGATGAGAGATGAGTCGGCAGTCTAAAGTCCACAGTTAGCAGTCCGTAGCCAACCGCCAACCGCCAAATGCAAATCGCCAACAACTAACAACTATAAAGCCATGGAAAAATCATACAAAAATTGCCAGAGCTGCAGCATGCCAATGAAAAAAGACCCGAAGGGTGGAGGAACCAATGCCGACGGGTCACTGTCGAAAATGTATAGCAGCTATTGTTGGGAGAAAGGTGAATTCACCTGGAAAGAAGTTACCGTGTAGCAAATGCAGGGCTTTGTGAAAAACAAGCTGAAGGAAATGGGTTTTCCGGGATTCCTGGCAGGCTTCTTCACTAAAGGTATTCCGAAATTGGAGCGCTGGAAAAAAGTGTAGAGAGGATGGGAACGCAGATGAAACGGATTCAACTGATTTATACGAATGCTGATTAACCAGTGTACATCGGCTAAATCAGCGACATCTGCGTTCCCATATCACCTTTCTATCCGGTCGTATTGCGGAGCAGCCGTCAGGAAATCCTGTCCAAATCTTATGCTGTAACTTTCAAGCAGTGCCTGAACTTTGGCGGCATCGGGTGAGGCGACAATCAGCCCTGCATGTTGTTTCTTGTTGATGCGCCAGACGATTTCAGGGTCATTATAATCAGACATATCTGGCCACTCCTGACTTGCCAGGCAAATCAAAATGCCGGCATATTCATGTTTCAATTTCGGGAGTTTGTAATCAGCTCCCAGGATTTCTATCCTTGCCCATTCCTTCCAGATGTTCAATCCGGTGGCATGCTCGATAACCTCGGGGATATTGGCTCCGGCTACTCTGGCGGCTGTTTCGAGGAAATAATACTTGCCATCGGCATGACTTCGAATGAATTCTGTATGAGTGACGCCTCTGCGCATTCCAAAGGAGCTCAGGATTTTTTCATTGAGTTTGATCAAATCCTTTGCTTCCTTGCTTTTGCGATTGAGCAGGCTGGTCATGAAAATACCACCGTGCTGAATGATGTCCAATGGCGGCCTGCCATATCGGCTGACTTCCGAAAAGATGATATTCCCTTCATTCGACAATGCGTCCACATGAAAAATATCGCCCGGTACAAATTGCTCGAGCACGAAATGCGACTGTTCATCGCCCAGTATTTCCAGGTGGTGCCATAGTTCGTCGGGGTGAAACACTTTGCGAATACCGGCAGAGCCACCTTGTGAACGCGGTTTGAGAACCCAGGGTGGTGGCACTTTTTCCATATATTCCCTGATGGCATCGTAGCTGAGTACCGGCACAAAAGCTGGTGAAAGAATCCCCTCTTCCTGAGCAGCCAAACGCATGGCCAGTTTGTCGCGGAAGTAACGGGTCGTGGTTTCACCCATGCCCGGAATGCGCAGATGCTCCCGCAATGCAGCGGCGATTTCCTGGTCAAATTCATCCATAGGTAGAATGAGGTCGAGGGGCACGGTTCGGTTCAGATAACTCACCGCATTGATAAGGTCTTCTTTTTTGGTCAGGCTGGGCATATAGAAGAATTCATCCACTGGCTCAGTGGGCCATTCATGGTCACCTTTCAATGCCTCTCTGGTGAGTACCAGAACCTTGCAGCCCATCGACTTCAATTCTTCCATAAGGCACTTGCCTTTAACGTCGCTGGCGAGAATGAGAACGGTTTTCATGTGGAATGTAAAATGTAAAATGATGAATGTAAAATGTAAAATGTAAAATGTAAAATGTAAAATGATGAATGTAAAATGTAAAATGAGGAATGTAAAATGTAAAATGATGAATGTAAAATGTAAAATGATGAATGTAAAAGGGAACCGTGGGTGGTTATTTTTTCATATTAAGTTTGGTGGTTTGGATGCTTTTGGAAATAATGGCAATCAGTTGGGAGTTTTCATTTAAAACCTTGTCAATCAATGCTACTAACAGCCAATTTCTTCCTTTTATTATTTTCAGATTTACCTGCGTCTCTCTGAGTTCTTTTAACACAATTCCCATTTTATGTACAAAATCTGCTTTGCTTTCAGCTCCCTGGGCTTCACCATAATTCAGGGCCGGTGATGTCCCAGACCGCACCAATTGGTAACCTAAATGTTTAGCCGCAACAGTGGCGGGCATTTTTTCAACAACATCAATAACCATCCCGGCAAATACAATTAACCTTGGCTCAAGGTCGTATTTTCTTTCTGGTAAAGGGGGTTGCCCATTCATAACTTCGATATTTTACGATTAACCATTCCCTCCAATCCTTTTACATTCTACATTTTACATTCCTCATTTTACATTCCTCATTTTACATTCCTCATTTTATATTCTACATTCCTCATTTTATATTCTACATTCCTCATTTTACATTTTACATTCTACATTCCTCATTTTACATTTTACATTCCCATCTCCACCCTCACACTTGAAACTACCTTTGCAAGTGCCACCTTCACGACCTCCGTTTCCGGATGCCGCAAAATGATAAAACCTTCACCTTCGTAACTCAAGCCTTTTTCCTGACCAATTTTGGGAATTCGCACATCGGTAATCAGATGTCCGACTTCCTTTTGAACCTTGTCAAGCCCATGAACTGCTTTCACCCTTCCATGTCCTTGTCCGCGCAGATAAGCAGCACCTACACTGTATTTTCTTTCCACCTTCGGGAACTCATCAAAAATCATCAGTCTGCCCCAAAGGGTTACGCAATCAATGTCATTGGCGCGGGAAATGAGGGTGGTAATTTGAGCGCCAGGCGGCCTTGCCGCAACTTCCGAAATGGCAATGCTGCCGTCTTTTCTTCTAAACCATTCGAGATGACTCATACCCGTTACCATTCCCAAAGTATCCAATGTTTTAGCTGCCGCAGCTTTTATGTCGTCATACTTCGGGTCATCCACCTCACGGGGAAGCACCACTTGCCATTGTATCCATGGCTCCCTCATTGCCTCGAGTGGATTAGGGTAATAGTGTGTTAGCGAATGAAAAACGGGTTTTCCGTTTAATGAAAAAGTGTCGAAGGAAAATTCGTCTCCCTGAATAAATTCTTCGAGGAGTACTTGCTGGCTTGCGGTAAGTGAACACTTAGCGATTGCTTCAGCGAGTTCCTTTTCATTATTTACTTTAAAAGTTGCCTGTGATGCAGACCCTGCCGGTGGCTTTACTACAATAGGATAGCCAACATTTTTCGCAAAATTTATAGCCTCTGTCGAATCGCTTACTAGCTTATGCTGAGCACATGGCAATCCGGCGGCTCTCATGACTTCTTTCATCCGGCTCTTATCGCGGAAATTGTGTGCCGTTTCCACGTTCATTCCTTCAATTCCAAATTCCGCTCTTACCATTGCCAAAGGCACCTGTAGTTGTTCCACAGCTCCCAATAAACGGTAAATTTCTCCATGCTTTTTCAGTGAAACAACAGCCCATTTCAGCATGGAGGCGTCGAAAGCATCCTGTACCTGGTTGAATCCCTTTAGTTTTGAGCTGATTTTTTCAGGAAGCCATGACCTCGGTTCCTGGCTGATCACTCCAAGTTTAATTCCTTTAATACTGGACAATTTGTCAATAAAGGTGAGGGCATTCTCTGTAAAATTAGGGCAGACGTAAACGCAGTATTTCATTGTTAATTAAAGGTGTTGGAGTTTTTCATGAAAAGTAAGGGCTGATTTAGTACCATTATGGTTTGTGAAAGTAAACAGAATTCTGCTTTGTAGAATGATACTTACCTGTTTCAACTGAATTTCACTCGTCGGTCAGGTTAATGCAGTCATGTTGCTGAATTTTGAAAAACAGAGTCGCACAAAACGATTAACTGGCAACTTTCAACAAACAACTATCTACCTTTGCAGCCTTTTCCGAAAAACTCCGTTTGGAAGGGTAATAAGAAAACTGGAAATCTATTGACCAAAAGCACTAAGCATGTATTATCAGAATATCGTTGAAACCATAGGCAACACACCTCTGGTTAAACTCAATAAAGTAGTTGGGGACATACAGGCCCTTGTCCTCGGAAAGATTGAAACCTTTAATCCCGGTCACAGCATCAAAGACCGCATCGGCATCAAAATGCTGGAGGTCGCTGAAAAAAAGGGACTCATAAAACCCGGTGGAACCATCATCGAATCCACGAGCGGCAATACAGGAATGGGGCTGGCCCTTGCCGCCTGTGTGAAAGGTTACCGCTGCATTTTCACCACTAACGACAAACAGTCGAAGGAAAAAATGGACCTGCTTCGTGCCCTTGGAGCCGAGGTAATCGTTTGTCCGACAGCTGTTGATGCCGACGACCCTCGCAGTTATTATTCTGTTGCAGAGAGGTTGAGCAAAGAAATCCCCAATTCTTACTGGTGCAACCAATACGACAACCTGGCCAACACCCAGGCTCACTATGAGTCCACAGGCCCGGAAATCTGGGAACAAACAGAAGGCAAAATCACCCACCTGATTGCCTGCGTTGGAACCGGAGGAACCATTTCTGGAACTGCCCGCTATCTCAAGGAGAAAAATCCCAACATCAAAATCTGGGGTATTGATACCTATGGTTCAGTTTTAAAGAAATACCATGAAACCGGTGAATTCGATGAGTCGGAAATCTATCCTTATATCTCAGAGGGATTTGGTGAGGACATCATTCCGGCTAATGTGGACTTCGGCGTAATTGATTACATGGAAAAGGTGACCGATAAGGATGGGGCTGTAATGGCCCGAAGGCTGGCTCGGGAAGAAGGGCTGTTGTTGGGATATTCCGCCGGTAGCGCCATTTCGGGACTACACCAGTTAAAAGACAGGTTGACAAAAGACGATGTAGTAGTGGTTATCTTCCACGACCATGGAAGCCGCTATGTAGGTAAAGTTTACAATGACGACTGGATGCGGGAGCGCGGTTTTCTCGATTCGGAACTCAAGGTTCGTGATTTGATTGCCTATAAACAGGATAAGCGCTTTTTCTCCGTATGCCCCGATGATACCGTGCGTTCGGCTTTCAACATGATGCGTGAGCTGGATATTTCTCAAATGCCGGTTATGAATTCAGATAACCAAATGGTGGGTTCAATTAATGAAACTGAAATTCTGAAATTCCTTTTGGACAATCCAATGCACAATTCAGAAAAGACCGTCCATAACATCATGGGAAAACCATTCCCCATCGTTGAAGAAGACCTGGCATTCCGTCAACTCAACAAGTACCTGAACAAGGAGAACCACGCGGTAATTGCCCGCGATCGTGCCGGTAACCTGCACGTGTTGACGCAGTATGATGTGATACAGGCTGTATAATATTGTTTGATATTGTTTGATAGTGGTTCGAAAGTAGTTTGAGTTGTTAAGTGCATGGACTTTGGCAAATAAACCACCTTTACCTGGAGTAATAGGGGTTAAACAACCATCAAACAATTCAAACAACCTTCAAACAACCTTCACCCCGAGCACTCGGGGCAAACAACCTTCAAACAACCTTCAGTCAAACACCTCCACAATCATCTCAATCTCCACGCAGATATTCCGGGGCAGCGCATGGGTGCCAACAGCGGCTCGTGCGTGTTTTCCCCTTTCGCCAAATACTTCCACCATCAGGTCGGAGTAGCCGTTGATAACTTCGGGTTGATTGGCAAATCCATCTGCACAATTGACCAAGCCCAAAACTTTCACTAGGCGTTTGACCTTGTTCAGATTGCCGAGCTCTGCCTTTAGTGCTGCCAATTGAGCAACGCCTACCAGGCGGGCTGCGGCATAACCCTCTTCAATGCTCAGGTCGGTGCCAACTTTCCCGGTCACGTAAGTACCATCGGGGTTGGAAGGGCCTTTGCCAGCGAGGAAAACCAGATTACCAGTTCGAACGGCATTGACGTAATTGGCCACCGGAGAGGAGGTCTCAGGAAGGGTTATGCCCAATTCGGCCAGTTTCGCTTCAGGGTTATAGTCGGCTGGTGCTGTTTCTTTGGCTTGTTCGCCATTGTGGATACCAGCATCTTCGCATGCAAAGAGCAGGAAGGAAAAAAGAAGGAGAAAAGTGTATTTCATAATTAATAGATTTTACAATTAATGTTTTCTGATGGGAACGCGAATAACACTGATTTGACTGATTTGCGCTGATTTTTTCAAGAACACTAATCCGTGTAAATCAGCTGAATTCGCCAAATCCGCGTTCCCATTACTTACTCGGCACCAGCCAATGTTTGTACTCAACGACCTGCTCCACCTTGACCCGCGAGTAAAACACAGGGAAATACTTATCCTTAGCCCAAAGTTCAAACAGGTTCCGGTAATGCGGATGCTCCGGATTCCCGGACTGACCGGGAGTATTGGTACCCAGACAGGCATCCCAATTCTCTGCATCGACTATCAGCCGGAAAGAAGCGCCACTGGGCTGGTTGTCACTGCCTCCCGTGTTATTGACCGTAAATGTGTTTCCCCCGCGTGGCAATGGCCCAACATCCAATTTTTCCCGAAGGCTGTCCTGAACTGCTGCACTCATCGGGTGTTTCAACAAAGCATGTTTATAGGCTGACTGCCCATACTGCCAGCGGTTCATATCCTTGCCCAGTTTTTGGGTCAGGTTATTAACCGCTTCCTCGAGGGATTTTACCAAAAAGGCATCACGGCCCGCGACGGGGTCTGTACCGAATTTGGCATCGGGCAGCACTACCCAATCTATCACTTTTTTCATTTGAAGAAAATCGTACCTGCGTGCTGCTTCGGGCACAACCAAATTCCGCATATTCTGCCGGATTCGCCCTTCATACGCATTGTAGATGCCTGCGGCAATGGAATTGGGTGTCATTTCATAATTCCAGTTCAATAGTTGCGTCCTTGCTTTTTCGGTCAGCTCATTGCCTGTTTTCATATATTTCAGCATGGACACCAGTTGCCGGGCCGGAATGGATAAATAGTCAGTTTGGTAAAAGGCCATGTCCATCAGGCTGTGTTTGCGTCCACTGGCCAGCATTTCCTGAACCCGAGAATGGCGGTAGGGTTCTGACCAGTTGAAACCAATGGCATCCATGTAGGGATAATCGATAGCTGTGAGGTTGGCATTGGCAGTGCCAATGAATCCTTCCGGAGGATTAAAGCTGTGGGGTTTGGCTTTGATGGGAAGATAGCCATCCCATTCGAAACGGCCGTCACCCGGCACGGGCACCATGCCGCTGAAGTTGCGCCGGATAGGCGCAATACCAACTGCCTGCCAGCCAATATTGCCTTTCTTGTCCACCCATACCATGTTTTCACCGGGTATGTGGCTGTAGTGGCAGGCCTCCCGGAATTCCTCCCAGGTAGTCGCTTGGTTCATGCGCAGGCTCGCCAGATAGGGCGCTCCGCCGATTTCCATCCATGCACAACGGACTGCCGTCGCTTTGTTTCTCTTTCCATCTTCGAAAGTCACAGGCCCGTGGCGGGTGTATTTCAGTTCCACAACCACGGGGGATTTTCCTTTCACCGGAATAGTGTCCATTAGGATGCGCATATTTTCCCAGGCCCCTTTGTACCAGTATTGGTTGGGATTTTCCGGGTTGGTGTCATAGACGTAGAGGTCTTCACCATCGGTTTCAAACACGGTGAGTCCCCATGCCCCGTGTTCATTGTGGCCGATAGAAATACCGGGCAGCACCGGTTCGCCACCACCGATGACATTCCAACCTGGTGCAACCAGGTGTGCCATATAACGAAGTGAGGGTGCTGACTGACGGCGATGCGGGTCGTTGGCCATCATTGGGTAGCCGCTTTGCGTCAATGCACCGCTCACCACCCAGTTGTTGCTGCCTTCGGAAATGCGGTCGCTGAACATGCGGTCGTTAGTGACCGGGTGACTCCGAGTCACCCGGTCACTTAATCCCTTTTCATCGGTATTTCGGGCTTCGCCAATGAGGTCTTCAGGTTTGAAATTGAGGCTACCCCGGTAGGCGTTGTAAAGCCCAAGCACATCTTCAAAAAGCAGTTCTTTCGGTATAGAGGGGTTGATGCTCAAATCGGGTTCCATTGGGTGAAACCAAACCAGTTCTTTGGTTTTTTCCTCACCCAGTAGTGCCACCAGACGGGCGGCATCCAGTTCGTCAGTGATATTGCCGAGCAATCCCTGATGGCGTGATATGACAACCTCAGGTGTCCATTTTTGCGGCTTTGTATTGAGCAGCCGAAATTCAAGTGGCAAACTGCCTGGGTTTTGCTCCGTCCAATCGATGTAAGCATTGATGCCCGCCACAAAAGCATTGATAATCAACTCCCCTCTCGGGTGATAGTATTGCAGTTCCTGTTTCATGTCGCCCCGGAATTGGAACAACCTCGCACCAATATCCCGCTTCAGTTCCCGTTCGCCGAGCAGTTCTGCGACAGTTCCGGTTGCCTGCCGCCGCCATATTTCGAACTGAAACAGCCGGTCCTTTGCAGCCTGAAAACCCTGCGCAAAAAACAGATCGGCTTCATTTTTAGCATAGATATGCGGTATGCCCCATCGGTCAACAATGATTTCAACGGAATCTTTTACTGCATTTATTTGAAACGAGGATTGGGCATTCATCCCAAAACAAGACAGTAAAAAAATGGAAAGAGCCAGATGGTATTTTGCCATGGTTAATGCTTTTGGGGTAAATATAAGAAGTGGGAATAGAATTATTGGATAACAGGCATTGCTTATCAATGAGTCCCGAAAATCCTGTCCCGAATCTTCGTGGGCGGCAGGAGCAGTGTCGCTTTCAACGGGAAGACCCTGCGCCAGCGGGGTAGTCCATAAGCAGTGGTTTGTACAAAAAAAACAAAATATTTTTAGAATACAACGCTATAATTAACTACAGCCATTTATTTCATGAAGCAGCATAGAATTATTAAAAAAAAATGAGTTATGAGT
>CAYRDX010000059.1:0-2756 GCA_964423205.1 uncultured Saprospiraceae bacterium | reverse complement strand
CCCACCCCCCCTCGTTTACAAAAACTAACTATCTTTATGAAAAATTTGTCCTAATTGATTAGACCATCTAATTATGAAAAAAATATATCTCATAATCATAGTATTGGTATTGATAGGTATGGGAATAAGTGGTTTTTTTATGGTACTTTTACCAATGAAGGATGAAAGTAAGCCTTTGGAAATCATCAACAAAATTATAAAACTACCTGAGCCGAAATATGATAGCAACACATCGGTCGAGCAGGCTTTGTTCGAAAGAAGGTCGGTCAGAGAGTATAAAGATGTGCCACTGAATCTTACTGAAGTCTCCCAACTCCTGTGGGCTGCGCAGGGAATTACTGAGCCGAGAAGGGGTTTTAGAACGGCGCCTTCCGCAGGCGCACTCTATCCACTTGAGGTATATGTAGTGATTGGCAATGTAGAAGAAGTTACAAAAGGCGTTTATAAATATATACCCCGCAAGCATGAACTTGTGAAAGTTAGGGAGGGAGATGTTAGAGATAAGCTAACTGCCGCTGCTCTTGGACAAAATTGGGTTGGAGAGGGTTCCATAGTCATAGTATTTTCTGCGGTTTATGAACGAACAACTCAAAAATACGGTAATAGGGGTATTAAATATGTGCATATGGAAACCGGTTATGCAGCCCAAAATGTTTATTTACAAGCAGTTTCCCTAAATATGGGCACAGTGGTTGTTGGGGCTTTTAATGATGATGAAGTAAGGAGTATTCTAAACATGCCGGACGAGGAAAATCCATTATACATAATGCCTGTAGGAAAAATATAAATTAGATATCACCATTAACTGCCCCCGCTGGCCCCAAGTCTTCCCCCTGAAAAGCAACTCTTCTGCTCTTGCCGTCCACGAGGATTCGGGACGGCAGGAGCAGTGTCGTTTTCAACGGGAAGACCCTGCGTTAGCGGTAAATATAAGAAGTGAGGGTGTTCAATAGACCATGTCAGGTGGTGAAGCTGTTCATCTTTTTGTCAACTGACATGGTTTATTGGACACTATCTGTCGGTAAATACCGATTTTCTGAATTCAACTTTTCTCCTTTTCAGAATACCTCTTTTCGCTCCTAAAGATATCAAATAGCTTCTTTATTTCGAAAAAGGGAATTATGGTAACAATTTCTTTGAAACTCATCCCATAATATCTCATTCGCCATATTGTGGCAATAGGTATAATTACACCGATATGCCAGAATAACAATCTCACAGCTGTTTCCTCATTCGGTGAATAGTAACTAATCATAACTGGAGGAAGGAAAATTGATAAGAAATGGATTAATCTACTCATAATGCAATTATTAAAATGTATCGAATCAGCTTTCTATCAGCTATTCTCACTTTGAAAATTAACTAAATTGTTATAGCAAAAATGGGTTGAAAACTCCTTAAAAGCGACCTTCAAATACTGGATTTGGAGATGTTCGAGATAAAAATTGCTCAATTTGAGGATGTAATAAGAGTTTCAATGATTTTGCCGTTTTCAAATTAACTTTTTTTCATAGTGAGAATAACTGGCATTCTATGGTTGTCAACATGATTAAAAATATATAAAAATTGAAATTAAAATAAAACGAATCGACATTAATTATGGAATGACGGTGTTGAAAACATATATTCCTTGATGCAGATTAGACTAATAATCAATAGATTTGCTAGTTGCTGATGAAGTTTTGAAGACTTAGTGAGAAAATTGTAAGAAATCTTTCTGGACTGCAATGCTTCAATCAATTTCTGAACATCAATGAATACCAAGGCTTTTGTCTAGCTGATTTACTTTATATTAAATTTACAATTGAGGTTGCTCGAAATAACCTTCTGATGATAGCAACGCACACATAGCAGTGATTGAAACTGCACAATAAGGGCTATAATATAGGCATATTAAAGAAACAACAACATTTTCAGGGCTGCCATCTGCCATTTCATCCATTACAAACTTAACACAATTTCCAAAACGCGTCCACCATCCTCTTTGGTAGCTCAATTCTCCTTTTCTTACTTCTCCTATCAAGTTATTTTTGAGGCTGAATGATAAAAAGAACTCACCTTCACTACTTTCAAATTTAATGTTCTTACCACCATGACCAGTGTCTTCGATAGTCATTACTAAGTCAAAAAGTGAAACGAGGCCTTCTTTTTCAAAATAAACATGATAAACTTCTGCGTTATTTTCCTGAATGTTGATTAATGGGGTAATAATTGAACGAATTGGGACATCTAAATAACTCACGATTTTACTATTCGACAGATCTGGCCTGATATTTTTCAAATAGTTTGACCCTGCTTTTTTTTCTGTATGTCTGTATAACTTACTTGGTAACTCACTTACATTAGCAATTTGAAGACCAACATAACGAGTTGAAATTTGACTTATCTCATCAATATTTTGCTTCTCTTTAGTACATGACGGAATTAGAAAGATCAGAAATAAGCTGACAAAAGCAAGAATTTTTTTCATGACATATTGGATTAAAATTACCCCCCAACATTTCCGGCAGCTTCGGGGATGGCCGCCATTGTCGGAAATCAAATCCGTTGTCATCAAAAGCACACCGGAACAAAAATTGGAACGTCAGGTTGCAACCGTAAAATCGAAATTCTGTAAGTTTTTATTCCGGAGATTTTTGAATTCAGCGGATAATATTTCCACCAACTGTTGTAAGGGCAAATTTATTCCTGTTATTCGTAAAAAAAAAACTACAAAAAACTACAAAAAACTACAAAAAACTACAAAAAACTACAAA
>CAYRDX010000058.1:22534-29710 GCA_964423205.1 uncultured Saprospiraceae bacterium | reverse complement strand
TTTTTATTCAATTAACCCATTCAATTTAGCTTTTTTTCAAAGTGAGAATTACTGGTGTTAAACAGAAACGTGAATGCCAGCACAAATAGGATGAGTCTTTTCATGTCATCAGGATTTATTAAGGATTATCTGTCTGCCGGACTATTTGCCGAAGGTAATTGCAGAAGCGACACTCTTCCTATCAGAGTTAATAATTTCTCAGCGGACTTTTACATTACCCGCTATAATATTACTGGTAGTCTTTCGGACCATACCCGGCTGACCGCCACCAATACTGATTATTGCAGTAGATTTTGGCTGATACAGTTTTCCTTTTTCATCCACTAAGGATAAGTCTTCTGGCATTAATTGAAATTCAATTTTTCGGGTTTCACCAGACTTCAGGCTGAATCGCTGAAATCCTTTTAGTGCCCGTACCGGTTTTTTTTTCAGCACATCGGGCCATGAAATGTACAATTGGGCCACCTCTTCTCCATCCATAGAGCCAGTGTTGGTAACCTTGGCACTTATGGTAAGCGCTTTCCCGGCTTTCACTTTTTTGGGCAATCTAATATCGCTGTATTGGAACGAACTAAAACTTAACCCATAACCAAATGGATACAGAGGAGTGCCTTTGAAGTAACGGTATGTGCGGTTATCCATGTTGTAGTCCTTGAAATCCGGCAGGTCAGCATCACTTTTGTAAAAAGTAACGGGCAGCCTTCCAGCCGGATTATAGTCGCCAAAAATCACATCAGCTACCGCAGTTCCAGCGCTTTGACCACCGTACCATGCGTTGAGAATGGCTGGGAGGTTTTCATCTTCCCAGGGAATGGAAACGGCACTTCCTGTCATCATCACAAACACCACCGGTTTCCCAATTTCCTTTAGTTCTTTTAACAAGTCTGTCTGGACCGTGGGAAGCAAAATGCTGGTGCGGTCACCACCCAGAAAACCAGTCGCGTTAACCTGCATCTCTTCGCCTTCCAGTTGTGGTGAAATACCACCAACAAAAATGATGGCATCCGCATCAGCACAGCGTTTGGCAACCTCCTTGAGATTGGATTTCATAAAATTACCCGACCTTAGGTGTAGGCGTGACTCACCATCACCCTGCCAGTATTCGATTTTGAACTGATAAACGGAATCCTTTTGAGCCTTGAGTTTGTAATTTCCGGGCCCCCATCTGTTTCTTGTCCAGGCATTTATTACTTCATTTTCGTTGATGAACAGTCTATACCCATCGTTTCCTTCCACCTCAAATGTGATGGTTTCGTCCTGATTGGATTTAAATTCAGAAATGAACCGCGCTGAGAAGTTGAAAGCCCTCAAATTAGGTGAAAAATCCTCTCCTTCCTGCCAAACAAAATCAACAGCTTTTTCATGCCTCTGTAAAACTGGAGTGCCTTCCAGATTTCTGTTGTTAAAATATTCTGCGCTAAAACCGGGTTTTCCATGCATACTAAACCGACCAGACAAATCCGAATAAGCAATCAGGGTGTCGTGGGTAAAGTTTACTGCTTTTTCATAATCAACTTCTACTTCAGGGCCCAGTTTAGTTTTAATACCCTCCAGCACGGTGACTATTTTGCTGGGTACTCCATTGTAATTTCCCAGGACGGAAATTTTGTTATCGGCATTAGGGCCCAAGACCACTACTTTCTTAAGATTCTTTTTTAAGGGCAGCGTATTGTTTTCGTTTTTCAACAACACAATACTCTGTTGAGCCATTTTGAGCGCATGCGCCTGATGCGGTTCCGACTCCACAACAGCCCAGGGAGTCCGGGCATATTTCACCATGTCAACGGGGTCGAACATGCCCAGGCGCAATCGAATGGTAAAGAGCCTTTTCACCGCCTGGTCGATTAAATTCTCACCGACCATGCCGTTATTCACTGCTTCCACCAATCGACTGTAAACACTTTGCCCACATTCCACGTCATTGCCATGAATGAGCGCATCGACAGCAGCACTGACTGCATCCGGATGAGTTTTGTGATAGCGGAAAAAATCATCCAGTGCCCAGCAGTCACTCGTAACGTAACCTGTGAAGTTCCACTGTTTGCGCAATATATCGTTCATGAGCAGGTCATTGGCACAACATGGTTGGGTTCTAAAGGCATTATATGCGCACATCACTCCTGCAACCTTTGCTTTGGTCACCAATTCTCTGAAAGCAGGCAAATAGGTGTCCCACAATTCGTAATCTGAAGCTTCATAATTGTCGGAATGCCGGGAAGGCTCCGGGCCACTGTGTACGGCAAAATGTTTGGCACATGCTGCCGCTTTCAGGTATTTTGGGTCGTCGCCCTGCAGGCCATGCACGAAACCACGGCCAAGCATTGCTGTCAGAAATGGGTCCTCGCCATAAGTTTCCTGCCCTCTTCCCCAGCGCGGGTCACGGAAGATGTTGATATTGGGTGTCCAATAAGTTAGTCCCATGTAGCGCTCATTATTCCGACCCAACTCTGTAGCGCGGTTGTGTACTGCCCTTCCTTCCAAAGCAGAATAATTTGCCATTTGGCGCAATGACAGGGTATCCCATGTTGCTGCCATGCCAATAGCCTGAGGAAAGGACGTGACGTGAAAGGGGGTACGGGCAACGCCATGTAGTACTTCGTTCCACCAATCATAGGCGGGGATTCCAAAACGCGGAATTGCGGGAGCAGCATTCAGCATCTGCGACACTTTTTCCTCTAATGATAATCGATTGACGATATCTGCTGCCCTTTGCTCAAAAGTCAACTGGTGATTCCAGAATGGGATGTTTTTGTTTTCTTGCGCAAACAGGATGACCGGAAACAATAAAGTGCAAAGTATTAGTGCTGTTTTCATGATGCGTTTTTTTTGAAACCTTCAAGTCTATATACAAGTCTGATTTGCCAAAATTATCGGGCATAAAGAGTCAGAATCCAATTGCATTGCCGCCATCCACTGGCAATGAAATACCGGTAACATATTTTGGGGCCTCCGAAGCCAGGAATACTGAAGCCCAACCCACGTCATCGGGCTTACCGAAATGCCCCATGGGAGTCCTGTCCAGGGCTTTTTTCATGCGGTCGGGGTCGCTGTTCAAGGCCGATTTCATCATATTGGTTTCAATGAACCCGGGAGCGATAGAATTAATACGGACATTGAATTTTGAAAACTCCGAAGCCAGTACTTTCACCATACCTTCCACTCCCGATTTCGATGCCGCATAAGCCACTACCCTATCGATGCCATAATAGGCTGCCATTGAAGAAATCATAATGATAGAGCCGGTTTTCCGGGCAACCATGTGTTTTGCACAGGCACGGGTAAGGGCAAAAACCGCATTGAGATTGGTCTGGAGGATTCGGTCAAAATCTTCATCGGACACTTCAAGTGCCGGTTTTTTCATGTTTATGCCCGCATTGTTTACCAATATGTCAACACCTCCATGTTTCTCTTCAATTCGGGTTACCAGGCCCTCCAATTGATTCAACTGAGTAACATCATTGACATAATAAACGGCATTTTCTCCCATGTCGGTAATCGCCTTTTGAAGGGCATCTTCCCGGCGTCCGGTAATGAGTACCGTCGCACCGGCCATGGCCATGCACCTGGCAATCTGAAAACCGATACCCATCGAACCACCTGTAATGAGGGCAGTTTTACCCTTAAGAGAAAAAACGGCAGGGAATGGGTTGCCTTTTTCTTTAAGTGATCGTTCAGGGTTGTTCTCTATGGTTGAATTTATCATTGAAAATAGGTTGGGGTTGTAATCAATTGTTGTTCCTGGATTTTATCGTCAGCACGACCACCGAAAAAGGTGGTATGGTAATCTGCAGGACTCCGGATGCAGTAGTGAAGGAGTTAAAAATTGTCGGCTTGACAAGTTCCGGCCGGTCAAAAGTATTGTGGTCCTGAAGCCTTGCCGATGTCAGTATTCTTCCTGAAATGTCCATATTTTCCACACCAGGGAAATTCACGCTGATTTGTTTTGACTCCCTTGCATGAATATTGGCCAGGGAGACATGCACCTTTCCCATTTTATCGCGGGAGGCAGATGCTGAAATTGCTTTCAGTTGATTTCCGTCAAACTCATACACATCTGAAGTTAGTTTGACAGGGAGCAAAAGTGCATCCTGGTGCACTTTGTACATTTCCATTACATGATAAGTAGGCGTGAGCAGCATTTTATTGCCCTCTGTCAGAATGACTGCCTGCAGGACATTGACGGTTTGGGCCAGGTTGGCCATTTTGACCCGGTCACATCGGTTGTTGAGGATATTCAATGTGGTGCCGGCAATCATAGCATCGCGCATAGTATTCTGCTGGTACAGGAAGGCACCGTTTGTGCCGGGTTCTACATCATACCAGCCACCCCATTCACTGATAAATAGAGCCACCCTGTTTTTGGGGTCATATTTATCCATAATGGCGGCATGCTTGTCCACCAGTTCTTCCATGTGAAGAGCTCGCTGCATCGTCCTGAAGTATGTCCCTTCATCAAAAGCTGTGGAAGGTCCTTTTTTCGACCAATCGATAACAGAATAATGGTGCAGTGAAATTCCTTCTATCAGGTTAAGTGGAACGTTTTTCATCACCGTTTCTGTCCAGTTATAATCACCTGAAGCTGGTCCGGAAGCCACCCTGAATAATCGGTCAGAATTATTCCAGTTGGTGGTGAATGTTGCAAACTGCCGGTAAATATTGGCGTAATACTCAGGGGTCATGTTTCCCCCGCAACCCCAGGCTTCATTTCCCAAGCCCCAGTATTTCACCTTCCATGGAGCAGCACGACCATTTTTTTGGCGCAATTCAGCCATAGGGCTACTGCCGTTGGGGTGAGTGGTGTATTTTATCCAATCCGCCAAATCCTGCGGTGTGCTGCTGCCTACATTGGCAGCGAGGTAGGGTTCTGCCCCCAGGATTTCGCACATATTGAGGAATTCATGGGTGCCAAAGCTGTTGTCTTCCCTGACATTTCCCCACCAGATATTCAACATTGCAGGTCTCTTCTTTTTCGGGCCAATGCCATCCTTCCAATGGTAGGTGTCCGCAAAACATCCACCGGGCCATCTCAGATTTGGTATTTGCAGCTTTCTGAGCGCATCGATAATATCCGTTCTGACGCCGTTTATGTTAGGGATGTTCTTGTTTTTTTCTCCCACATAAAATCCATCGTAAATACACCTGCCCAAGTGTTCGGCAAAATGGCCATAGATATGCCTGCTGATGGTGTCCTTAGCCAAATCGAACTCTATAAGCAACTGGTTTTGACCAGAAGCGACCCAATAATTCAAAACCACAGTGACTATCAAAATAATTCGAAACATAGCTGCTATTATTTATCGTCCCATTTGTCCGTCCTGAAAGGTGCGGCAGGCAGGCCGTTTTTATTAAACAAGTTTGCGGTATCCGGATTATCAGCCCAGGCATATCGAACCGCCACCGGCTTGTCGATGCCTTTTGTTTTCAGCAAAACCTTATCTCCTTTTATTCGCGCAGAGGCCCATTGGAAAACTCCGCTTTCACCCGCTACGGCAAAGCCTCCGGGTCTCTTTTTGCCTTTTGCCACTAAACCATCACCAATATTGGCAAAGCTGAGTACCATCCTGTTTCCCGTTATTTCCATCGATTCGAAAACCGGGCCTTTTGACACCAATTCCTCTTCGCCATAGGCTATTCGGCGAGCCTCCAGAGCCAGTCGGACCCCGACGTCCTTCTTATTGAGCGGGTGGATATCGTTCCATTCACCAATATCGATGGTTACTGCCATGCCCGTGTTAGGAAGTGATAAAGTTCGGTTTTGCGCTTCGCGCAACAAAGCCCAATTGCTTTTGCCAGGAATCGGTTTCGACTCCATGAAATTGGTCAGTTGCACAAAAAGGAATGGGAAATCACCCTGCTTCCAATTGTTCCGCCAATCCTGAATCATGGCTGGGAATAAAGTCCGGTACTCCTGAGGTCTGCCCGCGTTGGACTCACCCTGATACCAAATGACTCCTTTAATCCTGTAATTCAAAAGTGGATGAATCATTCCGTTATGCAGTCCTAAAGGCTTCCAACGTACAACGGTTCCTCCACCCATAGGCTCCATTCCTGCTCCAAGTTTGTACTTCCAGGTTCCCTTCAGGTCGATTATTTCGCTCCCAATCCGCAATTCGTATTTTTTATCTGGCACAAATCCACCTTTACCTGCGCTGTTGATGACACGTACTACGAGAGAATTTTCTCCGGCTTTGAGTAAGCCTGAAGGTATGGTGTACCAGCGTGGCGGATACTGGTAACTCACTGTGCCAACAAAAACGCCATTTACATACACCGAATCTGCATCGACGATTCTTCCAAGTTCCAGTTTTGCTTCTTTCCCTGCCAAATCAGGCCGCAGGTTAATTGTTCTGCGGAACCATACCACGCCATTCTTAGTTTCTGAATCGTTATCGGACCAGTAACCCGGTATATTTATGCTTTTCCAGTCAGAATCATCCAAATCAGGTTGATTCCATTTGCCTTTACCGGCATCCTTTTGCCAAAGCATACTGTACCATTCGCTGTTGCGCTTGCTGTCCGCAGCCTCTATGCGTTTGATGAGTTGGTCATTCCTGTACTTGATGGCTTCGTCCAGATGCGCGGGGAATTGGCGCAGTGCTTCCTCGCTCATCCAGGCTTCTGCTGGAGATCCACCCATGCTGGCATTTATCAAACCAATGGGCACCTTATTGACTTTGAAAAGCTCCTGAGCAAAAAACCAGGCAACAGCAGAAAAATCCAGCACTGTTGTTGGATTGGTGGGTTTCCACTCACCACCCGCGAGGTCAACTTGTGGTGTGGTGAAATCGTAACGATATGGAACAGTAAAGTGCCTTATGAAAGTGTTTTCTGATGTCGCAATTTCAGCTTCATAGAGTGGTCTGACCCTTTTCACAGGCATCTCCATATTCGACTGCCCTGAACAAACCCAAACGTCGCCGATGAGTATATCTGAAAGCTGGATGGTATTACTGGCACTGATGTTCATGACATAAGGGCCTCCCGGCTTCAGGTTGGTGATTTCCTGCTTCCATTTACCTGCATTATCGGCCTGTGTTTGGAAAGTTTGCCCCATGAATGCAATCCTGATGCGCTCGTTTGGCGAAGCCCAACCCCAAATCCTGGCATCGCCCTGCTGCAATACCATTCCATTGCTGACGAGCCGAGGCAATCTGACCTGTGAGTTGACTTGTGTAC
>CAYRDX010000058.1:20512-22434 GCA_964423205.1 uncultured Saprospiraceae bacterium | reverse complement strand
ATTTCCACAATGCGCTTCATTTCTTCCAATGTCCTCGTTGGAGGTGAATACGGAGAAGGAACAGGCTTTTTGGAAAACGTCTGAAAATAAAGTACACAGGCATCCCGCCAGTTGAGGGCCTCTTTGTATTGTCTTGCCAGCCTGCCGGAAACATCGGCAAACATCTCGGCATCAACAGAAGGTTTGACTTTTGTCCATTCATTTTGCATCCACCTAACCGATTCTACGCCCTTGTAATAATGGATACACAATTCATCCCATAAGCTGCGCCCAGTGGAGAGGGTGGCATCCCATTTTACATGGTGAAACCAAAGCAGGAATTTCAGGTCGCAAGTTTGTGGATTGCCCCACTGAGCCTGGACCTCCGGCCTGTAAAGCAAAAGTGCCTGGCTTCCATTCTCTGTCCGGTCAAAACCGATTCCATCTTCGTCTGCTCTATGGTAATAGACCGAAGTCCAATCGGGACGTGCACTTTTTTCGAGCCAGGGTTCCGGACCAAAATGTATTCCCTGACCCATAATGTGGTGCAAACCAAGCGGTGTTGTAAAATCGACATAGATTTCCCAAGACTTCAACATGATATTTTTAATCATTGCCAATGAAGAGTGGTCTTTAGTCCATGTCATCTTTATCCATTCATCGAGAATTTCGGCCTCACTTATGGTGTGGTCCCATGCCAGTCTTCCGAAAGCATACCAGTTTGCCTGCGACATAAGGTGCCCGGTCCAGTTTCGGTCGGAACCAGTATTGGCTACTCCGGCCATCACCGTTATCGGGTACTGGTGCAAGGAACCATCTACCACCTTGGCGACGGTAGAACCCTTTCCATTGACCCAGGTATCTGAATTAAGGCATTCTTTATACATAGTGGCCAGGTAAACGAGGTTGGTGGAGAAACCAAGATACTCCTGTGTAATCTGAAACTCCATGGCAAGTGGTGTTTTGGGCATGGCGCCAAAAAGCGGATGAAAAGGTTCCCTTGGCTGAAAATCAATGGGTCCGTTTTTCACCTGGACCACCACATTTTTTTCAAACTGACCATCGAGAGGAGTGAACTCCTTAGAGGCTTCTTTGAAACGATCACCATTGGGGTCCGGGCTGTACACGAATGCTCTCCATATTACCAGACCCCTGTGTGGCTGAAAAGCCTTGGCCAGCATATTGGCGCCGTCAGCATGGGTTCTGCCGTATTCCTGCGGACCGGGCTCACCTTCGGAATTTGCCTTTACCAGAAAGCCACCGAAGTCTGGAATGTAAGTATATATCTCATTCACTTTTTGAGTCCACCATTGAATCACCTGAGGGTCAAGCGGATCGGAATTCCTGAGCTTACCCAATATTTTAGGAGATGCGAAATTGATGGACAAGAAAACCCTGATGCCATAGGGCCTGAAAACGTCGGCAATTGCTTTGACCTTGGGAAGATACTCAGAGGTCAGGAAACGAGCGCTTGCATTCACGTTGTTCAGGACAACGGCATTGATACCAATGGAAGCATTAGCACGGGCATAATCGGTGTAACGGGGGTCAATGGTTTCAGGAAGTTCATACCATTTCCATAAAGAGGACCCGGCATATCCACGCTCAATTGTTCCGAGCGGATTGTCCCAATGATTGAGCATTCTAAGTTGTATCCGGGGACTGCTTTCAAGTTTGATTTCCTTAAGTGTTTTACCCGTTTGTATATGGCGAAGCAGCGCAAAAGAACCGTATAAAATTCCCTTTTCGTCGCCACCTTCTATCAGAATGTTACCTTCTTTTATGGTAATTCGATAAGATTCAGCAGCCAAACTGCTCATTATCTGAAATACAATGCCTCCTTTTTTTTGAACTTTCGTGCCTACCGGGTTACCCAATAGCCCTTCTAACCCTTTGCGCAGCTCTCTCTCAGCCGATGACAAAATGAAATGACTGCCAGCCGG
>CAYRDX010000058.1:0-20412 GCA_964423205.1 uncultured Saprospiraceae bacterium | reverse complement strand
GGATAAGTTTTCTTTTTCAAATCATCCAGCATTTGATGGCCATGATCGGGACGCATTGGAATAGACCAGTCTCTATTGCCATTGGCTTTTCGACGTTTTTCTTCCTCGACAAAGATCTTGACGATGGAATACATATCCACATCACCGTCAAGGTGATCTGCTTCATGGAAATTCCGGGGGTTTTCCTCCCTTCTGGTACTGCGCAAATGTATAAAATGAACTTTGTCAGCAAATCGTACGGCCATCTGAGCTATATCATTGTCGGCCCTTACACCTAAAGATCCGGTACAAAAGGTTAAGCCATTCGCCGGACTTTCATAAGTCTTCAATAATTGTTCAAGGTCGGATTGAGTACTGACCACCCGCGGTAGTCCTAAAAGGGGCATGGGAGGATCATCAGGATGGATACACAAGCCGATGCCAAGTTCTTCTGCAGTGGGGCTAACCTGTTGTATGAACCAATACAAATTCTGCCGCAATTCTGCATCACCAATGTCTTTGTAGGCATCCAAGAGGCTCTGAAAGGACTTCAGTTCAAAAGCTTCCTCTGAACCCGGCAGTCCAAGCAAAACGGTGTCTTTCAGGTTTCGAAGTTGTTCCTGGTCCATCTTCTCAAAGCGTGCTTTGGCCTTGGTTCTGACATCTTCAGAATAGTCGTTCTTTGCACCCGGCCTTTTGAGAATGTATAAATCAAATAAGGCAAAATCTTCCCAGACAAAACGCAATGCCTTTGCGCCGGTAGGCAAAGTAAAATTGAGGTCTGTTCGTGACCAATCCAACACCGGCATGAAGTTATAACACACCGTTCGGATACCACATTCAGCTAAATTTCTCAATGATTGCCTGTAATTATCAACATACAACTCACGGGATGGCAGACCCTTTTTAATGTCTTCATGTACCGGAAGACTTTCCACCACAGTCCATTTCAGGGTTGAGAAATTGTCGTTATCTTTTTCAATAAGAAATAATCGTTCACGAATGGCTTCAACAGGCCAAACCTCACCAACAGGAATTTGGTGCAGTGCCGTCACTACGCCACAACAGCCAGCCTGCCGGATATCCATGAGGGAAACCGGGTCATTGGGCCCAAACCATCGCATGGTGTGTATCATAACAATCGTTTCAGGTAGTTTGGAATTGATTTCATAAGGTTCTGAACAAGGTTATTTCTCTATACCAGGGCTGGGTACAGGTTCCAGATAGAGTGATTTCAAACCACCAAAATCAACAACCACATGCTGGAATACCACTCCAGGGTCTATTGCCCAAAATTTGAGTGTATGTTTGCCATTTGCTGTAATCCGGTGCCTTGAGTATAATCGCCTTACATTTTCTGCCACACTCCGCTCCCAGTTTTGCTGCGATTTATCCTGATGAATATTGATGACTTGAACAGGCTCATCGTCAATAGAAATTCCATACCTAAGGCCTGCCGATTCATTGAATGGCAGGGTTGGTGCTAAATAAACCCAAACTCCAACTTCACCAACTTTTGCGCTGAAAAAATAATATTCCAGGTTTGGGCCCGTGCCGGGCAACCCGGAAATTGAATCAGTAAGTGGGTAGTAGGTCATAGCTCCTGACCTTCTTCCCAAGTCCGGCAAATGTTGCCAAATGATATTTCCAGTCTCATTTTTGCGGTTATAATTTTCGGCTGGCATAGAAACAAGGCCTTCTGATTCCAGGAATCCGGAAAAATCTTTTAAAAGCGCTTTTTCGGGTTTGTATAAATCGACGTAAACGTCAAACTTTTGCATGGTTGAAGTTTGGATAGACAGCTTATCCCTATGCCTTCCTGTTGGTACCTTTTCCCAGTTAACACTTACCTCTATACGCTGCTCCAAATCAAGAGAACCTTTTGAGGAAGATAAAATAAGGTATTCACTTTGAGAATTGATTTGAAAGGAGAATGGCGTTCGGCCTGTATTGAATATTTCGATGTAGCGTGTAACTGCAGGTTGCAGGGAAGTCATTTCCGGCAAGACCAGCGGATCCAAATTATCAAACCTGGCCAGAGGATTTCCCTCCACGGCAATTCCAGCCTTTGCGTCATTTTCGGGTTCGTAATCCCTCACCTCCGGCATTATGTCCACGGGTGGCTGCTGCCAGTAAGTGTATCCAATGTGTGTTTGGTCCATCATGTGGTTCCATTTCCCACCTGCTAACTTCTTATTGTAAAAAGCCGAAATTTCCGCATCCTTCTGAAAGAGCATTCTTGCTTTTTCAGCCATAGTATTGGTTGCACTTCTTTTTTGTGTTGCATAATGGCGGTTCAGGGCAACTGAATAATACAGTGCGTTTAGATTGGAACAAGCCTGAATCGGATGTAATACCAATTGGTAAAAGGCATCCCTGTAATCAGATGGCAACTTTGAATTCAGTTCTTCCGCTCTTTTCAAAAGGTCAGTATATTCCTTTACCACCCCTTCCCATTCACGGTTGTTGAACAGGCTGTAAGTGTTCACGTACAGCAATTCGGGTTTCCGGCGGGCATTGTACTTGGCGTATTTGGCCAGTAAATCCGCAATCTCACCGGCATGGGTACTGCCAAATTGTTTTGCAGCCCAAAACTCAGTATATGCCTGTACCTGAGTTGCTGAAATCGCATCCGGATTCCAGGCAAAATCGAGAAAGAAAGAGATTGGAAATTCCATCGGCTTGATGTCGCCAACATTTACCACCCAAATTTCACGGGCACCGTAATGCCAGGCAAGGTTCATTTGTTCATGGATGCGCGGGAGAGGATTGGTGTTCAGCCATTTGTAATTTCTTGGGCCACCGACATAGTCAAAATGATAATAGACTCCGTAACCCCCTTTTCGGGGCTTTGCCCCAATCTGAGGTAATTTCCGGATATTTCCCCAATTGTCGTCACACAGCAGCAAAGTCACATCATCAGGTACCCTCATTCCTTTGTCGTAGTAGTCCTGTACCTCCTTATAAAGTGCCCAAACTTGTGGCATTGCATCCTCTTTTTTACCCGTTTCTTCAACAAGGATTTTTCTTTGGTCCAAAATAATTCTCTCCAGAAGTTCTATGGCTGTACCCTGGGTCATAGGCATATCGCCGTCACCACGCATACCGAGCGTTATAATGCTTTCTTTCCTCCCAGTTCTTCTGATGCTTTCCCTCCAGTAGTCCTTCAACCTGTTTTCATTGGTCAGATAATTCCATTCTGTACCTCCTCCGTAACGCCGCCATTCATCATGTGCACGCATCATTGGCTCGTGGTGTGAGGTACCAATGACTACCCCATATTCATCGGCAAGAACCGGATTCATGGGGTCGTCGTCATAAAATGCGTTACCCCACATGGCAGGCCAAAGAAAATTGCCTTTCAGGCGCAGAATGAGTTCAAAAACGTGTACATAAAATTTTGAATTGAAGCCACCAAACTTCTCTTTAGTCCAACCCGACAATGCAGGTGCTTCATCGTTAATGAAAATACCACGGTACTTAACTTTTGGTTCTCCTAAACTGTGAGTACCGGGAAGTACATAAATGGATTTCTTAGGTTTCACTGGCACATCAGCCCACCAAGTCCAGGGTGATACACCAATCTGTTCCGATAATTCATAAATGCCATAGATGGTACCCCTTTTATCACTTCCGGCAATCACCAAAGCTTTATCCACCTTGGGAAATGGCTTATCGACAACCTGAATGATAAAGGTTTCTCTTTTGCCGGTCAGGTCATTTTTATTCAGTTTACCTTTCTCAACAAGTTGATCTATCAAGGCATGATTACCCAGAGTACCTGCTATGATTATTGCACAGTTTGAATTGATTTTTGAGGAAACACTGTTATTAGTGGACATGGTGACCAGGCCAATATCTTCATGGAGGTCTTCAGCTGCGCGCAATACTCCTTTGTGGTCATTTGGATCCGTTACAATGGAGATAGATTTCCCTGATCTGAAAAGTTCGAATCCGCCCTTTACCGGCGTTTCACTGATAAAAGAAGTATTCCCAAAATTTTGAGCGAAAGCCAGAACAGCGCCACCCATTAGAAGGAGCAGCAATCCTGCTTTTCGGAAAACCTTATTCATCATAATGGAAGCATATTATTAGAGCCTTTCAAAACTGAGATTCAGCATTTGAAGATTCCAAATTGCAAGGAGCTACCGGACAAATGGGGGAACAGCGGAATTATCCTCCGATGTTCCCCATTTGATAGGATTCAGATCTTATTGTCAGTATTTTACAAGATGTATTTAGTAACCTGGGTTTTGTGGAAACTTAGGCCCAACAACAACCCTGTCAATCTGAGCCTGTGGTATTGGACGAAGTGCATGGAAATCCTTAATGTGCTGACCAGCTTCTGGATTCCATTCCAAGACACGCCTTACAAGTGAACGGGTACGAACTAAATCATGCCATCTGTTCCATTCGCCCCACAATTCACGGCTTCTTTCATCCAGGATGAAATCTAAGGTTACATCAGTTGCTTTTATTTCCATTGCTGTCGCGGCTGCAGCATTTTGTGCAGCAGTATTGGACTTCCTGAATGCTGCCCTTCTCCTGACCACATTGATTAATTCGGCAGCTTTGGCATTGTCACCAGCTTTGTGGTAAGCTTCTGCTCCTATCAGGTAAACATCAGAGAACCTGTACAAAACTACCGGTCTGGTGGATGGGTCATTGAAGTTGGCACCTCTGCTTGGATCCATAAACTTCTTGATAGCAGGGAAAATGTCCGTTTTCCACATGCTTGGTGTAACGACTATCCCTTTGAAAGGGCGGGTTCCCACAAATTGAGGTGCCCCGGGCACCTCATAGTCGGGTAGCCAAACTATCGTATCCTGACCGATTACAGTTGTGTAACCAATTCCCCTTGAATTATTTGCTGCTGTCGCGGAATTGGTAAGCGTTTTATTGGCGATATAAACCTGATAAAATGTATTGGCAAAACGGGAGTCTATGTCTCTTTTAACAAAAGCCTGGTCAAGAAAATAGTTCTTACCATTGTTAACTCCGCTTGTCCACCTGTGGCTATTAGGACGCATACGGATGTATGGCCTGCCATAATAGGAATCCCTGATCATTCCGGATTCACCTGCATTCACCAAAACACCACTGGGATTCAGGAAGGAGTTAACCCCACTTAGGCTTGGATAATTCCAGTTGGTGAACCAAGGTGTCAAATTCTGTGCGGCACCACCACTGGCACCGCCGCCAACTGTATAATAACCGAATTTAGCATCATTGCTGTGGTCACTGACAAACATAGATTCTTTGCCATAATCATTGGCAGGTACAAAAGCATCACCGAAATCCTGCCACAGGTCGAGGTTGTATAACGCTTTGTTAGCAATGATATCAGCGCAAATATTGGCAGCCTGAGTGAAATCCGATGCTGTGCCATTGAGCCAGCCTCTTGTCAAATAGGCCTTTGCCAGTAAGTATTGAGCAACAGGTTTTGTTGCTGGTTTGCCCAGAAATGGAGCTGTTGGCACATTTGGAAGATCTGCCGCCGCAGCAGTCAAATCTTCAATGATGAGCTTGTAAACATCAGCAACCGGTTGGCGGGAAGCTGCTTGCGAAGGCACGGTAATGAATTCTGTGTGCAAAGGCACATCACCAAAAGTCTGTACCAGATAGAAGTACCAAAATGCCCTGAGAAATTTGGCCTGAGCGAGATACTGCTTACGTGTTACTTCAGGCAGGTCAATGGTTTGACCAAACTTCAAAACACCATTCAAAGTATTAATGTCCTGAAAAGCAATATTCCAGGCTGCGCCAAAGTTGCTTCCGTTCAGTCCATTATATGTAGTGATTACAGAGTTGCCACTGGCTGCTCTGAGAAATTCATCGGTGCCGGCCATCATTTCGTTGGTAAAACCTTCAGTACCCCATGCACTTCTGATATCATTATACACACCTGATATCCCGCCCAGCACACCCGATGCGCTATTGAAGAATGAAGGTACAATCTGTGCTTGCGGATGCTCTTCCAGTATTTTTTGACAGCCCGTATTGACGAGAGCAATGAATGCGACAACTAATAAAAATTTTAGGTATTTCATATTATTATTAGTTTAAGAATTAGAATTTAAGGTTTACTCCCACCGTAATTTGCCTTATCGGCGGGTTGTTCAAATTCACAGTAATTTGCCTGGCCTGAGTGGCTGCGTCTCCTGCTCCAGTTGCATTTAGAGAGCCTCCGTAGCCGTTTCCTTCCGGATCAATGACAAGGTTATCCTTTACAAGGGGTGAATAAAGAATGAAAGGATTGGTAAGGTTGGCATAGATTCTTGCAGAACTGATTCCGGCTTTCCTGAACATAGAATTCGTCAATGAATAACCGAAGTTGATGCTTCTGCATTTGATGAAGGAGCCATCGTAATAACCCAGCGTTGACCCAAAAAACGCAACTGCGTTTGCGGCATCCGGAGCAGGGAATGCATTGGTTGGGTTAGTCGTCGTCCAATAATCCACCTTGATTTGATTTACTCGGCTTTGGTTGAAAAATGGAAAACCTGCCGTTCCGGGAGCATCACCAGTCAGATAAGGGACAGTGACTTTCATGCCCATCCTGGCGTACATGACGATGGAAAGGTCAAAATTCTTGTAACTGAAGCGGTTGGTTAAACCACCTTCCCATTGGGGTTGGAAATTCCCGATAATCTGCCTGTCATCTGCAGTAATCCTCCCATCACCGTTTACGTCTTCAACTCTGATTTGGCCTGGGTGCTGGACCGGTGAAGTCTGCTTTGACAAAGTGCCATCAGCTGAATGAGATGTCTGCCATATACCCAGTTTTTTATAGTCGTAGATGACCGTTAAGGGATATCCAACAAACCATCCTGCTCCCTTATTTGACAATTCTGCAGGAGTAGTCAGCTGAACAATTTCCTCCCGGTTCAGGAAGTAAGTCAAATCTGCGGACCAGTTGAAACCAGTCGGGTTTTTCAAAACCTGGAATGTTAGTTCTGTTTCGAGTCCCTTACCTTCTGTTTTTCCAAGATTCTTCAAGGTAGAACCGGCGCCATTACTTGGCGGAAGAGGTACAGAAAGCAGAATGTCTTTGGTTTGCTGCTTGTACACGTCGATCTTACCAGTGATTCTATCGTTGAATAAACCGAATTCAAATCCGATATCGACCTGCGAGGTAGATTGCCAGCCCAAATCACTTGCAGGCAGACTCGTTACAGTGTAAGCTAACTGTTGTCCTGCCGTTGATGTACCATAGTTGTAATATCCCGCAGTCAAGGCTCCCAGCGTAGAATATGCTCCTACGTTCCTGTTACCGGAAATACCCCAACCACCTCTGAGTTTCAACTGGGAAAATATCTTCTGGTTGCTCATGAAGGCCTCGTCGATGATATTCCATCCCAAACCAAAGGCAGGATAGTTAAAGTACTGATTACCGGGAGAAAGAGTAGAGGAACCGTCCCTCCGCATGGTGAGTGTTAACAGATAGCGGTTGTCGAAGCTATAATTGAGCCTGCCCATGTATGACAATAAGCCGATTTCAGTGAACGTGCCGCTACCAGTAGGCTGCCCACTGGCCAGTGCGAAGTTGGAGGTCAGGATATAATCGGCAGGAACACCTTTAACATTGAAGCTGCTGCCAAGGGCGTGATCCTTAGTTATCTCATACAAGCCAGTAAATCCAACTCTGTGTTTTTCTGCAAATACCTTATCGTAATATAAAAGGTGCTGGAAATTGTAGTTCCAGAATTCTGTGTTGCTAATGTCCGCATTTGATGATGATTGAACAGTTGCAGTATTGACATAAGTGAGAGGCCCTGAATAGCCGTTAAAATGTGACTGACTATAGTTCAATCCGGCGTTAAACCTGTATTTTAATCCATCAAACAGGTTGACTTCTCCATACACACTGTTAAATGTTCTAATTGACCTGGAATTGGAGAGTATTGAATTTTCTTTGGTAATTAAAGTCAAAGGGCTTATCTGCGCAGCATCAATCGATCCAGATGCCGGCTGAAGATTTACAGTGCCATCTGCCAGATAAGGAGAAGCCAGAGGTGTTAATCGGACTAAACCGCTTGGCACACCACCTCCACCGGGATTATTGGCATAGGTCAATGAATTAATGGTGTTCAACCCAATTTTTATCCTTTTACCCAGTCTCTGATCGAGTGTAACCCTCATGCTGTAGCGCATAAAATCCTGATTGGGTATGATGCCTGTTTCATTGAAATAACCAGCACCCATGGAGTATTGAGTATTCTCTACACCACCTGATAAGCCAAGTTGGTGGTTGGTCATAAATCCATCTTTAAAGATTAAATCCTGCCAATCGGTAGAGACACCTGCAGCTAATGCATTTTTTTCAGGTGTTGTCAACAAATAGGCTGATGTACCCGGGCTTGCCCTGTTAAAAAGTGCGGCGTCATCCTTGAACTTAGCATATTCTGTCCCGTTCATCACATTGTACTTACCCATAATTGAAGTAAGTCCGTGGTAGCCATCATAAGTCAGAACAGGCTTACCTACTCTACCTCTTTTAGTGGTTACCAGGATAACACCCCCTGCACCTCTGGAACCATAAATGGCAGTAGCGGAAGCGTCTTTCAATATATCGATGCTGGATATATCTTCAGGGTTGATATCATTGAGCCCACCATAAGGAATGCCATCCACTACCACGAGAGGACCATCGAGGTTATCAGCTGAACTCTGGCTGGTGGTTAAAGTCCGGTTCCCCCTGATCCTTATTTGACCTTGCGCTCCGGGTGTGGTACTGTTGGATACGATTGAAACACCTGCTGCCCGTCCTTTTAGCTGCGAAATTAAGTTTGGTGCTGGCACCTCCTTCAGTGTGGCTTCACTTACTGAAGTGACTGAGCCCGTAACGTCTTTTTTCCTGAGCGTACCATACCCTACAACTACAACCTCACCCAATGCGGTAATTGCACTTTTCAGTTGAATGAGCAACGGGCTGTTGTCGTTGACAGTAATTTCTTCTGTACTGAAACCGGTAAAGGAGATTACCAATGTGCCTCCCCTGGATATTTCAATAGAGAAATTGCCGTCATTGTCTGTTATGGTACCTGTATTTGTTCCCTTAATTGCAATGGTAGCACCAGGTAAGCCGACACCGGTATCGTCTTTGACAGATCCTTTAACAAAGAGATTCTGTGCGTCCAATGTCGATATCCCAAACCCAAAAAGCAATAAGAAACAGCACAGCAATGCCTGTTTCAAATGACCTCCGGTTTCAGAAAATTTGATTTTCCAAAAAGGTAAATTAATCTTCATTGTTAGAATGATTTTTATGTTAAGAATATGAGGACAGTTATAAATCACAGGGTCAACAGCATGATCACTATCCACTTTTACCACCATCAGGGGTTGATCAGCGTCACAATGATTCGACACATGGTAAAAGAAACAGGCGTAAAATCTTAATAAGCTATTAGCAATAAATCTTCAGTTGCAGTTTGGGGTCAATCAAAATACATTGCTGGCAGTGTCCGTTGTAAAGTCAACGAACACCTCGGGAATATCTTTAATGAAATATGGCTTCGGGGGGAAATGGAAATTAAGTTTTCAACATTTTCTCGTTCCGATGCTGGATAATAAAGGGTACAATAAAGATTCTCAGAACTCGAATCTTACAGAGGAAAGGCAGAATTTAGCATTGCAAATAACCATCGAATAAGAAGTATTCTGTACAGCACAATTAGCAGCAGCTTCTGTTCAGCAATTTGTTTCACCAAGGAAATAAGAAGCCAAATATTTTACTATGCTAAAACGGAATTTCCTAATGCAACCGATTGCTCTAAATACTTCGTGTTCTGCTGAATTTAATAATCAGGTCAGAAAATGTACTTGTTTTCATAATTTCAACCTCAGGAAGAGTATTTGTTAAATTGTTTTGTTCTTACGATAACCAAAAGGCTTGAAAGTGTATGCTTTACATTTAAATACCAGGACGCGGTTCGGAAGAATTTGAACAGCACTAACTTTGATACAAGCCCATCAATTAGATCGCCTCACAAAGCTAATCCAATAATTCATTTTTGCAACCGATTGTAATAAAATTTTCAACCCGATTATGTTTTCCACAGGAAATATTAGAATTGAGGATACCTTTACAATTGAGAATTGTCTTTTTCCGACTTTTGATAATGAGTTTAGTATTGAGGAACTGCGGCAAGGCTGTTCGAAACTCAAACCCAGTCCTCTCCAAGCCATTTTAAAAAATGTCAATAGAAAAAAAGGAAGTAACTATTTATGATATAGCCAGACAACTGAATATCTCAGTTTCAACTGTTAGCAGAGCCTTGAGTGATTCTTCGGTTGTATCTGCCAAGACCAAGAAAAAGGTAGTTGAAATGGCTGAAAAGCATGGCTATCAGGTCAATAATTTTGCCCGGAACCTTAGGCAGCAGCGCACAAAGATTCTGGGTGTAATCGTGCCAAGGTTAAACAGCTTCTTTATGGCTTCGGTCATTTCAGGGATGGAACAGGTAGCCTATGAAGCGGGTTATAATTTGGTTATCAGCCAATCCTCGGAACTACCGGAACGAGAGAAGGAAATCGCCAAAACCATGTTTGACAACCGTGTTGACAGCTTACTGGTATCGCTGACCTACAATGCCAAGAATCTTGAACACTTCGATCGGTTTTTCAATAAGAACATCCCGGTAATGTTTTTCGACAGAACTGTTGAAGCAGCCAGTTCAGCCAGAATACGAATAAACAACAAGCAGGCCGGTTATGAAGCTACAAAACATTTGTTGCAGCAGGGTCGTAAGCGAATCATGCACGTAAGCATTTCCACCAGCCACAATATATATCAGGAGAGATTCAAAGGCTACGCCCAAGCTCTTAAAGAATCAGGAATCCCGGTGAATCAAAAGCTCATTTATCTGTGTGATCTAAGTTTTGAGGCGGGTTTAAAAGCCGCGAACCATGCGTTAACACTTCCCGAAATACCGGATGGCATTTTTGTAGCAAATGATTATTGTGCTGCTGCCTGCATTCTGGCACTTAAAGAAAAAGGAATCAGAATTCCGGAAGATATTGCCGTCATTGGATTTAATAATGACCCGGTTTGCCGAATAGTGGAACCCAACTTGAGTTCTATTCAATATCCTGGGCATGAGATGGGTGAAATCGCTGCCAGAAGTGTCATTAATCACCTTGAAGGAACCGACAATTTAACTCTTACTCAGGAAATCGTTTTACGCTCCGGTCTGATTGTCAGGGAGTCTTCAAAATCATCTTAAACAAGACTCCTTTGCTTAACCGTTCTGAATTTTCTGAAAACGCCATTCACACAATTGTTTAATGCGGTTCATGGTGTTAGCAGTCACCCGATCGTGTATGCTTTCCCAAATTTTCTCTACTACTCTGAGTTTAGAAATGGCCTGCTTACCGTAGAAGTTAAACCCAACCATAAAAAACAGTTGGGATTGCCCCTTCTCTTCTCTTCTGGCCACTGATGAGCGAACGTACATGGTAAAGACACCGATAGGATAGCCGCCTGTACATTTGTACAACAAAAAGCGGGCATTATCAAAGTCGTAAGGATCGGGTGTCAATTGAAACTTGAGCGCCTTCAAATAAAACAGTGGGATAAATTTGATACCCAGTATGGTATTGGGCAAGCCAAAAGGCATCTTGTCCTTTCCCATGAAGTACAATTCTATGTTATCGAGCTTTTCGTCAATACGGCCAACTTTTGCCAGATGGTTAGGCCAACAGGTGGAATAGCCATCCCATCGCAAAAGCTCTTCAAAAACATACTTTGCAGGGACATCAATACCAATACTGTGTACGTTGAGGATAGCGTATTGATCTGTATCAATTCCCAGCCGTTGCATAATGCGCTGACTGTACTCTACCCTATCGCTACTTGACTCAAACTTTATCAGGGTAGGCATGTCGGGTTTCCGGAAAAGAAAATTCCTGATATCACCAAATATGCCGGTAGTAGCAATTGGAGGGTACTTTTCTAATGCAGTAGTTTTAGTTTCTTTCAAGTTCTTATCAATACAGTCTTAGAGCTTGTTTGGAATTTGGTCACTTGGCTCAAAACGACCCTTTTTCGCCACTTTTTCAGCTTTTTTCAGTCAAGTAGTCCCGCTATTCTCCTTCAAAAAGCCAAAAAATTGACGAAAAATTTCTCGTTTTTAACTCAAGCACTAAATCCCAAACAAGCTCTTAAATAGATGTGGTTCAAAACAAATCAGTTAGTATCTATCAGATAGCTAAGGCACTCAGAAGAACCTCTGCAGGATGCAATACCTTTCGGGAAGTTCCGTCAAATATTTGCTGCCGGCAGCTGGTGCCTGGTGCGACAACCGTCGTAATAGCATCCGCATTACGTACAGCAGGAAACAACACCAATTCCCCAACCTGCATGCTGACATCGTAATGTTCCTTTTCAAAACCAAATGACCCAGCCATACCACAACATCCCGAAGGGATGACTTCTACAGTATAATTCTCAGGCAAGCCAAGCACAAAGGCAGTATCCCCGACAGTCGCCAATGCTTTTTGATGGCAATGGCCATGAAGTAAAATATGTTTACGGCCGGTCGTGAATTGAGACTTTTCGATATTTCCTTTTTCAATCTCTTTTCTGAGTAACTCCTCCAGGAGTAAAGCTGAACTGGCAAGCTTTTGAGCCTCTCCCCTCAATTGCTTTGATACTAATCTTGGGTACTCATCCCTGAAACCCAAAATAGCTGAAGGCTCTATACCGATTAAGGGTTGTGACTCGTTGACCAACTTCGAAAAAATGGCAACATTGGCTTCAGCACAAGCTTTTGCACCTTCCAGTAATCCTTTTGAAATGTGAGTCCTGCCACTTTCCGCGTGTTCTGGCATAAGTACTTCATAACCCAAAGCTGTCAACAATTTTACAGTCGCGACACCTGCGTCCAATTCCTGGTAATTGGTGAATTCATCACAAAAAACGAAAACCTTGCCTTTAACTGCACTTTTTGGATTAAGGTTGACTTTGTTCTTTTCAAACCACTTTCTTAACGTGACCGGATTAAGTTTAGGCATTTGCCTTTGAGGTGCCATTCCAAGCAGGCTCTTCAAAATACCCGATGTAAAAGCATTTCCCAGAATAAAATTGCTCACAACGGGAACCCTGGAGGCGAGCCGGTTGATTCTGCCAATATTTGCTACTGCCCAGTTTCTAAGTGGCACTCCATTACTTTTGAAATATTGGTAGAGAAACTCCGCCTTCATGGATGCCATATCCACATTAGAAGGACATTCTGAAGTGCAACCTTTGCAGGAAAGGCACAAATCCATTACCTCGTACAATTCCTTGTGGTTAAAAGCATTGGGCTGCTCGTTTTTCAACAAGAACTCCCGAAGTGCATTAGCGCGGGCTCTGGTACTGTCCTTTTCATTGCGAGTGGCCATGTAACTCGGACACATCGTGCCTCCGGCAAAAGGCAATTTCCTGCAATCGGCTGAACCGCTGCACTTTTCAGCCATTCTTAGAATGCCATCGGACTCTGAAAAATCCAGAATCGTTTCGAACTGTGGCACTTCTTCATTAGGCTTATAACGCAAGCTGGTGTTCATAGGAGGAGCATCCAGTATCTTTCCCGGGTTAAATATTCCGTTGGGGTCCCAAGCATCTTTAATTCGACGCAATAAGGCCATATTATGCTCTCCTAACATGATGGGTATGAATTCGGAACGAACTCGACCGTCACCATGTTCTCCACTCAAAGAGCCATTGTATTTCTTCACCAACCGGGCTGAGGCTTCGCTTATATCATGGAAGAGCTGATTGCCTTCTTCGGTCCTGAGATCGAGTATAGGTCTTAGATGTAATTCACCCGCACCAGCATGTGCATAATACACCGCACTTTGTCCGAAATCCGCCATCATGGCACCAAATTCATCGATGTAGTCGGGTAGGTCTTCAATAGCAACGGCAGTATCCTCAATGCATTCCACCGCTTTTTTATCTCCTTTAATGTTGGACAAAAGTCCCAATCCTGCCGCCCTAAGCGCCCAGACACTTTTCGTATCTGCTCCAAAAACCAGCGGATATGCATAACCTTTATCGGCCTTTTCCAGATCGATGATGAGATTTTTGGCTTTTGATTCAGCTTCTTCAGCAGTTTTCCCTCTGAACTCCACCATCAATACTGCAGCAGGGTCGCCTTCAATGAAATATCTGTTCTTGCGCTGAGTGATGTTGGTTTTGGTGCAATCCAGTATCACCTTGTCCATCAACTCACAGGCATAGGGTTGGTGTTTCATGGCCAGTACCGCAGCCTCCAGACTTTCACGGATACTCGAGAAATGTCCGGCCATTACCACTTCAAAGGGTTCGGGTAAGTGATCGAGATGCAATTTGATTTCAGTGGTTAGCGCCAAAGTGCCCTCAGATCCGCAGAGCATTTTACAGAAATTGAAATCCTCCCCTCCTTCAGTGAAAATATTTGAATTCAGAAGGATATCCACCGCATAACCGGTATTTCTGCGGTGTATTTCTTTTTTGGGAAACCATTCCCTGATGTTTTTCTGATTCTCGGGATTGGACAATTCTTCCTGAATTTGTTGGTACAGTTTACCTTCTGGCCCCTGTTTTAAAGTTTTTTGCTGAAATTCGGCCTTAGTCAGTTTACCAAAACATATCTCTGTTCCATCCCAGAGTATGGTGTTAAGTTCGAGCACATGGTCGCGTGTTGTGCCATAAACTATAGATGTGGAACCGCAGGAATTATTTCCCACCATACCTCCAATCATGCAGCGGTTTGCAGTAGCTGTATTAGGTCCAAAATGCAAACCAAATGGTTTCAGGTAGTGATTCAATTCATCCCGAATTACACCGGGCTGAACCCTGACCCATTGTTGCTCAACATTAAGTTCAAGAATCTTATTCAGGTAGCGTGAGGTATCAACAACAACTCCATTTCCGACACACTGACCTGCTAATGAAGTCCCCGCTGTTCGGGGAATCAGCGAAACCTTATGTTTAGTTGCGAATTCCACTAATAACTTAAGATCGTCAATACTCTTAGGAAGAGCAACAGCCATGGGCCATTCCTTGAACATGGATGCGTCTGTAGCATAAAGGGCACGCATCAGAGAACTAAAATGTAAATCACCTTGTAAGGATGAGGCTAATTGTTCCAGGTAGTGATTCATAAACTCGAATAAAGCTGGGCGAAGTTAGTCAGATAGGTTAATAGAGGGCTGTGAAGGTATTCTTTTCGATGAGATTATCTTCAAAATTCCTTCAAAATCTAATCCTACATTTGCAGCATGAAATTACTGCTGGTTGAAGACGAAAAAGAGCTCAGCTCAAATATTATCTCCTATTTGTCGCGAGGTGACGTGATTTGCGAAAATGCAGCGGATTACACTCAAGCTCAGGATAGGCTACTCAGTTTTGCCTATGACGTTGTCATCCTCGACATCATGCTTCCCGATGGAAATGGTTTGAACCTGTTGCGCTTATTAAAAGAAACCAAGCCCGAAACGGGTGTGCTCATCATCTCGGCAAAAAACGCCCTCGACGACCGGGTGAAAGGACTCGAATTGGGTGCTGATGACTATCTGACTAAGCCCTTTCATCTAAGTGAGCTAAATGCCCGTCTGAAAGCCATTTTCCGCCGTAGAAAACTACAGGGAAGGAAAGAAATAAGCTTCAATGAAATCACACTCAATACCGATACGCATGAAGTAATCGTGGGTGAAACAATGCTCACGTTAACACTTAAGGAATACGAACTGCTCCTGTTTTTCATTTCCAATCTAAACCGGGTACTGACAAAACAGAGCATTGCCGAGCATCTGTGGGGCGATCAGGTGGATTTGCTCGATTCTTTCGATTTCGTTTATCAACATGTTAAAAACCTGCGTAAGAAAATTACTGCCAATGGAGGAGAGGATTATATACATACGATATATGGATTGGGTTATAAATGGACAGGCAATTAGCCCTAAAAAGAGTTTTACTACCCAGCCACCAGTCCAGAGTTGAAGTGTTTTTCTATTGGTCAATAGGTAGATGTCATGATTACTCTAAAGCATTTAAGCAAGTTTTTTTTTAAAATGATTGTTTTCACATGAAGCGCCTCAATCTGATAACAAAAACCACATTAGCTTTCCTGGTCTTAGCGTTAGCCGCTTTTGGTATTGGGCGTTATATAGCAGTGGGAATGATCAGTCAGGAAGTGAAAAAGGAAACTGAATTTTCATTGATTGAGAGCTATTTTCAAATAGCCCGAAGCATTGAAAGAGGCATAGACCCTGCGTCTCTTGAAAACGATAAAATCAGTATATCAAGGCTCTATGCTCTTAATCCGACTGACACTCAGTTTGTATTTGCTGATACATTGGCCATGCACCCGTTGCTGAAAAGAAACGAGCCGTTCCGGCAATTAAAAACGAACCGTTTCATTGCTGGTGAATACTATTCCATCTCCATAATGGATGTATTTATGGAGGCTGATGACATTGAAGAAATGGTGATGAGCATTCTGACCAATTTGTTCTTGCTCCTGGGTGGCATCATTCTCATCTTTAGTATTGTGTTTTCAAGATTTCTGTTCAGACCTTTTCACCAGACTTTACATCGAATAAGTCGTTTTAGCCTCCAACGTTCTGAAATACCTTCATTTACAGAGTCGAGCACTTCTGAGTTTTCGCGGCTCAATGAATTCCTTACCGTCATGCTGAGGAAGATCAAAAAGGACTACATAACATTGAAAGAGTTTTCGGAAAATGCTTCCCACGAAATGCAGACACCATTAGCGGTAGCGAAAGGAAAGCTCGAACTGTTAATCGAAACTCCAAATCTGTCGGCAGAGCAGGTTAAGTTGCTGCAGGAAGCCGAACATTCCCTTTCCAAACTTTCACGCCTAAGTGAAGCTTTGCTTCTTTTGACAAAAATTGAAAACCGGGAATTTGTCGCTACTGAACTGATAGATTTTTCAGAAGTACTCACTATTGAATTGGAATCTTTCTCTGAATTGGCTGAAATGAAAGGCCTTACTTTCAAATCACATGTCGAACGGGGTGTCAGGGTAAAACTGGATGAGGTGTTGACACATATCCTGATTTCCAATCTCCTTAAGAATGCGGTGAGGCATAACCAGGATGGAGGATGGATAGATGTCGAATTGCAACACGGAAATCTCAGCATCAGAAATACCGGACCAGACCCCGGCATTAATCCTGAAGAACTGTTTGAGCGATTCAAAAAACGAAGCACCTCGAAAGGCTCCCTGGGGCTTGGCCTTTCCATAGTTAAGAAGATATGTGAAGCTTGTGATTGGGGCATTTCCTACACATACACAGAAAGCATTCACGAGATTAAAATCCGTTTTTAACGTCTATTTAACGCTGCTTCAAAATTCCTTCAAAATTGCTTCAAAATGTACATAGGTTGAGGACCTACCTTTGCCCCGTCAAATAATTTGTAAACCGATAACACCTCTTATGATTCGCTCATTAAATACAGTTCTTCTTTTAATCCTTACTGCCTTCTCCCTCTTTGCCCAGCCTGCACAATTAAACATTGTGAAAGGCAAGATCAGCGGCACTGTCTTTGAAGCCAACTCAGGTACTCCACTTGGTTATGCAACGGTAAGCCTGTACAACTCAACAGACAATACACTTATCACCGGGACCATAACAGACGACAGGGGTGCTTTCGAACTGGAAGCACGTGAAGGTTCTTACTACATCACACTGGATTTCATCTCCTTTCAAACTGTTACCATTAACGATATCCAAATTTCCAGGGACAAATCCAATCACAACCTGGGCAGTATCAACATGGAGCCCGAAGCCAAAATGCTGGAAGAGATCGTAGTGCAGGCAGAGAAAAGCAGCATTCAAATGCAGCTCGACAAAAAAGTATTCAACGTTGGGAAGGACCTCGGCAATGCCGGAGGTTCTGTGATTGAAATTCTGGATAATATTCCTTCTGTTTCTGTTGATGTGGACGGCAATGTTAGCTTGCGTGGAAGTGGAAATGTCCGCATTCTTATTGATGGCAAGCCATCCGGGCTGGTGAGTTTCAGTGGTTCAGCAGGATTAAGGCAATTGCCGGCTGGCATGATTGACAGAGTAGAAGTCATCACCAATCCATCAGCGAGGTACGAAGCTGAAGGAATGTCAGGCATCATCAACATCATTTTGAAAAAAGAAAGAAAAAATGGTTTGAATGGTGCAGTAGATATTAATGTTGGCCTGCCCGACAATTATGGCGCTTCCGTAAACATGAATCTGCGACAGAACAATCTGAACTTGTTTGCAAACTATGGAATAAGCTACGACCAGCACCCTGGTAGTAATACGCTTTATCAGGAATTTTATAAGGGTGACACAACGTTCATAACCGATCAGATTAATCATAGAACCCGTGGAGGCCTTTCCAATAATCTTCGTCTTGGTGCCGAATACAATGTCAACCCTAAGAACCTCCTGACTACTTCTTTTTCCTACAGAATTGGAAATAATGAGAACAACTCCAACATCGTTTACAAGGACTATATCAACAACCTCAATAACATCAGAAACATCACAACTCGGGGTGAAGTAGAACTCGAGGATCGCAAGAATTACGAATACCAGCTAACTTATAAAAGGCTTTTTGGTCGCCAGGGACATGAACTGACTGCTGATTTCCAGATTGAAAACAGCAATGAAAGTGAAAATTCTGACCTAACCGAGAAGTTCTTCACTGCTGAATACGTTCCAACAGGAGCGCCAAGCCTCCTGCAGCGTTCCATTACTGAAGAAGGTGAAAAGCAAACACTGTTCACCTTGGATTATGTTCTTCCTTTTGCCAAGGACGGAAAATTCGAAGCAGGATTCAGGGGTTCTCTCCGTGACATCGAAAATGATTACCTGGTGGAAGAGTTCGATGATGCCAAATGGAATAACCTTACCGGGTTGAGTAATAACCTGTTTTATGGAGAGGACATTTTCGCAGGGTATTTTATTCTTGGAAACAAGGTTAAGAAATTCTCTTATCAATTGGGGCTACGCGCAGAGCACAGTACGGTAATTACTGATCTCCAGCAAACCAATGAAATCAATAAACGAAATTACACCAACCTGTTTCCCAGTGCACACCTGACCTATGAATTGTTGAATCAAAACAATGTACAGGTCAGTTACAGTCGCCGGTTGAGAAGGCCACGCATGTGGGACCTCAATCCATTTTTTAGTTTCAGTGACAACCGCAACTATTGGAGCGGGAATCCAAATCTCGATCCTGAATTCACCAATTCTTTCGAACTGAGTCATATAAAGTATTGGGAAAAATCGTCGCTCAGTTCATCGATATATTACCGACACACTGATGGCAAAATAGAGCGCATCAAAACCATTGACAATAATGGTAACACATTGACAAGGCCCGAAAACCTGTCAACTGAAGATGCCTATGGTTTGGAGTTCACAGGGTCGGTTACACCATATAAGTGGTGGAAAATTGACGGTAGTTTCAACTTTTACCGTGCTATTACCGATGGAAGTAATCTGGATGTATCCTTCGCCAGCGATTCTTACAGTTGGTTTTCTCGCCTGACATCCAGGTTTTCACCAACAAAACAAACCGACATCCAACTGCGTGGCCATTATCACTCTCCACGTACAACCGCACAGGGCAAGTCAAAGGCAAATTATTCCTTCGACCTCGCCATGAGTCAGGACATCCTGAAAGGAAATGCAACACTGACCCTGAATGCCAGAGACCTGTTGAACACCCGTCGACACAGGTCCATTACAGAAGGCGAAAGCTTCTATTCTGTCAGCAACCATCAATGGCGGGGCAGGCAAATAAACCTCACATTCAATTACCGGCTGAATCAGAAAAAACAACGCAGCCGTCCTGAGCGCAGAGAGTTTGAAGGCGAAGGAATGGAATACTAAAACTATTAGACGACTCTTTTGAAGGGGGGGCCTTATGGTTCCCCTTTCTTTTTAGATTAAGACCTGTTGGTACTTTTCTCACAGAAAAAACAATTCTTGTCCAGTTTTAATTATCAATTTAACAACTCGGCTTTTATCTTTGCCGAGACTTGAACCTATCCTTCCAAATTATTGACTTGACTCAGAATTTCAATCATTCTCCAATATGATGGTTAAATCCTCGTCCTATTACGCTCTTATATTTGCGTTTATCTTTTTTTCAAGTTCGTTAACAGCCCAAGACCAGGCAGCAGTTGATGCCGGAAAGGAGCTTTTCAGAACTCAATGCGCCGCCTGCCATAATAAAGACATGAAAAGCCGGATGACCGGTCCTGCTTTAGGTGGAACTGAACAACAATGGGATTCCAAAGAAAATCTTTACAAATGGATCCGGAATTCGCAAGGCTTGATAGCCGAAGGTCATCCTCGTGCTGTTCAGCTTTGGAACGAATGGAAACCAGTGGTCATGAACCCTTTTCCTGCTCTGAGCGATCAGGATATCGAAAACATTCTGCTCTA
>CAYRDX010000057.1:0-30287 GCA_964423205.1 uncultured Saprospiraceae bacterium | reverse complement strand
CGGAGTAGTGGTTGTTGTTGGATCAGTATTAGTCTTATTCTTAGTCTTATTCTTATAATGTCCGAGTTTTAGCCCGCTGGAATTTTGGCTATTTCCCTGCCCGATAGAAGGAAAACTAAAAAAGAGAGCGAGAAAAAAAGTGAGCGTGATGCCTATTAATGTTTTCACGTACGAATATTGAGAGATTGACTAGTTTTTGTTCAAATGGCTGAGGGGAGAGCCTGACATACGGGGAGTGATTCCTGGATGTGTCCAGAACTTTGATTTCGGGTTTATAGTATCAACTGAAAATTTTCGAATTATGTGTCCTAATACAAAATCCCATGCCACATTTTTCAGTGAATCATTTTTTTGTGGCTTCTTTGGCATTATGTGACAGTCAAAAAAGGGCCATACCAAGTAGTACGACTATCTGAATGTGAATCGATTCAATAATACCAGGGAAAAAAAGGAATTGAAAAATTCTTTTTGTGACAAAAAAAAGAATTTCTTTTTTCAGTTTTCTAACAAGATGTGCCCATTCAAATTTGCTAACTACCCTAACTTTGAAAGAATTTGGAGAACAACTGCAATGAGATTCACAGACTGTCCTTTTCTATTTTTCCTGGTTTCTGTCTAAGAAAACATCCGGCAAAAACCCAAAGTCAATGATATTTCAACAGATATCCTACCTTTACCGGCCATTGAATACAAAAGCAATTATTATGAGTATCCTAAAAATTTTCTTTTCATTCTCACTATGTACTATAGCCTTGGTTTCCTGCAATTCCAACGCCGGACAAGGCACTACCGATTCAGAATCAAACTTGCACACTGAAGCACTGGCTCAGGGGCAAGAACATTCTGTCACAGCCGAAGAGTCCATTAACACGCAAAACTACACCTACGTACGAGCAACAATTGACGGAAAGACCTTGTGGATGGCGGTTCCAAAACAGGATATTGAAATTGGAAAAACCTACTACTTTACTGAGCACCTGCTTATGGAGGATTTCCACAGTACTGAACTGAACAGGGATTTCAAACAAATCTATTTTCTCCCAGGATTCTACACAGAGGCTGGAAACCCTGAAAGTATGACGGAAACAACTTTATCCGGAATGGAAACGGATGAAATGGAAACGGAAGCTATTGATGTCACACATGCTGAAGGCACAGTAAAACTTTCTGACCTATTGGCCAAACCTGAGGCATATAAAGGCAAAAAGGTAAAAGTAACCGGACAGTGTGTGAAATTCAACGAGGCCATCATGAACCGCAATTGGGTTCATATCAAGGATGGTTCTTCCGGCAATCCAGAACTGACCATCACAACCAAGGCCAAAATCAAAGTAGGTGATGTCGTAACTTTTGAGGGAGTAATAGCCCTGAACAGGGAATTCGGTGCAGGCTACAGCTATCCTGTCATTTTGGAGGAAGCTGTTATTAGACAATAAGAAGGGAATTGCGCTCTACCCTTCGGTTTTCCGGTAATGTACACCTCTTTCTTCCAGGTATTGAAGAACATACCTGAAGTTTGATTCCGATTCGCCAATGAATTCCGGAGGACAAATGCCTTTCTTCGTAAACTGACCGGATAGTACGAGATTGGCCACGGCAGTGCAGGTATAACCTGTGGTGCGAGCCATGGAAATGGTGTCGGTTTCGGAATCATATTTGTCGTGCAGTTCGTAAATATGTCTTTTGTTCTCCCCTTCCACTTCCACGCGCATAACGGTCAAGTCACCTTCACCAGGTGCGAGTTTCCACCTGGGAAACAGGAGCTTGGCTGTGAGGTCAATGGGGCGAATTATTTTTCCTTTAACCTCTACTTCGTTGTAAGAAAAGAAACCAGCTTCACGCAAAACCTTCAAATATTCAATGCAACCTGGATAGCGAAGTGTTTTTTCAATCATGTCAGGTATGTGGGGCATGGTGCGAATCAGAGAGCGAAGGCCATCCGTATTAAAGGCTTCCAGTGTACCAACTCCTTCGAAGTGAATATGCTCGGGATCAGAGAGCGCTTCTCTGGTAACCAATCTTCCTCCTTCCACATACCGGGCTGGCCTGATGTACTCCTCAATAACATCAATTGGAGAGAAAACAGCCTTGTATTCCCATGGCCATTCCCTGATTTGCGGCAGTCCACCTACTATACAGCGGAAGCTGTTCACCTTCATACGTGCATTGTGAAAGCCCAAAATGATGTTACCCATTCCCGGCGCTACCCCACAATCGACGACAGCCGTAATGCCATGCTGTTGTGCCAATTCATCCAATTCAAAAGCATCTTCCGGAAAAAAGGAAATGTCAACCACGTCTTTTCCAGCCATAATGATTTGCCGGAGAGTATTGAATCCCATAAATCCTGGAAGTGCCCCAATAACCAAATCACAGTCTTCCACCAGGTTCCAGATGATGTCGGTGTCCGAAATATCTGCGCGCACGGTTTTCAGCCCCAGGGCTGCGAGTTTATCTAACTGCGTCTTATTCATATCCGCAGCGGTAACATCGAAATTTTTGCACAAATCAATAGCAATGGCGCTTCCTACTAACCCGGCACCTAAAACAGTTATCTTTTTCATCACTGATTCTTGAATTGGAAAATGGTAATCTGATGCTCAAGGCATCCCGCGCTACCTAAAGTGGCGCAATAAAATTCAAAAAAGTGAAAAACGGAAAGATAAGAGGGGTGAAACACATCATTGCCCCTGGTTGATATTTTTCAACTGCCAATAACCTAATCCTATTCGACGACTGCAATTAATTTTGTTGTCAAAATTTTCACTTATTATAGCCTAATCCAATACGGTTTGCCAACTTTGCGTACCTCTTTTGATTTTGCAAGAATAAAACTGAATTATTTATGAAGCATAAAACCACCATAGAGCCTTTCAGGATAAAGGTCGTTGAGCAAATAAAGCTGACCACTGAAGAACAGCGCAAGGAGTATCTCAAGAAAGCCCATTACAACCCATTCCTGTTATTATCGCATCAAGTCATCATTGATCTGCTCACCGACAGCGGCACCTCGGCAATGAGTGCAGAGCAATGGGCAGGAATCATGCGTGGCGATGAAAGTTACGCGGGTGCGTCCAGTTGGTTGCGCATGGAAGCCGCAATACAAGATCTCACCGGATGTCCTTATGTATTACCCACTCATCAGGGCCGGGCAGCGGAACACCTGCTGTATTCGAGATTGGGAGGCCCGGGCAAGATTTTTATCAGCAATACACATTTCGATACAACCCGCGCCAACATAGAGTTCAGCGGTGCTGAAGCATTCGACATTCCAGTAGCCGAAAGCAAAGAACCCGGACTCGAACTCCCTTTCAAGGGTAATCTCGACATCGACAGGTTAAAGCAGCAAATCGCTGAATATGGTGCCAGCAAGATCGGTGCAGTCATTCTCACCGTCACCAATAACAGCGGTGGAGGCCAACCGGTGAGTATGGCCAATGCCAGAGCAGTGGGTGCAATTTGCAAAGAGAACGGTATCCTTTTCATTTTGGATGCATGTCGAATTGCCGAAAATGCATGGTTCATCAAACACCGGGAAGCAGGGTTTGAAAACAAAACCTACCGTGAAATAGCCAAGGAAATGTTTTCGCTGGCTGATGGCTGCATTATGAGTGCCAAGAAAGATGCACTGGTAAACATGGGCGGTTTTCTCGCACTTAAAAACCTGGAACTCGCCATTCAATGCCGAACAGTGCTCATCATTACAGAAGGTTATGCCACTTACGGTGGTCTTTCCGGTCGGGATATGGAAGCCATAGCAACCGGATTGGAAGAAATCTTTGACCCTGATTACCTTCATTATCGCATCGTCAGCACAGCATACCTGGGCCAGCATCTTCACAAACTCGGTGTACCGGTTATCAGGCCTATCGGTGGTCATGCCGTTTACGTGGATGCCAAAGCATTTTACCCGCAGATTCCACCGCATCAGTTTCCCGGGCAAGCCCTGGTGTGCGACCTGTACTTAAAAGGTGGGATACGCAGTTGTGAAATCGGATCGGTCATGTTTGGCAAACACGACAAAGAGGGCAACCTCATTCCGGCACCAATGGAATTGGTCAGATTGGCCATACCGCGGAGGGTGTACACACAGAGCCACATTGATTATGTCATTGAAACATTTGAGGAAATTGCCAAAGAAAAGCAGCAGGCTAAAGGCTTCAGAATTACCTACGAGCCGCCGTTTCTCAGGCATTTCACCAGTAAGTTTGAGCCTCTTGGATGAGGCAAAAAGAAAAAGGTTGCCAGTGATGACAACCTCTTCCGGGTGGTGCGGGACGGAGTTGAACCGCCGACACATGGATTTTCAGTCCATTGCTCTACCAACTGAGCTACCGCACCTTGCTTAAAAGCGGACGCAAATTTAGACGGATTTTTATTTTTTCCCAACCCAAAGCATTTTTTTTGGGAAATTGCATTCTTGACTAAAAATTTTAACTATGTCAAATACTCTAAAATCAACTACTTCACTGAGACGTTGGATGAGAATTGTATCCTTAAGTCTTGCTGTTGTAATATTGGCAATGCTGGCATTTTACCGTTTCTGGTTCTTAAGACTTCCTGACAGGGAACCTGTAAACGACCCAACCACTTTTATCAGTCCGGCCAATGGACTCATTGCAGCAGTGGTGGAATGGGACAGCACTACCCTCGAGTGGGTAAAAGACGGTGCAGCTGTACAGGTGATGACGACTGGCATCGGAAGAAAAGGTTATCTGGTTGCCATTGAAATGAACGTGATGAACGTACACTACCAACGGGCACCCATTGCCAGTAAGGTGATAGCAAAAGAATACACGGAAGGGAAGTTTAAAAATGCCCTCGTGAAAGCCAATGATTTCGGACTTCGGTTGGAGAATGAACGCAACAGCATTCTTTTTGAAACGGAAGATGGCATAAAATATAAGGTCGTTCAGGTGGCTGGCCTTCTGGCCAGGCGCATAGTGGATTTTGTTTCCGAAGGTCAATCACTGGAACAGGGAGAATTGATTGGATTGATAAAGTTGGGCAGCCAGGTGGGGATAATCCTGCCGGATAATGTTGACATTTTGGTTAAACCCGGTGAGACAGTTGTGGAGGGTTTGTCAGAAATTGCCCGTATAAAGCAATCTGATTAAAACCTGTACGCCAGGCTTATTCCGCCCAATAAAATGGCTCCTTCTCCGGTTGGGCTACCTTCCGTTTTGATGTTTATTTCAACACCAAATGCCCGGGAAGGCGTATTTGATACTGCAAAATATAGTTTATTCTAGCTTGTGGTTGTTTATCTTTGGGTTTATCCCGTCGATTTCTGTTTAAAACTGAGAACGATTTTGGAACTTTCGGAGGAACGTTTATTTCTTGAGATTTACAGAATGGATTATACATCCGCTTTTAAGGAACGACTAAGAAACAACTTCACGAATTGGAGGCCTAACGGTTACTAAACTACCACGTTAACAAAACTTCCAAAAGTTGTATCCATTAAGCCCAATTCAAAGCCCCAGCGGGGCAAAATATTGGTAGAAAAACCAACACACGGAGCAAAGCCCCAGCGGGGCGGAATATTAAATTGAAAATCACGCTCCGCTGGAGCTTAAAAGCCTGCTTAAATTTTTCTACCTATATGATCGCCCCGCTGGGGCTCTTTAAGGCCAAATAGATACCAAAAGTTTAGTAAACGTAAATCGTGAACTTAATTTTTAAGCGTTACTAAGTACCTGGATTATACCGAACGGCGCAACTGAAATATATACAATCGAATGACTAAACACCAGAACCCTGATGCATTGTTGGAAAAAGCTATTGAAAAGAAAAATCTGACTATCGAAACAGAGGCGGCGGATTTAAAGAATCTGGTTACCAACAAACCCGCACTTTATTTGACTAACGAAGCCCTGGAAGATGCAGATAATCTCGTATTGGCCAAGTTGTTTCAGGAAGCTCAGAGACCCGTAAAAATTATCACCCGCAAAAAGAACAGCCCTGCGGTCATCGAACCATTTATCCACCAGATTGACTTCAATATCTTACTATGGGAGGACTACATCAAAAAGGTCTTTAAACTACTTAAGAAGGCCAAGGACAAAAATATTTCCTATTGCATCCGGCTTCAGTTCTCCGACAAACCATTTGACCTGCCCTTCAGGGAAAGGTTTGTAAACCGGTTGATGAAAGCCATTTTGAGAGCAAAAATCCCAATCGTTCCCATCCGCTTAAAAGCCCCTTTTCCCGGTTTTGTGCCTCCCGCCTTAAGTAGTAAACTCATTTTGGCACCAACAAAAGACTATCACAAACTAAAAGTCAGAGTTGGTAACCTCATCAGTGTAGAAGACCAGGAGAAATTTGAAAAGCCATCAGATTTCAGCCGCTTCATTCAGTCGAGGATTTTGACTTTGGGCTCCGGCCTGGAGGTGAAACCCTTCTTTCTCTCCAAGCTGTTTCAAAAACCGGAAGAGAAGGAAACTATTGTAGCTCCTATCGATCCGAAGCTGATAGCCGATGAAATCAGCAGGTTAAAACCGGACAGACTGATGGGCTCGCAGGCTGAGTTTGATTTGTACGTCGTAAAATCTACAGACATTCCAAATGGGCTCAAGGAAATTGGAAGGCGGCGGGAAATCACCTTCCGTCTGGTTGGTGAAGGCACTGGCAAATCCATTGACCTCGATGAGTACGATATTTATTACCGGCATCTCATATTGTGGGATCGTGAAGCAAAAGAAATTGCCGGTGGCTACAGAATGGGACTAGGAGATGAGATTTTTAAAAATTACGGCGCCAAAGGACTCTACATCAGCAGTATGTTCAAAATTAAGGAAGGCCTGTACCCTACCCTTCGCAAGAGTGTTGAAATGGGACGGTCCTATGTGATTCCTGAATACCAGAAAAAACGATTGCCGCTTTTTCTTCTTTGGAAAGGCGTTTTGTTCTTTTTACTTAAAAACCCGAATTACCAATACCTGTATGGTCCAGTAAGCATCAGCAAATATTACTCAAATCTGTCCCGAAGCCTGATTGTGGCTTTTATTAAAAAGCATTACTTCGACAATGAACTGGCACAATACCTATCTCCGCGCAAGCCATTTGTAGCCAATGTAGACAAAATGGATATTGAAACGCTAACCGGCAACCTTGACGAGCAGATTCATCAACTCGACAATCTGGTGGAAGACATCGAATCCGACCGCGTAAAAGTGCCGGTGCTCATCCGGCAGTACATTAAATTGAATGCCCGCTTCATCAGTTTCAATGTAGATCCAAATTTCTCAGATTCCCTTGACGGTTTTATCATTCTCGACCTGAATAATATTCCACCTGAAATGGTGGAAGCACTTAAAAAAGAAAAAGCCTGAGAGCCTGGTTGGGCGACAAATACAGGCTGGAGGCTGGAATGATTACCTTTGCCCAACTTTTTTTTAAAAATTGTGTGAACGTATGAACTACATTCTCGCTTTTATCAGGGGAATTTTTCTGACTATTTTAGTAGCTGGCACCGTTACCATTCTGGGAGTAAGACCATTGTTGTTTGGTTTTAATCTGCCCTGGGCCCTGAAAATCAGACGAATCTGGGTGATATGGACGGTCAAATTGCTGGGTATCAAAATTGAGATGACTGGCCGACCGAAAGAGGGCAATTACATCTACATTGGCAACCACCGCTCCTATATCGATCCCATTGTCGTTCTGCGGGACGTGAAAGCGCTGCCGGTTGCGAAAGCTGAAGTCGCCAAGTGGCCTTTAATTGGCTACGGGGCTAAAGCATCCGGAATCATGTATGTAAAGAGGGAAAGCAAAGAAAGCCGGGCCGGCACACTCGACGCGATGAAGCAGGTACTGTTATCGGGATACCCTGTTCTGGTTTATCCCGAGGGCACCACACATACCATGTTGAAGACAATGGAGTTCAAACTAGGCGCCTTTAAGATGGCTGCAAGGGAAGGTCTTCATATCATTCCCATGGCAATTGAATATGACGACATCCGCGATGCCTACGTCAATGATGACACCTTTGTAACCCATTTCCTGCGTTGCTTTGGCAAATGGGAAACCAAACTGAAAATGGCTTACGGTGAGCCTATCGTTGTCAACGACCCACTTGAAGCAGCAGCGGAATCCAGAGCCTGGATTGATGAAATAGTGCCAAAGATGAGGGAGGAGTTCGATAAAGGCATCTTCCAGCCCTCACCCATTTTACAATAAACAGCCATGCCATTTTGCAAATACATCGTTTGGTCAACCTGCCTGATTCTTTTGGCAACTGCCACTGCTGATGCTCAACAACGATTTAAGGCCGGCGTATTATTCGGACTAAATGCTTCCCAAATTTACGGCGACGACATTGGAGGTTATAATAAACTCGGCTTACAAGGAGGCCTCAGAGGAATAACTGTGCTGGATGAGAAAAAGGAAGTTGCAGTTGAACTGCTGTACTCGCAAAGAGGAAGCTACCAGAAAGACTCTCCTTTTGGCGGCCCTTTGAAAATTGGCCTTCAGTATGTGGAAATTCCTGTGGTTTTCACCTATAAAGACTGGCTGGACGAAGAAACTGGATTTTACAAGATTCAGGCCAGTGGCGGCCTGTCATTTGGCAGGTTACTAAAAGCATCTGCTGAAGGTTCCAAATTCGACGACATTACTGACGAGTTCCAGCGTAACGACATCAGCGTGACTATTGGGGCGGAATATTTTACAAGGGAAAATTTCGCTTTTGGACTGCGTTGGTCGCGCTCCCTTAACCGTTTATACAACAATAAAAAAGACCCCGGAAGGAATTCATTGGTGGGGTACTTCCTTTCTTTCCGGAGTCTTTATGTATTCTGAAAATTAAGGCATCAACTGTATCTTCTTTTCACCAGCTTCACAAAATTCCTGGCCTTACTTTTTCTCTCCTTTTCGGTCCAACTGTATTTGGAAGCCACCTGCTGTATCAAATAATTCTTAGCCTCATCAAAGTTTGAAAAACTGTTCAGTGAATTCAAAGCACGGTCAAACACGACCTGGTCGCCACCGAACAATTCATTCATGGTAAAAATCCTCTCATTAACTCCCATTGCTTTTTTGATATCGGAAATAGGTAAAGAACTCAGCTTATCGGCAAGGTCTTTTCCGGAAGTCAGATTGAAAAGGTCTTCCAGTTCAGGGAAGTTTTCGTTGGCAGAACTCCTGGTTGAACTGATTTCAGAGGCTTTTGCTGTTACCTTGCTGATTACGGGAACATATTCATCGTCTTCTTCTTCAGCAACAATCGGTCTTCTGACCACAGGTTTTGGCGCTGGAACGACCTCTTCAACCATCGGTTCCTGTTTTCTCAGAGTGATGGAAGGCGATTTGATAATCTCAACCGCCGGTGTCTCGGCAGTTTTTACCGATGCGGGCATGTCCAGCATACATTCGTATAACTGCAGTACATAATTGCGCATCAGGTCTTTTTCGATGACCGAAATATTTCTGGCATCAGCACTCATGCTCTTATGCAGTGCATTAATTTTCTCGAGTATGATTTTCGCTTTTTGTAAATCCATAAAAGTTGAAGTTTGGCCTGATCTAATGCTTGTAAAAGTTTTGTAAAACGGCTTTCGGGTAAAGTAAAACGTCAATTCCAGCCTTTGTAGTTTGTTGGCGGTGAAAGCCGGAAACACTATCTTTGAGCCTTGCGCACGAAAGGTGCCATAAATGTACAGCTTTTCAGGTATTAGGTAAAAACCGCATAAGTCCAAAAAGATAAAAATCTGCAAGGCGAATGCCTCTGAATCTGCGGCTTCCTCACAGATTTTCACTCTGATGGATTTGATTTTTAGCTGCTGCCTTTATAACACTGCCCAGCCTTATGTTTTTAGAACCACATTTTAAAGGACAAAGAAGCGGATGGATTGAAGTAATCTGCGGTTCCATGTTCTCCGGTAAAACCGAAGAACTCATCCGGCGGCTCAAACGCGCCATAATAGCCAACCAAAAAGTCGAAATCTTTAAACCGAGAATCGATACCCGCTATAACGAGTCAAAGGTCGTATCCCACGACGCCAACTCCATTCTGGCCATTCCGGTCGAGAATTCAGCCAAAATCCTTGAATTGACGGAGAACGTAAGTGTCATTGGCATTGACGAAGCTCAGTTTTTTGATATGGACCTTACGGCTGTTTGTCAAAAACTGGCCCTTCAGGATAAGCGGGTTATTGTAGCTGGTCTGGATATGGACTTTATGGGAAGACCATTTGGTCCCATTCCCAATCTTCTGGCCGTAGCGGAATACATCACGAAAGTACATGCCATCTGTCAGCACTGCGGCAATCTGGCCACCCATTCTTACCGTTTGTCCAGCGACAGCAGCACAGTTGTATTGGGAGAAAAAGATAAATACGAGCCGCGCTGCCGCACCTGTTACAGCATGGGGAACATACTCAACCTCAAAGTAGCCGAAGAAGTACAAGAGGCACTTCAGAAGAGCACCTGATTGGTAGGAAGGCAAAAGTAAAAAGGCAAAAGTAAAAATGTAAAAGGTAAAAGGTAAAAGATTTACAACTGATTTTCAAGTGATTAAGTAAACACTGGCAATTTTATTTTGACTCATACTTATTAATCTATATTCGCTTTCAACAGATTTTTTCAGGACAACAAATCGACTATGGATACTTCTTTGGATAAAGACATCATTGAAAAACTGGACAACTTTATTGAGCAGGCACTCCTGGAGGATGCCCCGTCAGGCGATCATACTTCGCTTGCCTGCATTCCTGCAAAATCGCGAAGTAAAGCAGAACTTCTGGTCAAGGATTCCGGTGTTATTGCCGGTGTGGAAATAGCAAAACTGATTTTCCTGAAAGTGGACCCCACTTCGGAAATGGAGGTCTTGATGCCGGATGGTGCTCATGCCAGTTTTGGTGAAACCGCATTTACAGTTAACTGCAATACTCAGGCATTGCTCAGGGCCGAAAGAATTGTGCTCAATATCATGCAAAGACTTTCCGGAATAGCAACTCTTGCCAATCGCTTTGCATTTGAAGTTGAAGACCTTCCGGTAAAGATTCTCGATACCCGGAAAACAACCCCACTGCTCAGGTTTCTCGAAAAATGGGCTGTCAGAATCGGTGGCTGTGAAAATTACAGGGAAAACCTTTCCGAATGGTTCATAATCAAAGACAACCACATCAAAGCTTGTGGCAGTGTGGGCAAGGCCATTCAACGGGTTCTCGAGTACCAAAAAGAAAAAAATCTAAACCTGAATATTACTGTTGAAATACGGAATCTCGTGGAACTGCATGAGGCAATGAATACTGGTGGATTCAAGCGAATCATGTTCGACAATTTTGAACCCATCATTCTGGAAGAGGCCGTGGCAACGGTGGGAGGAAAATTTGAAACGGAAGCTTCCGGTGGAATCAACATTCACAACGTCAGGCGTTTTGCAAAAACAGGAGTGGATTATATTTCCGTTGGCTCGCTGACTCATTCTGCCCAAAGCCTGGACCTTAGCCTTAAGATTATCGATTAACTTTTCGTTCGTACAGGTTTCTCCTCAATCAACATTTCCTTAATGACAAAAAAAAAAAATCGGGCTACAAGTATGCAGCCCGATTGTAAGACTTTACCTGACTGGGTAACTTTTCAGTATCAGGACGGCCAATAATACCAGGGTAATAAAGATCATCCAGCACCTGATGTCTTTCGGAAATGTGTTTGTTTTTTCCATGTTTGTCCGATTGTTAAACCTTTCAATAAATTATTGTCATTTTGACCGACATAACGGCAAAATGAATGAGTGTTTGTTCGTAAGACCCAGTTTATAATGTTGTGAAGGGGGAAGACCAGTAGAATTAGCTGTGGGAGATATCAATATAGCTGTCCACTAAATTGCAAAAAAGATGCCAAGGCAGGTTTCAGCCACGATTTGAACAGACTTGAATTTATTGGTGAATTGTACCTAAAGCCAGAGTGATAATATTCAACTGTGTGCTGGCCAGTGCCTAAGGATTTCTTTGTTGATATTTCTCACCAAACCAGGCCCAGCGAAAATAAGTCCTGAATAAATCTGAACCAAAGAAGCACCAGCTTCCAGTTTTTCTATAGCATCTTTTGGAGAACCAATTCCACCGACCCCTATGATAAAGATTTTACCTCCAGACTTTTCATGCAGATAGCGAATGACTTCTGTTGAACGGTTTCGAAGTGGTTTCCCACTCAGCCCGCCATTCCCAATGGAATCTATTTTGGAGGCAGATGTGACAAGGCCGTCTCTACCTATGGTGGTGTTAGTAGCAATAATTCCCTCAATACCCGAACCTGTTACAATGTCGATGATATCATCCAACTGTGTATCTGTGAGGTCTGGCGCAATCTTGAGGAGAATGGGCTTGGGCTTCAGTTTCATCTGGTTCAAATTCACCATACGATTAAGGAGTTGCGTCAATGGTTCTTTGTCCTGTAATTCTCGCAGATTAGGTGTATTGGGCGAGCTGACATTAACGACGAAATAATCGACATGCGGGAAAAGGGTTTCAAAACAAGTGGAATAATCGTTCACAGCCTCTGTATTGGAAGTAGACTTGTTTTTACCAATGTTTCCGCCAATGATCAATCCCTTTGGTCTCTCCTTTTTTAGATTTTCTACCATTAACTCCAAGCCTCCATTGTTAAATCCCATCCTGTTGATAAGCGCCTCATCAGAAGGCAGACGGAATAGACGTGGTTGCGGATTACCATCCTGTGCTTTCGGCGTCACCGTACCAACTTCTATAAAACCGAAGCCGAGTTCCGACATGGTATTGATGTATTCTGCATTTTTGTCGAAACCGGCTGCCAGGCCAACAGGATTCTTGAATTCAAGACCGAGAAATTGGCGTTTCAATCCAGGGTCATTTATTTGAAATACTTTCCGGAAAAACCACCTTTTACCGGGAATGGCCAGAATAATATTGAGCATGGTCATGATGAACCCATGCGCCTTTTCGGGAGGCATGAGGAAAAGCAGTGGTTTGAGAAACAATTTGTAGGGGTTCATTTAACCGATAAATTAATAGACATCGAACAGTTTCAAAATGGCAGCTATCACAATGATGACCAGCAGCCTGTGCGCCCATACATTGGCCTGTTTGCTCTTGGATGCAAAGTGTGCCGTCACCCATCCTCCCATCATTTGACCAATAGCCATGAGGCCGCCAATTTTCCAGTCGATAAGGCCTTGCCATTGAAAGACTAATATTACCACCAAAGTGTATAATGCCACGATGAATGACTTTACAGCATTGGCATCGAGAAGGCTATATCTTGCTCCAAGAACCATGACGGCAAGAAAAAAAATGCCCATGCCCATCTGGATAAAGCCTCCGTAGAAACCGAGCAACAAGAAAGATGGGATACTTATCCAAAGGCTTGCTTTGTGACCGGTGTCTGTTTCTCTCAACCATCGCTCAGGTTTCACTACCAACACGATGAGCATAAAGACCATGAGGTAACTAAACACCTTCATGAACTGTTCATTGCTGACTTTGATGGCTACAAACACTCCAATAACTGCACCGAGGGTGATCATGGTAATGAGCATTTTGTTCTTGCCCAGGTTGAGTTTGCCATTGGCATGAAAGGCCCAGGATGCAGCCAAACTTTGCGCTGCAATACCCAAACGATTGGTGCCGTTGGCAACATTACCAGGCAGCCCCAACATCTCGGTCAGTATAGTGAGCGTTATGGCGGAACCATTTCCAGCAAGGGTATTGATCATTCCGGCGAGGGTGCTGCCAATAAAAGCGATGAGATAAACAATCAGCTCATTCATTTGGGTTGATACTTTGGCAAAGTTCGACAAGCACGCCGTTTGCGGATTTTGGGTGGATAAAACAAATCAGCTTTCCATCGGCTCCTTGCTTAGGCTCCTCATTTAATAGTGCAAAGCCTTTATTTCTGAGCCTTTCCATTTCAGCGTGGATGTCAGCAACCTCAAAAGCAAGGTGGTGTATTCCTTCTCCCTTCTTGTCAATAAATCTGGAAATCGGACTTTCCGGAGTAGTACCAACGAGTAGTTCAATTTTTGACTCACCGGTTTTAAAGAAAGAAGTGATGACAGATTCTGAAGTAACCTCTTCCTGTTTGTAAGGTTTTACACCGAGTAAGACCTCGAAAAGAGCATTACTCCTTTCGAGGTCTTTTACGGCTATCCCAATATGTTCCAGACGTTTCATGCTTTCATTTTTGTGAAAGCCAAAAGTCAGAAGAAATATTTAATTGGTGGGCAATTGGCAAGGGTTTTTGGAGGAAAGGAGGATAGGAGTTAGGCCCCCGGATGAATCCGGGGGTTAGTGATGGGTTCTCAACAAATAGGATACTCGCAATAAAGCAGAGCCTGACAATTATTAACCTCCTAAGAGATAGTAGGAAATGGACTTATCTAATCTTAGCATTTATGCGAGGTAGTAAGATTGGAAGAAATCAGTTGGTTATTGCTAAAACAAGTCTCACTTACTAACCCATGCATTTATACCTTCGGTATTCATGCAGGGGACAATAGAAACAAGAACATAAGGGGGTTTTAACCCCAGGATTATCTGTGAATACCGGGATCACAGTGAAAGTCAGACTTGGAGTAGGGTTATTACTTTGGATAATCCTTAAGTTGACAATATTAGTCTTTAGCTCCCCTCATAGATTACATGTTTTCAATCACAGCAGACTTATTGAGGATAACTACACAGAGGAAGAATGGCAATTACCTGAGACAAAACACCAACGTTTGCGGCTTTGCGTTCGGGCAGGTTTTCGAAGCGCAAAGTTTCAATTTATTACTAAAGTTTATTCGAAGCACAAAGCTTCAGGTTTCCACGTCAGCCCGCCTGACGCAAAACCCGTGTTGGCAGTAGTGCTTCTCTTTGTCTTTTTACAGGTCAACGATTAATTTTAAGTGCCCACCAAGTCCTTCTTGAATAATTCTCATTAAGGTTGAAAGTCGAATGTCGCTTGCATTATTTTCTATTCTTGAAATGTAAGTTTTTGTTGTTCCACATTTTTCTGCAAGTTCTTCTTGTGTCAACCCTTTCTCTTTACGAAGTTCTTGAAGCATAACTCCAAGTTTGAACGCTTCAAATTCTTGCTCATACTTCTCTCGGGAAGCAGAGCCACGTTTTCCGTATTGGCTGTCCAAGTGGTCAGCAAACGATGTCAGATTATTTTTTTGCTTTTTCATCGAAGTACTGTTTTTTAAGTTTTTCGGCTAATTCAATTTCACTCTTTGGTGTTTTTTGAGATTTCTTTTGAAACCCATTTATTAGTATTATCAGATTTCCCTTGTCGAAAAAACTGAATACCCTATAAATGTCTGTCCCAACTTCTACCCTTATCTCAAATATGCCTGTCGAGTTTGTAATGTGGTTGAAATACTTTTTTGGAACCCTATCTATTGTCGCTATTAACTGTAAAGTCCAGTTGAGTTTTTTCTGAATGTCCGGCTTCAATGATTTAAAGAAATCCAGATAATAGTCTTTGTAATAGAAGATTTCCTTTAAATGCTTTTCACTCATTACATTTTTATTGCCTGGGCAAAGTTAGCTAATTAGGTAACATATTCTAAATTTGTCAGTGAGTTTTTTTTCTTAGCAGTCGTCATTTTATCATTACTGCCAACTATAAAATATCTGTCAGGTTTTCCAAAACCTAAGCAGTAACACTTCAGCTCCAAAAGCAATAAGTGCCAGCAATACAAACCATTTCCAAAGGACAACCCCTTTGTTTCGGTCGCCGACAATTTCAGAGAAATTAGCGGCGAGGCTGCCTATTATCAAACTGATGTTATCACCGGTAAATGACTCCAACTCATCTGAGCTTAGGTATGAAAGATTACTTTCCCGTCTGTCGTAGTTGAAAGCAGCGATAGCTAAAGTACTGTCAGTACGCAAAAAGATGTCGTAAAACCCGGATTCGTTGATCTGGTTATTCAGGCCCAGGAATACCTTTGAAGCTACGGTCCTCTGTTGCGGGATAAACTCCTCCTTAAGGCCTTTCATCTTGTACACCGATTCCTGTGAAACAGCCGTGTGTTCCAATTCCACCGTTTCATCCTTTCCGATAGTATAGGCAATCGGTTTTTCTTTGGCCGAAGAAATGGCCATTTTATACAACATGGGCACGAAAATCTCCCCATTCCTGACCAGTGTGTTAAAGGATTCATTGAGTGGCGCAGTGCACAAATAAAGAATACCCTGACCGCTCTTGTATTTTGCCAGATAGGGGTTGCCATCACGGTAGCTCAACAGTTTTTCCTCACCGTGGCTTGCAATGGTCGTCAGCCGGTAGTTCGCTGTGGTATTGGGTAATTTCAGATTGGCGTTTTTGTTTTCAAACACGTCCCTGAAAATGTATTCTTCTGTGTTTACATCGCTGACCTGTCTGGCCTGTTCCTCAAAATTGGTAAAGTGATTGGCCGGGAATTTTTCCAGCAGGATTTTATAAGACCCTAAGTCGGCATTTTCCGCTGGGAAAACCAGCAGATTGCCACCGTTCTCCACAAACTGTTTTAGCTCAAAAGCCAAACCTGAGGAAATGCTTTTCAGGCTGTTACACACAATCAGGTGATAACCGGGAAAAAGCGAATAGTCAAGTCTTCGGCTTGGCTGATTGGTGACTTTAAAACTGGCAATGCCCCTGAATGCCGCAGCAAGGTATGGGTCAGGAGTTTCTTCATCGATGACGAGTACATTAAAGAACTCAGAAACATTAAATGCAAAAAAGTAGCTGTCGTCGAACTGCACCGGAAAATCGGTAATAACCAATTCAGCTTTCTGCCATCCGGTTTTAGTGATGCTGACATTAACTGTATCAGTTAGGGTAGTGAATGCTGGGACGGAAAGGTTGCCGAGTGGTTTTTCCTCACCGGCATATTTAATTGACAATCGGATATTTTCAGCGTTCTGATTGCTCCAGTTTCTGATTTTTACAATCATAGTTGAAGGCTGCCTGAGCATTTGCACGGGCTCCATAAACCAGGCGGTGTCAATGCTCACGTTGCTTTCCTGCACTGCCTGAAGAGGAACGAGGTTGATGTTGATGATGGAGTCTCTGAATTGACCTATGTCTGTTATGCTTTTTTGAAAATCAGAAATGATGTAAGAGATTTTGTTTTCTGCTTTTCCTGTGTTCAATACCATTTGCTGGCGGGTCAGCACAGAGAAAATGGTCCTGACAAAAGGTGAAATTTTGATTGCTTCAACCATTGTAATAGCCTCATCCTTACTCACCAAACGTTGGTGTTGACCCTCAAAATCATTCGTCAGCACCTGAAACCTGTCATCCACCGCATACGCCGAAATGATTTCACTGGCTCTTTGTTTGGCTTTTTCCAATAGGGGTACATCCTCACTCATAGCGCTCATGCTGAATGAGTTGTCGACAAATACACTGACCAGCTTCTGGCCTTGTCGCACCTCCACATCTTTTGGTATAAAGGGCTGAGCAAATGCAAAGACAAGAGCGGCCACTGCCAGACAGCGCATCAGCAAAACGAGCAGATTCCTCAGCTTTTGCCTGGCACTTGTTTCTTCTTTTACTTCTTTAAGAAAACGAACATTAGTGAAATAAACAGTCTTAAACCTGCGGAAATAAAACAGGTGTATGATGATTGGTATCGCCAGGGCAGCAAGAGCAAAAAGAAAAGCAGGATATTGAAATAACATGTTGGATGCTGTGGATGAATTTCTTTTGGGTACAAGGTTGTGAACACAACGCTACAAAATTCCTCTTGTTGGCTCACAGATAGAAAAAGCCAAGGTAAATCTTACGCCTGAGGAGGGTTTTTGTTTTACAGGGCCCGGAATTTCAGGGATTGAGTTGTCCAACTGTCGTTTTTCAGAAATAAATTTTATCTGTCAGTCGGCAGTAAGTCCATAAAGACAACTCAACTGAAAATCTTGTTTCCCAATAAAGAAACTTTTATATTCGCAGAAACGTTTAACAAGTGCAAACACCCAAATTTAAAGTTGAGTTTTTAGAAGAAGCATCAGAGTTTCTTGACAGTCTTGACGAGAAAGTAAGAGATAAAATCATTTATAACATCACAAAATCAAGGTTTTCAAACGACAAAGAATTATTCAAAAAATTGACGGATGAAATTTGGGAATTTAGAACGCTGTATAATAAGACCCATTACCGACTTTTTGCGTTTTGGGACAAATCAAAGAAAACTGACACGGTTGTAATATCAACTCACGGACTGATAAAGAAAACAATCAAAACTCCCCAAGGCGACTTAGTTAAAGCAGAAAGTTTAAGAAAAAAATATTTTGAACTCAAGGACAAAAAAAAATGAAAAAGCAAGGATTAAAAACTTACAGCTTAGACCAAATTACCGACAAGCATATCGGCAAACGTGGAACACCAAAGCGAGAAGCTTTTGAGAACGAATTAAGACTTGACTTGCTTGGAGAAGCAATCAAACAAGCACGCATAGAACGCAACATGACACAAGAAGAACTTGGACGACTGGTTGGTGTTCAAAAAGCCCAAATTTCAAAACTTGAAAACAGCTTGACAGACGCAAGATTTGAAACAATTTTAAAAGTATTTAAAGCCCTTAACGCTAAGATTAATTTCAATGTGGAGTTACTTAACCAGACAATAAAACTCGATTGACGGCAGAAAGAAATCTTACCGCCAACACACGTTTGCCGCAATGGTAGTTGACGTGGTTAATTAAGAGCTTGTTTGGAATTTGGTCACTTGGCTCAAAACGACCCTTTTTCGCCACTTTTTCAGCTTTTTTCAGTCAAGTAGTCCCGCTATTCTCCTTCAAAAAGCCAAAAAATTGACGAAAAATTTCTCGTTTTTAACTCAAGCACTAAATCCCAAACAAGCTCTAAGTTTTGTGCTTCTATCAACTTTTGTGGTGGGCTGACAGTTCATCACTCCGAAATCCCTCAAAGCGGCTAGCATGGGACCGATAAGAACTATCTCATAACAGCTTTGACAAAAAGTATGGGTGCAACTGAATAAAAACAGCGCACCCATTTTTTCATGAAACAATGACGAATAATAATCGACCACAAGGGAGGTTCAATTGCCTTTTTTTCGACCTACATTATTATGATTGCTGAAGATTTACACAAATAACCAGATACCAATTATTGCTCATTTCGCTTTTGGATCTGTTTGCATGACACCCATGATATTCCCATCGAGGTCTTTAAAATAGGCATACCACCCCACTCCGGGAATAGGCATTTTATCAACGACTACAACACCACCATGGCTGGAAATTGATGTGAGCATAACATCCAAATCATCCACTTCAATAGCATTGGTCAGTGGTTGACTCGGATGATTCTTTTTCATCAGGCCTCCATGAATACCGGGTTTGTCATCGGGGCCAGTATTGGCTAACCAGTATGGCGTGTCGCCAAATTGGCTGAATTTCCAGCCAAATACTTCGCTGTAGAATTTCATCGCTGGTTCGGGATTATCGGATGGGATTTCGAAATGAGTAACTCGATGCATAGGAATAGTTTTAGGTGTTGGAATACAGATATAAGAACATGTTAAGTATCAGTGAGTTGAAATTCAAAGCGAAAAGGGAAAAAAGGGTTCCCCGAAGGAACCCCCAAGCATGCGGAATTGACTTAACATTACTGCGATACTCTTTAACTGGCTATCTTTAGGCTCTCCCAGTGACGCAGGTAACCATTATGACTCAGGTTTCTGATTTCGTTTACTAATTCCTGATTGACTTCAGGAAGAATAGAAATGGAAGTATTGCGGTCGTCGAAAATTTCGATTTGCAATTCGCGGGCAAAAGCCTTGGCCATTTCACCCACTGAAAGGGCGAATTTCTCCGGCTTTCCCATAGCCATAAACAGATCGATAACTGCTATTCTTATCATTTCATATTTATCGAGCTGCATCAGGCACTGTCGCATGGACTTGTTACCAGCTTTCAGACCCTGCCGGCGAAGCGACTTTCGCAAATCTTCGATGGAATAACCGAGAATGTTTTTCCTGAAGTTCCACCAGTTTGCAGGATTATTTTGGTTGCGGGATTCATAAACCTTGTGGTGCTCCTTTTCAGTTGCCAGTTGACAGGATACCAAACCCATCACACGAGTTAGCTCGACAACCGCCAGAACCTGCTCCACACTCAACAACCCGTTCTCGTCGTAATGGTCCTGAACCTCGCTCAGTTGCAAGGCAATCTTCTGTTTGTGGCGGCTTCTCGAATTCAGTGTTATACGCTTAGCCAATTCTACCGATAAGTAGTAATCCTTAAACAGGTTTTCCTGGGCCGGCCGGTTGGCGTAATCTTTCATTGGCTCCGGCTGCCTGATACCATCACTGAATTCGTAAACATCCTCAAGCCATTTTTTTACGGTTGCACCATAATGGTGACTTGGCAGTTCAAGCGATTGATACAAATCGGTTGCAATTACCACCTTAGTACCTTTCTTACTGACGAGAATTTCTGGTTTCATAATCCTGTTTTTAAACATTGACAGGACAAAAATGTGGTATTTGTTTTTTATATCAAAATTTTAAAACAATTTTTTTTAATCAAAATAGTAATTTTTATTTTCTGAATCGAAATTATGACAACTATTAGGTTACACTTGTTTGATTTCAATTTCAATAAACATCATTTTATGGTGCTCTGATAAAACAAATTGGTGGCAATAATGGAACGGACATGGCTTTACAACAGGTGTTTAAGCTCACCTTTTAAGATAAGCGCAACAGCACCAACTGATTGTAGTGAGTCACCAGAAAAATCATCTAATTAATTGTGAAAAAGAAACTTAAAAAATTAATTAATTTTTAATATTTGGCATCAATTATGCCCCTTATTAAGCAGTGATGATGGCTAAAAAAACGAAGCGTCCCGAGATTCTCAAGAACCGAATCACTGCGCCTGCCATCATTCATGACCATTGAAAACCTATAACATCCTGGTACATGAACATAGCCCAGACTGCCGAATTCCGGCGCAGCTTAGAACACTTCCGACATCTGCTTTTTCATTATCAAATGGAAAGCGGCTCCGTTCAAAATATCTTCCAGTTTTTCGAACAGGACAAAAGTATGGGCCGATTTGAGGCTCTGAGAGAACTCGACCCCAACCTGATGAGTCAATTACTGGCCCGGGAGTATGTCATCCAGGCGCGCAAAGCCAAAAGCCCGGACAAAGCACGTGAACATCTCGAAACAGCGCTGAACTTGGACCCTAATTGTCCCGAAGCTTGTTTTGAGTACGCCAGTCTCAGCGATACTCCTGAAACAGCGATGATGTGGTACCAAAGAAGTGTGGACGCAGCTGAATCGCTTATTGGGAGAGAACGCATCGAAGAACTGATGGCTCAATTTCCGGACAAACCCTGGCAGCAGGTGGAAACCCTGACCTATCTGAAAGCAAAAGTCTGCCTTGCGGAAAAACTTTTCCGTCACGGTTATTACGAGGCAGCAGCTCTCAGGTTTAGGGAATTACTCGATTTATACCCTGCCGATGAATTGAACTTAAGGCATTATCTCATGGTATGTCTGCTCGCAGAAAATCAATTACAGGAAGCCGAAAAATTGCTGGCAGCATATCGTGGCGACTGCTCAGCAGCCTGGTATTACTGCAGGTCATTTCTGTTTTTTAAAAGAGAAGGTGGCAGCCGCAAAGCAAAAAGAAGCTTATTGCGTGCATTCAGCCGCAACCTATGGGTGAGTGTATTTCTACTTGGAATTGAAAAAATGCCGAAAAGGACAGTAGAAAGAAAAAATGAAACTGTCAATTCTGGAAACAAAACGACATTAAAGGAGGGAAGCAGGAAAGAAGCGCTCGATGCGGTGCAATGTATAGCACCTGCTTTTTGCGAAGACGCCCAACTCGTAGTGTGGGTTTGGGAAACACTTAAGTCGATGCCATTGGATGAAGACCCAGTGATTTAACCCCGATAGCGTTTCACAGAAAAAGCTCCGGTAAGGCCAAAGCCTCCGGAGCTTTTTCTGTTTTACCCCAGATGTAATTACTGAGACTGAAGAGGAATATCAGCAGCACCGCCACCACTGCCGATAAGAAATGTGGCAGCAATGCAAAGCACAAAAAGCGCAATGGCTAATCCCCAGGTTATTTTTTCAATAAGGTCCGCTGACCTTGCTGCTCCAAACATCTGTGTTGCCTGGGAACCACCGAATGTAGAATCCACACCTCCTCCTTTCGGATTTTGGATGAGGATAGAGGCAATTAACAGAAAAGCTATGGCAGCGATCAGAAAAGTAACTAAAACCATTTTATTTAATTTATGTGTCTTGAAGTTTCCGGGCGTTCAGCCAAATTGTAAATAACAAGGTGTCAATCTGGCTTTAGTCCTCTTAACGTCCAGGACTATTTTTGTTTAAGTTTTTCAATTTTGGCCGCAAAGAAAGAGCTTTTTTCGGGATAATGCAAACTCAGTTTTTCATACATAGCTATTGCCTTTTCATAGTGGCCCTGCCCTTCCAAAAGTGCTGCCAAAGACAGACTTACAATATCGTCGTCCTCCAGGATACTTTTTGAGGCCATTTCTTTGGCGACATCCTCAGGTTCTTCGTATTCCAAATCAGAGGAGGGTTGTTGAATGACATCCTTCAGGTCCTGCGATGGCACACCGTGATGCGGAGGCTGAAACTGTTTTAACCAACTATTGAAGCTGGATTTGGGGTCTGGTGCGTCAGCTTCCGCTTCAGGAACTCGTTCCTGAAATTCTTTGTTCTCTTGGGCGAATCCTTCATTGACCAACTTTTCCACAGCAGCTGAACTTTCTATTACTACGTTCACTAATCTGGAAAAGTAAATGTTATCGTCACTCACTATCTCAGCCTCAGCGATTTCAGAAGCAGTTTGAATAGTTTCCCTAATTTCAGTTACTGCTGATTCCAAATCAAAAACCTGCTTTTCTTTGAAATCAAAACCCGAATTATCTTGTATGTCCACATCTACAGTGGCCTCCCTGCTAAGTTCAACCGGTTTCATTATAGGTTCTTCATGCAATTCGGTACGGCTCATTTCGAGCTCTGCCAAATCCCGAAGTTCGAGGAAATCCTCATGCAAGTATGATTCGTTTCCAGTTTCAACCAGTAATTGAAGTTGCTTGATCTTTTTTCTCAACCATTTTCGGTCGGGGCTATAAAGTGCGGCCAATTGAAGGTTCCGGTTTTCATCCTTCTGCTTGTCGAGAATGCTTTTGGCCAACAAAAGATACCTTATATTGGGAGAATAGGGGTACAACATCACCAGGCTTTTCAGTTCCTGATAACTTACCTGATAGAGTTTGGAGGGATTCTGCAGGTATTCGTAAAAACTCTCTGCATTCATGGTTTATACTGTAATGCCTATTTTTCTGAGTGCCCAAAAGTAAACAAAATAGGCACTTTGTTAATCTTTCAGTTTGAGATGGTTAATGGTGGTTAGCTTCAACTGACTACTCAAATGCTTTTAATTACTCAACTTCATGAACTCTCTCAACCATTTCAACTTGTTATTCTTTACACCTGTAATTACACTGCTCTTAAAAACGCCATAAGCTTTTGCACTGCATGGCCGCGGTGACTTATTTTATTTTTCTCAGTATCTTCCATCTCCGCAAAGGTCACATCGAATCCGTCAGGCTGGAAGATGGGGTCATAACCAAACCCACCTGAGCCGGACATTTCAGTACGGATACTGCCGTTCACAATTCCTTCAAATATGTGAACCTCACCTTCCAAAACCAGAGCAATGACGGTCAAAAATCTGGCTGACCGATCCTCCACTCCATCGAGTTCTTCCAAGACTTTGACAATGTTGGACTCCGGATCTCTGCCATCACCTGCATAACGGGCTGAATGCACTCCGGGTTTCCCATCCAGAGCTTTTATTTCAAGTCCAGTATCTTCTGCAAAACAATCAACACCATAATTATCATAGACAAACAGTGCTTTCTGAATGGCATTTTCTTCAATGGTAGGGCTGGTTTCGGGCAGTTCTTCAAAACAACCTATGGCATCAAGGCTTCTTAACTCAAAGCTTCCAGCAAGCAATTGCTGTACTTCCCTCACTTTATGGTGATTGCCTGTTGCAAAAACGAGCTGTTTCATTTTCAATAAATAATCGATTGTTGTTTAGTTAGATTAGGCCAAGCTGCATTCCTGAACTCACTCCAGATTATTGGGAGAGCCTCACTGGACTGCTGAATCCGGGAAAATTTCTTTCAAAGCACGCCAGAGGTGTTTTTTAAGTGCCTGGTCGTTCATAATAGTACCAATCTCATCCGCAAACAGGTAGGTGATGCCATCCAACTCAACAGGTATGTACTTAATATGCTCAAGATTCAATCCAGCATTTTTGGGTTCTACCCCGAAGAAAAAAACCTTCATAATTTCATTTTCCCGAAAAAACGGATTCAGCCACCTGAGTGTATTTTTTGAAAAATGAATCAGTTGAGTGTCTTTTAAGAGATTGATATTGACTGAATTGAAAATTTTTTCTAAAAAATCAGTCAAATCTTTTGTTTGCCCATCAGAAAAAGCGATAAACACTTTTTTACCCCCTTCCCCTGTAAGGGCATTTATTATATTGTCATCAAGAGGAATTACCTTATAATTGAAAATTGTGCTTTTCAGAATTTCATTTGTAGAAATCACGATCTGTAGAATTTTATCCTAAAAGTGGCTAATATTATAGGGCAAAACTGAGCAAAAATATTTGCAACAGTGCTTTTAACTTTATTAAAAGAGCAGCCTTATTCAGTAACTTCGCACAAAATTAACTGAAATGAAGATGGAAATAACTATCACTAAAACGCAAAATTCAAAACTTCAGGGTATTGATTTCAACAACATACCTTTCGGGCGTCATTTTTCTGATCACATGTTTTTGGCTGATTATTACGATGGAGCATGGCATGACCTCAGGATTGAGCCTTTTCATTCCTTTACTCTTCATCCGGCCACAATGGCACTCCACTACGGCCAGGCCATATTCGAAGGGATGAAAGCTTCCAAAATGGAAGATGGCACTCCTGTGCTGTTCCGTCCTGAAATGCATGCCAAGCGCATGAACCTTTCTGCTCAAAGGATGTGTATGCCCTCTTTCCCGGAAGAATGGTTCGTGGAAGGATTGAAAAAACTGGTGGACCTCGACCAGGGCTGGATACCACCACAGGAAGGTAGTGCACTGTACATCAGACCTACTATGATTGCTACCGACGAGTTTATCGGAGTAAAAACCGCTGCCAGGTATAAGTTTTTCATCATCACCGGACCAGTTGGACCATATTACCCAAAGCCCGTTCGACTGATAACCGAGACCAAATTCGTCAGAGCCGTTGAAGGAGGTGCAGGTGAAGCAAAAGCAGCCGGCAATTACGGCGCCGCGATGTTGCCTTCACAAATTGCACAGGACAAGGGTTTTGACCAGGTACTTTGGCTCGATGCACATGAGTTTAAATACATACAGGAATGTGGGACAATGAACGTCTTTTTTGTGATAGACGGAAAGGTCATTACTCCTCCGTTGACGGGCACGATACTCAGAGGTATAACACGTTCCAGCTTCCTTCAGATTTTGAAAGAAGAAGGCTATGATGTGGAAGAATACCCGCTGACAGTGGACGAGTTGGTAGATGCGTATAAGAAGGGATTGTTACAGGAAGCATTTGGTGCTGGTACTGCGGCTGTGGTTTCGCATGTTGCTGAAATTCAGCACAACGATTTTCTCATGAAATTGCCTCCGGTCAGTGAGCGCAAAATTGGTACCTTACTGAAGTCAACCATCGATGGTATTCGCTCCGGCCGGATTCCCGACAAACACAATTGGATTGTCTCAACCGGCAATCTGGTTACAGCATAATTCAAAAATTCAGTAGTTGACAACTCTTTTCTGGTTTTCGATTTTACCTTTTCAATTTTCCAGAAGCAAGTGCCTTATCTTAGCTGATAAAAGAACATCTTCAGATTCTTTTTTACTCTTCTCATTGATTCATACCATTTGCTGTGTTTTATACCACGCCGGAAATTCTATTAATTGGCCATGTTTGTCACGACAAAACAGGAAGCGGCTACACACCTGGCGGCACCTGTTTTTATGCCTCCCTCTTAGCAAGAGAATTCGGAATTGATACCGCAGTTTTTAGCTCATTTGGCAATGATTTTCTGTTCACTTCGATGTTCAAGGGGATAAAGCTTGAAACACATCCCTCCCCATACACAACAGTTTTTGAGAACAAAATCATAAAAGGACAGCGGGCCCAATGGCTGCATAAGCGGGCAAAGGACTTGCGCCCGGATTACATGCCGGTTGAATGGAGGTCAGCACCAGTAGTGCTTCTTGGACCCATAGTCAATGAGGTCAGTTTTGATTTTATCGACATTTTCCCTGATTCCCTTCTTTGCGTTTGCCCACAGGGCTGGATGCGGCAATGGGATGAAAAAGGCAGAGTTTCAGCAAAGAAATTAGACAGTTGGTCAAGACTGGCCAAAGCAGACATTATTTCTCTGAGTGAGCAGGATTTGATGTTTGATGAAAATGAAATTAACCGCATTTCGGACACAGCCCATATACTGCTGGTAACTCGTGGTAAAAGGGGGGTGACCGTTTTCAAAAAAGGAAAGAGAAAAGACTACCCTGCATTTCCGGCTAATGAAGTCGACTCAACCGGTGCCGGAGATTTATTTGCAGCAGCTTTTACACTCCATTTCTGCAAAACAGCTGAAATTCACTCCTCCGTGGTGTTTGCGCTGGCCACTTCTGCCACAAGTGTTGAACACCCTGGTATTCACAGCATTCCCACGAAGGGCAGAATTTTAAGCAAATTGATTGAAGGCAACGAATTGGGTCTCCTCTGAAGCAAATTAACAGGATTTCCATATTTCGACTTTTGTCAATTAAAGAAAAGTAATCCTATTTTTGCACCCAAATTACCCTGGAACACATGGCCTTATTAGCCGACTTATTTTTCCTCATTTACGTGGTTACACTGATTTTCATAACCGGCTACAGTTTGGTTTTGGGTCATCTGCTGATCAAATACTTAAAGGATAACAAAAAGATTATCGAAAGTCGGGACGAAAAACCATTACTACCAAAAAAAGACCTGCCGTACGTAACCATCCAGCTACCCATTTTCAATGAAATGTACGTTGTCGAAAGGTTGATAGATTGTGTGATGAAACAGGATTATCCGCAAGACCGCTTCGAAGTTCAGGTTTTGGACGATAGTACAGATGAAACATGCGTTTTAGCCTCTGGAAAAGTACAGGAATACAAAGACAAAGGCTACCATATCCAATATATCCACAGAAAAGACAGGAAGGGCTTTAAAGCCGGAGCCCTTGGCAATGGATTGACAAAAGCAAAAGGTGAGTTTTTTGCCATTTTTGATGCCGACTTCCTTCCAAAACCTGATTTTCTAAAACAGACAATTCATCGTTTTGATAATCCTGCGGTGGGCGTAGTACAAACCCGATGGTCTCACCTGAATGAGGAATATTCTCTGTTGACAAGAGTGCAGGCGCTTCAACTCAACGCCCATTTCAGGGTTGAACAAAAAGGCCGTTACAATGCTGGCTATTTTCTTCAATTCAATGGCACGGCGGGAGTCTGGAGACGTAGTGCCATACTAGATGCCGGCGGATGGCAGGCTGACACATTGACTGAAGACCTCGACCTCAGTATCAGGACGCAGTTGAAAGGCTGGAAAATCGTCTATCTCGAAGAACAGGACTCTCCGGCTGAATTGCCATCAGAAATCAGTGGCCTGAAATCACAGCAGTTCCGCTGGATGAAAGGAGGTGCAGAAACTGCCAGAAAGATGCTGGGGCAAATCTGGAAATCCGGACTGCACGCTGCCCAGAAACTACACGCGACTCAACAGCTTTTGGCAGGAAGTATTTTTGTACTCGTGTTTTTTCTGGGCCTTGCGAGCGTTCCAACTCTTTACCTGCAGGAAAGCACCCGCTTTGCATCTATACCGCTAAGTTGGGGCTCAATTGGTTTGATTACAGTCTTTGCTGTCCAATTTGTGTCCAATGCAAATCATACCCTAAAGGGAAAGTCTAATCTATCCAGCCTTGTAAAATTCGTGCTGTTATTTCCACTTTTTCTGGCACTAAGTATGGGCTTATCCCTTAATAACAGCATTGCAGTTGTTGAAGGGTGGTTAGGAAAAAAAAGCCGCTTTATCCGTACTCCAAAATTCAATATACTGTCAGGCAGCGATAAACCAAGTGGAGATAAGTACAAGAACCGCAAAGTGCCACTCAGCACATGGCTGGAGGGCTTGCTAACGCTCTATTTTTTTGCCGCTGTGATTTTAGGATTCCAGAAACAAAGTCCCGGATTTTTGATGCTGCACTTGCTTTTTATGTTGGGCTATGGAACAATTTTCATCCTTTCGGTAAAGCAATTGCGGTTAAAAAGTGCGTAAAAGCAGCTTGATCGCTAACCTTGTGTCTCCAAAGTTCGAAAGTCAACAAAAGCCTAAGAATAATTGAAAAAAGGAATCGTCATAAAATCGACCGGAAGTTGGTACCTCGTCCGATTGGAGGATGGTAGTGTTTTGAAATGCCGGATCATTGGGAAGTTCCGGCTCGACGGTGTAAAATTTACCAATCCGGTTTCGGTGGGTGATGAGGTGGATGTAGTCCCTGAAGGGGATGGACAAGGACTTATCAAGAGCATTCATGCCCGCAGAAATTATGTAGTCAGACAATCACCCCGCAGAAAACACGACCTGCAGCTCCTGGCTTCCAACGTGGATATGGCTGTGGTCATAGTGACTATAATAGAACCCAATTTGAAGCAGGGTTTTATTGACCGCTTCCTCCTGATGACAGAACCTTACAACATCCCTACCTGCATAGTTTTCAACAAAGCTGACCTCTACGGAGAGGCAGAAATGGCCGTTTACGATTATCTGAAAAGCGTCTATAATGCCATAGATTATGAGGTCAGGTTGGTATCTTCCACAAAAGGTACTGGTATTCAAGATTTTGTGACCATGCTCAAAGGTAAAACGACACTTTTCGCCGGGCAGTCTGGAGTTGGAAAATCCACGCTGCTAAATGCTATTGAACCAGAACTGGATCTTCGCACTGCTGAGTTATCAGGCTATTCCGGTAAAGGCCAGCATACTACGACTTTTGCGGAAATGTTTTTCATGTCTTTTGGTGCTAATATCATCGATACACCAGGGATAAAAGCACTTGCGTTTAACAACCTCACCGCTCTGGATGTAGCGCATAACTTCAGGGAGTTTTTTGAAATTTCGGAACAATGCAAGTTTGGTGGCCTATGCCTTCACAAAGCCGAACCTGCCTGTGCCGTAAAAGCAGCCGTCGAAAATGATGAAATCAGCGAGCTGAGGTACGCAAATTACCTGGCTATTTTGAATGAAATTGACAACCAGAATTATTGGGAGATTCATGTGGATTAGGAGGAGGATTGAGGAATGAGGAATGAGGGATGAGGGATGAGGGATGAGACAGGAAACAAGAGGCAAGAGACAAGAAGCAAGAGACAAGAGGCAAGAGACAAGAAGCAAGAGACAAGAAGCAAGAGACAAGAAGCAAGAGACAAAATGCTCATATCCAACAGCAAACAATAAAATTTAAACATCCAATAGCTAAATGCTAATAGCAAATAGCAAATAGCCAAATGCCAAATGCGCGATCCTTTATTTTTCATAGCGCTCCTGCCAGATGAGGCCATTCAAAAAGAGGTGACGGCCTTTAAGAAGGAATGTGCCGATAAGTTTAAAGCTTCACATGCTCTCACCTCCCCACCTCACATTACGCTTCATCCACCGTTTCCATGGCCCATGAACCGACTGTCGGAATTGGGTGATGTGCTGGATGACTTTGCAGCTAATCAACAGCCATTTGAAATCCAATTAAGTGGATTCAGTTGTTTTAAGCCCAGAGTTTTGTTTGTCGATGTAAAACACAATGACAAGCTTCAGGGCTTACAGAAGTCTTTATTACTGCACCTGAATGAAACGCTGAATTTGAAAGATGAAAAAGCAGTTAGATTCCATGCACACATGACTATCGCACACCGTGATTTACAACACTGGATTTTTCCGGAAGCCTGGGCATGGTTTAGCGGTAAATCTTATGATAGGAAATTCACTGTGGAAAACATCAGTTTGATGGAACACAACCGGGGTCGTTGGGAGGTTTATGAGGATTATCCGATAGGATAAAATGACATTTCGAATTGAATAACTCTGCCTTTTCCACTTCTATCCTTAGTAATGAGTCAAAAATAAAGTAGCCAAATTGTTTTTTTAATCACTTGAAAATCAGTTGGAAAACTTTTGCCTTTTGCCTTTTGCCTTTTGCCTTTT
>CAYRDX010000056.1:0-31165 GCA_964423205.1 uncultured Saprospiraceae bacterium | reverse complement strand
TTATTTCCATTCTTATTTGTTAAAGTTAGCCTGATGCAAATGCGAGTACTCGGGGCAAACAACTCAAACAACCTTCAAACAACTCAAACGACTTTCAAACAACTCAAACAAAATCAGATAGCCGCATCAAAATTCACCAGTTCCACAAATTTGGAAACGCGGTTCTTGATTTCGATATTGGTTAGACCTTTCAGACGGGTGATGCCGAATTGCTCGACACAAAAGCTGGCCATGGCGCTGCCAAAGATGACGGCACGTTTCATGTTGTCGAATGAGGTGTCGCCGGACTGGGCGAGGTAGCCCATGAAACCGCCGGCAAAAGTGTCGCCTGCACCAGTCGGGTCAAATACTTCGGCAAGGGGAAGAGCAGGTGCAAAAAACAGTTTGTCTTCGTAAAACAGCAAAGCTCCGTGTTCACCTTTCTTGATGACCAGGAATTTTGGCCCCAATTTCATGATTTTCTCAGAAGCTTTCACGATGGAAAATTCACCGCTCAGTTGGCGGGCTTCTTCGTCGTTGATGACAAGGCAGTCAATTTTTTTCAGTACTTCCATCAGGCCATCCCATGCGGTGTTCATCCAGAAGTTCATGGTGTCCATGGCGATGAAACGGGGTTTTGGATTCATCTGCTCAATAACCCGCATTTGGATGGCAGGAGTCAGGTTGCCTAACATAACAAATTCACTTTTTTCATAACCTGCAGGAAGTACCGGGTCAAAGTCAGCCAGCACGTTGAGTTGCGTGTCCAGTGTTTCACGACTGTTCATGTCCTGGTCGTACTTGCCGGCCCAGAAGAAGGATTTTTCGCCTTTGCGAACTTGCAAACCTCTTAGGTCAACGCCACGTGATGAAAGATAATCCAGCTCATTTTGAGGGAAGTCGTCGCCAATGACTGAAACCAAATTGATTTGATCTAAAAAATGGGAAGCTGCCAGTGAGATATAAGTTGCCGCTCCACCGACTACATTGTCGGCTTTGCCAAGTGGGGTTTCAATGTTATCGAAAGCGACGGTACCAACGGTGAGCAGACTCATGGAGTTTGTGTTTATAGGAAAAACGCAAAAGCCCCGCCCCGCCCCGAGTGATCGGGGTCGGGCGGGGCTTTTTTGCGCCCCCTCAAGGACTTGAACCTTGGACCTACGGATTAACAGTCCGCCGCTCTAACCAGCTGAGCTAAGGAGGCTTCCTTTACAAAATCAATATGAATTCAATTTGTAAACTGCCTTTCTGAAAAGGCGGACGCAAAGGTATTATACTTTCAAAAAAAAACAAGAAATCCTGGCCACGATTTTTTTCTATTTTTCTATAAAAAGGCTGACTAATAAAACAGAATAGCTTGGTTCATCTTTGTCCGTCAGTTCATCACAAAGGACAATATTTTGATAATCTTGCTATAAAGGTCAGCAGGTTTGAATGGCTTTGACAAATAGTCGTTCATACCAGCATCAAAACACCTGTCCTGTTCTTGTTTTGAAGCATTAGCAGTGAGGGCAATAATCGGAATATCACTTTTCTCCCTCAACTTAAGCGTACAATCGATACCGTTCATGACGGGCATCTGAATGTCCATTAATATCAAATCGTACTTTTTATTTTCAAATTTATCCAAAGCAATAACCCCGTTTTCAGCAATATCCACTTCCACAAATTCAGACCATGAATGCAAGACCTTTTTAGTGGCTATTTGATTCAAGAAATGGTCCTCTACCAACAGAATATTTAGAGGAGCATCGGGTTTGTCATTGGCAATAAATCTTGCTGCTCTGCTGGCCTTCACGGGAATGAAGAAATTTACGGTTGTCCCGATGCCTTCCTTGCTTTGAATTTCATAGCTGCCGCCCATAATACCAACGAGTTTATCCACGATGACAAGCCCCATAGGCCTCGGTTGTTTATCATCATCCTCTGCCATTTCTGAATTTTCGTTGAATGACAAAACTTCGGAGAGCTGATTCTTTGACATCCCGCAGCCCATGTCCTTGATGCTTATCAACAAGTTGAAGGAGGCCGCATGAGGATCGGATGCTGTTACATTGAAAAGAATTTTACCACCATCAGGTGAAAACTTAATGGCGTTGTCCAATGTGTTGTATAAGACTTGAACCAGTTTTTTCGGGTCAACCACTATTTTTTCAGGAATGTTTTCATCTAATTTGAATTCCACCTGTATTTTGGCTGTTTCTGATTTAAATTTCAAAACATTGACACTGCTTTGAAGAATGTCCTTAAGATTGATTTCCTCGGTTTCTAACTTAATATCCTCAGAAAACAAAAAGGTGAAATTCATAAGGTTGCTGACGGATTTCGACAGGTCTTCCACTGAAGACTTCATATCGGCAAGCAAAGTATCCCGCTGTGAACCGTTGGAGTTGTTCTCCATTAAGTATAACAGATTCACAATGGAAGACAATGGTGTTCGGATTTGAAAGCTCAGTTCCGTGAGAGCCTCCTCCTGAATCCTTGCCTGTTTAAAGTTCATCAGCTTGTCAAGCACCGATTTTTCTGATGCTTTTCGCTCGGTAATATCCTGTACTCCTCCAACGACAATTACTTTTCCAAAGGTTTGATCAACCTTTACCTTGGCATGCAGCACCACATATTTGATGGACGAGCCCTCTATTACCAACCTATGTTCAATGCTGTTGGTACCTGTTTCATTAGAAATATTTCTAAAATACTCCTCGACAAATTCTTTGTCGTCAGAGTAGACATATTCGAGGTAGGTAGAAAGTGAAGGTTGCACAGTACCAGGCTTCCAGCCAAAAATCCTGTAAACCTCATCAGACCATCGCATTTCATTAGTCACAATATCCATTTCCCAATTGCCAAAAAGGGCCATTTCCTGGGCTTCAATAGATCTGCGTTTGTATAATTCCAGTTCACGTGTGGTTTCCTCCAGTTTCAGTTGTTGGTATGAACGCTGCAGGGAATAGCGGATAACACGACTTAGCATTTTACTGTCAAACTGGCCTTTAACAAGATAATCCTGAGCACCTGCTCTCACAGCCTGGTTGCCAATTATTTCGTTGTTGGTACCTGTTAAAACTATCAGGGGAATACTTGGAGCTTTTTCAAGAAATGTGGTAACGGTTTTAAATCCAGAAGAGTCTGTTACGTTCAGGTCAAGAAGTACGAGGTCAAATTGACGCTCAGCCAGCATCCGAAGACCATCAAAAAGGCTGTCGTTTCGAAAGAGATCACATTTTAGGCCAGCTTCCTCAAGATATATTTTGAGCAATTCAAAATCTCCGGAATTGTCCTCAATGCATAAAATTGGCGTTTTGAGCTTACTATTCATTATCCTCTCTTTGTTGAGCGCTATCAACTTTGATAATTAACAGCGCTTATGACAAATACTCCATGGCTGTTCTCGTCGGCAGAATAGCCGTGGATACCCAAAATTCTTCTATCAACTCAATGACTCTAAAAAATTTGTCAAAGTCCACTGGTTTGTTGACATAACAGTTAACATGAAGATCATAAGTAGATACCACATCATTTTCAGCAACCGAATTAGATAAGACTATAATCGGTACTGACCTCAATCGTTGGTCACCCTTGATTTCTGATAATACCTCCCAACCATTTTTCTTGGGAAGATTCAAATCCAGCAGGACGAGATCTGGTGTAAAAACTCCTTCATAGGGAGATCTTTTTTTCAGAAAATCTAATGCAGCATCGCCGTCCATTACCACTTCGAGATTAACGGATAAGGGCCCAGCTTTGAAGGCTTCTTCTGCCAATCGTACATCTGCTGCGTTATCCTCAACCAATAAAATGTTAACGCATCTACCATTTTTCATTTCCGTAAGATATTTAATGTACTCTTAAACCATCTCCGACAGCCCCTATATCATACTATTGCCGTTTGCATTCTATGGCATTTTTTTTAGGCAAAATGATGCAAAAAAGTTCCCATCATTTCGTTAGCCCTGTCTACATTGCTTTCTTGAATTACGGAGCAAATAATGTTAATGACAATTCAAGCCTTTGCCTTTAATACAAAAAAAACGGCAGTAAATCGACTAAAAGGATGCAAACATTAAACCAATTCCAGCGACTGTTTGACGAATATCTGGTTAACAATTCATTTGGGGAGCAACCATCCGAGCTCTATAAACCAGTGAGTTATATCATGGCGCTCGGCGGTAAAAGGTTACGACCGCTTATTCTTATGCTCGGTTATTCTGTATTTGACAGCAAAGTAGAAAACTCACTTCCGGCGGCCATGGCCATTGAAGTATTTCACAACTTCACCCTGATGCACGATGACATTATGGACAATGCATCACTGAGAAGGGGGAAGCCAAGCGTTCATGAGAAATTCGGATTGAACTCAGGAATTTTATCGGGTGACGTTATGTTGGCGCAATCTTATCGTTTTCTGCTGCTCACATCAGACCAGAGTAAGATTCCCAAGCTGATGGAGCATTTCACAAAAATGGCGATCGAGGTTTGCGAGGGCCAACAGATGGACATGAACTTTGAAAACCAAGTTGAAGTTAGCATACAGGACTACCTTAAAATGATAGAGCTGAAGACCTCCGTTCTTGTGGGTTGCGCCTTGAGGTTAGGCGCGTTACTTGGAGGAGCAAAAGAAAAGGATGCAGAACATTTGTACGAATTCGGAAGAAACCTTGGCATTGCTTTTCAAATTCAGGATGACATACTCGACACTTTCGGTGATCCTGAAAAGTTTGGTAAAAAACCGGGAGGAGATATAATTCAAAACAAGAAGACTATCCTGGTATTGAAAGCCCTGGAACTTGCCGACACTCAGAGAAAACAGGAATTATCTTCCATTTATTCTGACTTTAAAGGCACTGATGAAGAAAAAATAACCCGGGTTAAACAACTCTTTGATGAACTCAATGTCAGAAGAGTCACGGAGGAATTAATGGCCAGTTACGAGAAAACTGCCAACAAGGCACTGAATAACGTATTGGCACCAGAAGATAAAAAACAATTACTGAGGGAATTTGCTTCAGGGCTAATGAAGAGGGAGTATTAAAAACAGAGAATCACAAAAAAAAGGAGCAACCACCGAAGCGGTTACCCCTCACACTATGAAACACTATTTCTTTGAATTTGGGGTTCGACAATTTTATAGGTTAACCTGGTTAGGAAATGTTTTTAGTTAGTAAAATGTTTTACTCTCGCTGGCAAGTATCAGTAGGACGGCTGCCCAAAGGTAAAACCTATGGTTTATGATGGCAAGAAAAAAGGCAAAAATCTTGGCTCAGGCTCACTCTTAAGTGTTTATGAAGAATTCCTAACTTTTTTGAACCAGACCAAAATGTTGTGAGCCCATCCATCAAACTACTGTAAAAATTGTGTGATATTGTCAACCTCGATTTTTATTCTTTTGTTAACTCTGAGTATTTATCACGATCATTAAGCCTTGATTTCTGATTATTGCCGATATAAACACAAACTAATCACGTCTTATGAATAGAGTTAAATTAATTGTTGCGCTTATTTTCCTTGTTACTATCAATGTATTTGCACAACACAATCCTAAAGCCCTTCAACAATTGAAGGTCGATGTAGTATATCTCGCATCCAACCTGTTGGAAGGCCGCGAAACAGGTACCAAAGGTGAAGGAATGGCAGCCGATTACATAGCCAGTCGCTTGCAGGAAGCCGGTGCCACACCAAAGGGAACCATTGGAGGTTGGATGCAGCCTTTTGAATTTGAGTTTAAATCCAATCCACATGCAAGTTCCGGCGAAAAAAGAACTGGCAAGAATGTAATAGGTTATATTGACAATAAAGCTCCGACAACCGTTATCATCGGCGCTCATTACGACCACCTTGGAAAAGGAATTGCCGGTTTAACTCGTCACACTGGTGAGCCAGATTTTCACAATGGAGCTGACGACAATGCCAGTGGTGTTGCTGCTATGCTCATGCTGGCAAAGCAGTTAAAACAATCTAAGCTCAAGAAAAACAATTACTTGTTCATTGCCTTTTCAGGTGAAGAGTTGGGACTTTTTGGATCGAAATATTTTGCGGATAATCCAACCATTGACTTTACCAAAGTCAATTACATGATTAACTTGGATATGGTGGGCAGATTGAATGAAGAAAAGGTTCTGGCCATTAACGGCGTAGGCACTTCGCCACTTTGGAATCAGGAACTGCCCAAAATCGCAGTAGGTGGTATTAACATTAAAACTTCTGAGAGTGGAGTTGGCCCTTCCGATCATACTTCATTCTATTTGAAAGATGTTCCTGTTCTGCATTTCTTTACTGGTCAACACACAGACTACCACAAACCCGGGGATGACAGCGAATTGATAAATTATGATGGGTTATACTATGTGTCCGCATATATCGAGACACTGATATCCAATCTGAATGGAAAGGGCAAACTTCCTTTCACCAAAACAAAAGACGAGCAGCAACGTGCAACCAGCTTCAAAGTAACGTTGGGTGTAATGCCCGACTATGTTTTTGCAGGTGAAGGAATGCGCATTGATGCAGTTCTGGATGACAGACCCGCTCAAAAGGCTGGTCTTCAAAAAGGCGACATACTCATTCAGATCGGGGATACTGCCGTGAAATCGGTTTATGATTACATGGAAGGATTGGCCAAATTCACCAAGGGTGATAAAACAGTGGTAAAAGTTAAGAGGGATGAAAAAGTAATTACAGCAGAGGTAGAATTTTGATATTTTCTGTGAAACAATACAAAAGCCATCATTTAAGGACTCAGAAATGATGGCTTTTGTATTTAAGTTGGCTTGCCTGCTAGTTCTTGGCTTTAAGCTCCTCTATCCACTCATTCACCATTCTTTCCAGTGTGAATAATGGAACGGCACCTTCGGAGAGCACCAGGTCGTGAAATTCACGAAGATTGAATTTTACACCCAGAGCTTTTTCAGCATTTTGCCTTAAATCTCTAATCTTCAGCTCACCAATTTTATAAGAAACAGCCTGCCCCGGCCATCCTATATAGCGGTCAATTTCTGTGGTGCATTCATGTATAGATAAAGCGGTATTGGATGCCATAAAGTCAATGGCCTTCTGACGGCTCCATCCCATAACATGTAGCCCGGGATCCACCACCAATCGGCAGGCTCGCCACATTTCATAAGTCAGTTTTCCAAATCGCTCATAGGGAGTGCTGTAAATACCCATTTCTTCCCCCAGGTATTCGCCATATAAGGCCCAACCTTCACCATAGGCGCTGAGGTAGGTATTACGCCTGAAATCCGGGACGTTTTCCAATTCCTGGGAAAGCGACATTTGTAAATGGTGACCAGGTACAGCTTCATGAAGGGTCAATGCGGGCAAGGCATACAATGGCCTTGATGGCAGATTATAGGTATTTACCCAATAAAATCCGGCCCTTTGGTTGCTGGGCGAGCCGGGGCTGTACCGTCCGCTTGTATAAGTAGGCGCAATAGCCTCCGGGACGGGACTGACTCCGTATGGATTTCTAGGGAGCTTGCCAAAAAAAGCGGGCAACTTGCCATCAATCTTTTTGGATATATAGCTGGCTTCTTTCAGCAGTTCTTCAGGAGTCTTAGCATAAAATTGAGGGTCAGTCCGAAGGAATGCAAGGAACTCTTCGAAACTGCCTTTAAATCCGGTTTCCTTCAGAACCTCATCCATTTCTTTGCGAATCCTTGCCACCTCTTTCATTCCCGTATCAAAAACTTCTTGCGAAGTCATTTTCAGAGTGGTGAAGTATTGCACCCTTTTTTCGTAGTACTCTTTTCCATTTGGTTGGGCTGAAATTCCGATTTGTTTGGCAGAACCAGGGATGTATTCATTCTTCCAGAATTTCACAAAAGTTTTGTAAGCTGGAGTTACACTGGTATCAATCGCGGCTATGGCGAGTTTGCGGAGAGAATCAGAAAGTGAAGCACCAAGATTATCGGGCATGTTTAAGAACGGTTTATAAAATGGGCTCTCCATTGGATTATCTGCCACACAGTGGTCCACCAGGTTTTCACGTCCAGTAAGAATGGCATAAGGTGCTGTTCTGCCCCTTTTAAGGCCTTCTCGCATGTTGGCCATTTGTTGTTCAGCATATTGACGAAAACCATTTAAACGGCGTATGTAGCGCAAGTATGCATTTGAACTGCTCCCTACCCTGTCGGCAGATAGTAAGAAATCGGTGTACCAGCCACCTTCCGCATTTAAGGGCACCTGGTAGGCTTTAAATTGTATTTCATCAATTCTTTCCTGAATGACAAAACTGAGTAGCTCAAGATTGATTCTATCGCTCTTTGATAGAGAATCCGTTTTAATTTTTTTCAAATCAGCTAGCTCTTTTTGATAGAAATCTAGCCGCCTTTGGTAATCAATCGGTGAGATGCCCGGGAATGGGTTTCCGGATGCAAAGTTTTCTTTTTGTTCAAATTCCCGGTCTCTTTGAATGATTTCATGTAGCAAGACAGCCTGACTGTTCTGTGAAATCAAAAAAGAATTGAAGAACAAATGAAAAAGCAGGATAAGGGTAAATTTGGTTTGTTTCATGGTAAAAGAAAGGCCTCTATTTGGAGGCCTGGTTAAGATATTTTGAAAAAGAATCCCGAATCCAATAAAGCCAGAAGCGGGAAGCATTTGGAAATATTAGTCAAATGATTGGTTTTCTACTTCTGCCAATCTTACTAACTCCTGATATTCTTTTGGAGTAAGTCCATCCATCACATAATTGATAGGATTAACCGGTTTACCTTTATAGTGAACTTCATAATGGCAATGTGGTGCTGAGGAGGTGCCCGAACTTCCTACCTTTCCTATTATGTGGCCTTTTTTGATTTTTTGGCCAACTTTTACAGAAGCTTTCATCATATGGCCATACAAGGTCTTATAACCATAACCATGATTGATTACAACGTGAAGACCGTAACCTCCCCTGGCATATGTAACTTCTTCAACTACACCATCACCTGTTGCCTGAATAGCGGTACCTTTGGGTGCGGAAAAGTCTATGCCCAAATGCATCCGCCTGATTTTATAAATAGGATGAAGACGCATACCAAAGCCAGATAACAGTTCCACTCTGTGATTGAGTTTATCAACTCTTACAGGCTTTATGGATGGAATGGATGCAAGCATTTTTTCTTTATCCACAGCCATTTTTTCAATTTCATCCAGTGATTTCGATTGCAATACGAGCTGACGTTTCAGCTTGTCGGCTTTTTGCCTTACACTGGTGAGTATTCCTCCTGAATTCCTGTAATTCTTGAAATCAGAATACCTGTCATGTCCGCCGACACCCCCTTCCCAAACAGCATCGTCAATTGGGTCCATTTCCAAAACCATTCTATGCACCTGGACATCACGCTTGTGAATGTTAGTGAGTGCAGCACTCATTTTGTCAAAGTCGTTTTGAATGGAATTGAGTTCGCCTTTAAGGAAATTTATTTCCTTGAGCAGGTTTTCTTCCTGTGGTGAGGGGAAGAACTTCCAAACCAGGGAAGTTAGCAGGAAGCCTGATACAATAACTGCACTGACAAATCCAAGAATTCGATAGAAGATTGTCTTGTAAGAAAGCTTAAATCTTTCGAATTGAAGTGTGTGCTTGTTGTAAATAAATTTTTCTCTCCGCATAAGTGTTCAGTTGTAAGCCATTACCCTACATTTGCAGCTTCAAAATTTTCCAGTAAAAGAACTGGAAAAAGAAACTTGAATTTAGGGCTCCCTCCCTGTTTTGTTTTGATAAAATGCTACTCGACAGTGGCGCTTAATATTGAACAGTCGACCTGCAATGATTTCAGTTTTCTCTTTAATCGAATCTTTGCAAAAATCAACTGACCAGCCTCTGTCAGTTTATGTTCTGTTCATGTAGTTTGTTTACCTGTTTGGGTATCAATTTTTGTGTGTCACCAGAAACAGGTAGCGACAAATATCTCATTTTTCCAGCAGACTCTGCCAACCTGTGGAAAACTTTTGTCGATTAAAAATAGATTAAAGAAGGGCCCGTAAAATTATTGACTAATAATCTGAGCATTACGAAACAATGTTTTACTAAATAAGTAAAGTTTCAATTATTAATCGGCTGAAAAGAAATCTTTTATTGCAATAAGCCACATACTTAATGTTTATTTGTCAATACGTAAAAATGACAATAATTAATTTTGATTTTCGACCATTATCCAAATAATCTAACATCCAGAGCCAAGCAATTACTGACAAAAAGCATTGTGAATAAACGGGGTGTCAAAGCAGGCAAATGTGGAAAACTCAACCCTGAATAACCTTTTCTAACTGGATTTTAATGTAAACTTCAAGATGACTGCAAAAGAAATCAGACAGACTTTTTTCGATTTTTTCGCTTCGAAAGAACATAAAATTGTACCCTCTGCTCCAATCGTCAATAAAGACGACCCTACCCTCATGTTCACCAATGCAGGTATGAACCAGTTCAAAGATTTCTTTTTGGGGAATCAGGCGCCAACTCATCGCAGGGTGGCTGATACCCAGAAATGCCTACGGGTAAGTGGTAAACACAACGACCTGGAAGAGGTTGGAAAAGATGGTTATCATCATACCATGTTTGAGATGCTGGGCAACTGGTCATTTGGCGATTATTTCAAGAAAGAGGCAATCGAATGGTCCTGGGAATTATTGACCAAAGTGTACAAATTGCCTGCCGACCGACTGTATGCCACTGTCTTTGAAGGCTCAGCTCCCGAAAACCTCGAAGCTGACGATGAAGCATTGGAACTTTGGCAGCAATGGCTGCCCGCAGATCATATCATTTACGGCAATAAGAAAGATAATTTCTGGGAAATGGGCGATCAGGGGCCTTGTGGCCCATGTTCAGAAATACACATAGACCTGCGTTCGGAAAAGGAAAGAAAAATGCAGGACGGAGCGGAATTGGTAAATGCAGGAGATCCACGCGTGGTTGAAATCTGGAATAACGTATTCATTCAGTTCAACCGCAAAGCCGATGGCACCCTTGAGGAACTCCCGGAAAAACACGTGGATACAGGAATGGGGTTTGAACGTTTGACCATGGCCTTACAGGGCAAACTGGCCACCTACGACACTGATATTTTCATGCCTGTTATCCAGTTTATCCAAAACGAAAGCGGTATCAAATATCAAAACAGTTACGAGCATGATGCTATGACGGACATAGCCATGAGGGTAGTAGCCGACCATATCCGGGCAGTAATTTTCACCATAGCTGACGGACAACTGCCAGGTAATTCCGGGGCAGGTTATGTCGTCAGAAGAATTTTGAGAAGGGCCGTCAGGTATTACTTTTCCTTCCTCGGAATAAAGGAACCATTCCTGTGCAGGATAGTGCCTATGTTAGCCGACTCCTTCGCTCAGGTTTTCCCCGAAGTAAAAGCACAGGAAAGTCAATTAATTAAAATTATTCAGGCAGAGGAAAAAGCTTTCCTCAACACCCTGGATTTGGGTCTGCGTCGTTTTGCCGAACTGAGTGTTAGCAATAATACCATTGCCGGAGAAGATGCCTTTGAGTTATATGACACTTATGGATTCCCGATTGACCTTACACGTTTGATGGCCGAGGAAAAAGGATGGACCATTGACGAAGTCGGATTCAACAAGGCAATGCAGGCACAGAAGGACCGCGCCCGCGCTGCTGCGCAAAAAGAAACTGGCGATTGGCATATCGTAAAATCCGGGGAGGAAACAGAATTCGTTGGGTACGATACGACACAGGTACCTTCTACAAATGTCCTCAAGTTCCGGACAGTGAAAACAAAGAAAGAAAGCCAATTTCAGGTAGTGTTGCAGACTACTCCTTTTTATGCAGAAAGTGGCGGACAGGCAGGCGATAAAGGACATTTGGTTTTTCAAAACGAACGCATAGTTGTTTTGGATACCATCAAACAAAACGATCTTATTATTCACGTCGTTGAAAAATTGCCTTCAGACATCACAACCACAGTGTCTGCTCTGGTGGATGAGAAAAAACGGAAAGCTACTTCCTCCAACCACTCCGCTACTCATCTGATGCACTCTGCCCTCCATCGTATTTTAGGTAATCACGCCCTCCAAAAAGGGCAGGATGTTGATGACCAGAGATTGCGTTTCGACTTTTCTCATTTCCAGAAAGTAACGGATGAGGAGATCCGCCTGATTGAAACGATGGTTAATCAGAAGATCAGAGAAAACATCCAATTGGACGAAAACAGGCAGGTGCCGATTGACGAAGCAAAAAATATGGGCGCCACGATGTTGTTCGGTGAAAAGTACGGTGATCATGTCCGGGTCATCACCTTTGACTCCGAATACAGCCGTGAGCTTTGCGGAGGTACCCACGTAAAGGCCACTGGCGAAATTGGACTCTTCAAAATCGTCAGTGAAAGTGCTGTGGCTGCGGGTATAAGGCGTCTGGAAGCAGTGACCGCTGGCAATGCCGAATCCTACTTGCTCAGTGAAATTTCAGAACTCCAGGAAGTTAGAAACTTGCTAAAGGGACAACAACATATCACAAAAGCTATTGGCAGCCTTATTGACGAAAACAAAGCTCTTAAGAAGCAAATCGAGTCCCTGGTTGCCGATCAAGCGGGTAATCTTAAATCTGAACTACGGAACAAAGTACAGGAAGTACACGGTGTAAAACTCATCGCCGCCAAAGTCCCCATTCAGGATTCAGGGGCTATCAAAACACTGGCTTATCAACTGGAACAAGAAATTGGAGATATCGTGATCGTTTTAGGAGCTCAAATTGAAGACAAGGCCCAACTCATGGTGGCTATAAGTCGCAATCTCACCGAAGCCAACAGCACACTGCATGCCGGCAACATCGTAAGAGAATTGGCGAAAGACATTCAGGGAGGCGGTGGTGGACAACCTTTCTTCGCCACGGCAGGAGGAAAAAACATAGATGGACTTGAAAAAGCAATAAACAGGGCAAAACAATTATTGGGATAATTCTCCCTGTCCTTGGCGTTCAAAGCTCCATATCAGGTTTTACCCGGAGGTGACATTTTTAAGAAGAGTGTCACCTCTTTTTTTCTAAGGTTGATTAAATCGCCACTAAAAACATAGTCCTGCAAACACCTTCCTTCGAAAACTCACCTCTGATTTTAATGGTCATAAGAAACAAATTGAGGTTTTTTTTAAGATATATTTGCTTAAAATCAGGCAAATAAGAAAGTTTGGCAAGCTGTTTTCTATACAAAAATGTAACCTGATATTCAGGAAACCGTAAATCGAAGGGCCGAATCCTATTTCCAGCCCGTAGAAACGTTACATATCCCAAAACTGATTTATCCTATGAAAAGAATAAGCCGCATGGTTGGGCCATCATGCTTTTTAAAATCCGGAATTGCGCAGTCTATCCTATCTTTTGGCTCATTATTTAAAATAACCCTTATAGTCGCTGCTTTGTCGGCCTCTTACCCACTATTGGCACAGGACGACATTCAACAGGCTCCACATGGAATTTCTGCCAAAGTGTTGTTCCTCGACTACAATTCTCTCAATTCCATCTCTGGAAACAAAATTTCCAATGGACTTGAACTGGCCTACTACCGCCAGTACCACTCTGGTATCGGATTGGTTCTACCTGTTAAAATAGGTTTGGCCAACATTGCTGGCAATAAGGATAAAAGCGTTCTGCTTGGATTCGACCTGGCTGCAAAATACACTCTAACCAAAGAGGAAAATCCATTTAAACCTTATCTGTTGGGAGGAGCTGGAATTGTGGTTGAACAATTTGAAAGTAATAACCTGCAAATCCCGATTGGTGCTGGACTAAATTATAAAGTAGGTAAAAGTTCCTATCTGACTCTCCAATTGGAATACCGAAAATCTTTTGGAGAAAAAAGAGATAACCTTCAGTTAGGTTTTGGATGGCATTTTGAATTGCGACCTACAGCGCAACAAACACCTTCAGCCAACCTGGACACAGATAAAGATGGCGTGTCAGATTTACAGGACCACTGCCCTGACGAAGTCGGGCCGGCATCAGCCTATGGCTGCCCAGACACAGATGGGGACGGGGTTGCCGATGGGGTCGATGATTGCCCCATAGAAAAAGGCCTGGCGCAGTACAATGGTTGCCCAGATACGGATGGTGATGGCATTCCGGACCAACTCGATGATTGTCCACTGGCCAGAGGGCCCGCAGACCGCAAGGGCTGCCCAGCTCCGGGCGACAGAGATGGAGATGGTGTGCCCGATGCTGAAGACAGATGCCCGGATGAACCCGGTTTATCTTCCCTAAACGGTTGTCCGCCTAAAACACCTACTCAACCTGTTCCGGTACAAACGCAGCCAACTCAACCAACAACACCTCCGGTTACTCAACCAGCAACACCAGGCATCAAAGACCGGGATAATGACGGTGTGACGGACGACAGGGATAAATGTCCTGATGTTGCCGGAAAGATAGCCCTTGAAGGTTGCCCTGATGCAGATGATGATGGCATCCCCGATAAAGATGACCGCTGCCCAAATCAACCGGGCCTGAAGGCTAACAACGGTTGTCCCGATACTGACGATGATGGAGTATTCGATGCAGACGATGAATGCCCAACTGTAAAAGGGAAAGCTGCCTTAAAAGGTTGCCCTGATACGGATAATGACGGAATTCCAGACAAAGATGATAAATGCCCTACTGAGGCTGGACCAAAGAATCGAAACGGTTGTCCGCTGAAAGACAGTGATAAAGACGGTATTCTGGACGAAGATGATGCTTGTCCGAACGAGGCTGGCAGCATAACTGCCCAGGGTTGCCCTGATACAGACGGGGATGGAATTCCAGACAAATCAGACAAATGTCCCAAAGAAGCTGGTCCTAAAGAACGCAATGGCTGCCCACACAAAGATTCTGATAAAGACGGTATCCTCGATGACGACGATAAGTGTCCGAACGAAGCTGGGTCAGTAACAGCACAAGGTTGCCCTGATGCTGATGGCGATGGGGTGCCTGACAAGCAGGACAAATGTCCGCGTACCTTTGGTAAATTCAACGGTTGCCCCGATACAGATAATGACGGTGTGGATGATGGTAATGACCTTTGCCCAACCATTCCGGGTTCACCATCAGCATTTGGTTGTCCTGATAAAGACGGTGACACGGTACCGGACAAAGACGATAAATGTCCTGATGAAGCGGGCACTAACCAGGGATGCCCTGATTTGAAACCTGCCGATAAGGAAACATTGAGAGTGGCAGCCAAAGGTGTCCAGTTTGAAACTGGAAAAGCCACGCTCTTAGCACAGTCTTATGCAGTTTTAGACCAGGTGGCTGCCATTGTCAAAGAATATCCACGATACGATCTTCACATAGGCGGGCATACGGACAATGTCGGAAGTGCAGCTGCTAACCTGACGCTGTCAGAAGAACGAGCCAAATCATGCTATGAATACCTGTTAGCAAGAGGCGTTCCGCCGGCAAAGATGCAGTACAAAGGTTATGGTCAAACGAATCCTCTTCGTGAAAACACAACAGAAGCAGGTCGTGAAGCTAACCGCAGGGTTGAGTTCAACATGATATTAAAGTAGATTTGTGAGCTGTTTGAAAAACGCCGGAGCTTGGAACCTAATCTTTTTTCAGCGCAAAAACTTTCAAACAGTAAAAAGACAAATCAGAAAAGCGGTGCAAGATTCCTCCAGCACCGCTTTTCTTGTTTGTATGTTTAGGCAATGAATCAGTTCAGCATAACTGCAAATTCATCCACGTTCCTGATTTGAACATCAATATCCTGCAACAAGGTAGTGGCTAATGACAATCCCACATAGTCCACATGAATAGGAAAGGATTTGTGCGTTCGGTCAACCAATACAGCCACTTCTACCCTTTTTGGCAGAGTTTCCAATAGTGGTTTTACAGCATAGAATATCGTACGACCCGTGTTGGCTACATCATCAATGATGATAATAACCTTTCCTTCAACCTCTTCAATTGGCATTTCCAAAAGAACTTCGCCGGAAAGGGGGTTTGCCGGATTCAGGGAAATTCGGGTCAGAGTGACTTGCTGAGGGCTGATTTGGGTAAATTCTTCCAAGAGCAACTGGGCAAAAGCCATCCCATTGTGGTTGATTCCAGCCAGAATGATTCCATCCTCACCATAATTGTGTTCCGCAATTTCAATGGCTAATCGCCTGATTTTTTGTTGAATCTGACGGTGGTTCAGGATTTTCATTTTTCAAAATTTGAGTTATTACATGCCACGTGAACTGGTTTAAGCACCGGGAACTTTGGTTGTCGCGAAGATGCGTTTCACACTGTATTTCCCTGCACCATTCACCCATATCATGAGCAAGCCTCCAATTACAGCCAGGTTTTTCATAAACAAAATAGATTGCAAGCGCCGGTAAGAATCAACTCCATTGATGTTTAACTGAGCACAACTCACCGTCAATGTACATTCGTCAGGTATTGTCCAGAAATTGTGAACAATGAATGTTATCGGAATCCAGTACAGCAACAACAGAAATGCACCCAGGCTGGCCCGATAGCCAGTCAGCACCATAATCCCTCCGATTATGAGAAACCAAACAGCCGCATAAAGCAGAATATCCTGGTTCCATGTAAGGCCATACAAATCCATTTTTTCCTTTGTTTTATCAAAAAAGAAAATGGTATCGTAGGCTTCGTAGAAAAAAATAAATGCGAGGAAAATCCTGCCTATCAGGTCAACTGTATTTTTCATGGTTTTAAAATTATTCGGTTAAGGATAATCGAAACCTAACTCAAATTGGCACTGGTGCATTCTGAAAAAGGGCTTCAGTACCCTACTGATTTCGCGAGGCAAAAGTACTCCGTTTGCATTTATTAATTTCATTGAAATGAAACCTGAGGAGATATACAGATGGTCGCCCTCAGTGTTGGTTTATTTTTGAACCTCTGCATTTCCTTTCAAAACTTATTTTTGCGGCACATTAATAATCACATGATTCTTTCCGATAAGAAAATTCTCGAAGCCATTGACAATGGAACTATCGTTATCGAACCTTTCGACAGGATGTTCCTCGGTACGAACTCCTATGATGTCCATTTAGGGAGATGGTTAGCACGGTATGTTGACCCAGTCCTGGATGCCAAAAAGCACAATCAAATTGAGCATTTCGAAATACCCGTTGAAGGTTTTGTGCTTCAGCCTGGGACCCTATACCTGGGTGTTACTGAGGAGTACACAGAAACCTTCGAGGCTGTACCTTTCCTTGAGGGTAAAAGCAGCGTTGGTCGCCTTGGCATTGACATACATGCCACAGCCGGAAAGGGCGATGTTGGTTTTTGCAATACCTGGACATTGGAGATTTCCTGCACTCAACCCGTGCGAGTGTACGCCGGCATGCCTATTGGACAACTCATTTATTTTACCGTGGACGGTGAAATAGAAAATATGTACAACAAGAAAAAAGACGCCAAATACAATAAGCGAACAGACAGGCCTGTGGAAAGCATGATGTGGAAGAACAAGTTTTGATTCGACAGCCACAATAATGTTGACATCTATCCTGCTGATTGAGCCTGTTTGTCTTTGTACAAAGAGTATAAAATTCCACCAGACAACACCACCACAATAACTGCGAGTGAGAGTACAGATGGGATTTTGACATGATGCACCAGCATCATTTTCACGCCCACATAGGCCAAAATGATGGCAAGGCTGTATTTGAGATACCTGAACTTATCGAGTATGGAAGCCAGGACGAAATAGAGTGAACGCAATCCAATAATTGCAAAAATATTGGAGGTGAATACGATGAAGGGGTCAGTGGTAATGGCAAAAATAGCTGGAATGCTGTCCACTGCGAACATGACATCTGTGGATTCCACCACAACCATAGCCACAAACAGCGGGGTCATCGCAATGATTTTTCCATTCTTGCGTAGAAAGAACTTCTCCTCATACATTTTCCGGGTAATGGGAAGGATTTTCCGAAGTTGGAGGACAATTGGATTTGCCTTCGTGTGAATGTCCTCATGGCTGGACTTCAGCATTTTGGAGGCTGTCCACAATGGTTTTCGTAACCGAAATACACAAATGCACTAAACAAAAAGGACATGGCAATCCACAGTGCCGTCCATCCGATGGCTTCTTTTGTGGAAATCTTATGCGGCTCTTTATTAAATACTCCCAGGTCGAGCGCAAGAAATATAAAAATGAGTATTAAGAAGCCAATCCAAACTATCATGATAAGAGGTTTAAAGCCAGAATCAATGGCTATTTGCGGCGCAAAGCAAACAAAAGGGTAAGACATAATGCTCTCAAATTTCAAGGAGCACAAGCAGTCGCTCGACCAACCAAGAAGCTTTAATGACGTTTGAAAGGATGCAAAAAAAACGCCCCCCTCCAGAAATCAGGAGAGAGGCTATCCCAAAAACCGATTACGTCTTTGTTTTATTGGGGCTGAATTCTACACCTAACAAATACTCATTTCGTGCCAAAGGATTTCACCAAAAGCACAACAACGTTGGATTACAAAAGAACATCCTACCTCAAAATCAAATCAAACTGTGAACGGAGAGAAAAAATGAGAAGCCGGGACCAACGGTTTGTGAGAATTCAGATAAATCGGTTGTCGGGATAGTTGATTAACTGATGTCAACTGGTCAGATGTCCTTCCGGCCTCTCAATGTACTTTTGTGTTAGTAAACAAAACTTTCATGTTCACGGATTTAATTTGCTAATAATTAAGAAAAATCGTGCCCAAATGCACCTGGATTCATTTTTATTCAATTGAACCCGATGTAAACTTAATTGATTTTTATAATCTGTCTAACGGTGCTATTTAATTTTTGTTGATGTTTTCTGACAGCGATTCTCACTATGGATTTTTTCTAAATTGATTTGGGACGGGTTTTCACAGAGTTCTATTTAATCTGTGTGAATCTGGGCTATCTGTGGTGGAATTATTTACCACAGATTACACTGATTTTCACAGAGTTTTATTTCATCTGTGTGAATCTGGCCTATCTGTGGTGGAATTTTCACTATGAATTTTTTCTATGTTGTTTTGGGTGCGAAAAAGACAAAATCGGCTCTAAATCGGTTGACAACTCAGTGTTTGAGGAAGGTTGACCTTAAAATCGCACTAACCAAAGCTCTGTTTGGCAGTTTTTCGTTCAAATAACCCATTCAATTTAACTTTATTTCAAAGTGAGAATTGCTGGTTTTCTGATAAACATATAGAAAAACATTTTACGAAAATTGGGCGCCAAAATCCATCAGAGTATTTCTTCGATTAAAGTTCTCCTCACATTTCGGGACAAAATTGGATGCACTTGAATTTATTTTAAAATAATTTTCATCAAACGCCTTAAACATCTTCACTATGTGTTCTGTGTTGACCTACAAACAATCATTACCTTTTTTCATGAGATTTTTTGAATTGCCAACATGACAAACTCTGCTGCAACGGAAGTTGCCAGATTGCATCATATAGAAATAAAACTGAACTTCGTGGCACAGCTTTTGAACTTTATTGGGACTAAATTGTCCTTATTTGAAACTGAAATTTAGTATGGCGATTCAATTTTATCATAATGCATGTTGTTGCTGTTGCTGTATCTACCTGCGTTGGAAAGGTAGCGGAATAGCGCATTGATGCATTTTTATGCCCTAATTCCGCAAAAGAGCCTTTCCATACGGAGAGGCTCTTTTGTTTTTTCTCCCTTTTGAACAATAAAAAATCATGACAGCTACAATCACACTGAATATTCCGCAAAAAGTAAAACTCCGAACCAACATCGGCAAAATGGTGGGTAATACACCTTTGTTCGAGTTAAACACCATTTGGAAGTCGCGCACAGTAAAGGTTTTGGCTAAACTTGAATGGCAACAGCTCGGAGCCAGTGTAAAATCCAGACCCGCTTATTTCATTATTAAAAGTGCTTTGGTAAACGGCGATTTGCATGATGGCAAACGACTGCTGGATGCTACAAGTGGAAATACCGGTATTGCTTATGCCGCCATTGGCGCAGCTATGAATATTCCTGTAACGATCTGCCTGCCCGAAAACGCCAGCCGTGAACGCAAGGATATACTCACCGCGTATGGGGCGGAAATCATTTTTACCTCCAGATTTGAAGGTACTGACGGAGCTCAGAAAGTTGCCAGGGAATTGTACCAAACTTACCCGGAAAAGTATTTCTACGCCGACCAATACAATAATTCCAACAACTGGAAAGCGCATTATGAAACTACAGCCCCCGAAATCTGGAAACAAACAGAAGGCCGTTTGACTCATTTTGTGGCCGGATTGGGGACAACCGGAACTTTTACCGGGGCAGGCACAAGATTTAAACAACTGAATCCAACCATCAAATTGGTGGGCCTTCAACCCGATAATCCAATGCACGGCCTGGAGGGATGGAAGCATCTGGAAACAGCCAAGGTGCCCGGAATTTACAACAGCCATCTGGCCGACCAGATCAACCTTGTGGATACAATGGAAGCTTATGAAATGGTTAAAACTGTTGCCAGAAAGGAGGGTATGCTCATCAGCCCATCAGCTGCAGCCAATCTGGTAGGTGCTATTGAAGTTGCAAAGAATCTAAAAAGCGGTGTGGTGGTTACCACTTTCGCTGATAATGCAGACAAGTATTCTGAAGTTTTGGAACAAATTTTCTAAAGAAAATGGAGCAAGTAACAACTGATTATCAAGTGAAAATAACGGCTGAAGTTCGGGATGTTATAAATCAGCAGGCACTGGAATGCTTCCCAAACGAATGCTGCGGATTCCTTTTCGGTGAAGAAAAAAGCGGACGGGTGCTGACCCTGGCCACAGCAGTGATTAATTCAAAAGAAGGAGACCAAAGGCGGCGCTTCGAGATTTCACCACTGGATTACTTAGGTGCAGAACAATATGCACTTAGCAATGATACTCAATTACTGGGTATTTACCATTCACACCCCAATCACCCTGCTATAGCCTCTGAACACGACCTTGCAGTGGCCATGCCATACTTTTCCTACCTCATCGTTTCTGTTTACAGCGACGAAATCCGGGACTTGAAATCCTGGCGACTACTTGACGAGGAAAGGAAGTTTCAGGAAGAAAAAATTGAAATTGAAAACAATCATCACAATAACTAAGTAATGAGTCAAAAATAAAGTTGTCAAATTGTTTTCTTAATCACTTGAAAATCAGTTGGAAAACTTTTGCCTTTTGCCTTTTTACTTTTGCCTTTTTACTAATCTAAAATCTCTAAACCCATGGCAAAGATTATCATCCCGACACCTCTAAGGAAATTCACAGAAAACAAATCTGTCTTCGAAACAAAGGGGACCAGCGTAAGAGAAGCTTTTGACGAATTGACGACTGCTTACCACGGTTTGACCAGGCATCTCATCGACGACAGTGGAAAAATCCGTTCCTTTATTCGAGTTTATCTCGGAGAAGATGACATCAATAGTCTTCAAAAAGAAGATACTGCGATACAGCCTGAATCAGTCTTAAGTATCGTACCGGCTATAGCTGGTGGCAGCTGAAATAAATACAAAGGTGACACCTTTTGGAAAGGTGTCACCTCTATGAAGACCCACAAAAAGATTCAAGTAATTTTCAGAAAATGAATAACAACAACATATTCAGTCTTCCGGAATTAGAGCGCTATGCCCGTCATATCGCCATCCCGGAATTTGGACTCGAAGGTCAAAGAAAACTGAAAGAAGCCAAGGTACTGGTCATCGGCTCTGGAGGCTTAGGTAGTCCTGTGCTACTGTACCTTGCTGCTGCTGGAGTAGGAACGATTGGCATCGTCGATTTCGATAAAGTAGATGAAAGCAACCTACAGCGTCAGATACTTTTTACTGTCGATGATGTGGGCGTATCCAAAGCTCAGACAGCAAAGAAGCGGCTTGAAGCCCTGAATCCACACATTAACATCATCGTTCACGAAGTGCGATTTACCAGCGATAATGCATTTGACCTTGTCAAAGACTACGATGTGGTAGCTGACGGAACAGATAATTTCCCTACCCGCTATCTGGTAAATGACGTATGTGTTCTGTCCGGTAAAGTGAATGTTTATGCATCCATATTCCAGTTTGAAGGGCAGGTGTCTGTGTTCAATTACCTATATCCCGATGGCAAAAGAGGACCAAATTACAGGGACATGTTTCCGGAGCCACCCCCTCCGGGTTTGGTACCCAATTGCGCTGAAGGTGGAGTATTGGGAGTATTACCTGGGATTATAGGCAGCATGCAGGCCAGCGAAGTCATCAAAGTTATTACCGGAGTTGGTGAACCGCTCACTGGAAGGTTATTCCTTTTCGATGCCGCATCTTTTACCACGAGAATTCTGAAAGTCAGCTCCAACCCTGACATTATCATCAAAGAACTCATCAACTACGAGCAGTTTTGCGGCCTGGTATCAAGGGCTCAGCTCAGACAGGTGAAGGAAGTAACTGTTCAGGAATTGCAAACTTTCTTAGAAACGGGAAAAGACATTCAATTGATTGATGTGCGTGAGCCTTATGAATATGTCATTTCCCAGATTGGAGGTGAACTGATACCTGTGGCATCCGTTTCAGGGTCGGCAAGTCGCATATCCCGCAATAAAACAGTCATCATCCATTGTCGCAGTGGCATTCGTTCTGCAGATGCCATCCGGGAACTGGAGGACCTGTTTGGCTTCGATAATCTCTACAACCTGAAAGGTGGCATACTGGCCTGGGCGAATGAGATTGACAATACTGTGGCGGTTTATTAGTTTGAAGTTTGAAGTTTGCCTGAAACCTTGAAAGTTTGAATCAGGGGTATTCAGGGTCTGGCTCGCAGCCAGGCCCTGAATATAATGACTTTACTTTTTTAGGGCGGGATTCAGTCGGTATGCCTTTTCCAGATAAGGTTGTCCCAGAGCCTCTCGACCTGAATCCCTGTAAGCAGAGCCAATGTAAAAATTAATAGTGGGGTCATCGGGTGCGTATTTCAGAGCTTCTGAAAAACACCTGATGGCCTCATCAAATTTTCCTTCCAAGGCATTTACTACTCCGAGATTGCGTTGGGCATCCACCATTCGGGGGTCATATTTTACAGCATTTTCATAACATTCCCGGGCTTTTACCAGGTCACCTTTTTCAAAAAAAATAATTCCCATATTGCTGTACACCAGCGGGAAATTGTTTTTGTATTTAATAGCCTGCTCATAACTTCTAAGAGCTTCATCATACTCACGATCGCGATAATGAGCCAGCCCGAGCTGACCGTAGGCATCGTGATAGGTAGGCCAGATGCTGATGGCCTTCTGGAACTGAGCTTTCGACCGGTCCAGGTATAACTTTCTTTCAGCTTCATCAGTAGCATTGAGTCCGCGCTGCACGATTTCCAGCCCGTAATGAAAGTTCAGTTTTGCGCTGTTGGGGGAGGTTTCAATATCGGCCTCGTAAAGTGTGTAACTGTCTTTCCAGTCCAAGTTTCGCACTACCGTTCTTAGGCTGTAAAGACTCAAAATTCCAATTGCAACCAGCCAAAGTGTTTTATTTTCCGTAAAACTCAATTTTGCTGAATTGGCCTTTGTAAAATGCATCAGCAACAAAGTAAGCGCAATGGCAAATCCCGGAGATGCGGCATACAAGAGTCTTTCCCCATAAGATGTTCCTATCAGCATCAGAAGATTGGAAGAAATGGAAAAAGTGATGATGAAAAACAGAATGCTGAATGACCAGATGTTTTTACCGCGCAACCTGAGAAGTCCGAATCCTGCTATTCCAACCCAGGCAAAAAAAGAAAGCCATACTCTCCAATCGCCCCAACCCGGAATGGGAATCTGGTTGTAGCCATAGTCGCTGGCCAATGAAATCGGGAATAACAGCGTCCATAAATATTTTCCCAGCAACAGAAAAACACCGGAAAGCCTGCCCTGAAGGTCATTTGCTCCGACCAAAAAGTTGTCGATAATGGCCACATCGCCAGGATTGCCGAAGGCACCAATTACTGATTTCCTGACTAAGATAAACAGTAGGGCAAGGGCAGCAAAAGGGATAGTCAAAGTGACGTGCCTTTTTAGCTTTTCTTTTGAAAAGAAAAATAGTACCAGCGGAAAAACAGCCACGAATGTCACCGCACTTTCCTTGCTGAACAAGGCTATCAGGTAACAGAACATGGACAGGAGCAGCCAGTGTATTTTTTTCCTTTCGTGATAATTCAATAAACCCAGGATCGCCAGCAAACTAAACAAAAGCATCATGATTTCATCCCGGCTTTTAATATTGGCCACCACCTCAACATGGACGGGATGAGCGACAAAAAACAACGTTGATAAGAGGGGCAGCAGCATTGAATGGCCTTTAAACAATCGCAACAGCAGTATAAACAAAACAGCACCTGTGAGGGCATAAAGCAATACATTGACCAGGTGAGAAACCCAGGGCTGATCAGGTGCCAGCGCCCATTCTATTGAAAACATGGACATGGGTATCGGCCGGTACAATTCACCCGGACCTGGCCAGTAACCATATCGGGCATGTGTCTCAAAATGGGTGGGAATTCCAGCAAGGCCCTGCTTGGTCACAAAGTTTTCCTTTACAACGGAAAAGTCATCCAGCACATAACCATGATTGATGGTATTGGCATAGAGCAGGAAACCAAAGAGGGCTACACTAAACACAATAACCCAATATGTCCGGGTATTCAATGATTCCCGGGTTTCTATTTTGAATCTCTCAGATGTACCGACCTTTTTGGGTGTCTTCTTGCGCTTCATACCTTGAATAATGAAATAGCAGTTGAACTCCGAATTCAGATTTGTTTATACACTACACCCGGCACTGCTAGTATCAAATCACTTCCATATACAGCGGCTGGTGTCTGAAATCCAGTTTTAAAATTGCCTTCCAACAATTTACGGGAGATGTGAACGCTTGTTTCTGCCGTCAGTGAATAGCCCTCCGGTGTGACCACGACTGCCTGCAATCTCTTACCATCAGGTGACTTCACTTCACCCCAAAGATGGGATATGGTGCTGTTCCTCTGCTGTTCATTGGGGCCTGACGGACCACCATATATCCTCTTTCTGGCCATATTCCTGATGAAATCAGTTTTGAGCAGCCATCCCAAATATCGACTCCACTGAGCCTGCCGGTATAAGCTCCTGGGCACACCCATGTAGACCTCAATATTTGGAATTCCGGTGGTGAAATATGCTGTAAATACATCGCCCCATGGAATAGTCATGGCAAAGAGTTCTTTTTCCCCGGCAGGAAATCGTAGAGTTTTGTGCGCCACTGGCACTCTGACCAAACGGCCATCCTTTCGCACCGCACCTTTTTCACCCAGGTTTTCAACCATGGTCAGTGCAGTTCCCCTGGAAGGCCTGCTTCCCAAAGTGGCAAAGGCCAGTTTCAGATGTGTAGCCTCCGGCAATCCGGATTTCAGCATGGCTGCAAGGCAGTCAGTCGGCACCACATCGAAGCCAACTCCCGGCATCAGCATAATGCCTTTTTCGGCTGCCAATGTGCTGTGGTCATGAGCCATTTTGAACACGGCAATTTCACCGGTTATATCCAGGTAATGCCTGCCGGTGCGAATACAGGCTTTCATCATAGGTTTTGCAGTATGAATGAAAGGGCCTGCGGCGTGGAGTACAAAGGAAGTTTCCAATAGCGCTGCCTCCAGTTTTTCCGTTTCACCAAGCGAAAAAACGCGGAACTCAAAGCCCAGTTCCCTGGCTAAAGCTTCCGTTTTTTGGGGATCCCTGCCCGCGAGTATAGGATTCAATCCTTCTTGTTTTGCCCTTCGGGCAATGAGTTCACCGGTGTAACCATAAGCGCCGTAAAGTAAAAAGCTCATATCCTTAGAAAAAAGTAAAAAGTAAAAAGTAAAAAGTAAAAAGGCAAAAGGCAAAAGGACCCCGAGTGCTCGGGGGGAAATTGGAAAATAACCAAGCCCCAGCAACCAACCGCCAAGAGCCAAGAGCCAAGAGCCAAGAGCCAAAAGCCAAGAGCCAAGAGCCAACAGCCAACAGCCAACTGATTTTCAATTGGTTAAGAAAATAATTTGGCTACTTTATTTTTGACTCATTACTTAGCTGTTATGTAAATACTCGTTTTGAAATAAACTCAATCGTTGTTGGTTGAGGGAGTTGAGAATGGACCAAGCTAATTAGCTCTCAACCGCCTAAGCCTTCTCAACCTTCTAAACCTCCTCAACAAATCACCCAGCCCTCATGGTTGAATTCAATTTTTCAATGTGGGCATTTATAAAATATGCCAGTGTTTCTCAGCCCCCGCTAATACCATCCCTGACCATGAGATTACATCCCCGAATATCACTGTTGTCCAGTCTGCCCAACACTTCAAAAGTGCCGTCTTCATACACTTTTCCGAGGTCATCGGTAGCGATGAAACTGCAGGTGTCGAAGTTGGCCAGGTCAATGAAATTCAAAGCTCCAAGTTTGCCATAAGGCACCAAAGTGAAAGGGTCGGTTATTTCCCTGGCTACTGCTTTAAGTGTTGGAGCCGGCACAAAACGGCCGTTACCATGTGAATAGGCCTGTGAAAAAAGTTCGGTCATACCATATTCGGAATGTATAAAGGGCACCCCGAACGAAGTTTTGAGAACTTGATGCAATTCTTCCCTGGTTATTTCCTTTCGACGCCCTTTCATGCCACCCGTTTCCATTATGATACATTTTTTAAGGTCAACCTTCGAACTTTCTGCCAAATCCAAAAGCGCAAAACTAACCCCCAAAAGCAGTGCCCTGGAATTGGGATTTGACCAAATGGATTCTAGCACTGATAACAACTCTGACGTGTTGTCCAGAAAAAATCCGCCATCCTTTTGACCGGAAACTTCAATAAAGTGAGCAACCATACTGATGAGTGATGAACCACTGCGCTCCAGATAGGATGGCAATAAAGCCAGTATGGTATAGTCTTTCAACGGGCCATATTGCTGCACAAAAGCAGTTCTGCAATTTTGCTGGTACCAGTCCAAATCCCTGACAAAATGCCTGCTTGTCGTCTGGCCGGTAGTTCCACCGCTGCCAAAAATGAACTGTTCTTGCCATTGGCCGGTTTTAATACGGTAATTCCTGAAAAGCTGAATCGGCAGAAAGGGGATTTGATTTGCATGTTTGATCAGGCTGACTTTTTTATCAATAAGCTTAAGATAGGAAGTGTAAAGTTCATTGTACTCAGCCTGATACCTGAAGATATCCAACGCCAATTCGTCGAATTCCAGGTTGCTGTAATCAGCTAACCTGAGTTGAATTTGCCGGCGTTTTTCTTCATAAGTCATTTCTGAAGTTTGCGGATTAGGTCAGGAAGGACTATTTTTCCGATGTAAATAAATCAAAGAAAGAGCGCAATGAAAATTTTCCAGCTCCCTAAATATTTGCCATTGCTTATGCTGGTAGCTTTGACGACCTGCGCTACCCCACCCGAATACCCAATTGAACCTTTTCTTGAGTTCATCAGCGTGTCGAAAGATACGCTCAGAAGAGGCTCCATGCACGAAGACACCACCTTTGTCAAATTTTCCTTTACCGACGGTGATGGCGATATAGGCTCTCCGGACACTTTGAATTTATTCGTTAAGGACACCCGCCTCGGCGTAATCGACAACCAGTACATCATTCCGGTGGTTCCCAAACTGGGCACCGGCAATGGACTTAAGGGTGAGATAACTTTCAGATTGTTTACTACCTGTTGTGTGTTTCCCAAAAATCTTGGATTGGATCCCTGCAAGGATGAAACACCCACGTTTCCGTTTGACAAGGTGATTTACGAGATTTTTATCATCGACCAGGCAGGACATAAGAGTAACACCATTCAAACCACTCCGATTTACATTCGCTGTAAGAATTGACAGCCCTTATTCCAATTTCTAAAGCACGCCAATCTTTTCGAGTTCTTTTTTCAGACTCTGATAGGTAGCATCCCTAACTGGGACCTGTGGCAGCCGAAGTTCATTTTGACAAAGGCCCATCATGGACATAGCCGCTTTTACGCCCGGTGGATTGCCATCGACATACAGACAGGGGTGAACGTCGTGAATCAAAAGGTTTAATTTTTGAGCTTCTTTGAAATTACCTTCAAGTGCCGCTTTGACCATTCCTGAAAACTGATTCGGCAAGGCGTTGGCAATCACGGAAATCACACCATCACCGCCACAACCAATGACCGAAAGTGCAATGGTATCATCACCGGAAAGGACCAGGAAGTTTTCAGGCCGATACTTCAGAATCTTTTGAACCTGATTAAGGTCGCCCGAGGCTTCTTTTACTGCCAGAAACTTATCGTTGGCATGGGCAAGCCTGAGGGTAGTATCGGCTGTTACATTCGTTCCCGTCCGGCTGGGTACATTGTAAATAATGATGGGAAGTGGGGATATTCCGGCAAGAGCCATGTAATGCTGGTAAATGCCTTCCTGACTGGCCTTGATATATGCCGGGCTGGCGGACATGATGGCTGAATACCCTGACAGGTCATACTCGTTAAAACTGCCAATCAGTCTGGCTGTATTGTTATCTCCAAAAACACCGGCGACCAGGGGTACCCTGCCTGCTGTCTTTTCCACCGTAAATCTCAGTATTTGCTTAGACTCTTCCGTGGAAAGGGTAATGGCTTCACCGGTAGTGCCCAGTGAAACAATATAATCCACTCCACCATCAATCACATAATTGATGATGTTTTCCAATGCCGAAAAATCGACTTTACCCCCTTTAAATGGAGTAACAATGGCAACACCAGTACCCCGAAACTCAATCTTCATATCTGTCGATATTTTTCAGAATTACCATAAGGAACAAGTAAAAAGTAAAAAGGCAAAAGGCAAAAGTTTTCCAACTGATTTTCAATTGGTTAAGAAAACAAATTGGCTACTTTATTTTTGACTCATTACAAGATTTAAGTCAAACCGCCGCCATCAACTCCTCTTTAACTGGTTTTGGGCTCATTTTGCCAAGATAGGTGACGACCTGTTTAATAAAATGTTCCAGACCTCTGCCTTCTTTACAATCGAGCATCAGGTCATAGCTGTGCAGTCTTCCCGTAAAAGGACCCACCCGGAACCGGGCGCGGGAGCGGGCAGCAATGTAGTCCAATGGAGCTACTGCTTTTTGGGTAAGATTGAGCAATAAATCAAAAGTAAACTCTTCAAAGGCTTTTACTTCCTGACAAATAGGGCGCAGAGCCCAGTCGAGTTTTTTCCTGTCGAAATAGGTGAATGGTAGTTCTTCCCCGTTTTCCTTTTGGTCAACAAAGGCTAAAAGCCTGACTTTCTTTCCTTCTTTCTCCAGCCCTTTGGCATAAGATAAAACGGATTCCCGTTCTTCCGGGGAAGTGCCATCGAATAGAATTCCAACCGTTTTTGCTGTGGGCAGGTGAACAGAGCTGCGTTTATGCTTGATATCAACAAGCTCCTTGTTCAAAAAATACTGATGGAATCTCGTGCGAATTTTCTCAATTAGTTGCATTGCTTAAAATTTGGGTCATTAATCACAGCCACTTCAGTTTCTATCAAACGGAGAGTTTATTTTCTGGAACCTTGCTCTTCCGCTTCACTCATGGCCGGTGCGATATCGTAAACACCCATGGAACTATATTTCTGTAATCTGGCTTCTATTCTCTCATCAGCCGACATATCCAGAAGGTCTGCTATTGTTTTGAGAATATGCTCTTTCAGCATTCCGCTCATTTTCTCAGGCTCCGAATGCGCACCTCCCAATGGCTCTTTCAGAATTCCGTCAATAAGGCCAAATGAAAGCATATCCTGTGCGGTCAGTTTGAGCGCTTCTGCAGCCTGTTCTTTGTAATCCCAACTTCTCCAAAGGATGGAAGAGCATGATTCCGGTGAAATGACCGAATACCAGGTATTTTCCATCATGAACACGGAGTCGCCCAATCCAATACCAATGGCTCCACCGGATGCTCCTTCGCCAATTACGACGCACACAATGGGCACTTCCAGTTTCGCCATTTCAAAGAGGTTTTTCGCAATAGCCTCCGCTTGCCCCCTTTCCTCTGCCTCAATACCGGGAAAAGCACCTGGAGTATCAATCAGGGTGACCACAGGAATTCCAAATCGCTCCGCCATTTTCATCAACCTTAGCGCTTTGCGGTAACCTTCCGGATTGGCCATCCCGAAATTCCTGTATTGGCGGGTTCTGGTATTGGAGCCTTTCTGATGCCCCATTATCATTACAGTTTGTCCGTCAATTTTTGCCAGCCCACCAACTATGGCTTTATCATCGCCAAAGAGGCGGTCACCATGCAGTTCCACAAACTCCTCACACATTTCCACGATGTAAAAAAGGGTATAAGGGCGCTCAGGATGGCGGGACAATTGAACCCGCTGCCAGGGAGTGAGATTTTCGTAAATCTCTTTGCGTTTCTCGTCGATTTTGGTTTCCAGTTCCTTGACCATAGGACTTACGTCCAGGTCGCCCTGCTCACCTACCTGCTTGATTTTCTCCAGCTGTTCGTAAAGTAACTCAAGCGGTTTTTCAAAATCCAAGAAAACCATAATCCTGAAAGTTTCTGTTTCACAATACTTCTTAAAGTGTTTTGTGAACCTGATTTTAAGAAATAGAGCGAGCAAAGTTAGCCAATCGCGTTGCAGTCGTTTGAAATGGCCAATTTTTTTTTGTTTTTTTTTGTGGGGAGTTGCAAGTAATGGAAAGCCTTTCTACATTTGCGGCCGCTTTTAAAGAGAAGCTTAATAGTAAAAATGGTCCGGTAGTTCAGTCCGGTTACCCCGAGTACTCGGGGCTGCCTGTCGAAACTACAAGAGTTTATTTTGGTCCGGTAGTTCAGTCCGGTTAGAATGCCTGCCTGTCACGCAGGAGGTCGCGGGTTCGAGTCCCGTCCGGACCGCACCAAGAAATCACAGCCTCGCACATCATGGATATGCGGGGCTTTTTTTTTAAAGCATACCTCAATTCTTATGTTTTACACTTACATCATACAAAGTGAAATGGATAATAGCTTTTACATCGGTCATTGTGAAAACATCAATGACAGGCTGAAACATCACAACGAAGGAACCTCAAAATACACCAGCAAGAAAGTACCATGGACTGTGGTCTATTATGAAACCTTCGAAACCAGAAAAGAAGCCTTCGCAAGAGAACGGTTCCTAAAAAAACAACGCAATCGGGCCTTTTACCAAAAGCTGATTGACAATTGGACTGGTCAGTAAAAGGGAAAAATAGTACCTCTATTGTTAATTCAATTCTCTGTTGGTCCGGTAGTTCAGTTTGGTTACCCCCCCCCCGAGACCAGGGCTGATTGGTTCTATTTTATAAGGGTTTTTT
>CAYRDX010000055.1:27643-31640 GCA_964423205.1 uncultured Saprospiraceae bacterium | reverse complement strand
GATACCCTAATATGCTAAAACGAAATCAAGAATCCGTGCAATCCATAAATCAGTGTCAATCCGCGATTCAGACTGTTTTTCGCATGGCGGAGTACTGAAAGTTGAGACAAAAGAAGGTGAGGGGAGTGAGTTTATTATTAGTTTACCTGTTAACTGATAGAAAATGAAATTGACCAAAAGACTGGAAGAAGAAATATTGAAAGTCTATCATGCCTACTGGGAGTCGTATCTCAGAGGGGATATGAAAGCCTTTGCTTCTTTCCTGGATGACAATGTCACCGTTTTCGGAACAGCGCCTGGTGAAGTGTTCACAAATAAAAGGGAAGCTGTAGAATTTTATACTGCCACAGCCGATCAGATGACCGGAAAGGCTGATTTCCGCAACCGGCAAATCAAATTGAAAGCAGCAGGAGATTCGTTTGTGGTCAATGAACAGTCCGACCTGTATGTGCTGATTGACGGTGAGTGGACTTATTATGACCATGTCCGGATTACGGCGATTATTGAAAAAAAGGGGAATCGGTGGCAATGTGTTCATCAACATGGCTCCTTTCCAGATAACCGAACAGAAGAAGGCGAGCAGATTGCCTCAGAAAAAATAAAAGAAGAAAACCTGCAATTAAAGGATGCCGTAAAAAGGCGAACCGCAGAACTGGAGCTTAAAAACAGGGAGCTGGAAATCGACGCTGCGTTGGAACGAGTAAGAACCGTGGCAATGGGTATGCAACAACCCGCTGATCTTTTGGGGATTTGCAAGGCAGTTTATACTGAACTGGAAGTTCTTGGTTTTTCCGAACTCAGAAACACCCTGATAGACAGGTTTATTGATGAAGAAAACTGCTTCATTGATTACGATTACTCCCCATTCACCGGAGGCTCCAGTTCCAGGATACCCTACAACGGAAGCCCGGTTGTTGAAAAATACATAAAAGACATGCGGAAATCCGGGGATGCTATTTCTGAAATTTCACTGACCGGAAAACAACTGAAAGCATTTATCAAATTCAGAAGTGATAACGGAGAGAAGGAGGATCCCCGCCTCAATGACCTCAAAGCGTTGTACTATTATAAGTATTCCTTTGGCCAGGGCAGCATAGGTATCTCAACCTACAGCCTTATCTCCAGTGCACAACTTGATATTTTACACCGGTTCAGAAATGTGTTCAAGCTTTCTTACCAGCGATATATGGACATCGAAAAAGCGGAAGCCCATGCCAGGGAAGCGCAAATTGAAGCTGCATTGGAACGCGTACGAAGCCGGTCAATGGCTATGCATAATTCCTCTGACTTAAGTGCAGTGGTATTTACAATGTTTACTGAGTTGATGCAATTGGATGCACAACTGGATCGTTGCCTTATTTTAATTGTTAACCCCGACACACTTGCCATTACCTGGTACCTCACTGGGAAAGAGGGCCTGCTTTCAAATAATGGTTTCCTGGTGCCCAATAACGATTATCCATCCCATCAGGCATACCTGGATGGCTGGAGAAGCAGGCGAAAAAAATGGCAATACCTTTTGGCCGGACAAGAAAAAAAGGACTGGGACGCCTATGGCTTTTCTGAAACCGGACTGAAACAATTGCCCGGTTTTATCAAAGCCGATATGGCTGCTGTGGAAGCGATACATCTCACTATTTCTTCCGATGATTTTGGCTGCCTCATTGCAAGCAGTCTTTCACCTTTGTCTGGTGACCATGCAGGTATTGTTGAAAGATTTTCTGTTGTTTTCAATCAAACTTATATGCGTTTCCTTGACCTGCAAAAAGCAGAAGCCCAGGCAAGGGAAAAAGAAATCGAACTTTCAATGGAGCGGGTTCGGGCCCGCACCATGGCCATGCAGAAAAGTCACGAACTGAATGAAGTGGCTTATGTGCTGTTTGAACAAATCCGGAATCTGGGAGGCCATCTTTGGGGTACAGGCTTTGCCTTATGCGAAACTCCGCAAGGGCAGGATGAGTTTTGGTTTGCCAATGAAATGGGAGTAATGCCGCCGGTCAACATTCCGAATACCAATGACGATGTACATATAGCGATGTTGAAGGGTTGGAAACAAAACCAGGATTATCTGTTGTCAGAAAAGGGCGGAGATTTACTTGCTGCACATTATGAATATCTCTATTCACTGCCACAAATGAAAGCATTCTTTGACCCGATGCTGGCTGCTGGTTTTGCGTTCCCGACCTGGCAGCAGTGGCATGCAGCTTATTTTTCGAAAGGCTACATTCTAATTATCACCACAGAACCGTATTCTGAACCCGATATTTTTAGGCGTTTTGCCAAAGTGTTTGACCAGACCTACACCCGTTTCCTTGATTTGAAAAAAGCCGAAGCGCAGGCAAGAGAAGCACAAATTGAAGCAGCATTGGAAAGGGTAAGGGCACAGGCATTGGCCATGCACCAAACGGAAGATTTAGGCAAAACTATTATGGTCTATTTCGAGCAATTGGATGACCTGATAGATTCATTCATTGTGCGCTGTGGCGCGGGATTACTTAATCGGGAGAACACCCTCGCTGAAATGTCCACCGCAAGCAGGTCATCGGATGGAAATACCTATCAGGTGAAAGGTATCATAGATATGAAGGGGCATCCTCTGCTCGAAAAAACCTATGAACATTGGCTAAAGCAGGAAGAATATAGCCATGTGTTGCGTGGAAATGAGGTCAGAGAATACTATCAATACATCACCAATCAGGTTGCTATACCTGAAAATAAGGGGAATGATGATTTGTACTTCTATTTCCCGATGTTCACCGAAGGTTCATTTTATGTAGTGACAAACAAAGCTTTTCCGGAAGATGAGTTACAAATATTCCGAAGATTCAGCTCCGTACTTAGCTTAACCTACAAGCGTTTCAATGACCTGCAAAAGGCAGAAGCACAGGCGCGCGAGGCTATGAAACAAGCTTCATTGGACAGAGTGCGTGGAGAAATCGCAAGTATGCGTTCAAAGGATGACTTGAACAGGATGATTCCTCTGCTTTCAGAGGAAATGAGTGCATTGGGAATTCCCTTTATCCGTTGCGGGATTTTTATAGTGAATGAAAGCAGTCAGACGGTTCAGTCGCATTTGTCAACTGCAGGCGGGAAGTTATTAGGGATGTTTGAACTGCCATTTGATAATGAAGAAATTTCCAAAGGTTTGTTATCAAACTGGAGGAAGAATTTGGTTTTTAAAGACTTCTGGAACAAGGAACAGTTTATTCGTTTCATGAGGAACCTCGTTGACTCCGAAAGAATCAAGGATGAAGAATCATTTACAGGAGCAGCGGCTCCACCCGAAGCGCTATTCCTCCATTTTGTTCCTTTCAGGCAAGGAATGCTCTATGCTGGAAACATAGCTCCATTATCTGAAGAAATGCTGCACCTTGTTCAATCCCTTGCCGATGTATTTTCAATAGCATATGCGCGGTATGAGGATTTCAACAGGTTAGAAGAAGCAAAAACAAAAACGGAGAAGGCACTCGATGAATTAAAAGCTGCGCAAACCCAACTCATCCAATCAGAAAAACTCGCAAGTTTAGGTGAACTCACCGCAGGCATCGCCCATGAGATACAAAACCCTTTGAATTTTGTCAATAACTTTTCAGAAGTAAATAAAGAGTTGATTGCAGAAATGAAGGCTGAAATGGAAAGTGGAAACATAAACGAGGCAAAAAATATTGCTAAGGATGTGGAAGACAATGAAGACAAAATAATTTTCCATGGCAAAAGAGCTGATGCTATTGTAAAAGGCATGCTCCAACACAGCCGAACCAGCAGCGGACAAAAAGAACTAACCGATATCAACGCATTGGCGGATGAGTACCTGCGCCTTGCCTATCATGGACTTCGGGCAAAGGATTCCAGCTTCAACGCCAAAATAGAAACCGATTTCGATCCGAACATCGGCAAGGTAGAAGTCATCCCGCAGGACATCGGGCGGGTATTTTTGAACATCATCAACAATGCGTTTTATGCCACGCAGCAGCGGGCGGGTGCCAGTGTCGGGGGG
>CAYRDX010000055.1:0-27633 GCA_964423205.1 uncultured Saprospiraceae bacterium | reverse complement strand
CCCCTACACTTCACCATACGAGCCCACCGTCTCCATTTCATCCAAAAAAGAAAACGGGCAGGTAGTTTTCAAAATAAAAGACAACGGCAATGGTATCCCCGAATCCATCAAAGAAAAAATCTTTCAACCCTTTTTCACCACCAAACCCACCGGACAGGGAACGGGACTGGGTTTGAGTTTGAGTTATGATATTGTAAAGGCTCATGGTGGAGAGTTTAAAGTGGAATCGAAGGAGGGGGAAGGAACAAGTTTTATTGTTCAAATACCAGTAGTCTGAATCGCGGATTATTGGGATTGAAAGATTACAGGGAATTGAAATCGGTGAAATCCATAAATCAGTGTCAATCCGTGATTCAGACTGTTTAACGCAATGCGGAGAATTGAAAGTAGAATCGAAGGAGGGTGAAGGGACAAGTTTTATTGTTCAAATACCAGTAGTCAGAATCGCTGATTAATCGGATTGAATGATTACGCAGACTTGAAATCGGTGAAATCCAAGAAACAGTGCCAATCCGCGATTCAGACTGTTTAACGCATGGAGGTTGGAGGAACAAGTCTTACTACTCAATTACCAGTAAAAATTTGACATCAAATAATGAACGCAAAAACAATTCAGGGTAATTCTCCAAAAGAAATTCAGACTTTTTTGAATCAAAGTCTGGCAGACGGTTTCAAGCCGTCACTCGCTATCATTTTTTCTGGCACGAAGCAAGATGTAGATGAAGTCTGCCAGGTATTTCAGCATACTGATATCGAAATTTTTGGAGCTACCACATCCGGGGAATTTATCAGTGAGGAAATAGGTGAGAATACCATAGTTGTCATGCTGCTCGATATAAAAACCACCTATTTCAAAATTGCTTTTCATGAAATAAAAAATGGTGCAGCATTCGATGCTTCAAAAGAGTTTGGTAAAGAAGGAAAGAGCCACTTTCAAAACCCTGCATTTATTATAGTCTCAGGATGGGTCAACATTGATGGGGAACGGATTATCGCAGGAATTCAGGAGGGCTGTGGGTCTGAGGTTACCATTTATGGTGGCATGGCAGGTGATGACCTCAATACCTTGCAAGGTTCTTTTGTTTTTACCAAGGCAGGAAAAAGTGTTGATGGCTTATTAGGGCTTATCATTGACGGGGATTATATCGACGTAAAAGGTATTGCCACCTGTGGTTGGAAGCCTATTGGTATCGCAAAGACAGTAACTAAAGGCAGCCTTAATGTAGTTCAGGAAATTGACCACCAACCTGCACTCGACCTGGAAATGAAGTATTTAGGGTCGGAAATCAATCCTGACCTTGGCAATGAAGAATTGATCAATATCGGCGCCTATTATCCCATTCAAATGGAAAGAGATGACGGTGTTCAGGTCATGCGAACCGTGATGTTCGGAAATGTCAAAGACCGTTCCCTGATTTGTGCAGGTAATGTTCCGGTTGGCGCAAAAGTGCGCTTTTCGCTGCCTCCTGATTTTGACATAATCGACAAAATTGTTTCTGAATCCACTGAAATAAGAGACTCTCAACTCCCGGAAGCAGATGCAGTAATTATGTTCTCCTGTATCAGTCGTTACCTTTCCTTTGGAGTCATGACCAGAGAGGAAATCCGACTGGTGAAGGACGTTTGGAAAGTGCCATTCGCAGGATTCTTTAGTTTTGGAGAATACGGGAAATCCAAAAATGGTAAGTACGATTTTCACAACAACACATGCTGTGTGGTGGCATTGAAAGAAAAGCAACGCGATTAATAGCCGGTTTCTATGCAAGCAAAAACAATCAAAGGCAATTCGCCTTCCGAAATACTGGCAGCGCTTGATGAAAGCACAAGTGGTGGATTCAAGCCGACGCTTGCTGTTATCACCCTGACCAAATTGGAAAATGCAGAAGCCTTACAGTCCATATTTGACAGGAAGGGCATTGCCATTTTCGGGATTAGCACTTCCCAAAAATTTACCGGACAAGGGCTGGAATCTGACGATATCGTAGCCATGCTGATGGATATGAAACCAGAATATTTCAGCATTGTACTGAACGATTACGGGGAGTCGTCTGGTTATGCGGCCGGACACCAGGCGGGACGCACCGGAATGAACTTATTTGCAAATCCCGGCTTCATCATTTCACCAAGAGATTTCAGCATCTCCGGAGATGAATTAATCAGGGGATTAACAGATGCGGCAGGCCAGGATGTTGCCATTATGGGCGGTGGTGCCGGTAACCCTTATGATGGCTCAGGTATTGTATTCACCAACGCCGCATCCAGTAAAGGAGGCTTACTTGCACTCATTATTGACCGGGTTAAGATTTTGATAAATGGATTGGCCGTTTCAGGATGGAAACCAGTGGGTACCACCAAAAAAATCACAAAAAGCGAAGGCACCTGGGTTTTTACCATTGACAATGAACCGGCGATGCATGTCATCCAGAGGTTTTTGGGAAATGAAATAATCATTTCTACTGACGAGGCTAGCGGGCTGCTTCCTTCAGACCTTGGCTATCCTTTACAATTTGAAAGAGCATCGGGAAATGCAATCATGAGGCCGGCCCAGTTTTGTAATCCTGCCAATCAATCCGTTATGATAGGAGGAGAGGTTAAGGAAGGAGAAATTTTTCGCTTTTCCCTGCCACCTGATTTTGAGGTGATTGATAAAGTGGTGGAAAGTACAAGGACCATCCAGGAAAAGGATATGCCGGATGCGGATGCCATACTCGTTTTTTCCTGCGTCGGCAGGCTGGGCACATTTGGGCCGCTGATTACCACAGAAATAGAAGGGTTGGCCGCAACCTGGAACAAGCCTATGCTGGGATTTTTCTCCTTGGGTGAGTTCGGAAAACTGGATGAGGGCCGCTGTGAATGGCACGGAACTACCGTAAGCTGGGTTGCGCTAAAAGAAAAATAAGAATCAACTGTTACGGGGTCACTTCAAATGCCCCCGTAACTTACTAAAAAAATGTTACGGGGTCACTTCAAATGCCCCCGCAACTTACTAAAAATGTTACGGGGTCACTTCAAGTGCCCCCGTAACTTACTAAAAACTTGAAGTGACCCACTCAAAAAAAGAGGTAACTATGCAATTCTACAAAGACCAGATGTTCCATATTTATAATCAGGGGAACAACAAGCGCCAAGTGTTTTTTACTGATGAAAACTATCAATACTTTCTTTGGAAAATGCGAGCTTATTTGCTGCCCTTCGGAGACTTGATATCCTGGTGCCTGATGCCCAATCATTTTCATTGGCAACTCTTCGTTCGGGAAACAGCAATCAAAAGAAAAATTTTAAGGGAACACGTAGATGCAATAGAGTTCAAACGCAGGGTACATAATTACAAGGAGAAAGCGAGGCCGGTAAGCCAGGCAAATGGAAGGACAGAAGACGAGGAAAACTTGATTAGCCTAAATGATGCGATTGGTGACCTGTTAAAGGGATATACCCGTGCCATCAATAAGGAAAAGGATTGGACAGGAAGTTTGTTCAGGGAAGAGTGCAAGGCAAAGGATGGGTGGATAGATGAATTTGTCACACTGGAGAAAAACGGAAGACCCGATTGGCGCTTTTTGCCAGGTACCGATTACGGATATAGGCTCATGTTCTATATCCATGAAAATGCCGTTGAAGCCAATATCGTAAAGCAAGCGATTGATTATGAATGGTCGTCAGCAAAAGATTATGCGGGATTGCGCAAAGGGTCGCTGTGCAATTTGGAAATGGGGCGTAGGATTTTGAAATTTCTCTGATTGGGTCCATGTTACGGGGTCACTTCCAGTGCCCCCGTAACTTGCTTGCCTTCTGCCGGGGCAAATTACGGGGGCGCTCCAAGCGACCCCGTAATCATCCTCGTTACGGGGTCACTTCCAGTGCCCCTGTAACTTGCTTGCCTTCTGCCGGGGCAAATTACGGGGGCGCTCCAAGCGACCCCGTAATCATCCTCGTTACGGGGTCACTTCCAGTGCCCCCGTAACTTGCTTATAAAAATTACGGGGGCGCTTGAAGCGACCCCGAAATGAGGCCAAAACTGATTCATAAATTTCACCGAAAATGATTTCAAAAACAATAAAAGCAATTTCAACGGAAGCCATCATCAAAGAAATTGACCATGCAACTGCAGATGGTTTTAAGCCAACACTGGCCATTGTTTTCCATTCCGTGAAACATGATTGTAAAACGGTTAGCGAGATTTTGGATACAAGGAATATTGCAATTTTCGGAGCGACAACTGCCGGAGAATTCATCGATGGCGAAGTTGATTCTGGTAGCATTGTCATGATGTTGCTCGACATGAACCCAGCTTATTTTAAATTGGAATTTCTTGAAACAAGCACGGAGACAGCCCTGGAAGATGCCAAAAAAATGGGCATCACCGGAAAAGAAACCTTCAACAATCCTGCGTTCATCATCACAACTGGGGGTATATTCATAGATGGCGAACAAATTATTGAAGGCATCCTGCAAGGTTTTGGAATGCCCGTCTCGCCGGAAGACAGGGAAGTAACCGTATTTGGAGGCTTGGCAGGAGACGATTTGCTCGCAGAAAAACCACTTGTTTTTACCAACGGAAAAAGTTTGGACAACGCCATTGTAGCACTCATTCTTGACGAAGACAAAATAGATGTCAGGGGTATCGCCACATGTGGCTGGAAAGCTGTTGGCACCGCAAAAACCGTTACAAAAAGTGAAGGCAATATCGTATATACCATAGATGATAAACCAGCCTTGGAAATGTTGATGAAATACCTGGGAGTCGAGGTGAAGTTGGATGAAAATCAGGAAATTGTGCCTTTTCTAAATTCCTGGTATTACCCATTGCAATTGGAGCGGGAAAATGGTGATGCTGTCATACGTGCCACCAGGTTTGCCAATCGCAAAGACCGTTCGCTTACCTGTACAGGAGGCGTACCTCAAGGGGCAGCCATCAAGTTTTCGCTGCCGCCGGAATTTGATTCCATCCAAACGGTTGTTGAAGAATGTGCGAGCATTAAGGACAACGTACAACAGCAGGCCGATGCCCTCATCATGTTTTCATGCGTGAGCAGGCATTTATCGTTTGGGGAGTTGATGAAAGAGGAGATAGAACAGGCGCAAAAAGTTTGGGCTGCGCCAATGGTAGGCTTTTTTACCTACGGAGAATATGGAAAATCAAAAATTGGAAATAATGAATTTCATAACAATGCCTGCTGTGTGGTGGCATTGAAAGAAAAGCAAAACGATTAATACACTGTTTCTATGAAAGCAAAATCAATCAAAGGAAAATCACCGGAAGAAATAAGAAAAGAGATTGAAAAGAGCATGTCTGATGGCTTTAAACCCACACTGGCTGTCGTCTTTGCCTCTGTGAGTCAGGACAGAAAAGCCATTTGCCAGACTTTAACTGAAGCTGGTATCCAGATTTTCGGGCTTACGACCAATGGGGAGTTTATTGATGAAGAAACGGAGAAGGGTTCAGTAGTCGTGCTTTTATTGGATATGGATCAGGATAGTTTTCAGGTATTTTTGAAGGAATATCCTGAACAAAACTATCGTGAAGTTGCCCAATCCATCGCCAGGCTCGCTAAGGACAAGTTTGAAAATCCTGCATTTTTGATAGGAATCAGTCATGCAGCAGTGGATGGTGAAGACATCTTGCTTGGATTGGAGGATGTTATAGGAAAAGATATTAATGCCTTTGGTGGTGCTGCCGGCGATGATTATCTGTTTAAGGAGACATTCGTTTTTACGAACGGGATGGACAGCAATCAAGGTATGATTTGCCTGGCAATGGACCAGTCCAAAATCAAATTCAAAGGGGTTGCTACCTGCGGCTGGAAAGCAGTAGGAACAGAAAAAACAGTCACCAGAAGTGAAGGCAATCATGTGTACACCATCGATGATATGCCTGCAGCTGAAATTACTGCCAAATATGGTGGCCTGGATCTTAGCCCTGAAAACCAGGAGCATTTGGTAGAGTTGGCTGCCAATTTCCCCTTACAATTGCAGAGGGAAAATGGCGATCCGGTCATGCGGCCGGGACTTGTGGTGGATTGGAACGACTTTTCATTTTATACCAGCGGGAAAGTGCCTCAGGGTTCCAAAGTGCGTTTTTCGGTGCCACCCGATTGGGATGTCATGCAAAAAGTAATTACGGGAGTTGAGAATCTGAAAACTACTGAAATGCCGGAAGCCGATGCACTGGTTGTTTTCAGTTGTGCCGGCAGAATATTATCTTTTGGCCCTATGATGAATGCTGAAATTGAAGGCGTCCGAAAAGTATGGAATGTGCCCATGGCCGGAATGTTTTCAAACGCTGAGTTGGGCAAATATGCCAATGGCAGTTTAGAAATGCATAATCTTACAACTTGCTGTATTGCGCTAAAAGAAATTTAATGAACACACATCTTGAGAATATAGCCAAGATTCTGGATCAGAATGAAAACCTGTCTCAAGAGCAAAAAGCAGACATTCTTCAATCGCTGAAAGCGGCCGATTGCGATTTGGAAATTGTCAGTTTTAAACTCGACAGGACGGAAAAGGTGAAACGCACAACTGCTATTTTGTTGGAAGAAACCATTCAGGAATTGGAATTGAAAAGGAAAGCGGTGGAGGAGTCCAATGAAGCCCTTCAACAATCGTTGGAGGAATTGAAAGCAGCCCAAACCCAACTTATCCATTCCGAAAAGATGGCATCTCTGGGTGAACTCACTGCCGGCATTGCCCACGAAATTCAGAATCCCCTCAACTTTGTGAATAACTTCGCTGAAGTCAGTAATGAACTGATTGTGGAGATGAAAGAAGAGATGGCAGCTGGCAATTGGCAGTTGGCAGTAGAAATTGCAGAAGACATCAAACAAAACCTCGAAAAAATAAACCACCACGGAAAACGGGCTGATGCCATTGTGAAGGGCATGTTACAGCACAGCAGAACCAGTAGTGGTCAAAAAGAACTGACAGACATCAATATACTTTGTGACGAGTACCTCAGATTGGCTTTCCATGGGTTAAGGGCAAAGGACAAATCCTTTAATGCAAAGTTTGAAATGGAGTTTGACCAAGGGTTGCCAAAAGTGAGTGTCATTCCACAGGAAATTGGAAGGGTAGTTTTGAATCTCATTAATAACGCATTTCATGCTGTATCTGAAAAAAGGAACCAGGCGGCCGGGCCTTATGAACCAAAGGTGGTTGTCAGTACTAAAAAAGCTGATGACCATATTGAAGTGCGCGTAAGAGATAATGGCAATGGTATTCCCGAGGATATCAGGGATAAAATTTTCCAACCTTTTTTCACCACCAAACCAACCGGGCAAGGGACGGGATTGGGACTGAGTTTGAGTTATGACATCATAACCAAAGGCCATGGTGGGCAGTTGGAAGTGAAATCCAAAGTAGGGGAGTACACTGAGTTTACTGTGATTTTACCGAACTAAGTATAAAGGCAAAAGTAAAAAGGCAAAAATTTTTAACTGATTTTCAGGTAGTTAATAAAATATTTTGGCTGCTTTATTTTTGACTCAACACCAAACAATAAGTTATCAATAAACCACTACACATGAAGATTTTAGTTGTTGACGATGAAAAAGACGTTAAGATGCTGTTCGAACAGCGTTTCCGAAAAGAGATCCGAAGCGGAGAAATGGATTTTGCTTTTGCTTTTTCAGGTGAAGAAGCACTCGACTTTCTGGGCAATAACGAACAGGGTGCAGTATTGATACTATCTGACATAAATATGCCCGGAATGAGCGGATTGGAACTGCTCCGGCACATCAAACAGAAATATCATGAACCGCCTCCCACGGTTATGATGATAACAGCCTATGGTGACGCAGAAAATTATAAACAGGCAATGCAATTGGGTGCGGATGATTTCCTGACTAAACCTGTGGAATTCAATATTTTAAAAGAGAAACTAAAAACCCTGTACTGATGGCAACAATTCTCGTAGTTGATGACGAAACTGATCTTGAACTGCTTATCCGGCAAAAGTTCAGAAGACAAATCAGAGAACAGTTGTATTCCTTTGAGTTTGCAACAAACGGCGTTGAAGCGCTCTCCAAATTAAAGGATAGTACCGATATTGATATCGTACTCAGCGATATCAACATGCCAGAAATGGATGGCCTTACCCTGCTGTCGAAGCTGGTTGAGAAATATCCACTGACAAAAACGGTAATGGTTTCTGCCTATGGGGATATGGATAATATCCGCACAGCAATGAATCGGGGTGCCTTCGATTTTGTAACTAAACCGGTGAACTTTGAAGACCTGGAAGCCACCATGGAAAAAACCATTCAGCACGTCAAAGAGCTGAAGAATACATTGAAAGCCATCCAGGAGAACAATATTCTGAAGATGTACGTCGATGCCAATGTCCTGAAATTCATGAGTGGAAAGGAATTTGAAATTTCGGTCATGAAGAACGAGACAGTGGAAGCCTCGGTGGCTTTCATAGATATTTGTGGTTTTACCTCATTCAGCGAAAAGGAATCTCCCGATGTAGTGGTCAATTCTCTGAACCAGTATTTCGATATCATGGTGAAAGAGATTATTGCACAGAATGGCATGGTGGACAAATTTATGGGCGATTGTGTAATGGCCGTTTTCAAAGGCGACTACCACCTCGACAGGGCCATTGATGCGAGTCTGGAAATTGTGCAAAAAATCAAGGAACTACCGCCCATCAATCATTTTTCGCCACGGGTATCTATCGGTATCAACAGTGGTGAGGTGATATCCGGTAATATAGGGTCCGTCACTTTGCGGCGACTGGATTATACCGTTATCGGTGATGCTGTGAATACAGCCCAACGCCTGCAAAGTACCGCTGGTGCCTGCCAGGTAGTAATTTCAGAAGATTCCTATGAGAAGGTGAAAATGTCTTTCAACTGCAAGCTCATAGGCCCGGCTGTATTGAAGAACAAGGAAAAGGAAGTCATTTTGTATGAAGTACTGGGTTGAAGAATTTGTTGTCCGTTGATGGTTGATTGTTGTTGGTTTGAGACCGAACGTAGGGTGAACAAAGTATTCATTTCAAACACTCTCAAACTTATAAACCTCCTCAACATTTCTTCAACCATTGCTATCCAAAATAACTTTTCAAAAATGACCCCGGCAAAAAGAAGGATTTAATAAAACTACTTATGCAATACGATAAGGTTTACGAATTTATAACTGGTCAATTAGAGCATGGATTGCCCCATTACCTGAGCTACCACCATTTACAGCATACCAAAAATGTAATTGCGGCAGTGGAACTGCTTTCAGCCGGTGAAAAAATAACAGGCGAGGACCTGCTTTTGCTCAGAACAGCCGCCTTGTTTCATGATACTGGCTTCCTTCAGCATCACGATAATCACGAAGAGCTTTCCTGTAAACTGGCCAGAAAGTACCTGCCAGATTACGGATTCTCTGATGGAAACATTGAGCAGATTTGCCGGATGATTATGACTACCAAGTTGCCCCAATCCGCCAATGAGCCATTAAGCCAGATTTTGTGTGATGCCGATTTATATTACCTGGGCGCTGAAAATTATCCGGCCGTGGCCGACAATCTTTTCAAGGAATATCAGAAAACCGGCAAGGTCCAGAATCGTGAAGAATGGGATTTGATGCAGTTTGAATTCCTTAAAGCGCATAAATATTTCACCAAGACTGCTAAGGAAACGAGGGAAGAAGGAAAACAGAAAAACCTGGAAGCCATCAGGCAAAGAATTGAAAGTACTACCGCTCAAAGTGAGAAGAAAAATGCAGTCGGGTATATCACGGATTTTCTGACCATGCTGGTGGGGGTCGTTTTTGCCGGTGTAGCGTTGAAGGGGTTTTTGGTACCCAATCATTTTTTTGATGGAGGCATCACCGGGATGTCGTTATTGGTTCATGAAATCTACCATTATAATCTGGCAATAGTGATTGTCTTGCTGAATCTGCCCTTGGTAGCTATGAGTTATTTCACTGTTGGAAAACACTTTGCTTTCAGGGCTTTGCTCGCTGTTGTCATGCTTGGAATTTGTCTGGTGCTGTTGCCGGATTTCGCCTTGACCTCCGATAAACTGCTGATTTCCATTTTCGGAGGTGTAATACTGGGGATTGGCGTTGGCTTAGTTATGCGTACCGGAGCGGCTCTCGACGGTATAGAAGTCCTGGCCATTTACACCCTCAAAAGGACCTCTTTCACCATAACCGAAATTATCCTCGGCATCAACATCATCATATTTTCCATTGCAGCTCTTCATTTTGGTATTGAAACTGCTCTTTATTCCATTCTCACCTATTTTATGGCAACAAGAAGTATCGATTTTGTGGTGGAAGGTTTGGAGGCATTTACCGGGGTTACCATTATTTCCACCAAGAGTGAGGTTATCAAATATCGGCTGGTCAACGAGATGGGAAAAGGAATTACCGTTTATAAAGGCGAACGGGGATTCCTACCGGGCAAGTTCGACATGCACGATGAATGCGACATCATATTTACCGTTATCACCCGCATGGAACTTCGCAAACTCAAGAACCTCGTTTATCACGCTGACCCCAAAGCATTTGTATTTGCCAATACCATTAAAGAAGCATCAGGGGGCATCCTCAAACGATTGCAACATCATTGATACACACTGACCTTAAAAAAAACAGGGTCACAACGCAGTTGCAACCTGTAAACCCCAAAAAACCAAATGAAAACAATCTACATATCTTCGATGCCGGCAAACCCCGGCTTTATCTTCATAAAGAACTACCTAAAGACGGCTGATCACGTGATGGTCACCTAATTCAGGATAATAAATTCCGATTTTATCAAAATTTTTATTTCCGCGGCTTTTTACTACATGTTTTTCAGTTTCACTAATATTGGAGCTTAAACAATCATTCTTGTGAGCAAGCCAAAAACCATATTCATTTGCGCCAACTGCGGAGCCACCAGCCCAAAGTGGTCGGGCCGTTGCATGAGCTGCGGTGAGTGGAATACCATCCGCGAAGAAGTAGTCGTAAAAGCAACCTCTCAGGAAGAGCGAAGCCGGCTTTGGAAACCCAAATCTGCTGTTTCTCAGGATGTGCGACCGGTGGCCATCAAAGACGTGCAAACCGGCACTACTCAGCGGTATCACACTCCCGATGCTGAGTTAAACCGCGTGTTAGGAGGTGGAATCGTCAGCGGCTCACTCGTATTGGTAGGAGGGCAGCCCGGCATTGGGAAATCAACGCTGATGCTGCAACTGGCATTATCAGTAAAAGCCAAGGTTTTGTATGTCAGCGGTGAAGAAAGCGAAGAGCAAATCAAAATGCGAGCCGACAGACTGGGAGCAACGCAGTCGGATTGCTATCTGCTTACAGAAACCAACACTTCCAAAATCCTGACTCATGCTAATGAACTGAGGCCCGACATCATCATCATCGATTCTATTCAAACGCTGTTATCTCCCTTGCTGGAAAGCACACAAGGCTCCATTTCGCAAGTGCGTGAATGTGCCGGTGAAATGCAGCGTTTTGCGAAGGAAACGAATATCCCGGTGTTCCTCATTGGCCATATCACCAAAGACGGCTCCATCGCTGGTCCTAAACTCCTGGAGCATGTGGTGGATGCTGTGTTGCAGTTTGAAGGCGATCGCAACTACACCTACCGGATTTTGAGGACACTTAAAAACCGCTTCGGCTCAACTGATGAACTGGGCATTTACGAAATGACGGCCACCGGGCTTCGGGAAGTGTCCAATCCGTCGGAACTGCTGCTGTCCCAAACCGGAGAAGACCTTAGTGGCAGTGCAGTGGCAGCAACCATCGAAGGTCTTAGGCCAATGCTCATTGAAACACAGGCGCTGGTCAGTAAGGCAGTTTTTGGGACGCCACAAAGAACAGCCACGGGATTTGATTTACGGCGGCTGAGTATGTTGCTTGCTGTTTTGGAGAAACGCGGTGGTTTCCCATTTGCCATGAACGATGTTTTCCTCAACATTGCCGGAGGCATCAGAGTGGATGACCCCGCCATCGACCTGGCCATCATGGCTTCACTGATTTCTTCTCTGGAAGATGTGGCTGTGCCGCACGATGTGTGTTTTGCCGGGGAAGTTGGGCTGAGTGGTGAAATCCGTGCTGTGAACCGTGTGGAGCAGCGCATTCAGGAAGCAGACAGGCTGGGCTTTAAGGAAATCTTCATTTCAAAATTCAATACAAAAGGCATCAAAGGCAAACAGCACAATATCAAAGTGAGAACCTTTGGGAAAGTAGAGGAACTTTATCATGCTATGTTCCGGTAACATTTATTGTGAAGTTAGATTTACCTCTGTTTATTCACCACGGAGGCACGGAGAGCACGAAGGGCCACAGAGAATACTCCGTGAACCTTAGTATTCTTTATGTAACCGTGGTAAGAAATCAATATTCCTCACACTGCATGAGTTCTATCTGCCCCACCAGCCCGGTACAAACGCATTTCAACCTGATTTTCTCATTGTTTTGAAATTCCGTTCTTGCGTGGTCAACCCTGTTGCTCAACAGGCATCGTAAATTGGGTCCCTGCGATGTGCCTTTTAACCAGACAGCAGTTTTTCCACTGACTATTTCCACTTTGAGAACTTCACCCGAAACGGCTATAATTCTATTGAGGTATTGCTCATTGGCAAGTGCCTCATCATTGTAGAATTCAAGACTCAGTTGTTCAGCATTCACTACATGTTCTGGTCGGGTATCTTCAACTGCGTGAGAGGGCTTTTGCGACAATACCCAAAAAAGTGCTAAAACCAGCACAACAATGATGAGTAGGTAGGTGAGAATTTTATTCATTTTGTCCGATTTATAAAACTTCATCCTGAAATTGAGAGTCTTTGGATTACATCCGTATTTTAGCCATCAAAAGATCGACTTATGGACAAATTTATTGCAACCCTGGTATTCTCCTTTCTGTTCTGCACTTATTCATTTACACAAGTCAATTACGATGCCCTCGCCCTGAAATTTGCGAAGCAATCATTGAATGACTTCAAGGAGTTGCTTTCCTTGCCAAATGACGCTCAATACAAACAGGACATTGAGCCCAATGTTCAATGGTGTGAACGCGCTTTTAAGGCACGTGGTTTTATCACAAAAAGGCTGGAAACACCTTCAGTTCCTCTGCTATTGGCTGAACGCAAAAGCTCAAAGCCCGGTGCAAAAACTGTACTGGCTTACCTGCATTTAGATGGCCAACCCGTGGACAGTACACTGTGGTTTCAGGAAAGTCCCTGGAAGCCTGTTTTAAAGAAACAGGTGGAAGCGGATGGTTGGGTTCAAATCCCCTGGAGCAATCTGGAGGGTGACCTGGATATGGACTGGCGCATTTTTGCCCGCTCCTCGTCCGATGCGAAAGGCCCAGCGGTGGCGTTCCTCGCTGCGATAGATGCCTTGTACAGCCTGAAGGAATTGCCTGCCTACAATTTGAAAGTCATCATGGATTTTGAAGAGGAAAAAGGCTCTCCCCAACTCCCGGCGGCCGTTGAAAAATACCGGAATGATCTGATGGCTGATGCGCTCATCATTTTCGATGGCCCACGCCATATCAGCAATAATCCGACCTTGACTTTCGGTGCAAGAGGAATTTCGGATATTACCCTGACGGTATATGGTCCATATTTCCCCCAGCACAGTGGACATTATGGTAACTATTGCCCCAATCCAGCCCTTCGTTTATCCCAATTACTGGCCAGCATGAAAGATGAGCAGGGCAGGGTGACTATTCCGGGTTTTTATGACGGCATCGTCATCGATGAAGTGGCCAGGAAAGCAATGGCTGCTGTGCCGGACGACGAAAATCAAATTCGTGCCAGACTGGGCATTGCCAAACCCGATGCGGTGGCTGACAGCTATCAGGCTTCCCTTCAATATCCTTCCCTCAACATCAGGGGGATGCGCTCAGCCTGGGTGGGCGACGATGCCCGCACCATTGTTCCTTCTACTGCAGTGGCTGAAATTGACGTGCGACTGGTGATGGAAAGTAATCCGGAACGACTGATCATGCTAATCAAAAAACACATCGAAGACCAGGGTTATCTGGTTTTGGACAGGCAACCCGATGCCCGGGAAAGATTGATGAACGATAAGATATGCCGCTTTGATTGGACTGTGTCCTACAAAGCCTTCCGCACGGAAATAGATTCAGAAATTGGTAGCTGGCTTTCGAGGGCAATGGTGAAAGCTTTTGGTAAGGAACCTGTGAAAATCCGGACATCCGGTGGTTCTATTCCCATTTCGCCATTTGTGAATACGCTGAACGTTCCCGCAGTGACCGTGCCCACCGTGAATCCGGACAATAACCAGCATAGCCCTAATGAAAATATCCGTTTGGGCAATTATGTGGATGCTGTGAAAACTATACTGGCCATTTTGAGGGAACCACTTCATTAGGTGTGACATCAGCGAGGGCCTGACTGGGAGTCTAATACCGTCAACTTAAGGAAATTAGTCTCCAGGTATGACCCTGACTAACCCTGCGGTTTTAAACCGTGCCGGGGCTATGCCCCTCAATGGCAGCTTGGCCAATTCTCTATAAACGGTATCGGGGCCTGGCCCCAAGGGCCTACGCCCCTGAGACTTAACATATAACTATGAATAGAAGGCCTGGCTTGAAAGATTGACCCTTAAGTTGACGACATTAGACTTTCTTGATAAACCATCACTAACCCCCGGATTCATCCGGGGGCCCAACTTCACCCCGAGTACTCGGGGCAAACTACCATCAAACTACCATCAAGCCACCTCACTGCTTCGCTTCCTTAATAGGTTTTCCATCTTTCGGTACAAACTGTCCTTCAACTTTATTGGATGGCGCTTTTGCAGGTTTTGTCTTTGGGTAAACGAGTTTCATCTCATTGACCAGATGTCCTGCATCTCCGAATTTGTCGATGATGAACAAAACGTAACGGATGTCAACCATGATGTTACGGCAAAAGGATTCATCGAAATTATAATCGCTCATGGTGCCTTCCCATACCCGGTCGAAATTGAGGCCAATGAGATTGCCGTAGGCATCAATTGCCGGGCTGCCTGAATTCCCTCCTGTTGTGTGGTTGGAAGCAATAAAGGCAACGGGCATCCTGCCGTTCTCACCATATCTTCCGTAGTCTTTTGCTTCATACAGCTGACGCAGTTTTTCCGGCACATCGAACTCATAATCACCGGGGACGTATTTCTGCATCACGCCATCCAGATAGGTCTGTGTGTTGTAGGTGATGGCATCTTTTGGCTGAAAGCCGTGTACTTTGCCGTAGCTGATGCGCATAGTGCCGTTGGCATCGGGATAAAACCGACGATTAGGGAAAGTCTCCATCAAAGCTTTCATATAGGTTTGCTGGAGGGCATTGATTTGTTCATCCAATTCATTGTACTTGCCAATCACCTCTGCATTATAGGCATCCGTCATACGCTGTGCAATGACACATGCGGGGTCGCCTTGTATGGCTTTTACAATTTCTTCAGGAGTCTTTTGGAAAATAGCCTGCAGTTTGTCCGGCCCTGTAAGCCATGAGCGTTGAAATACCTGATTGGCCATTTCCAGGTAATCAATATCGCTGGTGGTGACCATTTGAACCATTTCCGGAGAAAGGAATTTGGCATCCACCTTTTTCATCAACATCTCCATCAGTGCCGCAAAGACCTTTTGGTCGAGGCCAGGATTGTAGTTTTTGTACCAGCCATTCAATTGGTCCTGAGTTCTCTTTTTTGCAGTTTCAAAACCCGGCGCTCCCTCATTTTCGAGTATTTTCACGAGCCTGTTTACTTGACCGGCAAAGCGGAGAATTTCCACGTTGCGAAGCGAGATTTCATCGTAATACTCTTTGGCTACTGCATAAGGCTCAATTTCAGTGTACAGCTTCTCAAATTCTGAAAGGATATTGCCATACTTCGCAATCAAATCTTTATTGCCATTCACAACCTTCATGAAGTCCTTTTCGAAATTCTGCTTTTTTTGCACGGCTTTGGTGCGGGTCAATCCCAGGACTTCTCCCTGCCATTTCTTCCATGAGTTGGCCAGGCTGGCTTGTTTGGAAGTGTACTGTATCCTGGTCTCCATATCGGCTCTCATAGCACCATCCCAGATAGCGAGTGTTTTATCGCGAACGGCAATGCGGGCAGGATCCAACACATCGACTATTTGTTTCACAGCCACTGCAGGCAGGTACTGATTAGTACGGCCAGGAAAGCCGAACACCATCGTGAAGTCACCATCTTTTATTCCATCCAGCGAAATGGGCAGGAAGTGTTTGGGTTTATAAGGAACGTTGTCGGGTGAGTAGTCAGCCGGCATATTGTCTTTGCCGGCATATATCCGGAAAAGTGCAAAATCGCCGGTGTGGCGTGGCCAAACCCAGTTGTCGGTGTCAGCACCGAATTTTCCAATGGAAACCGGGGGTGCGCCGACCAGGCGTACATCTCGGTAAGTGACTGTGACAAACAGGAAATACTGGTTGCCGTGGAAAAACGGACGAATCATGACGTCTTCCCAGGCTTCTTTTTTGAAATTAGTTCTGATGTCATTCAGGTTCTTATCGATGGCGGACTGGCGAAGGCGTTTGTCCATGGCATCTGTCACGCCCATCAAAGCCTGTTTGGTCACATCTTCAATACGGGAAATAAAAGTAGCCGACATCCCACGATTGGGAAGTTCGTCCTTCAGCGTTTTCGCCCAAAAGCCACGACCGAGATAGTTGTTTTCAATTGTTGTGTGTGATTGTATTTGACCAAGGCCACAGTGGTGATTGGTGAGCAAAAGCCCCTGGGCTGAAATCATTTCAGCAGTGCAACCGCCCAGATGTACGATAGCGTCCTTCAGTGAGCCTTTATTGACACTGTAAATGTCTTCAGCGGTCATTTTCATACCCATGCTTTGCATTTCTTTTTCATTCAGCATGGACAGCAGCAGCGGTATCCACATGCCTTCGACGGCCATGGCCACTCTTACTGCGAACAAAAAGGTTAGGGAAAGAATCAGCTTTTTCATGTTACACTTTTATGTGAATGTTGGAATTATTCTGAGGCGAAGATAAATAATGGTATTCAGGCAGCTGTTATCTTGATTCTTTATTAAACGGTATTGTATTTTGCGTGTCCAAGATTCTGAATTTGATAGTCGTGAAAAACATTGTTTCCGTTCTGTTTTTTATCGTAGCTCCATTTTGGTCCTTGTGTGCTCAAAATGAGGGGAATCGTTTTTTCAGAGATACTGTTCACGAAATCAGATTTCACTTCAAACAGGCTGCTTATTGGGACAGTTTGGTAACCAACAAGCCGTCCGAAACTTTCATGCGTTGCGATGTCACCATTGACGGTATTTCGTTTCCTGATGCCGGTGTTCGCTTCAAAGGAAATTCATCTTATAACACCCCTTCCAATAAGAAGCCCTTCAAAATAGACCTGGAGGAATATATCCCCAACAGGAAGGTGGACGGTCAGGACCAGTTTTCACTGAATAATGGTTTTAAGGACCCCACATTTTTGCGGGAAAAACTCATGCTGGATTATTGTCAAAATATGGGCATACCTGCTCCGAGAGCGACTTTTACCAGGCTTTACATCAATGACCAGTTTTGGGGTTTTTACACAGTGGTGGAGGATATCAGTAAAACTTTTCTGAAACAGCGTTTTGGCAATAAAACAGCGAACCTGTTCAAAGGTGACCCGCGTGGCACCTTGCAGTGGAGAGGTTGGGATGCTTCGCTTTATAAAAAAGATTACGAGCTCAAGACCAATGAAGAAATTGACGATTGGAGCCGACTCGTTGCTTTCCTCAATATCCTGAACAATGCCCAGGGAACAAAGCTGACCGATAGCCTTCCGGCTTATCTGAATCTAAATTCGTGGTTCAGTTACTGGGCTGTGCATAACCTGTTCTCCAATCTGGACAGCTACATTGGTTCGGGCCACAACTATTATTTGTACCAGAATACGACAGGCAAGTTTGAGTTCATCACCTGGGATGTGAACGAAGCCTTCGGCAATTTCAAACTGAATCTTACACAGCAACAAATTCTGAATTTACCCTTCGATTTCATACCTCAGCCTCCCGGATCCCGCCCTTTGATGAACCGTCTGATATCGGTCAACAGTTACAAATTGCAGTTGGCGAAGAGGGGTTGTGAGTTACTTCAGCAATTCAGCAATGATAAAATGGATAACAGGATTGATTTTCTGGCCAATCTCATAAGGTTGCATGTGTATGCAGATCCGAAGAAGTTTTATACCAATGCTCAGTTTGAACAAAACCTCACCCAGGAAATATCAACGGGTGGGGGAGGCCAGCCACCTTTTGTCATTGCAGGTTTGAAACAGTTTATCAGCGCTCGCCGGGCTTACCTGATGTCTCAGTTGGTTTCCTTCGGATGTACAGCGACCAATTCCGCGGAAATAGCAAGTCAGCCTTCAGTCGATATTTTCCCCAATCCTTCATCAGGACTTGTTTCTGTGAAATCTGCAAGTTTTGATATTGCGAAAATCAGAGTCTTTGATTTCAAGGGACATTTAATTGCCGAAAGCAGATTGGATGGTTCCAATAGTACTGTTCGGATGGACTTAAGTCGTGTAAACAATGGTTTCTATTTAGTCTATGTGCAAAGCAACAACGGAAGTATTTTCCCTGCCAAGCTTCTCATTTCACGATAATACTCAGTTACTCGCCCCGTGTAATCAGTATCAGTTCTTCTTTTCTTAAACTATTTGCTTAAATAACCATCTTATTAAGTCGGATTTGTAAACAAGCTTTTTAAATTTGGGATCACAGTAGTCACAAGTTAATGACATCAGGGATACACCTAAAGTTACGTATTGGCAAATACCCAACTTTAAACAGAAATGAATAACATAGTCAGTCAGCGATTCATAAAGTGTCTAGCCAAATTGCGTGAACTTGGAAGGGTACGCTCCAGCAGGCAGTTTGCCTTGTCGTTGGATTATTTACCTCAAAGCCTCAGTGAAATATTGAAAGGCCGCAGGGATGTGACTATAGAATTATTGAGAAAAGCAGTCGAAGAATATCAATTCAGCCCGGTCTATATCTTTACAGGTGAGGGCACCATGTTTTTAACTGAAAACGACACCAAAAGCTTTCGCCAACTCACGGTTGTTACGGACGAAAGTCAGGAAGAGCGCATAGTGCACGTGCCCATCCCGGCTCAGGCAGGTTATGCGGGTGAAATGCTCGATGAGGATTTTTTCAATGAACTTCCAACCTATTCACTGCCTGATTATAAGTATAAAACAGGCACCCACCGCTCTTTTGATGTGGCAGGGGATAGTATGGAACCAACACTGTTTGAAGGTGACAAAGTGGTGTGCAGTTTTTTGGAACCAAAGTACTGGGAAACATCCCTCAAAGATAGCTATGTGTATGTCATCGTGACCCGGGGTGATGTCGTCATTAAAAGGGTTTTCAACAAAATCAGGGAGTCAAAAAGTCTGGAATTACATTCCGACAATGAATACTATGCTCCCTATTCGATGGCCGCAGGTGATATCCGTGAAATATGGTATGTGCGGGCAAAAATCAGCCCTTTCCTGCCGTCACCAATCAACCTGACCAACAGGCTGTCACAGGAAATTGAAGACCTTAGAACCTCACTTCGAGCCCTCAATCAAAATTTTGAAAACCTGACTAATAACGGAGGCCGGATAGTGTTGGAAGAATAATCGAACAACATTGATCATCTGGACCAGTTTAATTGTATGAAAGCTAAAACAATAAAGGGAAAAGTTACCTGGCAAACCTTGGGAACCGGATTCTGGGGAATCATTGACGATAATGGTGGGGAGTGGCTTCCTGTGAATATGCCTGAACAGCTAAAGCAAGATGGCAAAATAGTCAAAGTCACCATTAAGGAAACTACCGGGTCTTCCTCAGTATTTATGTGGGGAACTCCCGTGAAGGTGATTTCATTCCATACCTGACCTCTAACAAATCTTATTTTCTGTTTCTCCACTTAGAGCCATTGATTTGGGGCTCCCGGAGCAATCCTTTTTCATGCAAATAGGCCTTCAGAGCTAATTGTGCTGCTATATAACTTTTATCTGTTTCGCCTTCCAGAAGTTTTTCCTCTGTAAAATAGTTGGGGACAAAGTGGGTGTCGAAATTTCCCGATGCAAAAGCCTCATGCTCCAAAACAAATTTTCCAAATGGCAGGGTAGTAGCAACGCCCTCAATTTCATATTCAGATATGGCGTGCAGTAGCCTTTGAATGGCCTCTGCCCTGTTGTGGCCCCAAACAATGAGTTTCGAGAGCATAGGGTCGTAATAAATCGGAATAGACATGCCTTCACGATAACCATCATCCACCCTGACGCCTTCACCCTCTGGCAATCGGTACGTTTTCAAAGTGCCAATGCTGGGCAGAAAATCGTTTAAAGGATCTTCAGCGTACACCCTGAGTTCCATGGAATGCCCGTCAATCTGAAGCTTTTCCTGTTGCAGTTCCAGTTTTTCTCCGCGTGCAATCTTTATCTGCTGTTCAACAAGGTCGATTCCAGTTATCAGCTCCGTAACCGGGTGCTCCACCTGAAGGCGGGTGTTCATTTCCAGGAAGTAGTATTTCAGGTTTTCATCCACGAGGAATTCCACCGTCCCCGCTCCGGTATAATTGCAGGACTTGGCCACTTTTACTGCGTCAGCACCCATAACTGCCCTGACACCAGGTGTCAAAACTGCACTTGGAGCTTCTTCCACTACTTTCTGGTGCCTGCGTTGCACACTGCATTCCCTTTCAAAAAGGTGGATGGTATTTCCGTGTTTATCGGCAAGAATCTGGAATTCAATATGGCGGGGCGAACTGATGTATTTTTCGATGAAAACTGCGCCATCGCCGAATGCCGATACTGCTTCACTGATAGCCCGCTCCATTTGCGAAGCCAGTTCATTTTCGTTTTGGACAATGCGCATTCCTTTTCCACCCCCACCTGCTGATGCTTTGATGAGCACCGGGTAACCAATCTCTTTACAAAGTTTTTTGGCTGTGTCGAGGTCTTTTACATCGTCACCAGAACCGGGCACCATGGGAATGTCGAATTTCTTGACGGCATCCTTTGCGGCGAGTTTACTGCCCATTATGCAAATGGATTCCGGGCCCGGACCGATAAAAATCAAACCTGCCTTCTCCACAGCTGCGGAGAAACTGGCGTTTTCACTTAAAAAACCATATCCGGGATGAATGGCATCGGCACCGTGCTTCAATGCTTCTTCTATGATTTTTTCGCCTTTCAGGTAGGATTGGCTGGAAGGGGCTGCTCCGATACATACGGCCTCATCGGCAAACAGGACGTGAGGGGAATGTCTGTCAATTTCTGAGTAAACTGCAACTGTACTTATCCCCATCTTGCGGGCAGTGCGCATAACGCGCAGGGCAATTTCTCCACGGTTGGCAACCAGTATTTTTCTCATGTGCGTTGGATAAAGCGATAATTCATTTGGAATGCGAAATTAGACATTTTTATTGCAAGCTCTCTTGCCGGCATCAAAATCAAAAGCCCCGGAACTTGAATTCCAGGGCTTATAACGTCTTGACTTTATTTATTGGAAATCCAAACGGTATTTCCAGTCTTTGTCAAATTAATAACGGTCGCGGTTGTAACCACCACGGTCGCTGTAGCCACCGCGGTCACCGTAGCCGCCACGGTCACGGCCTCCGCCGCCATAACCACCGCCGCCGCCACGGCTTCCACCACCACCGCCGCCAAAACCGCCGCGACGTCCGCCGCCACCAAAGCCACCACGGCGTTCGCCGCGATTTTCTCTTGGTTCAGCTTTCTTCACAACGATTGTTCTTCCATCGAGTTCGCTGTCGTTCAATTCGTTAATTGCGTTCTGTGCCTCGTCGTCGTTGGGCATTTCAACAAAACCATACCCTTTTGACTTACCTGTAAACTTGTCCGTAATTACGGAGGCTGTGGAAACTTCGCCGTAAGCTTCGAAGACTTCTCTTAGTGTGTCATCGTTGGTATCGAAGTTCAACTTTGCTACGAAAATATTCATTCTAAAAAAAAATTGAAGTGATAAAAATGAGAAACTCCTTGCCTAGCAAAATTGATTTAACGACAAACGCTTCTTGCTATACAGAAAATTACTCAATAAGAACGGCCCAAAGTTCTACTTTTTTTTGATATGTGGGGAGTTTTTTTTTTCAGAAGACGCTGAAAGATAGGTTGGAAGGACAATTTTTTTTTAAAATCGCTTATTTGACAAGTGTCATTCCACCTGCCAGGGTCTTTAAACGGCCATCATGGAATTGCACAACGGCTTTATAGAGGTACACACCAGGCTTTGCTGATTTGCCATTTCTGGTCCCGTTCCAACCGTTTTCCATCACTCCAGGGTCCAGGTGAGTCCCATGATATTGCAGCCCTCCCCATCGGTCAAAGACCTGAAGAGAGGTAATTTCTGCAACTCCCTTTGGTGCGTAAATCATGAAATAGTCATTCACTCCGTCGCCATTTGGTGAAAAAGCATTGGGAAAATAAAAACGGAAATAATCGAGAAAGAGCACTACGGTGCTGTCACAGCCTCGCCATGATGAAAGGAGTGTGGTATAAATTCCAGGTGCATTGAAAGTGGAATTTCCAACTTCATAACTTTCTCCTTCATGTATCAATGCATCAATGGTGTCCACTATATTTCCCAGTACTTTTAGGGTTAATTGAATGGTGCTATCGCATCCGTCCGAGGAAGAAAAGGTATCGTAATAAATGCCGCTTTTCGACAATGTTTTGCCATGAAAGGAAAATGATTTGCCATTACAGACCACCTGCTCCGCCTTACTGACAAAACTTGGTTTATTCACAATAAATGGCTTGCTTACTGCACAGCCCGTCGAACTGCTGATTCTTACCTGATAGCTGCCATCGGCTTTTGGTCCAGTATATTTAGCCCCTGTTTGGCCAGGTATTGCTATTCCCTCTTTATACCACTGGTAAGTTAAGGTATCCCTGGCTTCTACTTCCAGCGTCATGGAACTCGAGCAGGAATGACCCTTTTGCTGAATATTGAAGGCAAATTCACTTTGAGCTGCCAACACCAGATTATCAAAGAAATAATAATAATTGACACTGGCAGTTATGGGCACGCAGTCGGGACCAATGGCTATTGCCTTAATGTCAACTGTTGGGGTGACTGTGATTTCATACAATTTCCACTCATTGGCACCTGAAATAGGAACCGCACCGAGCTGTATCCATCCCGTACCGTTGGTCGGGCAACCAAATCGGTCATTTCCCACGCCAAAAGGAAGATTGGTACAACTTGGGGTGCCGAAAAACACAATGTTAGTTGGTGGTGAATTGATGGCATTGGTGAATCCAACCCAAAACTCAAAACGGTAGTTTACACCAGCCTGCAACGGACCTTTCAAACAGGCCCCACTGTATTCTTTAAATTGCGGATTTCCCACACTCCCATTCCTCCAACCGACATAGCCTTTACCGTCAGGTATTGGCAACGGTACTGGATATTCCGTTCGGGCCGACCAGCCGCATTCGTGCATATAATCAGTAGTGGCTGCTGAAGCCTGAATCCAGCCTTTGGCGCAATGAAGTTGAGAGCGGTCGGAGGGGCAGCAGTTCCGTTCTTCAAAAGAAGGGTTTGGAATCAGTGATTTTGGCTCTGCGGAAGCACAAATGCAGTCTGTGTCATTCAGGTCGATGAATCCGTCACCATCGTCGTCAATGGCGTTATCGCAAATTTCAGGTGCTGCTATCCTAAAGGATACAGAAGTACCTGCAAGGGTAAACATCAAAACAGCAAACAGAACTAAGGAAAAAAATGGTTTCATGAAAGTAAAAGAACCTGAGTGTGCCCAAAGGTAGGTTTATAGGCAGGGAAATGCAATTCTGTCTGAGTTGCTATTGGAAATAGCTTTTAAATAAACAGACACTTGTTTAACAGAAGTCATAACGAATAAAAAAAAGCCAGTTCAGGCAACCCTATGGTTCCAAGGGGGGGGCGCCACCCCTTGGATGTTTAGAGCTTGTTTAGGATTTGGTCACTTGGCTCAAAACGACCCTTTTTCGCCACTTTTTCAGCTTTTTTCAGTCAAGTAGTCCCGCTATTCTCCTTCAAAAAGCCAAAAAATTGACGAAAAATTTCTCGTTTTTAACTCAAGCACTAAATCCCAAACAAGCTCTTAGTTATTCTGGTCAATGAGAGTGCTTATTTTACCAGCATCACTTCTCCGGTAAAAGATTTCGTCTTGCCATTCCAAAATCTTAAAACTATGCTGTAAACATATAGCCCATTGTCTGCCACTTTGCCCCTCCATGTTCCGTCCCATCCGGACTGTGTGTCCATAGGGTCGAGTTTGGAGGCCCGGTACTTTAATCCTCCCCACCGGTCGAAGACCTGAAACTGTTCAATTTCTGCAACGCCTTCCGGTGCGAAAAGGGTAAAGTAATCATTCATGCCATCTCCATTGGGTGAAAATGCGTTGGGAAAATACAGTTTGAAATAGTCCAGGAACAATACCACCAGGCTATCGCAACCATGCCATGAATTTAGCTTGATTTTGTACGTGCCAGGATGGTTAAATCTTCTGGAACCAACATCATAGGATTCTCCCTCAAAAATAAAGGCATTGATAGTATCGGTAATTTCCGGCAGTACATTGAGGGCAAGCCGGATGACGCTATCACATCCATTGCGGCTTCTCAGTGTGTCGTAATAGACTCCGGTTTGGTACAGGGTATAGCCATTGAATCGCAATGAGCTTCCATTACAGAGGTATTCTGTCTTTGTATTGGTGCTGGTTGGAATTTGTAAATAATAAGGCATGCTCACCACGCAACCGCTTGAAGTTTGCATACGTACCTGATAATTACCTTCTGTTTTTGGTGCTTTTAATTTTGAAGAGGTTTGGCCAATAAGAGCGATTCCGTTCAAATACCATTGATAACTTACAGTGTCGATATCACCTACATGCAGGAAACTCAGGTCGGAGCAGGGGTGACCTGACAATTGAATGTTATAGACAAACTCGCTTTGAGCCGCCAGTACCAGGTTGTCAAAAAAGTAGTAAAAATTTACCACAGGCGGCATTTCTATGCAGTCCGGACCAATGGCCATAGCATACATATCTGTGGATGGAGTGACCGTAATGTTGTATTGTTTCCATTCATTGGCTCCATTTATTGGCACGGAACCCATTTCTATCCAACCCGGTCCATTCAAAGGACAACCAAAAAATTGATTACCAGAGCCGAATGGAAGATTCGCGCATCTTGGGGAACCATAGAAGACTATGTTAGTTGACGGAGAATTAATGGCATTGGTAAATCCCACCCAAAACTCGAATCGATAGGTTGTCCCTTTTTTCAGAGGGCCTTTCAGGCAGGCCCCGGCATATTCCTTCCAGTTTGGGTTACCCCCACCTCCTGCCCTGCCATTGCGCCAGCCAACAAAACCTTCTCCATCCGGAATCGGTAAGGGTGGGGGCAAGTCCGGCCAGCCCATCCACCCACAGGTGTGCAAATAATCGGTGGTTGCCTCCGAAGCCTGAATCCAGTCTTTAGCACAATGCAATTGGGAGCGGCTGGAAGGGCAGCAGTTGCGTTCTTCGAATGATGGGTTGGGAATTAAAGACTGCGGTGCAACCAAGCGGCAGGTGCAATCGGGGTCATTAAGATCGATTAATCCATCTGCATCATCATCTCTCGCATTTTCACAATTCTCAATAAAAGAACTGGGCGGAGAATCCGGGGCGCCGCCGTAAAAAGACAGCAACACAAATAGCGGAGACAGTATAGAATAGATTCTCATTCAGGAGGTGTTTGGTCACTCGACTAACCAAAAATAGGTTGTTACACCTTCATTTGCAACAGAGTAAATGTTGTTGACAAATCAAAGGGTTGCAAAACCCGAGATGGACTTCTAAGCAAAAGGCGATGCTTTTCGCACCGCCTCAGGTATTTTTATGATTATTAAACAGGCGTTCAGCAAACGCCAGTCTGTTTTTTACGCCAGTTTGTGCTCCTTTACAAAAGAGTCGAGCACGTCGTTCAGGTCGGGCTTGCCGATTTCCTGAAGGTCATAATAAACACGGGTGTTGGGTTTGTTTATATTCAACACCCTGCGCAAGTCGATAGGTGTGCCGATGACCACGCCATCACAATCTGAATTATTGATGGTGGTCTCCAGGTCTTTCAACTGTTGCTTACCATAACCCATCGCCGGTAGCAAAATACCAATTTCAGGATAATGCTCAAAGGTCTCTGTTATTTTACCGACAGTAAATGGTCGTGGGTCAACGAGTTCGGAAGCTCCAAATTTCCGTGCTGCCACGGTGCCGGCACCTATTTTCATTCCACCATGAGTCAAAGTAGGCCCATCTTCAACTACCAATACGCGTTTGCCGCGAATTACGCTGGCATCTTGAACGTATATGGGAGAAGCTCCGTCAATAACCATTGCTTTCGGGTTCACCTTTTCGATGTTTCGCCTGACTTCGGTAATTCCCTCCGGTGATGCTGTTTCGATTTTATTGATGACCACCACATCAGCCATGCGCAAATTGACTTCACCAGGGTAATAAGACAATTCATGCCCCGGGCGATGCGGGTCAACCAGCGTAATCAGCAGGTCTGGTTTGAAGAAGGAAAAATCGTTGTTGCCACCATCCCAAATGATGACATCACATCCATCAGGATCCTGTTCGGCAGCTCTCAGTATGGCTTCATAGTCCACACCGGAATAAATGACGTTGCCCCGGGTGATGTGGGGTTCGTATTCTTCCATTTCCTCAATGGTGCATTTATGTTTGGCCAGGTCTTCTATCACGACAAAGCGCTGAACTTTTTGCGCCGCCAGATTGCCATAAGGCATAGGATGTCTTACAGCTACTACTTTCAATCCACGTTCATGCAACATCTCGACAACTTTTCGGGAAGTCTGGCTTTTGCCAACTCCTGTGCGAATAGCGCAAACAGCAATGATGGGTTTGCTGCTTTTCAGCATGGTGTGTTTTGGACCTAACAAGGTGAAATTTGCACCGGCGGATTGAACTATAGCGCCAAGCGCCATGACTTGCTGGTAACTCAAATCACTGTATGAGAAAACACACTCATCAATATTATGCTTTTCGATTAATTCAGAAAGGTCTTCTTCAGCAAGAATGGGGATGCCTTTAGGGTAGAGGGCACCGGCAAGTTCAGCAGGGTAGAGCCGGCCATCGATATCGGGGATTTGAGCGGCTGTAAAAGCCACTACTTCATACAGGTTGTTGTCGCGGTAATAAGTGTTGAAATTGTGAAAATCCCGGCCCGCGGCACCAAGGATAATGATACGTTTCGCTTTCACGATGATTTGATTTTATTTGAAAATATAGTTTTGCTATGTTTTGGTCTTGTCCGCTTTCTACGCAGTGGCAACCAGGTGGGTTGCTATGAAAGGAAAAAAGGGAGCAACATCGGCTGAACCGGCCCAAAGGTAAGTCGGATTTTTTCAAAACGGAACTGGCTTATGTCTGTTTTGCAGGAGGCATTTGTCATCGCAGGCTTTCTGAGATATGAGATATGAGATATGAGATATGAACTATGAGGTATGAGCTATGAACTATGAGCTATGAACTATGAGCTATGAACTATGAGCTATGAACTATGAATGAGGGATGTGGATGAAGTGACTTTGCGCCTTTGCGTCTTTCGCGGTCAAATTATGGGTTTTTTCAGGGCTTAAAAAGCATA
>CAYRDX010000054.1:0-31832 GCA_964423205.1 uncultured Saprospiraceae bacterium | reverse complement strand
AAAAGTTTAGTAAACGTAAATCGTGAACTTAATTTTTAAGCGTTACTTAATGAATGTCAATGCAGCCTCCTGCTTATCAGGTTGAGAAACTCAGAACGTGTTTCCTGACTTTCAAAAGCGCCTGTAAAGCTCGAGGTGGTGGTAACAGAGTTCTGTTTTTGAACTCCACGCATCATCATGCACAAATGCGTCGCTTCTATTACCACTGCCACTCCCTGTGGTTGCAATGTGTTGTGAATGCAGTTCATGATTTCCAGCGTCATGCGTTCCTGAACCTGCAGCCGTCGTGCAAAAACATCCACTACCCTGGGAATTTTACTCAATCCCACGATGTAGCCATTGGGAATATAGGCCACATGAGCCTTGCCGATAAATGGCAACAGATGATGCTCGCACAAAGAAAAGATTTCAATGTCTTTTAAAATAACCATTTCATCGTATTCCTCTTCAAACATGGCAGACTTAAGGATTTCTTCCGGGTTCATGGAATAACCCTGTGTCAAATACTGAATGGCTTTGGCAGCCCTGTCTGGTGTTTTCAACAAACCTACTCTCGTAGGGTCTTCGCCAATCCTTTGCAGGATTTCCTGATAAGCATCTGAAATAGGGTCGGTAATCTCAGGTGGGTATTTATCCTTTCGTTTGTAAGTCATGTGAAATGAATTGAATGATGCTCAGGATGCACGTTTCCTGAAAACAGTGGAAAGTTACACCTTTGAGATTGGAGTAACATCATCATAGTGATTTTGTTCTCTTTGTCAATAATTCAAAATTGCTCACAACCCAATAATCAACAGTGGAAAAGCTTTCTCAACGGATTATGGTCATCATTCCGGCCTGGAATGAGGAGGACTCTATCGGCATGGTACTGAGGGAAATTCCATGGAACCTTGTGACTGAAGTAATCGTAAGCGATAATGGTAGTACTGACAGCACCTCGATAGTTGCTCGTAATCATGGAGCCACAGTTGTCTATCAACCCATGCCCGGTTATGGAAACGCCTGCCTGAAAGCTATGGAATACATCGAGGTAAAACCAATAGAGGGACACCCCGACATCATAGTTTTTCTCGACGGCGACTATTCCGACTATCCATCTGAAATGTCGCACCTCATAGCCCCGATTAGAGAAAAGGGATTTGACATGGTAATTGGTTCAAGGGCATTGGGACATTCAGAAAGAGGAGCCATGCAGCCTCAACAAATTTTCGGAAACTGGCTCGCCACGCGATTAATCAAATTATTTTTTGGATACAGCTTTACAGACCTGGGGCCATTCCGTGCCATAACTTGGTCATGCCTGCTGAAAATGAACATGGCAGATCAAAACTATGGTTGGACGGTGGAGATGCAGGTAAAGGCTACCAAAATGGGCTTGAAGTGTACTGAAGTTCCGGTATCTTACCGCAAGAGAGTTGGAGTATCGAAAGTCTCCGGAACCATTAAAGGCAGTATTCTGGCGGGATATAAAATCCTCTGGATAATTTTCAAAAACCTGTTTTCATGAAGGCAGCAATCTAAGAGGACATAAATGATTACCCTTTCTTAATGCAATTTATCATACACGAATAACATGGGTTCAAATTGATAGCTTGCGTACCTTGCCCCGCTTAAAATTGATATCGATGAAATTGATTCTGCATCCGGTCAACCTGATTTTAAAAGAAGCCTTCACTATTTCCAGAGGTTCTTACTCTGAACGCAAATCACTTATTGTGGAATTACAACACGATGGGAAAAGTGGTTTTGGAGAAGCCATTGAGCACAGCTATTACCGAATGGAAACCCCCGCCCTTTTTAAACATGCTCAGGAATTAAGACCTGTGATTGAGAACTATTCATTCGACACCCCTGAAAAATATTGGGAATACCTTTCCCCCTATTTCTCAGGTCCCGGTTTTCTGCAATGTGCAATCGACAATGCTGCTCATGACCTGTATGGAAAACTCTTGGGTAAACCCTGCCATGAAATTTGGGGACTGGATTCCACCAAAATGCCTAAGAGCAGTTACACGGTTACGATCGACTCCATTGACAAAATGGTAAGCAAGGTGAAAACCCTCAACTACGACATTTACAAAGTAAAATTAGGCACGCCCCACGATATGGAAATCATGGAGGCGCTTCGGGAAAATACTGATTCAATACTGCGTGTTGATGCCAATTGCGCATGGACGGCCGAACAAACCATTCAATATGCTGTGGAGATGAAAGAACTGGGCGTCGAGTACATTGAACAGGCCTTGAAGGCCGATGACTGGGCTGGTGCAGAAAAGGTATATGCAGAAACTGTCCTTCCTGTACTTGCCGATGAAGCATGCATACGCGAAGAAGATTTGGATAAATGTGCCCCTCATTTTCACGGCATCAATATCAAGTTGATGAAATGTGGCGGACTCACTCCCGCCCTTCGGATGGTGGCCAAAGCAAGAGCACTTGGGTTAAAACTAATGTGCGGCTGCATGATGGAAAGTAGCGTGGGTATTTCTGCCATTGCGCAGTTTCTGCCATTGCTGGACTATGCTGACATGGACAGCGCGCTCTTTCTGACAAACGACCCGGCAAAGGGTGCGGTGGTTCAAGCCGATGGTTCTGTCATACTTCCGGATGCTCCGGGATTGGGAATTGAGTTCGATTCTTCTGCCTCCCGCTGGAGTTAATCTGAATTAATCACCATCAAAAATTCCGACTCTTAGATTGTCCATAAACAAATTGGAGTCAGTACGAGGGTTGCGCATAAAAACTTTAACAGAATCGAAAGGCTGCTCCGGTATTTTTACATCGAGGCCAAGTTCGCGCCATTCATTTTTCTGCAAAACATGAAAGGGGCGGATAAATTTCTCTTTTACAACCTTGCCTTCCTTCTCAAAAAGAACAACTGTCTGTGGCATCCACCAAACTTCCCATTCTTTTTTCGAGCTGTAATAACTGGCGCTGATGTGCAGCCATCTACCAGACACCATTTCATCAACAGGAATGCTCACGGAAGGGGACTGACTTAAGGTGTCGTTTACATAAAAGCTAAAGGGTTCGGTGAGGACGAATTCTTCAGATAAACCTGCAAGGTTCAGGTCATCGAGGTTGTTGGCATAAATTTCACGAAAATTCGGCCTGCTTTCATCAAAATACTCATTGGTATCGATAAGGAAACGATCATAAGGATTGTTAAAGGTCTTCCCAAAAATGCGCAGGTAATAGGCCTTGGTCATCATATCCGCCTCATAGGGTCCCCAATGAGCCTGATAAGTCTGAAACAAATTCAGCAGTATGCAAAAGATTATCAGTGGTGCAGCCAGCCATCTTTTCCAGGCTTTGTCCGACAACCAGGACAATGAGGCCGCTAAGGGGAAAGCCAATAATGCATAGGATTGCACCATGGCGCGCTGCCCTAAAGAGCCTCCGTACCACCACACATCCCAGGAACTGACTATCCACGTGTTGATCAAAAAAAACAGTAAAATGGCTGTGAATATCTGCCGTTGTTTCGCAAGAAAAACGAATCCAATTACAGCCATAACCATCAGTGGAGTGTAAACGAACCACCCCTTTCTGAAAGAGAAAAGCACATTGCTGAAGTGAGGATTAAGGAAACTGAAACCCTGCTCCTGATAGCTGTATATTATCCATTCACCAGCTGCGTATTTCCAATATGCCAATTGCAGAAAACCGACCAATGCTACCGTAAGGACAAGAGCCAATAACTTCTGCCAGTGTTGCGCAAGCAAAGAAATTTTTGATTGAAGACTATTGTGGTTTATGATTCCATAAAAAAGTGGAACCAGCGCAATGATGATGTCCGTTGGCCGCACCAAAGCTGCTAAACCGATGCACAATCCTATCCCGAAACTCAAACGCCAGCTTGGATTCTCATGCCACCGAACGGTCAGATAAAAGAGAACCGAAAAAACCGCAAAGAGGTGAAGATGGGTCATAGCCGCATCGAAAGTGGCATAGTTGAGAAAATTGGTTCCAACGGCGATTAGCAAAATCGTAACTGCAGTTACCTTATCCGAAAAGAACAGTTGCAGGTTTTTTTTGGTAAACCAAAGTCCAACCAAACCAATCGCTACGCTGCCAAGAAGAATGGCAACCTGATAAGGATAAGAAAATCCATCTGCGGGAAAATCGCCAAAATGAGCAACGAGATGGGCCAACAGGAAAAAAGGCAGGTACAGCAGCGCCATTCCCAGGGGATATTTCATGACCATTCTGTTGCTCCCATCCGAAGTTTGGCTGTGCAGGTAAGCTTGATCCGGAAAGTGGCTTGGGTGATAAGTTTCAATGATACCCGGAAGGAAATTTAGCTCCCGCAAATCTTTATAAATAAATACTGCCGGCAAATACAGGTAGTAGCCACTGACATCCCAGGCAATGGTGGCTTCGGTTTGAGGGCGATCATAACGGGGAAAAGCAAAAACAATGGAAGCGATTATGATCGCTGCTATCAACCAGGAAATATTGGAATAGAGTTTTTTCACTTTCTTTGATTGATTCACATGAGGAGTGTGCAAGTTACATTTCGTTTGTCATGCTCTGATATAAAATACTGATGCTATAACCTAAGTCTTTTACTTTTGCATCATGATATTACAGAATTCCCAACTCGACATTTCCGCACTTCCTTCAGTAAGAGAAGTTGAATTTCTGCGGCTGGCTCCTGCCTATAAGAACCTCGCCTATATCAATGTCATGATTTTCTTCGGAATGGCATTGATAGGATGGGTGATCTTCCATTTCGTTAATCCACTTGATAGGCCTTGGACAAGTTGGGCTTTGCTGGCTTTGTGGTCCTGTGCGTTTGTGTTCTTCATGTACATCGCTGGCAAACGTTATGAAATGGCTGGATATGCCATTCGGGAACACGACCTTCTGCACCGGGAAGGGGTATTTTTCCGCTCACTTACCAGTATTCCTTATTCCAGGATTCAACACAGTGAAATTAGCCGCGGACCAATTGAATCTTCACTGGGACTGGCCACTTTAAGGGTTTTCACTGCAGGTGGTAGCGGAAGTGACCTGGCTATTGAAGGCCTTCCGTATGAGGAAGCTCAACGCATCAAAGAACTCATCACTTTAAAAACCGGAAAACTTACTGAAGAGGAGTAAGCCATTTCATTTATTTGCGAACTCTGGATAGTCTTTTATAGCCCTCTTCCAAATTCCTTATGATGGCACCCGCTACATCAACACCTGTGGTTGTTTCAATACCCTCAAGTCCGGGGGAAGCATTTACTTCCATCACCAATGGCCCTCTCTTTGACCGCAATAGATCCACTCCCGCTACCTGAAGCCCCATCAGCCTGGCCGCTTTCAATACGATCTGTTCTTCTTTCGGAGTTAGTTCTACACTGGAGGCAGAAGCACCCCTGTGCAGGTTAGAGCGGAATTCACCTTCAGCAGCCTGGCGCAGTATGGTGGCCACTACCTTTTTACCTACCACAAATGCCCGGATATCGGCACCATGAGCCTCTTCTATGAATTCCTGCAGCAATACCTGTTGGTTGAGATTGGCAAAAACCTCCACCATGGAAGCTGCAGTTTGCCCACTTTCGGCGAGAATGACCCCCGCTCCGTGGGTGCTCTCCAACATCTTCACCACAACCGGACTACCACCGAGTTTTTCTATCAGGAAGGGAACTGATTCCACGTCTGCCGCAATACAACTCTTGGGAATATCAATGCCGTTTGCTGTAAGGTGCTGGAGGCATTTTAGTTTATCCCTTGCCATGATGAGCGCCTCGGAGCGAGTGGAAGTATAAACGCCCATCATCTCAAATTGCAATATAACTGCGGCACCATAATCTGTTACAGAGGCTCCAATTCTGGGAATTACGGCATCCACTCCTGCCAACCTTTCGTTTTCATAAATAACTTGTGGAATGCCATTTTCAACCAACAGGTTACATCGTTGATGATCAATAACGCGGACGTAATGTCCCCGGTGCCGGGCCGCTTGAAAGATGCTTTGAGTGGAGTACAATCCGGCTCCCCGTGATAGGATGCAGATATTCATCATGGTGTCTTAAGTCGGCACTTCTGTTCTGCTTTCATCCGGTAATGATACTATTTTTTCGCGCTAATTAGTTTCATGGTCAAGCAATAGTTGGTTTGCGTTATCGATTGAACGAACAATTTACAGAACTGAAATCACAAATCCCTGCTATCTTGCGCCAAACCAACATATACATGGCCAATACTACTTCTATTCCTGTTGTGCGAAACGACAAAAGGACCATCAACGGATGGGCCTTCTTCGACTGGGCAAATTCAGCTTATGCACTGGTCATTACTGTTGCCATTTTTCCGGGCTACTTTATGGCAGTAACTGACGACAATTTTAAAGTCCTTGGCTTTGAGCTGACCGATAGCGCACTGTATGCCTTTGCTGTATCTGCAGCCTATTTGCTTATAGCCTTAGTTTCACCACTGCTAAGTGGCATTGCTGACTATGGAGGCAGGAAAAAGTGGTTTCTCAAAATGTTCACTACCATGGGGTCCTTGGCCTGTATTTCCATGTGGTTTTTTACCGGTATGGGCACCCTCCCCCTCGGCACGGCTGCTTTCATCCTTGCAACCATTGGTTTTGCAGGAAGCCTCGTGTTTTATAATGCCTATTTGCCCATCATTGCCACTGACGACCAATACGACCGTGTAAGTGCGAGGGGATTCAGTTATGGATACATCGGTTCAGTTATTTTGTTGGTAGCCAACTTAGTCATTATTACCTTTTACGAAAAATTGGGATTTGCTGACCAAAGTATCGCTGTGAGAATGGCATTTGTGATGGTGGGCCTGTGGTGGCTGGGTTTCGCCCAAATTCCATTTCGTCGGTTGCCGCCAGACTCCAGAATGAAGTCTGATGAAAACATCATAAACAAAGGTTATGAAGAATTGAAAAAAGTATGGGCTGCCTTGTTGAATCAGAAAAACATAAAAAGATTCCTGATTTCATTTTTCTTTTACAATGCCGGTGTTCAGACCGTACTTTTCCTTGCCGCCACTTTTGCTGAAAAGGAACTCAAATTCGCAGCTACTGACCTTATCATTCTCATTCTGATTCTTCAGCTGGTGGCGATAGTTGGAGCATATTTCTTTGCACGCGTTTCAGATTGGAGGGGAAACAAGTTCTCTCTGGTTATCATGATTCTGATATGGATGGTGATTTGCGGTATCACTTATCTTGTTGAGGCGAAAATTGAATTTTATGTTTTGGCAGGAGCGGTAGGCCTCGTTATGGGTGGCATTCAATCACTTTCCAGAAGCACTTACTCTAAACTGCTTCCAGAAGGCACAAAAGACCCGACTTCCTACTTTAGCTTTTACGATGTATTGGATAAGGTGAGCACAATGATAGGCACTTTCGGCTTTGGATTGGTGCAATTAACCGGAGGTATGAGAAGCGCCGTTCTGGCATTGGCGCTGTTTTTCCTGATTGGATTAATTATTCTGTTTGGTGTCAGAATTGTTCATGCCAAAAACTCGGTGACAACAGTTAAAATTTAGTAAGGAGTTAAAAATAAAGTTGCCAAATTGTTTTCTTAACCACTTAAAAGTCAGTTGGCGGTTGGCGGTTGGCTTTTGGCTATTGGCTGCTTGCCCCTTCGGGGCTGGCTCTTGGCAGTTGGCTCTTGGCAGTTGGCAGTTGGTTGCTGGGGCTTGGTTATTTTCCCCCCGAGCACTCGGGGTCCTTTTTCCTTTTGCCTTTTTCCTTTTTCCTTAAGGATGGGCCGCTACCCAAATTTCACCATCTTCAAATATTTCTTTCTTCCAGATGGGAACGGTCTCTTTCAGGGTATCGATTATAAATTCACAAGCTTCGAAAGAAGCTTTACGGTGAGGTGTTGATACTGCGATGACTACCGCTGCATCCCCAACATGTAATGTGCCCACGCGATGGTGAATGGAAATTTTCTCTACCTGAAATTTATCTTTGGCCTGCTCAGCAATCTTCTGCATTTCAGAGACAGCCATAGGCTCATAGGCTTCGTATTCCAGGCAAAGCACCTTTTTACCTTTAGTCTGATTTCTCACCAGGCCAATAAATACATTCACTGCTCCTGCATCATGCGTCGATGCAAAATGTAGGCAGGCCTCCGGATTCAGGTTTTTTTCTGTGATTTGAATATCAAACATCCTGGAAATTGATTAATGCCTAAACGGTTTTACAAGTCTAACTATGTTTATCCCCCACTGACAGGAGGAATCAGTGCCACCTCATCATTTTCTTTTAAGAGAACTGTTTCGTCGGCGTATTCCGAGTTAAGAGCGAGCCGGATACTTGCCATTTTTTTCAGTTCCGGGTAGCGGTTAAAAAGCGAGCTTCTGAAGTCGGCAATATTACTTCCCTCTGGCAATTCCATTTCTGAAAATCTCTTGCCGATGATATCTTTTGTGAAGCCAAATGCCAAAACCGATAGTTTCATGTAAAGGTTAGTTTTACAAATATTTCATTAAAAGCTGGGAACTGACATACAAAATAAGCAACGCTGTTGCCCTTCGTACCCAGATTGCGGGGAGTTTCCCAGAAGTTAACCTAACACCCAATTGTCCACCAATAAATACCGATACCAAAAGTGGAAGAGCAAAATACCAATCCATTTTAAATCCCGGTTTCAACAATTGTCCGGCTAACCCGGAAATGGAATTGACCAGAATGAACAGACTTGATGTTGCCGCAATGGCTTTGGGAGATGCCCAGCGAACTAGATAGAGTAGCGGCGCTAAAAAAATGCCTCCTCCGATTCCTACCATGCCTGACAATAATCCTATGGCTCCGCCAATGCCTGAACTGGTCAGGTTGGAATGGGCAGTAGAATTCCCATTACCATTTTTGGGTGTAGGTTGAAACCAGGTTAGGATACCAGCAAAGAACAAAGTGCCACCCAAAAGAATATAAAAGGAAGTTTCTTTTATGGGCAGATAACCTCCAACGAAAGCAAGTGGCACGCTCAGAAGTACCAGAGGAATGGATTTCCTGATATCCAGATACCCCTTTTTATAAAAAATATACACACTGCCGGTCACCACTGTGATGTTACACATTAGTGCAACGGATCTTGTCAACAGAAAATCGACTGCAAAAAGTGCCAATAATGCCAAATAACTGGACCCGCCGCCAAACCCGACACTTGAATACAAAGTGGCTACCAGAAAAAACAAGACAATTAATTGCCAATGCTCCACTCCAAGAATTTCCATAGGTAAATATTTGAGAAATACCGTTTTCACGGATTCCATCCAGAGCGTGGCAAAGAAAGGAATTTTTATGGTTACAATTTTGGTGGTTTTGTGAAAACTACCACCTTTCAGTGGTGATTTGGATGAAAGTCACTTTGGAAAGTCATGGCCTGTTCAAGGAAGTATTTCTTATCACTCCTACAGGCATGCTGATATCAAATTGACCCAACAGCACCGGGGTTTGGGCACCTGCAGTATATGATTTCACTTTTGACTGAACAAACAAGGCTAATTCTGTTATCGTCACCAAGCCATCCTTATTAGCATCTGCCATCCCTTTGAGACCTTTTATGAGAAAATAGCTGAAAACTCCGCTGCGCAATCCAGAATCTTCTAAAGACACCTCCTTGCTTTTTGATGAAAGTAATAGTGCCATACCGCCTTCTGAATCCTCAAATGCTTTGTAAAACCGCTGCAGCATTTGGTCCGAAGACCTTGCTGCCAACATTTCTCCTTCCTGAATCATTCCATATAAAGAACCGGAGTGGCATGCATCACCAAAAACCAGTTTGTGCCGTGCCCGCGCAGAGGCCAGAATATGCCGAATTTCTTCATGAGAAATCCTGTTTCTAAGCCCGTCAAAATCAACCGGAACAAATGAACCATCCAATCCATGCCCTGAGAAATAAAACAATACAGCATCGTTCTGGCCTGCTTTAGCCGATATGGTTTTCAGAGCCAGCAAAATATTATCCCGGGTTGCCGTTTCGTCTATAAGAAGCTGAATCTGTGAATCAGGTAAGGCGCCTCCTTCGGGGCTTTTCAAAAATGCATAATACTGATAGGCATCATCATCGGTGTACCGCAGTGAAGGCATGCTTGAATATGCAGCAACACCAACAACCAATGCCCAAATCTTAATTGGTCCCTGGCTTTGTGGATTGTCTAATGATGCAGTCGGCTCCGGACGGTAGATTCCAGGATTTGGCATTGATTCCTCTGTTTTCGATTTTCCACTTCCTTCCAATTCACCATTCTGCCACCTTTCCTTTATTGTTTGCCCAGAAGCTAAGTGCAGTACTCCATTGCCATGTTTCCGGCTATCTTTCCAAAGGCCTTTATAATGACTGCCATCCAAATAGTGCATGGTTCCTTCACCTTGAAACCTGCCTTTTGAAAACATTCCCTCAAACCAATTCCCCTCCTGATAAAAAAACTTTCCATGTCCTTCTGGGAAGTTGAATTGCCATTGTCCTTCATATCGGTCGCCGTTTGAAAAATGCATCACACCAAATCCATGAAACTGATTTTTGTGAAAACCTCCTAAGTATTCATCACCTTCAACAAAGACAAACCTGCCGGTGCCCTCTTTATCACTTTGTTGCCATGAGCCAATGTACTTATTTTTGTTTGAATAGTACATGATACCATTTCCATGAGGTTTGCCTTCTTTGAAGTATCCAATGTAACGGTCACCGCTCTGGTAGACAAAGGCTCCATACCCATTGTAACAATCGCCTTTCTGACAGCCAAAGGAAGTTATTTGGACGTCAGCAATTTGGATATTTAAATCTAAGTTTCCGGCTAAAAGACTCAGTAATGGAAAGGCTGCCAGGTGCCAGCTAAAAAAGCTCATTGCATTCATAGTTGAAGAATAAATGCCAACAACAGATACTTTCATGGTCCAGAGTTGGAACATTCAATTCGGGTTACCAAAACAAAAAATCGGGTAGAAATGGAGCTTTATCCGGGTACGGTTGTAAATGAGGCAAAAGTATGTAAGCCAATAACGTATTCTTTGGTTGGGCTTAGTATGTATGATAGTTATGATCTGGTTAAATAATTGCAGAAAGTTTAGGTTGCCAATTACATTTACAGCCATTTCAAAATCGGGCCCCTGATTAAGGGGACATTTTGACTCACTACTAACCAATAAATTACAATCGATGAAGAGAATTTTATTTTTCGCAATTATTGCCATCCTGGCTACTGCTTGTGCGAATAAAAAAGCCGTTGGCACAAGTGATTCCAATAAATTTGGCGAAGCCATAAGCCCTAAAGGAGCACTCAGTTACACAGAATTCGTAAGCAAGTTTGGTGAAAAAGAAAAGATGGACGCCAAAGTGCGCGGAACTGTACTTTCAGTTTGCCAAAATAAAGGCTGCTGGATGACCATCAGCGATGGGAAGGAAGCTCCTCCAGTCTTTGTGAAATTTAAGGATTATGGATTTTTCATGCCTTTGGATGCAGCTGGTCGTGAAATCATAATGGAAGGTTATGCTTTTAAGGAAATGACCTCTGTTGACCAACTGAAACACCTGGCCGAGGACGCCGGAAAATCACAGGAAGAAATTGACGCCATCACTGAACCCAAGAAAGAGTTCAAATTTATGGCTCATGGTGTAATTCTTCTGTAGGATAATTATACATCAAGGCAGGGCCTCTTACCCTCTGAAAATAACTGAAGATTGAAGCGTGAATGCCTTATTCAAAATTTTTTTGAAAGAACGTCATTTTCTGGCAGCGTTTTCTGATGCTCAATCGTATTGAAAATGGTTTAAAGAAATAGGCGTTATTCTGAAGGCAATCGCTCATTTACTCTCACTGAGTTTTTTCTGGTAAGCGGGATTGCCTTCATTTTTTTTTGCCCCTTTCTGAATGGTAGTACTTTGGCATCAAGAGGGAAGAATTGAAAAAAGCCTTTGGGATTACCCCGAAGGCTTTTTTCAATTTTTGTTCGGAGCGATTGCGAATCTGTAACTCAGCGGAGGTTTTATTTTTTCTTCTCTGGCAATTCTGCCTGCGTTTTCATAATTCTATATCAATTGACAAAACAAAGGTAAGTACATGAAATGCTCAATGAAATAGAAAATAACGACAATTTTACCCATCCAGTTTTTTCAATAATTTTAAAATAAGAAAACTAATCCACTGTAAACCAGTAGAATAGTTTTCTTCTTTTCCAAAGAATTGTAAATTGCAGTCAAGTATTATTTGACTACACTTAGTCTTAGATCACCGATTTCCGAATCAAATTGAATTTACGTCAGTGATGATGATATTGGTAGTCATAGCCCCAATAATAACTTCGAGCAGAGTGATGATATCCATAGTTAATCCTTTAAAAAGTTATGAAAATTGTTAAATGCCGCTAAAATCTGACCAGCCCATAGCGCAATACCTTGATGGATTTAAATTCTTAAGAGGGTCTTGTGTCGGGGAGCAATAGCAATACGCAAGTGAGCTGTTTCCTAATTTGAATACAGTATAATTCTGTGCATTACAGGAGGTGGTAAAGGAGATTCACAGAAATACTAAGGGGGAAACTTTCGAGGGGAATCAATTCTAAACTATCCGATATGGAACAATTGATAGAACTGGTGAACATTGTATCCAAAAATAAAGCCAAAAATTTGGACACGGTCAGTAATTTTCAGGAGAACGAATCAAAGCTTCAGGCACTTTACTCTGGTATAGCAGAGGGTAAATTTGCTTCAGATAGCGAAGCAGCCCGGTTCATTTATCCGGATTCTCCAAGACAACATGTGAATTATGGCAAAATCAAACGCAGGTTATACCAACGTCTCATTAATTCAATTTTCTTCATTGATATCAACAAACCCGACTATGACGACCTGCAAACAGCCTATTATACCTGTTATAGGGATTTTGCAGCTCTTAAGATTCTCATCGGAAGAAGCGCATTAAAAACTGCTGTTCCTTTGGGTGAAAGCATATTAAAAAGGGCACAAAAATTTGAGTTCACAGACTTGGTGGTCAATGTACTAAGGGAATTACATATGATTTATGCTGGACCCCAGGGAGACCAGAAGAACTTTGTTAGATGCAATAAGTTGTTAAAAAGCTACACCGAAATTTTCCAAGCCGAAATTCTGGCAGAAGAATACTATCATAAACTCGCCATACACTTTACAAGGTCTAGGGCCACAAAACCTGAACTCGCAGCAACAGCATCCCAATACAAGGATAACCTGGTTAAACTTGGCACTAAAGCCAAAACATATCGGTACATTTTGATGGCCTATTTAGTAATGAGTCTTCGCTATCAAATAGTCAACGACTACAAGAATACACTTAGGGTCTGCAAGGAAGCCGTTTCACAACTCAAGAAAAAGGGTAAGGCAAAATCCAAAACCAGCCTTTATACTTTTCAGATAAAAATGGCGAGTTGCCAGATTCAACTGGGAGAATTTGAAGAAAGTCAGAAAACCCTGGAATTGTGTCTGAATCTGGTGGACAAAGGCGTGCTGAACTGGTATGTCACCAACGAATATCTTCTGATTTCACTTTTTCATTCCGGCAATTATCAAAAAGCATTAAAAGTTTTTGTGGAAGCCCAGTCATTGCCGGCTTTTAAGTCCTTACCTGCACACTACCAGGAGCAATGGGCTATTCTGGAAACTTACATTCACTTTTTTATCGCAAATGGTGCCATTACTCCTGATAGGGTAAGTCTTAAAAAACTGGGAAGATTCAAACTAAGCAAATTTCTGAACGATGTGCCTGTATTTTCAAAAGATAAACGGGGCTCCAATATTACCATTCTGGTACTGCAAATTTTGTTTTTGATTCAGCAAAAGAGATTTGGAGATGTATCCGACAGGCTGGAATCTTTGAAAGCCTATTCCTATCGGTATCTGAGAAAAGACGATACTTTCCGGAGCAATTGTTTTATCCACATGTTACAGCAGCTACCCAAAGCCTTTTTCAATAAGAAAGCTATTGGCAGGCATGCCAACAAATACAGGCAAAAATTAAAATCCGTCCCTTTGGATTTGGCTAATCAGAGCGGTGAAGTGGAATTGGTACCGTATGAAAAACTATGGAGTTTGGTGATTGCGTCATTAAAAGGGTGAGTTTTTGGAAGAAAGTTTGCCATATTGCGTGGGTAGGATAAATCTGAAAAATTGAATAGGCTTAATTGACAAAAACACAATTGCACGGTCCTATACAGGTAACTTTTCTTGGCACAGGTACTTCTCAAGGAGTGCCAGTCATCTCCTGTGATTGCCCCGTTTGCACTTCCACTAGTGAACGAGATAAACGTAGCAGGACATCCATTCTTGTAGCTACCTCTAAGCTGAACATTGCTGTTGATGCAGGTCCGGACTTTCGTATGCAAATGCTTCGCAATAATGTGAAGTCACTCGACGCACTCTTGCTAACTCACGATCATAACGACCACATTATTGGGCTGGATGAAATCAGACCATTTAATTTCAGATCGGGAAAACCGATGCCCATTTATGCTTCAGATCTGGTAATCCATTCCGTAAAAAAGCGGTTCAGTTATATTTTTGATGATAACCCCTACCCCGGCGCCCCCTGTATCGATTTCTTCAGAATCGCAAAAGAACGTCCCTTTTCCATCAAGAGTTTTGAAATCATACCCATTGAAGCCATGCATGGCAATCAACCTGTATTGGGTTTTCGCTTCGGGGATTTCACCTACCTGACCGATGTTAGAACTATAAATGAAGTGGAAAAAGAAAAGGCACGAAATTCAAAAGTATTGGTGCTCAATGCGCTGCACCGAAAGCCCCATCATTCTCATTTGAATCTGAGTGGCGCTATCCAGCTTGTGGAAGAATTGGCACCCGAAAAAGCTTATTTTACCCATATCAGTCATAATATGGGTTTGCATGAAGAAGTGTCGAAGGAACTTCCCCACAATGTATTCCTTGCCTATGATGGCTTGGAACTAAGCATTTGACCCGAATTCTTACTTTTGCTGCTGATACATTCTTAACTACACTTTTGCCGGCAAACTGCTTTCATAACAACTGGTTGGACTGGCAAAACTAAATCAGGAACAAACATGAAGTTATTACAGGATAAAGTTGCCCTTATTACCGGAGGTTCCAGAGGAATAGGTGCTGCAATAGCTCGTCAATTTGCCAAAGACGGAGCTCAGATAGCTTTTACCTACCTGTCATCAGAAGAGAAGGCCAATAAACTGGCCAATGATTTGGCTTCAGAATTTGGAGTACAGGCCAAAGCCTACCGCTCGGATGCTGCGGACTACGCACAAGCTGAAGAGTTGGTAAAATCAGTCCTGACCGACTTCGGAAAGATTGACATTCTCATCAACAATGCAGGTATTACTCGTGATACGCTCATGCTAAGAATGAACGAAGAGCAATGGGACCAGGTTATTGGCACCAACCTGAAGTCAGTGTTCAATCTTACAAAACACATTCTTCGCCCTATGCTTGGAGCCAGGTCCGGTTCCATTATTAATGTAAGTTCCATTGTCGGCATCACCGGGAATGCTGGTCAGGCCAATTATGCTGCATCCAAGGCAGGAATTTTTGGCTTCACTAAATCCATAGCCAAGGAGGTAGGCTCCAGGGGTATCCGCTGTAATGCCATTGCACCGGGTTTTATTGAAACTGAAATGACCGAAGCACTGGATGAAAAAACCAAGGAAGCCTATTTTGCTAACATACCATTAAAGAGGTTTGGGACAGGCACAGAGGTTGCCGATTTATGTGCTTTCCTGGGCTCTGATCGCTCACGATACATCACTGGGCAGGTTATTGCTGTTTGTGGAGGAATGAACTCCTAATGGAATTTAATATTGCTGGAATAACGAAAAAAGATGATTACCGGCTGAAGACGGCTTCAATACTTTTTTTGAGCTGGAGCAGTTTTTTCTCATTGGCAACAAAATACTTTTCGCTGTCTGATACTTCAGATAAGACCAAACCTGTGTCGCTAAGTACTTCCAGTTGTTCGGTTATGTAGTTCACTTCCAAATTCAGGTAGGAGGCGATTTCACCGGTTGACATACGTCCGTTTCGCAAAAGCTTGCCAATAATGTCGTAACGGTATGGATGTTTATATGCCCTAATTACACGGGTAGCAGTGTCAACTTGAGTGCCATTTAAAAGGGCGGGTTTCTTCGTTTGCATTTAATTTCTGGTCTGGTTATCAGGAATGTTTCACCAAAGATAACGGGCAAATCAGAGTTGGCAAGACTATATATAGTTTTTTTTAAAAAATATTAAGGGAATCAAAATCTGTAAATCCCTACCATTTTAAATGCCGCAACCCCAAAATACTATAAGCCAAACCCTTACCCACTTCATTATTGCGTAATGTGCCTAACCCAGCTTTTTCATAATTTTGCAAACTTTTTTTAAAAACAACTGTACTCATGGCTGTGAGATGGACAAATTGACCTAACAGTATTACTTTTTCAGGATGTTTCCAAAATACGACGTCATAGTAGTGGGAGCCGGTCATGCCGGATGCGAGGCAGCGGTAGCAGCAGCTAACCTGGGTTCCAAAGTTTTGTTGGCCACAATGAATATGCAGACCATCGCTCAGATGTCCTGCAATCCAGCTATGGGAGGAGTAGCAAAAGGTCAGATAGTCAGGGAAATAGATGCACTTGGAGGGTACTCAGGTATTGTGACGGATCATACGATGGTTCAATTTCGAATGCTAAACCGTTCAAAAGGGCCAGCCATGTGGAGCCCCAGGGCTCAAAGTGACCGGATGCAGTTTTCTTTGAAATGGAGAAGTTTGCTGGAAGCACATCCCAACATTGACTTTTGGCAAGAAATGGTAACCGGATTGTTGGTAAAAGGTGATGCTGTAAAGGGTATACGCACCAGTTTGGGATTGCAAATTGAAGGAAGAACGGTTATCCTGACAAACGGTACTTTTCTGAATGGCATCATTCACATTGGCGAAAAACAGTTTGGTGGAGGTCGCGCTGGTGAAAAAGCTGCAACCGGGATCACTGAGCAACTTATACAATTGGGATTTGAAGCGGGCAGGATGAAGACCGGTACACCACCAAGGCTCGATGGTCGCACCATTAACTATTCCAGAATGGAAATACAGCCTGGCGAAGATCCTCCGGGGAGGTTTTCATTCACTGAAACTCCAGAACTGAAAAATCAAATTCCATGTCATGTTACCTACACCAGTTCTGATGTTCATGATATTTTGAAAACTGGATTCGAAAGGTCACCCATGTTTGCTGGGCGAATTCAGGGAGTAGGGCCGAGGTATTGTCCGTCTATAGAAGATAAAATAAACCGTTTCTCAGAACGTGACCGGCACCAGCTTTTCGTAGAACCCGAAGGAAGGGACACTTGCGAAGTGTATGTCAATGGTTTTTCCTCATCACTGCCAGAAGATGTTCAATACAAAGCATTGAAACTAATTCCTGGTTTTGAAAATGTAAAAATGTTCCGACCGGGCTATGCCATTGAATACGACTATTTCCCCCCTTTACAACTAAAACCTACTCTTGAAACCCATCTTATTCACAATCTGTTTTTTGCTGGCCAAATCAATGGCACAACAGGTTATGAAGAAGCTGCCAGTCAAGGATTTATTGCCGGCATTAATGCGCATCAGCTTATTCATGACAGGGAACCACTGATATTGAAACGCTCCGAAGCTTATATCGGTGTATTGATAGATGACCTGGTGAACAAAGGAACGGAAGAACCTTACCGCATGTTTACCTCCAGGGCTGAATACCGAATATTATTGCGGCAGGACAATGCCGATATCCGGCTTACTGCAAAAGCCTATGAGCTAATGAAGGAATCCGGGGTGTCTAATCAGGAAATGGAAGAACGCATTCAAAAGGTACGGAAAAAAGAGTTTGCCACAGCAGAGATTGAAACGTTTTTCCGCAACCATAGTGTCATCCCGGACTCGATAAACAGTCTCCTTGAATCAAAGGATTCCTCTCCGATTTCTCAGCAAGTGAAGCTCCATGGTATATTACTCAGGCCCAATATCAATACCTCCGATTTGAGAGATGTGCTCCCTGAATTGGATACCTTCCTTACTGTTTATGCCGATGAACACATCAACGAGGCTGAAATTCGAATGAAATATGAAGGTTATATCCGAAAGGAACAGGAATTGGTGGATAAGATGAACAGGTTGGAAGAAGTAAGAATCCTGGAAGATTTCGACTATCACAGTGTCAGTGGTATTTCGGCAGAAGCCCGGGAAAAGTTGTCCAAACAAAAACCCCGAACAATTGGACAGGCAAGCCGGATTAGTGGCGTCACTCCTGCCGATGTTTCAGTACTGCTTGTTTATATGGGTAGATAATTCGCAAGCCGGTTGACAAGGTAATTCCAAATATCCTTTTACTTTGCCGCCCAAATTCAAACAAATTGAACAAGGCTGCTCAACAAGTTTCAAAGACTACCAGACTATATCGCAAGCTGCACCATTGGATAGCTATTCCACTTTTCGCCTTCATGTTCATCATGGGTGTCACAGGATTCCTCCTGGGTTGGAAGAAAGACACCGGACTTCTGCCCAAAACTGCTCAGGGCTCAAGTACAGTTTCAGGCACCTGGATACCTGTGGACTCTTTGGTCACTATTGCCCAAAATTTTGCGCTCAATAATCTTTTCCAATCCGGGGAACTGGACCGCGTCGATATCAGGCCCGACAAGGGAATAGCCAAAATGGTTTACAAACAACATTTCTCTGAAATACAATTGGATCTTCAAACGGGTGAAATACTGAATGTACAAATCAGATATTCCGATATTTTGGAAAAAATACACGATGGCTCCATATTGGATCATCTGTTTGATACCCGGAATGGTGAAATCAAGCTCATTTTCATAACAATAATCTCACTTGGTCTTATCCTGTTATCTTTCAGTGGCTTCTGGCTGTGGTTTAACCCCATTCGCATCAGGAAAATCAAGTCGAAATCACAGGAATAGAACCATCCCGGCTTCTCATACAAAAGCCAATAATATCCAGTAATATCAGGATATAGGGGTAAGGAAAATCAATTTCCATAATTCTTTTGGAAAACAGTATCGGCATATCTTTACGCAAAACTTAAACACAATTTATCATGAAACGAAATCTATTCACTCTACTAGCCTTATTGGCTGTGATCCCCGTTTTCGGTGGTGGAATGCAGCACAATACCAACCAAAGTGCCCAATGGGTAAGAACCTTATCGAGAGATGCCACCACCGAACTCGATGCGGTTTTCTTCAACCCTGCAGGTTTAACCAAATTACCGGACGGCTTTCATATTGCTATAAACAATCAGACAGCCTTCCAAACAAGAATTATTACCTGTACAAACCCCACTTTCAACAATCCTGAATTCAAAGGTGAAACGTTTGTACTGGTACTTCCGACTCTGTTTGCTGCTTACAAAAAAGGAAAATTGGCCATTTCAGGTGGTGTAGTTGTTATCGGTGGTGGTGGTAGCGCTATATTCGAAAAAGGTGTGCCCTCTTTCGAAAAAGACATCGCTTCCATACCAGTCGGGCTGTCTGCCCAAGGTATACCAACTTCAGGATACTCGACTGAAATGAACGTTAAAGGTTCACAGGGCTTCTTCGGAGTTCAATTAGGAGCCTCTTATGCTGTCAATGACATGATTTCTCTTTTCGTTGGTGGCAGGTACATTCTTGCTCCTGAAAGCTTTAACTATTATGAAGGCTACATCAAAAATATCCAGATCAACCCGAATTATCCTGCTTTTGGTGCTTCCTATAATGGCAGTTTTGTATCCGCTACGAAGTTCTTTACCGATGCTGCTGCAACCATGGGTTTGCTCGCCACCGGTGCTACAACAGCATCACAGGGTTTACAGGCATTGATTGCCGGCGGCATGCCCGCAACTACTCCCCTTACTTCGCTTCCAGCTTCAACCCAGGCACAAATAGCACAAATCCTGGGAGCTGCCAAAATAAGCACTACTGGAATGAACGTAGGTACAGCAGCTGCTACCCTGACTGCTTTAGCTCCTGGTTTTACTGCTAATGGCGCAACTATGACTGGTTATGCAAACGCTACCAAGGATCAGGAATTGGGCACCAAACAAAGCGGTTCCGGTTTTACTCCAATATTTGGGATGAACCTCTCATTTATGGAAGACAAACTGAATATCGGTTTGAAATATGAACATTCTACTGAACTGAAGCTCAAGAATAATACACGGGTCGATCCTTCTGGTTTGTTCCCTAATGGAGCAGAAAAAAACAATGACTTTCCTGCGTGGATTTCCGCAGGATTGAGCTTTAAAGCTTCTGACAACCTAGAAGTTTCTTGCGGATACCATAGGTATTTTGATAAGAAAGTAAAGTACTACAACAATGACAAAGCCAATGAGGACTATCTTGATGGCGATGCTACCGAATTCGCATTGGGTCTTCAATATGGCCTTTCAGATAAACTAATTGTAAGTGGTGGCTATTTGTTCGCTAAAACTCAGAAGAAAGCCAAATATCAAAGTGACCTGAGTTACAGCCTTCCTTCAAGTACGATCGGTGTTGGAGGCCAGTATAACCTGTCAGACAAATTCAATGTGAACCTGGGTATTTCAAGGACATTTTACCAGGATAAGCAGAATGAAGCCAAGGATACCTTCGGCAAAAGCGCTATGCTGATTGCTGTTGGACTGGGATTCAGCTTTATGCAATAATCATAAGTTTGTAAATGGAAGAATGCAGTCGCAAAACGGCTGCATTCTTTTTTTGGCACTATCTGTTGTTACTTTGCCATTGGAAATCAAGAAAAAAGTTACTCAGGAATACGGAATGAAAGTTTGCTTATTATCCAGTAATCTGACTAAAAACTATTCAGCTTTGAAAAAACAACTCTTTCTCCTTTTCTTTCTGTCTGCAGTGAATACAGTTCAAAGCCAGGTGATATTGAATCCAAATTTTGGTGCAAAATCCCATCCCACACTCCACGTCTTTAAGGTTGAAAAAAGCACCACAGGCTTTCGTGTTTTTTTCAAATTGGTCAATAAAGATGCAAATGAAGACTGGTTTTGTGTGGACAGGAATACCTATCTGGTTGAAGAAGGAAAAAAGCTCAGGCTGCAACAAACCATTGGCATTTCAAATTGTCCCGAGGATTTCAAGTTCACCTATAAAGGACAGGAATTTCAATTTGAATTGCGCTTTCCTGCAACACAAACCAACACGGTATTTGTGGACTTGCTTGAAGATTGCTCGGGATTTTGCTTTCGTTTCAATGGACTAATTGTTGATTCAGGAATCAATGAAACCATTGAGCAGGCATTTGCCCTTTACAGGCAGAATAAACTTTCTGAAGCCGCGCAGTCCTTCGAAAAAGCGGTTCAGAAGCTTGGCAAGTATCCCTATGCCATTTACGTTTATAACCTGGTTGAAATTTATACCCAGCTAAAAGACCGGACAAAAGTGAACGAATGGAAAAAAGTATTTGAATCCAGAGATTTTGCTGATAAGCAGTTCTATTTGGATAAAATAGAGAAGTTGTAAAAAAAACATCTGTTCAAGTCAACATTAGCCCTCGTGCGAACTGCACATTTTAGGGTGGATAAAATCAGAAATGAAGGACATAAAAAGCCTTTTAATTAAAGTTGACAAAATTGAGCACCTTGCCCAGTCGGGAAGGCTAACCCGATTCATTTATCGGCCACTCCATTATGTTTTCGCTGTTGTTTTTATACGATTGGTTTATCACCTTTTTAAGAAAGGTAAACAGGTCATTACTTACACCTTTTTTGGCGAGCCAATGAAAGTGGTTCTGCCTGCTGCCACCGATATTTACTTATTCGGGGGTAAAACCCACGACTCAGAAATTCGGTTGACCCGTTTTCTTATCAAACACATAAAAGAGGGTTCTGTCATAGCAGATGTGGGGGCGCATTTTGGTTTCTTTAGCCTACTCGGAAGTTATCTGGCAGGAGCGCCTGGTAAAATCTTTTCCTTTGAGCCTTCCCCTTTTACTTTCAGAATTCTCGAAGAAAACACACACTTTGCGCAAAACATTGAGCCATTTCAAGTTGCAGTAGGGAACGACAACAAGCCGGTAATTTTCTACCAATTTCCGCTTCTTTATTCTGAGTATAATTCCAGCCATTTGCCAGCAGGAAAATCAGAAAAGTGGCTGCAATGCAATGAACCAGAAAAATTAGAAATATCATCGCGGAGTCTGGATTCATTCTTTGATGAACGCAACATTCATCCCGATTTCATCAAAATTGATGTTGAAGGAGCTGAAATGTCAGTTTTTCACGGAATGAAAAATATGATGAATAGGCACGCCCCGATTATTGCAATGGAGTACCACAGAAATTCTGAAATACACAGGAAGGTGGTTGAATATGCCGACTCAATCGGCTACGCTGCAAATCAAATTGACCATACAGGATATTTAAAACACGTGAAAAACCTGGATGAATCAATAGCATCTCAGGGACTTGACTCTGACAATATTGTTTTCAGGAAAAGACCTGTACCTTAATCGGGCAGCTTTTTCTGCTCCTCAGGTATGTCAAAAATGGTAGGTTCAGATTCATTTTGTTTTACACTCTCATCTTCAAGTTTGTCCATAAATTTTACCGATTCCGCCCAAAATTCCTGGAAGGTGGGTTTAACAAACTCATAGACCGATTTCATTTTGGTTGGGAACTCAATGAGGAAATTATGAGTAGCGGATTCAGAGGCGAGTTCAGGAGAAATGATATGAGCTTTGTCACCAAACCAAACCATCATGCTGAAAACCAATGTATACAAGGAAGTCATCAATAAACCGCCTGCAAATTTGTTGATGACATTGATATTCGCTGTTTGGAGTGCTTTTTCAAAAAAACGGGCCATAAGCCTGATCAGAATCATGGTAACCACGAAGGACAGTAAGAAACCGGCTACAAAGGTCAACGCACTCTCAGTTTTAAAAGCCGTTTCCAGAAACCTCGTTGCGGCAGGTGCAAATTTAAAGGCCGCCATCAAACCAAATATGATGGAAAAAACCGTGAAAACAGTCTTTATGATGCCGCGGGAATAACCCTGATAAAACCCCCAACCCGCAATGATTAACAGTAAAATGTCAATTATCATGGCAATTCAGTTAGTCTTCTCATGTTGTTTAATATGAAAACGCCTGCAAAGTAGGCACTTATAAAAAACTTTGGCCTAATTTTCGACGAACATGCAAGTAATGACATAAATCCTTAGATTTGTCATGGTTACTGAGCAAATTACTACCTCTATAACACCTTACTGGTTTCATTCACGATAAACAATTAGATGCAACCCCTTAGCCCAATGCCCCGTTTGTTTGAACAATAGTCAACTTTAAGACAGGCACTTCGCTAAACCCTTGCATATGAAACATAGTAAAAGGAAACACCTCTTTTGGGTACTTGTGCTGCTCTTTTGGAGCGGATATGGCTTAGTCTATTCTCAAAACTCATCACTCCTCAGCAATAATAACCCGCCTAAACTTCCTATGGTTTTCCTTCTAGGTGAAAACGACCAGGGATATGAACATCTTTCGTCCAAATACACCACACTTTTGGACGCTTGCGGTAATGATATGAATCTTGCTTTTGAAAAATTGCAAAGCATGATGCTGGAAATGCAGGCCTACGCCAAACTCACTGGCTTCAACCTGAAAGACGTGAAATGCTGGATGCACATTTTCTGGAACAACAATGGTACAATCGACCATTTGGGATTCTTCCTGAAGCCCAATTCAAGAAATATTGATGTTGCGGAATTTAAAACCTTCCTTTCAACTTTCGCATTGCAGTACAAGTTCCCACTGTATTCGGATGCGAAATATGCCCACTACTCTACCTTCTCTTTTCCGGTTGTACAACCTAAACAACAACAAAATTCGAGTGGTATAAATAAGGAAATGGTTCGCAGGGATAATGGGGGGCAATAATTGCTCCAAATAAGAAATGTAAAAGGTCATGGATGATTTAGCACTCCATGACCTTTTATGCTTTATAAACTGAAGATGTCAGCGATTGACTTTCACAAATTTTACAGTTCCAGAGCTTGTATCAGTTGTTACGCTTGCATAGTATATTCCATCCTGCATTGATGACAACCTTCTGGAAATCACATTGTTGGCAGCCGACAGTCGCATGGGTTCTTCTATGATGACCTTACCCTGAATGTCAGTAACCCGGAATTCTCCTTCAGAAGCCCTCCGTTCTTTAATCCGTAAGGTTAAAACCTCATGTACAGGGTTGGGATATACACGCTTGTCCAAAATATCAGGAGCCCTGTCAACCTCTTCAGCTGAAACCAGCGGAGTTACAAAGAACAGGTCTTTTTGCAGTATAGTAATGGGTGAGTTTCGCTTAACACCCCTAAGTATTCCAGTGAATTCTAATTTTTCAAGTGTCAATATCGTGCCGTAGGGCAGTTGCGTCATTATGTGTATATGACCTTTTCAGACAAAACCCTTTTGAACATGAGTGCCTTTACCATGGTCTGCATTGTTTGGAAAAAACAAAGAAACAGTTGCAGCTTGCAACCATTAGTGCATTTAAACACACAATGAATGTAGCCCAATGCGTTTATTGCTTTTTACGGGTAAAAGGCAACATCTGACAATTAAAGAAATGTAGCATTACAGCAGGTCAGGTTGATAGCTGTGAAAATTAGTAGATTTGTCCTTTGTTTTGATTTATGGAAAGAGGTAATTCACAAGGCCTCAGTTGTACAGATTTTTATTCTCTATTATCAATGACTCATGTCCGTTAAGGTACAGCAACTTACAAAAGTCTTTGGGCAGCAAAAGGCTGTAAACAATGCTTCATTCGAAGCAAAAAAAGGTGAGATTCTTGGCTTCCTGGGGCCGAATGGTGCAGGCAAAAGCACGACTATGAAAATCCTCACCTGTTTTGTCCCTCAAACATCCGGAACAGCGAAAGTGTGTGGTTTCGATGTTGAACAGCAGCCATTGGAAGTGCGGTCGAAAATTGGCTATCTTCCGGAAAGCAACCCACTGTATAAAGACATGTACGTGCAGGAGTACCTCCGGTTTGTGGCGGGTTTGCAGAATGTGAATGAAACTCAGAAAAGGGTGACGCAAATGATTGAGCAAACCGGACTTGGCCCTGAAAAAAACAAACTGATAGGCGCACTGTCAAAGGGTTATAGGCAAAGGGTTGGACTTGCCCAGGCCATGCTCCACGACCCGGAAGTGCTGATTCTCGATGAACCGACCTCTGGCCTCGACCCCAACCAATTGGTTGAAATCAGAAGCCTGATAAAGCAATTGGGAAAAGAAAAAACCGTCATTCTCTCCACCCATATCATGCAGGAAGTTCAACTCTTGTGCGATCGGGTGGTGATCATCAATAAAGGAACAATAGTCGCTGATGACCCTATCGAAAAATTGCAACATCGAATCAGTGGTGAATTGATGGTAACTGTGGAGTTCTTACAAAAAACAGAAGCCAATTCCCTGAAAAAAATAAGCCATGTAAAAAGAGTAAACGATCTGGGCAATAATTGCTGGCAGTTGTTTTCCGACGCAAACAAAGACCTCAGACCAGAGGTTTTCCGGTTCGCCGTTGAGAACAATCTTACCTTATTGGAAATGCACAAAGAGGTACTCAGTATGGAAAGCGTTTTCCAGCAACTGACTAAGTAAGTTAAAAGGCAACCCCGTAGGGGCAGGCAGGCAACCCCAAAGGGGCAAGGCCCTTAGGACCAAGCAGGCAAAATTTTTCAACTGATTTTCAAGTGGTTAAGAAAACAATTTGGCAAATTTATTTTTGACTCATTACTAAATGACCTGATTGAACAACAGCTAATACTTCGATAATTATATGCGCTTCCTGCTAACATATTTAATGCTTGCTGGTTGGTTTTTCACCGCTGTTGGCCAACAAGACATTCAGCTCAGTAAAAACTTCCTCTTTAAAGACGGCATTTATCTGGACTTGCAGGCTTGGCAGTCCAATCACCCATCTTTGCGTTGGGACGAAGTGGAAGCAGTTTACTTTATTAACCCACAGACCCATCTGGCACAAATACAGAGAATCCGGGTGAAAGAGAATGGTGACACCCTAAATCTGAGCAGTATTTGGGCAATTTGCAGTGATGGAATACCTTATGTCAAAATACCTCATGAAGAAATCAACAGGGAACTTGCCTCCTTCGCAGCCTTGCAAGTCCGCGGCAAAATTTGTTATTTCAGCTATCCGGACTGGAGAAATAAAAAGTACGAAATTGCAGCTTACAATCCGCTCAATGGAAGGCCATTCAGAAAGGGTACTGTTGACAGGGAGGAAGAATTTGTTCTTGAGAAGATGCTGGATTTTGAAACTGGCAGGCTGGCGGATTTCACAGTGGACAATTTCCTGGACTGGATTCAGGATGATCCAAGGTTGGTGGCAACGGTAAACAGCCTGGATGAAAATGAACAGAAAGAAAAGCTCTTCAAGTGCCTGCTGATTTACGTGGACCGCAACCCCGTCTCACTAAAAAAGCAATAACCCTAAACCATAAGAAACAAGACTTCGCACATGCTTATAATTTTCAGAAAGGAAATCAATTCATTTTTCAGTTCCCTGACCGGCTACATTGTAATTGGCGTGTTTTTGCTCATCACCGGACTGGTCATGTTTGTATTTCCGGACACCAGCCTGCTCAATTACAATTATGCCACTCTGGATCAGCTATTCGACATAGCACCCATGGTTTTTGTATTTCTGATTCCGGCCGTAACTATGCGCTCTTTTGCGGAGGAAAACCAATCCGGAACCATCGAATTGTTGGTGACAAAACCCCTGAGCGACCTCAAGATTGTACTTGGCAAGTACCTGGGGGCATTGACATTAGTGGCCATTGCCTTGCTCCCAACGCTGTTGTATTATTTCACCGTTTATCAATTGGGCAGTCCAAAAGGTAACCTCGACAGTGGAGCCATTATGGGCTCATATTTTGGTCTCCTGTTTTTGGCCGCAGCCTTTACAGCCGTTGGCATTTTTGCATCATCCCTCACGAACAATCAGATTGTGGCTTTTCTTTTGGCTGCTTTTCTGTGCTTCGCAATACATTGGGGGTTCATGTTCATCAGCGGCCTACCGGTTTTTGTTGGAAAAGTGGACGACATTGTGCAGATGATGGGCATTGAATACCACTATAACTCCATCAGTAGGGGTGTCATCGATACCCGGGATGTTGTGTATTTTTTGAGCGTAACAGGCATTTTCGTAGCCATGACTGTGACTTCTCTGGAACGCAGAAAGTGGTGAGTATTAGTTCGAAGTTTGAAGTATGAAGTTTGAAGTTGAGGACACCTTCAAACTTCAAACTTCAAACTTCAAACTCCAAACTCCAAACTCCAAACTCCAAACTTCAAACTCCAATAGTGAAGAATAAAAGAAATCAATCCTTAATGCAACTTGGGCTAATCATCGGCATTGCCCTGCTTCTCAATATTCTGGGTTCGGTTATTTTCACCCATATTGACCTGACTGAAGATAAGCGCTTTTCCCTGAGCAAGCCTACCAAACAGATTTTGCGGGAATTAGACGATGTGGTTTACATCGAAGTTCTGTTGGAAGGCCAGTTTCCGGCCGGCTTTAAGCGCCTGCAACGCTCGGTGAAAGAGCTGCTCGACGATTTCCGCTCAAGGTCAGGTTATGTGGAATATTCTTTCACCGACCCCGGAACCGGAACTGTGGACGACATCAACAAGCGGCGGCAGGAACTGGCTAAAGATGGAATCGCCCCAACAAACCTGAGGGTTAAGGACAGGGAAGGCACCTCTGAAAAACTCATTTACCCCTACGCCAAGGTAAGTTACAAAGGACGAACAGCAGTAGTTGATTTGCTCGACGAACAGGGGCGCGGCAACAATCCAGAAGAGCAAATCAACACCTCCATCAGCCAGTTGGAGTACAACTTTGCCAATGCCCTTCATAAACTGAAAATTGGCATCAAGGAAGTCATTGCTTTCACAACCGGCCACGGTGAATTGAGTGAGGTGGAGCGGAAAGATCTCGTGAGGAGCCTGCGTTCTTATTACGAAGTGGGCACTTTCAACCTCGACAGCGCCATCACCATTCCACAGGAAGTGAAAGTGCTGGTGGTTGCTAAGCCGCGTTTTCCTTTCACAGAACGAGACAAATTCCTCATCGACCAGTACGTAATGAATGGAGGAAAAGTACTGTGGCTGATAGACCGCCTGAATGCCGAACTGGACAGCATGCGCCGCACCAACGATTATGTGCCGCTCGACTACCCCACCGACCTCGATGATATAATGTTCAAATACGGCGTGCGCATCAACCCCAACCTGATTCTCGACTTGCAATGCACCCGCATACCCATGATTATCGACCAAAATGGAAGGCAGGACCTGTTTCCCTGGTTTTACCATCCGGTTATTATTCCCCAAAGTGAACACCCAGTGGTGAAAAACCTGGACGGAATCAACCTGTTTTTCCCCAGCACCATCGACACTATAAAAACCAAAACCGAAGTCAAAAAAACCGTTTTGCTCACTTCCTCGGAGAAAAGCAGGATTCAACCCAATATCACCAGGCTCAATTTTGAAATACTGCGCTATGACCCCGATCCATCCAAGTTCGACAAGCCCAATCTGCCGGTAGCCGTGTTGCTGGAAGGTCAGTTTCCTTCGCTCTTCGAAAACCGCGTCTCAGAAGGAATGATGGATGGTTTGAGAGAATTGAAACAGGAGTTCAGAGCCGAGAGTGTACCCACAAGAATGCTGGTAGTCTCTGACGGTGATGTAGCCCGCAATCCGGTGGTGAGTGCCGACGGACAGGTGATGCCGTTGGGCTTCAACCGATTTGAACGCTACCAGTTTGCCAACAAAGACTTCCTGCTTAACGCAATAGAATACCTGCGTGACGACCAGGGCATCATTGAGGCCCGCGGACGGGAAGTAAAATTGCGATTGCTCGATACCACCAAAGCCAAAGCAGAGGCCAGGTCATGGCAATTGCTGAATATCGGCCTGCCATTGCTGCTGCTGGCGGTGTTTGCTTTTGTTTTTAATCGGTTACGCACCCGGCGGTATGCGCGGTAGATTTGTTGAGAGCATTGAGGTTTTTTACCACGGTTTTTTATTACGGTTTTTTACCACGGAGACACCGAGACACAGAGATTAACGGAGATTCTCTGTTGTAAAAAAGGATAGAATGACTGAAGGATTGACCCCGGATACTCGGGGGAAGGATTGAATAAGTGCAACTCCGTGGTAAAAAACATTGGTAAAAAACACCTCAATATCTCAACTTTAAAGAAAATGAAAACCTACCACTACCTGATTATAACTTTCCTGCTGCTGGGCGCAGCAACCATAGTTTTCCTCTTTACCAGAATTGGTCAGGAGAAAAACACGCTGGGCTGGGACTACCGCATTAAGGTGGACAATGAAGATGACATCCACAAAATCTTTCTGGCCAACAGAGATGGAGTGACAAGCACGCTGGAAAGAAAAGACGGATACTGGCTCTTCAACGGCCAATACAAAGCCCGGCCAAATGCCATCGAAAACATTCTGGAAGCCGTCACCAAACTGGAAGTGCAGTTTGTCCCTTCGAAGGCAGCTATGAACAACATAGTCAGTGAGTTGGCGTCGAGAGGTATCAAAGTGGAGATTTACAATAAATCGGGCAAATTGCTGAAGTCCTATTACGTGGGTGGAGTGACCGCCGATGCACGCGGCACCTACATGATTATGGAAGGTTCAGAGCAGCCATTGGTTATGGGACTGCCACTCATGGAGGGGCAAATCCGCGCCCGCTACGACCTGACTGGCGACGACTGGCGCGACCGCTCAGTTTTTGCGTATGAACCGGAGGACATTGATTCCGTGAGTGTGGAGTACCCCTTGCAGCGCAACAAATCGTTCCGGCTTTATCGAAAAGGAAGCAGTTTTGAAGTGCTTCCTTTTTACAGCAACATACCTCCTATTAAAAAAGAAGTGGACATGAGCAGCGTGGAAGCTTACCTGCTTGGATTTGAAAGTCTGGTCGCCGAGAACTTCATCAACGATTACGAAAAACAGGACTCCATCCTGCAAATGATTCCTTTTGCTGTCGTGGGTGTTTCACTTCGCAAAGGAGAAACAAAACAGGTGGCTTTTTACCCCACCTACCGGCCCGATGCTGCCACCGGCCTTCCCACTGCCGAGGTGATTGAGCGCTATTTTGCCGCTACGAATGAAGGTGATTTTTTGCTTACCCAGCACCGGGTTTTTGAAAAAATCTTCCGGGCTTATGAGGGGTTCTTTAGGCCGTGAAATATCTATTGGTTGAGGAAATTCCTCTTTGCCCCTCCGCGCCTTCTCCGCGCACCTCTGCGTAACGGATAACTTACACAGAGTGACGCAGAGAAAACGCAGAGTTTCGCGGAGGAAGAACAGCAATTGCGACCGTTCATTTCCCTTTGCCACTCTTCAGTCAGCTTACATTATCTAAGTCCCTGTAAAAATGTACCTTTAAGCCTGATATTTTTACTTTACCCAACATGCGCATTACGCTCTTGAAAATGCTTTACACCCTGCTTCTACTGTGTAGTAGCAGCACTGTTTTTTCCTCTCCGCCTGTTCCCCAATGGGGCTTTTACAGCCACCGCAAAATCAACCGCCAGGCCGTATTTACGCTGCCACCGGAAATGATGGTGTTTTTCAAGAAAAACATCGAATACCTCAGCATCCATGCCGTGGACCCCGATATGCGGCGATATGCTTCACCGCATGAAGCCGTCCGTCATTATATCGACCTCGACCATTATGGGAAGGCGCCTTACCATGAAGTACCTAGAAACTGGACGGATGCGCTGACCAAGTTCAGTGAATATTATTTTATCAATGCGAGAAACGATACGCTACCCATGTTGATGGAACCCGTTTCTTATGAGAAGGAACTTGTGCGTTTCAACCCGAAACTCACCGGTGGTGATACCATAATGGTTCCGACCACTGAATTTCGCCGCTTTTTCAGTCGAAACATACTGCCTCAGTATTATGAGGAAAACTGGGTAATTCATCCCGACAGCCTGAAAAAACTGATGGGGGTAACTGACATAAAGGCTGTGAGTGCTTTTGCTGTTGACCGTTTTTCAGAACACGGAATTTTGCCCTATAATTTGGAGCGCATGTTGGAAAGACTGACCGATGCCTTCCGGCAGAAGAATGCACAAAGCATTTTGCGGCATGCTGCCGACATCGGCCACTATATCGGCGACGCACACGTGCCACTGCACACGACCAAGAACTATAATGGTCAGTTGACCAACCAAAACGGCATTCACGCTTTCTGGGAAACCCGCCTGCCGGAACTTTATGCCGACTGGGCTTACGACTTTTGGGTGGGCAAAGCTCAACTCATCGAACATCCAAACGACTACTTTTGGAACATTGTACTGAAGAGCAATTCGTATGTAGATAGTGTGTTGCTAATAGAAAAATCGCTGACCAAATTGGTGGATTCCGACCAAAAATTCTGCAATGAAATGCGCGGCGATATGCTGATTGTCACCCAATGTGAAGAATTCGCCCGGCTCTATCATGAGCGACTTGGCGGAATGGTGGAGGAAAGAATGAGAAGTTCCATACACTCGCTTGGCAGCATTTGGTACACTGCATGGGTGATGGCCGGGCAGCCTGATTTGCGCAATCTGGCCCTCGGTATTGAAGACCCCGAACAGGCCGAACTGGAAAAGGCCTTCAAAAGCGGGAATCAGAAAGGCCGCAAGCATGAGGGGGATGGGGGGAATTAGTTTGATGGTGGTTTGATGGGTTTGAAAGTGGTTTGATGGGTTTGAAAGTGGTTGATTGTGTCGTCCTGAAAAAACTTTACAGGTTAAAGATAGTCCGGCTGGAATTTTACA
>CAYRDX010000053.1:0-32327 GCA_964423205.1 uncultured Saprospiraceae bacterium | reverse complement strand
TCGACAAAATCAATCTACCTATTGCGTAAGTCTAAGGCGGAGTTAGAGTTTAAAACCCTGAGTGCTAAGGTCGCCGCCGTATTTTTCATCAATTCTTCGGTATATGGCATATACATCTCGCCAGGTTCTACCAGAAGGTTGTACTTTAATCAAACTAAGGCCACTTTCTTTTTGGATTTCAGAAGACTTATCCCTCAATTCATACAATTGTTCATTACCATTGGGTTCTGACTCATTCCTGTTGCATCCTGCAATGCAAATCAGAAAGAAAATGATTATAAAATTATGGCCAGAATTTTAGAATTACCAGAGTAGTAATTATCTTAAACTCCTTATGTAACACTCTCCTTCTTTTTCAAGAAGAGTGTGAATAGGGCAAACTTTTCTTATTCAACTGAAATTGAGTTCAACCTTGCATTGTAGATTTATTTCTCATTCTTTATTTGTTCTCAATATCAAGTCTTTCACTGAGTCCCATCTCCACAACACCTGCCTCAACCGTAAAATCTCCATTGACATCGAGGGCAACATCAAAAACTGTCCAAGTATGAAAGAGAGCTACGGCAATATCCGGGACACTACCTTACAGGAAGCTCTCGATAAACCTGGCTTTAAGAAATACTGGAACATCACCAAAGACCACATAGAAGTCTGTAAGGATTGCGAGTTCCGCTACATCTGCACTGACTGCCGTGCCTATATCGAAGGCCCGGAGAATATCCTGTCCAAGCCACTAAAATGCGGCTACAATCCATACACTTGCGAGTGGGAGGAGTGGAGTACCAACCCCCTCAAACAAAAGGCCATCGAATATTATGGGATGCAGGAGTTGGTGAAAAAGGAAAATCAGGTGACGGCGAATCCGGAATAGGCCCTTGCGAAAGGCGGACGGAATCCCGGGACGATATCTTCCTTCGCTACACCCCTTTCCATTAAAACGTCAACAGCTTCATGCTCGGTAATGTTCCGGAGAAACCAGATCTTGCCTTTTTTTATGGCGAAATGCATAACGACGGTGAACACGTATTTTTCATCCTGCCAGCCGGTTTGAAGGAGCTGAAAATGGTTGATTTCTTTGTCTGCAATGACAAGACTTTCAATATCGGGCAGGTTGGCCGGAATAATTTTCGCTTGCACGCCGAGGTATCCAATTATAATGTCCTGGTATTTTTTTATTTTATCCATGCTGTAATTATTTCTGTGGCCGGGTTGTAAACAATGATCTTTGCCTGCACTCTTTCCAATGACCGCCGGATGACGGGCTCCTGGAAAAAATCTTCCCATACGGTTACAGGGACTGCAAGAAAAAGTGTGCGATCCGGTTCTGCTATTTCCAATGCAACAAAATAATCGTTGAATTGGCCGACCGCCCTGTGAAATTCATTCAGGTCGGAAGGGCCGGCGTGCTCTTTAGTTCAATGGCGATTTTTGCATTTCCTTTTTCAGCAGCGATCAGTTTTCAGCACCGAAATCCACCTCTTATCCGATACGTCCGACTCTCAACGGGAAGGGGTCATGTGTAATCGTCCACCCGTCTTTTTCAATTGTTTTTTTGAATATTTCGTGGTAAAGGACCTGGGCCATACGCTGCTTTTTATGGATCCTAAATTAGCAAGTAAACACCATATTATCAACCGTATCAAGCCATCAGGCGGGACCACTACCGCCCGCATCAAGTCTTCCCATTTTCTCAAAAGCTGTTTGACAGAACCCAGTTTTCAGTTTTTCAAGAGCATTGCTTTACTTTGAACTACTTTTTGAAGATTACTAACCTAATTCTGTCCTTATGAGAATTCCAACGTTTTTCCTTTTTTCCATTGCTCTCATTGTAGCGTGCAACAATCAAAAATCAACAACAGAGGATGAGACTGCTTTTACAGAAAGTGTTACACCGGAAGAACATGACCCTGCCGGCGAAACGGTAACCTTTGTAAATGCCGTAGTCTATGCCGGTTCTACAGATTACATCTTTGAAAGCGAGTCCGGGGAGGAAATCACCGTTAGGGTATCCAATATCCCTGAAGAAGGCGAGTTTGTACCTGTTATACCTGAAGGACTGCTGGAAACTGGCGGTGAAGAAGGTCCTCCGGGTGCCAACCCCGCCATGGTGGGTAAAAAGTTCACATTGATCAGAAATGAACCGGGCGAGGTAATTGAAGTAATTGCCAATTAAAAGGGTTTCACAGAAACCTCCGGTTATTCCCTGACGAAATAGACCTGTTTTATTTTGCTGTTTTCGATTCTGTAAATCGCAATGACGTTGACTTCCACTCCGGAAGCCCTGCCAATCACTTTTTCCTTATCCATCACGGTATTCCCAACGCTGATTCTTTCTGTTACAATTGCTTTTTGCCCAGGATTATTTTTGAACAGGTTGGTGTAACGTTCCCGCATTTTATCGATGCCCTTGTACACGAGCTCCTTGGGAAAATTATACACCTCCACATCATCGGCATACCAACTTAGAAAGGCTTCGACATCCTGGTTATTATAGGCGTCGAGTTGGCCTTGAGCAATTGTTTCCGGATTCATGTTTTGGGCATTTAGGTTTTGGATAAGTCCAACCATCAGGATGACAAACAATAGAAATGGTTTTTTCATGTTGGTGTCTTTTTTATGAAAGGCTATGGGAGATTTGACAACTTTTGGAAAGTTGTCAAATCTGAAAAGCAACTTTTCACGAATTAAGTTCTTTTTAGAGTCGTGACAAATTTAATTTAAGCCCTTAAATCTTTTACCTTTGTGCCCTTCAATAAAACAGGGCAGAAGTACCTGAAAAACAGCTTGCTGAATCTATTCTTCTGTCAAAAACCGGGAAACTCTTCCCTCACATTTTCTAACCATAAAATTGTATCGAAATGATATTTGACCTGGACCTGATAAAACGTTTTTATGCCGGACTACCGGGCAAGGTAGAAGCAGCCCGTAAAATGCTCGGCCGCCCGATGACCCTGACTGAAAAAATACTGTATTCACACCTGCATCCCGATTCTCCCTTGCAGGAATACAAGAGGGGAGTTGATTATGTGTTTTTCTCGCCCAACCGCGTGGCCATGCAGGATGCCACTGCGCAGATGGCCTTGTTGCAATTCGATATGTGCGGCAGGAAGAAAACGGCTGTTCCTTCCACTGTACACTGCGACCACCTGATTCTCGCAAAGGACGGGGCCGAAGTTGACCTGAAAAACTCCATTGACCGCAACCAGGAGGTGTACGATTTCCTCTCTTCCATTTCCAACAAATACGGCATCGGATTCTGGAAACCCGGGGCGGGTATCATTCACCAGATCGTTTTGGAAAACTATGCTTTCCCAGCGGGTATGATGGTGGGAACAGACAGCCACACGGTGAACGCAGGAGGACTTGGCATGGTGGCCATCGGCGTTGGTGGTGCTGATGCCGTGGATGTGATGGCCGGAATGGCATGGGAACTCAAAATGCCCAAACTGATCGGTGTGAAGCTGACCGGCAAAATGAGCGGCTGGACTTCTGCAAAAGACGTTATCCTGAAAGTGGCCGGCATACTCACTGTTAAAGGAGGTACCGGAGCCATAGTTGAATATTTTGGCGAAGGAGCACAATCCATGTCCTGTACCGGTAAAGGCACTATATGCAACATGGGTGCTGAAATCGGTGCAACCACGTCCACCTTCGGTTATGATGAATCCATGGGCCGTTACCTGCGGGGAACAGGAAGGGCAGAAGTAGCGGACCTTTGCGATGGCATAGCCACTCACCTTACCGGAGATGATGCGTGTTACGCCAATCCGGAAAAGTATTTCGACCAGGTTATTGAAATCGACCTTTCCACGTTGGAGCCGCATATCAACGGACCCTATACACCGGACCTTGCATGGCCGCTTAGCAAATTCGCCCAGGCCGTGAAGGACAATGATTATCCGCAACGATTAGAAGTAGGGCTTATCGGTTCCTGCACCAACTCTTCTTATGAGGACATCGATCGCGCTGCATCACTTGCAAAGCAAGCCGTTGCCAAAAAGCTAAAAACAAAAGCAGAATTTACGGTTACACCCGGCTCGGAAATGATCCGTTACACCGTGGAAAGAGACGGTCAATTGGATGCTTTCGAAAAAATCGGAGGTGTGGTATTGGCCAATGCCTGTGGTCCCTGTATCGGTCAGTGGCAGCGCCACACCGATGACCCGGAGCGCAAAAATTCCATTATCACGTCTTTCAACAGAAACTTTTCCAAAAGAAACGATGGTAATCCAGCAACACATTCTTTCGTGGCAAGTCCGGAAATCGTCACCGCTATGGCTATTGCCGGCGACCTGACATTCAACCCGATGACTGACACGCTGGTGAATGAAGAGGGAGTGGCAGTTAAGTTAGATCCTCCGACCGGTGTAGAATTGCCCCCTAAGGGATTCGATGTGGAAGATGCAGGCTATCAGGCCCCTGCGGAAGACGGCAGTGGGGTTAAGGTAACAGTTGACCCGAACTCCAACCGCCTGCAATTGCTCACGCCATTCAAACCAACTACACAGGAACAACTAAAGGGTATGCGCCTCTTGCTGAAAGCAAAAGGAAAGTGCACCACCGACCATATCTCCATGGCCGGGCCGTGGTTGAAGTTCAGAGGCCATCTGGAAAATATTTCCAACAACTGTTTCATCGGGGCTATCAACTATTTCAATGAGGAGACAAACAACGTGGCCAATTATGAGGCTGATCCGAAAAAAGCGGAATTCATGCCCGTACCCGACAGCGCCCGCAAATACAAGGCTGCCGGTATCAGCACCATTGTATTTGGCGAGGAAAACTACGGCGAAGGTTCTTCAAGGGAACATGCTGCCATGGAACCACGGCATCTTGGTGTAAAAGCTGTTGTCGTGAAATCGTTTGCCCGCATTCACGAAACCAACCTGAAAAAGCAGGGCATGCTGGCGCTTACTTTTGTGAATCCGGCCGATTACGATAAAATTCGCCAAGATGATACCGTTGACCTTTTAGGATTTGACGACATGACTCCCGGCAAGAACATGACCATTGTTCTGCATCATGCAGATGGAAAGGAAGAACGTTTTGAGGTCAAACATACCTACAACGAGCAACAGATTGAATGGTTAAGAGCCGGTTCGGCATTGAATAAGATAAGGCAGGAAATTGGAGCTGCATAATCGGGCACCTGTAAACAAATGATGAAACTGGCTCCAGGGTAACCCTCAACAAGGTTTGGAACCTTGTCGAGGGTTACCCAAAATGATGAAATAGTTTTATTTCTGTTCCTAAGCAAAATGAAAAAAGCGATGCACCAAACCCTTGCATCGCTTTTTCTGTAAGAGGTGAATCCCTTTTAAGGGTGAAAAACTTCAATTTCGTGGTTGCGAAGTATCAGGTCTGTGAATTTGCCTTTGAAACGGGTAGCTTTCACGATATGGTTATCAATCCAATGGTAGTTTCCACCGCGTGGTTTACCCAAAAGAATATAATGATACTTAAAACCGTGCAGAGCCAGCCATTTTTCAGTGACTTCACGATGCTCCTCGGTCCGGGATGAAAACATAGTAATGATGTGTCCTTCTTCATACCATTTGTTAATTACATCCAATGCATCGGGATAAGGCTGCACAGTCAGCATTCTTTCGGGCTCCTCATTGGGTACATCATCACAGATGGTGCCGTCGATATCAATCATATAGTTCTTGACGCTTTGCGGAAGAACAGGACTAATCGCTTGTCCACTGGCATCGAAAGCAGGCATCAGTTTAGGGTCTTTGTCGTTCAGCATAATTAATAGATATTACTGTTTAAGGTGTACAGTTGGGGGAAACATGTTTTCCTTGGAAAATGTTGAGTTGTTGTTGAAATAGCAAAACAATAACGATTCCATAAATCACCGGAGGTGCGTTGTCAAAAAGGATAACTTGGTATGAGTGGAAGGGAAAAAATTTGAAACAGTAAAGCTTGGCTCATAATCATGCCAAAAATTTCACCATTGCTTTACCTGGTAGGGCCATCTGATTTGGTATTCCCGTTTGACAAAAGTGACAATATTCTTCCAAAGTTCCTCGATGTTTTCTTTTTCAAGGGCTGAAATAAAAATATTATCATGCTCAAATTGGTTTTTCAGCCTGGCTGCAAGTTCACTTTCTATGTCGACTTTGGTTTCGGAATCCAGCAGGAGGTCAAAGTTTTTTTCCCTATAAAGGTCAATTTTGTTAAAAACAAGTAACGTGGATTTTTCCAATGCTCCCAGTTCTTTTAAGGTTTCATTTACGGTTTTGATGTGGTCCTCATGTAACTTGTGGCTAATGTCAACGATGTGCATTAAAATGTCACTTTCCCGCACTTCGTCCAGGGTGGACTTAAAACTTTCCACGAGGTGATGCGGTAATTTCCGGATAAAGCCCACCGTATCGGATAGCAGGAATGGTACATTTTCGTAAACAACCTTCCGGACGGTTGTGTCAAGCGTTGCAAACAGTTTGTCCTCGGCAAATACATCCGACTTACTCAACAAATTCATAATCGTTGACTTGCCGGCATTTGTGTAGCCAACCAGCGCCACCCTGATAAGCTGATCTCTATTTTTCCTTTGGGTAATATTCTGCTTGTCAATTTTTTCCAGCTGTTTTTTCAGCATGGCAATTTTATCCCTGACTATACGACGGTCCGTTTCTATTTCCTTCTCACCGGGGCCTCTCATCCCGATACCGCCTCGTTGTCTTTCCAGGTGCGTCCACAAACCGCGCAAGCGTGGCAGAAGATATTGCAACTGTGCTAATTCGACCTGGGTTTTAGCTTGAGCCGTTTGAGCCCTTTTGGCAAAAATGTCCAGTATCAGGCTGCTCCTGTCCACAATTTTCACCTTCAATTCTTTCTCAAGAATGGAAACTTGTTTTCCGGAAAGGTCATCGTCAAATATTGCCAGATTCACATCTTCATGCTCCTCGACATACAATTGAATTTCTTCGACCTTGCCTTTTCCTATAAAAGTCCGGGAGTCAGGGTGCGGGAGTTTTTGGATAAACCTCTTTTCTGTAACAGCGCCTGCTGTCAACGCTAAGAATTCTAACTCATCCAGGTATTCGTTTACTTCTTCCTCTGTCTGTTGTTTGGTTACCAGCCCAATGAGGATTGCATGCTCTGCTTCCTTGTAACCCTTCTTGCCTGTTGAACTAATATTCCACTCTCTTTGCATAAATAATCTTCGCTAATCTAAGTCTATTGATTTACAACCCATTCACTGGGATTGAGTCTCGTTTTATCTTTCCAGATTTCAAAATGAAGTTCGGACGTATGGGTATCCCAGTTGGTACTCACTTTGCCTATTTCCTGATTTATTTTTACCGGATCACCCTTCTTTACATTTACACCTTCAAGATTGGAGTACACGCTGTAATAATCGCCGTGTTTTAGGATAATCATGTAGTCATAGCCCGGAATATATTGCGTTCCAACCACTTCACCATTAAACACGGATTTTACTTTCGATCCTACATCTGTGCGGATGTCAATACCGTTATTGGTTATTTGAATGTTTTTGAAAACCGGATGCTGTTGTTTTCCAAATGTACCGGTAACAACACCGTTGGCTACCGGCCAGGGTAAACGTCCACGATTATTCTGAAATTCCCGGGAGATATTTGATGCTTCGGAGGCTCCGGGAGAGTTAGGCCTTGTTGGCCTATCAGCCACCACTCGATTGACATCCCGGCGAGCTTTTTCAATTTCCTCTTTGATGATTTTTTCAATAGCCTCTGCCAGATTGGCTTCTGCTATTTTCTTAGTCATTAAATCTTTAGTGAGATTCTTTTCGTCGTTTTTCAAATCATCCAAAAGTCTGTCTTTTGCTGAAAGCTCAAGATTCAGCATCTCCTCATGACGCTGCTCTGAATCGAGGAGATGCTGCTTTTCAGCCCTCCTTTGTTCCAGGGTATTGATTTTTGAAATGAGCGTCCGTTGCGTTTCTAAAATCAGGTTTGCTTGTTTCTGCCTGTATTTGTCATATTGCTTTAAATATTGCCACCTCTGGAACGCTTCATTAAAACTTCTCGCTGACAAAAGGAAAAGCCAATCTGTATGGGAAAGACTCTGTCGGTAGGCATTTCGTGCCATCACGGAATAGTCCTGTTTGAGCCTATCAATATCATTGTTCAGCGTTTCCACTACACCATTAGATCTATCAATACTCGTGTTCAAATAAACCACTTCCGACTGAAGTGTCATGATAAGTTGCTGCCTTTTACCAATTTGACGCTGAAGCGTGACAAAGTTGGAATATGCAGATTCCCGGTTTTGTTTGGTTTGATTCAGGAGGCTGGTTGTTTGCTCAATATCTTTCAACAATCTTTTTCGTTTATCCTCCAATGCCTTTCTGGAATTCTGAGCCGTCGTGTCATTGTTGAAAACAAAAATAAGTACTAACACAAGGCAGCATACTTGAAAAATGCCTGAGTAATTGATCTTAAAAGTATTGGAACGCCCTTTAGTCCACTCTTTCATATTGAGAAGGGATTTGGAAATCCAGGCTTTTTGGAATGTCAACTTCAAGTTTGGAAAATTCGATTTCTATTTTCAGGTTGCCGGATTCCGGACCTAACAAATTATAGGTACGAAAATATGAAAATTTTTGTTTGCCCTTAAATTTCCTGTAATCAGCGTAGTTTACGGATAGGCTCCTATTGTTAGCAAGATCCTTTACATTGAATCCTACAAGTTGAAGTTCATTGTCGAGCCAATAGTCTGCTTCCAGTCTTTCTGTTTTTTGTATCAGGTGGTATCGCATCGAATCCTTCTCCTCTGTTGTGTTCCTGGAAAAGAATACTGGATTCCCAAGTAGAAGAGCCTGTAGCCCCTCGAAATTCACTGGAAGGTTATAGGTCTTCTGAAAGTGAGAAAAGGATTGGACCATTACAGTACTGTTCAATCTGTTTATGAGGTAAACAGAATCCGGGGTAATGAGCATTCGTGCACCCTCGAAACTGAACTTGGAGAAATTCATCCAGATCGCACTATCCCTTTTCAGCCTGATATTGGCATTGAAGCTTTCAGCAAAATATCCATCATCAAAATAAATGGCTGCTTTGGAACTAAGCCATTCCATTGACACCTGATGGGTTTTTAAATGGTCCAAGATTTCTGGAAGGGATTTACTCTTCAATTCCCCATTTTGTACAGGACGTGTGCTTCGACATCCAATAGTTGCGGTTGCCAGCAGCAGTATCAAAAAAAATCTGAAGTTCAAGCGACGAGTTTTAATGAAAAATCAGGTTACAATGGTCGATAACGATTCAGCACCCCAAATTCGTTCGACAGTCCGGCACTTTTTAAAATGGATAACAAAGAAGATTGTTTCAAAAACGACTGCTATAGTTAGGTGCTTCTTTGGTAATGGTGATATGATGAGGATGACTTTCTTTCACACCAGCACCTGAAATTTTAACAAACTTCGCTTCCTGGAGCTCTTTTATCGTTTTTACACCGCAATAGCCCATCCCGGCTCTTAACCCTCCAATATACTGATGCATTACCTCTTCTACAGTGCCCTTGTAAGGCACCCGTCCCTCAATTCCTTCTGGCACCAATTTTCTGATATCATCCTCCACATCCTGAAAATATCTGTCGCTTGAGCCTTGCCCCATAGCTCCCAAGGAGCCCATACCCCGGTACACTTTAAACTTTCTCCCTTCAAAGAGTATGGTTTCACCAGGCGCTTCTTCCACTCCCGCAAACAAACCGCCTGCCATAATGGAACTTGCACCTGCAGCCAGGGCTTTGACAATATCACCCGAATAACGGATACCCCCATCCGCAATAATGGGCACTCCTGAACCAGAAATGGCCTTTGCAGATTCGTAAATAGCAGACAACTGAGGGATTCCAACGCCTGCCACTACTCTGGTGGTACAAATACTGCCCGGGCCTACCCCTACTTTAACACCATTTACTCCTGCTTTTACCAGGGCTTTGGCCCCTTCTCCCGTCGCAACATTTCCTCCAACAATCTGCAAGTCCGGATACTTTTTTCTGATTTCTGCTATCGCATCAATGACACCTTTGGAATGGCCGTGCGCTGTATCCACGCAAATGACATCTGCTCCTACATTGACCAATGAATCAACCCTGTCCATCATATCGGCTGTAACGCCAACCGCAGCACCAACAACCAGGCGGCCGAGCCGGTCTTTGCAGGAGTATGGATAATCCTCCAGTTTCATCAGGTCTTTGTATGTTATTAAGCCTCTTAGGTAACCTTGGGTATCTACCACTGGTAATTTTTCAATTTTATGATGTTGAAAAATGTCCCTTGCACTTTCCAGGTCAGTGCCAACAGGTGCAGTTATGAGGTTTTCTGAAGTCATCACTTCTTTCACGGACCGGGAATAATCCCTTTCAAACCGGAGATCCCTGTTGGTCAATATCCCGGTGAGTTTTCCGCTAGAATCAATTATGGGAATTCCTCCAATCCGGTACTGTTTCATTAAGGACAAAGCATCAGCGACAGTCGCTGTGCTCTCTAAGGTTACAGGATCAATAATCATCCCGCTTTCCGACCGTTTGACTTTTCGAACCTGAGCAGCCTGTTTTTCAATGCTCATGTTTTTGTGAATGATTCCAATTCCCCCTTGCCTGGCTATGGCTATGGCTAAATCTTCCTCGGTCACTGTATCCATTGCTGCAGAAACAACCGGAACATTTAATTCTATTCTTGAGGTGAGTTTGGTGACTGTGCTGACCTCCCGAGGAAGGACGCTGGAATAGGAAGGGACGAGCAGAACGTCGTCGAAGGTTAGGGCTTCCCCTAATATTTTGTCGTGGTTTGATTTTGCTGTATCCATGCGCAAAGGTATTTAAATTTCAAAATTCAGAATGTTTTATGTACGTAGCTTTAAACATGGGTGCGTACTTTAGGCCTTATATAACTTCTTCCAACATGGACAGTTTTTTCAGTGATGAATACTTTATGAAACAGGCTTACAAAGAGGCTGTTGCTGCCTTTGAAAACGGTGAAATTCCTGTTGGGGCAATTATTGTTTCACAAAACAGAATAATAGCCCGTGCACACAATCAGACAGTATTACTAAACGATGTCACTGCACATGCTGAAATGCTTGCCATCACGGCGGCGGCAAATACACTTGGGAGTAAGTACCTCGATGAGTGTACCTTATTCGTTACTTTGGAGCCCTGTGTCATGTGTGCGGGAGCATTATTCTGGTCGCAGCTAGGTCGGCTCGTGTATGCTGCTTCAGACGAAAAGAGAGGTTTTTCATTGCACGGCTATCACCTGTTACATCCCAAAACACAGATCCAATCAGGACTTATGGAGACAGAATGCAGCCGATTGATAAAACAGTTTTTTGAAAACAAAAGACAGTGAGGAAGCTTGGCTCTCCAATTTGATTAATTATATTTGCTAGCCACATTGCCAACTTTTATCGGCAACTTAGTCGATGTTAAACAATTTATTAAATAACCCCTTTGTTCAAACCCTTATTACCATCACAGCCCTGTTGTTGGTTGCGGTTTGTATGTTCCCTGTTCATTTTCCCGATTTGGCATTTTTATCCAATTATGCATCTGTTGTGATGCTTGCCTTGCTTTTTTTCGGGGTACTTTTCCTCATCCTTCGGCAATCCATATTGACCTTTGTTTTTTTTGGTGCCTGTGTGCTGCTTTCGGTTTTTTTGAAATTCTCTGTTCAAAACGACTCTCTCGAAAGATGGCGGGAAACGGTAGTAAAAGACACTAACCTGTCCAGGGCAGGAAGTTTTGAAAGACCGATAAGGGTTGCACATTTTAATACAACCAATTTCAATGAACCGCAACAAGCCATGCAGGCTATCCGAAATGTTAAGGCCGATGTGATATCTTTCCATGAAATTAATCCCTTTTGGGACCAATGGCTTAAAGATTCATTATCCAGTCTTTATCCTTTCTCACAGGTCCTTGTCGATATCGGATTGTTTGGTCAGGCAATATTTAGTTGTTATCCTATTACCGAAACGGACACCATTTTTTATAACTCTGTCCCCATGTTAACAGGAACTGTTGTGGTTGAAGATTCGGAGTTACGTATCATATCTATTCACACTGAACCGGTACTGACAAGAGGGGGAGATGAAAATCTAAGAAAACACTTAGGCAATGTAGTCCCGGAGGTTGAAGGGCACGAAAAACCAACAATTGTTGTCGGCGATTTTAACTGCGTCTCATGGTCAAACGCACTTAAGGAGTTTAAAAACAGAACAGGACTGTTAGACAGCCGATCAGGATTTCTGCCTTTCTCTACCAATGGCCTGGGTTCTCTTTTTGAAGCTCCGGTCGATCATATTCTTTACTCCCCTTCGTTACAATGCATAGGATTTGAAAATCTGGAATGCAAAACCAATCTTAAAAGACTAGGTATCTGTGGTTCCTTCCTTTTCAGAAAAAAGAGCGTACATGTTTCAAAAGCGGGTTAATAGTTTCCGATACGCGTTTCAAGGCATAAGGTTTTTATTTGCCTCGCAAACCAATGCAAGGATTCATGCGCTGGCTGCACTTCTTGTAATCATCATGGGGTTTACACTTGATGTTTCCAATTCAGAATGGTGTGTTTTGGCTCTCACTATCGGTTTTGTTATTGCCGCTGAAGGATTTAATACTGCCATTGAGAAATTAACAGACCTGAGTTCCCCAAATCACAACACCGAAGCGGGTCAGATAAAGGATATAGCCGCTGCATCAGTTTTGATTTCAGCAATCGCTGCTGTCATTGTCGGAATTCTCATTTTCCTACCTAAACTCATTTAATAGCTAAGCAATTAGGCATAATTTTTTGAATTATTCTATTGCTGGCAATAAGCCCGGCCTTCTTTTCGTAATTAATTAGTTTGAAAATGGAAGGATGCCTTTTCATGTTTTCTATCCCAACCCAAAACTGTAAGTTATGAGGTGTTCATTAATAGCCTTTTGTCTTTTTTTTACAGTTGCTACCGAAGCCCAGGAGCGCCTTGGTTTACAACTGGGCAATCATGCTGGTGTAAACAGTTTAATGTTGAATCCCGCGGGCAATTTGTATAATCCACTAAAATGGGATGTCAATATTGCAGCTGCAGGATTGTTTTTCGACAATAACTACAGTTTTATCAGGAACACCAGCGTGCTGAATATCTACAAGGCACGTCATGATGCCTCCTTTGAATTATTTGATCAAGTTGAAGGATCACTACCTCCAAACACCTATGTTGTTGATTTCTACAACTTAAACAGAAGCCGATATGCCTGGGCAAATGCATTCGTGAAAGGCCCATCAATAGCCGTCAAGTTAAATGACAAGCATTCATTTGGGTTCTTCATCGGCGCCCGGGCGGTAGCCGGAACCCAGGATTTACCCAATAATTTCAGCTATCATAAATATCAGCAACTGCCTTTATCTTCTCCTTTCCAGGTGCACCCCTTTACTGGCGCAGTGCTGAGTTGGATGGAAACAGGGCTGAATTACGCCATTAAATTACCTTCCGAAACCGGGGACATTGGCTTTGGTGTAAACCTTAAATATCTGAGAGCGTATGAAGGGGGATACGTTCATGAAATGGAAGAATTTCAGGTTACCAAAAGAACCGGCACAAGTGTTATGATGAGAGAGTCGAGAGGGTTCTATGCCTTTACAACATCCAACTTGAAAAGCACAGGAATCAAACCGGTTCGAAACGGTTACGGAATGGGTCTTGACCTCGGAATGGTTAAAATCATTGGTGAAGGTGAAGATTATAAAATGAGAATTGGAGTCTCGTTGATTGACCTGGGCTTTCTCCGTTATAACAAAAATGCCCAGGCACATAAAGTAAGGGTTGACTCAACGGTTACTCTTGTTGCCAGCGATTATTCAAAATTCCAGGGAATAGAGGAGTTTCAAGACCTCGTTTCTTTCTACAGCGAACAAACTATGGGGGATCCCAATGCAACTTTTGCTTCAGACCAATTCACTCTGGCGCTACCGGGTGCATTTGGATTACAGTTAGATTATGCACTTAAGGAAAACTTGTTTATTAATGCAACACTCGTTCAGCGCCTCAGGCCATTGGGCAATTCTTCTGAACGCACGAATATTTTCGCAGTTACTCCAAGATATGAATCCAGGTGGTTGGAAGCTTCTGTCCCTGTCGTTTTACTGAATTATGACCAGGTCAATATTGGTCTGGCACTTCGTCTTGGCTTCCTGACTATTGGCTCTGACAATCTGCCAAGCTTGTTCGGGCAAAGAAATTTTTCAGGTACTGACTTTTATGCTGCTTTAAAAATAAATCCTTTCGAATTAGGATTTTCCGGAAGCAGCAATAGCAGGGGATCCAGAAAAGGTGTGAAGTGTTATGATTTCTAAAGTAACCCTCTATTGCACTTATTTCAAGTTGTCACCTCTTAAATTGCGGAAGCGCTTTCTTGCCTCTACGGCAAAAGTGCTACTGGAATACTCAGTAAAAATCCGCTCATAAAGATCCATTGCTTTTTCAATGTCGTTCAGGTGCGTTTCATACAAAGTGGCTAGTTCAAACATGGAATTATCTGCCCGGATTTCTTCAGGGAATTCATCGGCAACCCGCTGGTAGAGAATAACTGCCGACTTGTAATCCCTCTGTTTGGCAAATATTTGTGCTTTGGAATAAAGAATATCATCCTCGAGGCTGTGTTTCGGGAATAACATTCCCAAAGAATCCAGCTTGGAAAATGCCTCCTGAAAACGGTTTTGAAAGTTAAGTAAATCGGCTTCAGCGTAGAGGCGAAGTGCGCGATCGGTGGTGTCAAGGCCAAGATTATCCATGATGAAAACGGATAAGTCCAAAGCGTCGTTTGCAATGAGTTTTGATGTGGACGCTTTTAATACATCAAACTGCGATTGAGCCCACTTGAAATCACCATTATAGTAGGATAGCTTTGCATTTTTGAAACGGGCTTCATGGCCCAGCAAATCATCGGCAAAGATTTTATCCACCTGTGAATAAAGGAGAGTTGCTTCCCAGATTTCTCCTTGCATCAGGTAAAAATCTCCCAAACTCAATTTACCCTGGCTCTGAATTCTGATATCCAAAAAGGGGAAATCAATCATGTCCTCAAGCAGGGTAATGGCCTTTTCAAGATCATTCAGATAAAAAGCTTCGAGGTCTGCCAACTCTGCTATGATGGATGCGGTTGTCCTGTTGCGGCCAAATTCCTCCAGAAACACTTCATACTCCTTTTCAATTTTCCGAAGATCTGTTTCGGTATAATTGAAGCCTTCTACCAATTTGTTGCGGCTTGCCCTCAAGGACTCTCGTTTTGAGTCAATATAATATGGAGAATTGCTTCCTTTTTCTGTAATGATGTAATTATATGCGCTTATGGCTTCATCATAAGCTTTGTCTAAAAATGCAATATATGCGAGTTGAAATACTCGGGCTCCGTTTTCGCCAAGCCTCCTGTCCAGAGCACGGGCCTGCCGAAGTGCATTGTTATAGTCTTTGTTCTGGATAAAAACCCATTGCAATAATTCTACATAATGGACTGCCTGGGCGTTGCTTTGAATTCGTGCGAAAAGTTGATTCTGAAGTTCAAGATAATCCTCATCCCTGTTGAGGTATCGCTGTAGCTGCCCCTGAATGGTGGGAAGCCTGTCGGGATAAGCATCCAGACTGTTCAGGTAATTATGAATCATTTTCGAATAATCCCCTTTGCGTCGATACAATTCCGCCAGGTTAAACGCAAAAACGTGATTGTTCTTGAGCAAATTACCTCCCAGTTCATACGTCTGAATGGCAAGGTCATACTTGGCCACGTTGGTAAAAGCATTGGCCAACAGTGTAATTTCGAATTGATCGGCTACCAGCTTACTAATTGCCTTTTTATACTGCTCTTCAGCTAGCTCCTCCTTAAATTGTCTTTCATATAAGTTGCCATAGGCAACATAAAGCCGGGTATTTTGTGGATTGTCTTTTAATTCCCTCTTGATTGCATTTTCAGCTTCTTTGTATTTCTCTATGGCAAGCAAACAATCTAGAAAGCGGTCGAAATAGTATTCATTCTTATTTTGCTGAAAATAAAGCCTTTCAAAAAGCACTGCTGCTTTTTCAAACTCTCCATCCTGAAAGTACTGTAATGCAAGCCTAGCGTCCTGGCCTTGCACAAAAACAGGAAGAAAAGACAAAAGAATAACAAAACATAGGAATCTAAAGACTGTCATTTCGTAGATGAATGTTTTTAGCCTAAGAATTTCTACTCACAATGAGTTGAAAACGCAACTATCGTGCAAAAGTTGTTGTCCGTTTACACCCCTGGATTCTCTGAATGATATAGTGCGGCTGTTTTACAGTTTTATAAACTTTCCGGAAGAATTAATTCCTTTTCCACTTATTCTCACTACATATAAACCATACAGCAGATTGGATAAGTTAAGATTGATATTGTTTAACCCAGCTTGAATTTCAGAACCTTCGGAAAGGATTCTTTTGCCGTTCAGGTCCAACACGGAGATATGAATTAAATGGGGCCTGACAGATTGTAATTCCAGAACCAATTCATCTTTAACTTGGTTTCCGACAATCTTCCAGTTCATGCCTGCGGCAATTATGTCCTCACTGTTAGTAACACTCCCTTCTGAAATGGTTAATGAGTTGGTTGACACATGGTCACCGAAGGTTGAACCATCCAAATTTGAGGCAAGACTGGCGGAATAAAATGTCACCCTTCCAGAGCCTTTTGCAGGCGCCTGCCATGGAATATTAAAAGTTCCGCTCGAGGCAGGCTGATTGTGTTCAACAAAATTCTTAGCTCCAAGAAGTGTTGTATGTGTTCCGGAGGGTAAGCTCCCCCAGTCACCGGATTGATTCCCACTGTCATTCAGTGAAACAGCCTGAAATCCGTAACCGGCAGGGGTACCAGATGAAGGGGTATTTACCACGCGAAGGACATAATTTTTACCAGGAGAATAGGAAGTAACTGACAGGGCTCCATCTAAAAGTGAAAGAGAAAGAGAGGAGTTATAATTCCCGCCACTGTGGCATCCAATATTTCCACAGGTACCAGCATTGCCACTCGAGCCGGGGGCGCCCGTAACCTGAAGGTTTTGTTGTGAACCAGGTCCGCCTGATCTGCTCTGAAGTATGATAAAAAGCAATAGCATTCCTGCAAGTTTGTAAACAAGCTTGGTTTTCATAAGTTCCGATAAGTTGAATTGATGGCTGTACTGGAAAGGGCTTATCGTTTAGATAACCACCCGAACTAAATAAAGTTGAGAAAGATAATCAGGCGATATATAATAGTCATCCCTCGTACAAATAACCTAACTCTGGATTTCTGCCCTTCACGCCTCTGTAATAATCATCGATTAATGCAAAATCAGCATCAGCATTATCTGTTGGATAGAATGGCTCTCTGAAAACAATTTCTTTTTTTCCAAAATCAAAGCGAACCATCAGAATGGGCACGCCGGCACCTTTGGCAATGAAATAAAAGCCGGTTTTAAGTTTTTCCACACGCCGACGGGTTCCCTCAGGAGCGAGAACTACATGGAAATAGGGCTCTTTATTCAAAATGTCCACCATTGATTGCACAAAGTTGTGGCTCTTGCTGCGATCCACCGGGTATCCTCCCAGCCACCTGAATAGCCACCCAAATGGCGGTTTGAATAAACTTTCTTTACCAACATAGGTAATGTCTGCTTTCAATGCGGACCGAACCATAAGACCTAAAGGAAAGTCCCAGTTTGAGGTGTGGGGAATTACAATTAGTACGAGTTTTGATATTTCATGTGGATATTTACCAACAAATTTCCAACCTAAAAGCCTGAGCAAAAAAGAATTGATAGCTGACATCATGGTACTTTCACTTTTGTTTGACTCAGTCAACGTGTAAGGTGAGGTAGCAAAATAAGTAATACGCTGACATAGAGAATTTGGTTAAGGGATGGTTCTAAGCAAAGTAAACCTTAGCACCATCTCTATGAACAGAAACAGAAAAGCCCACAACACAAATTTGTGGTATTCCTCACTATACCGCCGAATGCTGGTAATCTCTATTTCCGTTTTTTCTAATTGATTTATTTCTTCATAAATCTTCACCAAAGCTACCTCATTTGTAGCCCTGAAATACTTTCCACCTGTCATTTCCGCAATTTGTTTCAACAGTTCCTCGTCTATTTCGACTCTGGCAAGGCCAAAAACATAACTTCCGTCACTTCGACGGCTTACCGGCGATAAGGCTTCTCCTTCCGTTCCTACTCCAATAGTATATACTTTAACGCCAAATTCTTTGGCTATCTCTGCTGCAGTCAATGGTTTTACATATCCCGCATTGTTAACTCCATCAGTCAACAATACTACAACCTTGCTTTTTATTGGACTATCCTTCATCCTGTTTACAGCAGTGGCCAGGCCCATGCCAATCGCTGTACCATCTTCGAGGAAACCACAACGAAGCCCAGCCAGGAGTTCTTTAACTACAAAGCGATCGGTAGTCAGCGGACACTGTGTAAAGGCTTCCCCTGCAAAAACGGCAAGTCCGATTCTGTCATACGGGCGCTTGTCGATGAACTCCGTTGCCACTTTCTTGCAGGCTTCAAGTCGGTCTGGTTCAAAATCCCTGGCCAGCATACTACTCGACAAGTCAACAACTATAAATATATCGATGCCGTCACCCCTTACATTTTCAACTTTAAGCGTTTGCTGAGGTCGGGCCAGAGCGATGACTATAAATCCAAATGCCAGCGTTCTTAAAATAGCCATAGATGGTTGAAGAAACGAACGCCAGGACTTTAGTTCCAATATTGCCTGGATACTCGGTATCTTCAAGCTGGGATAGTAATACTTTTGGCTCCTGAAATGATAAAGGCCCGCCGTCGGCAGCAACAGCAATAGCAAGAAAAACCAGGGTTCCTGAAAAGAATAATTATCAAACATGGTCCTCTTCTGTTTCTTCTGTAGAGTAAAGCTTCGGCTTTGTTTCCCGTATAAACCCTTCCGCAAAAGTCATTGCATTTTCATGAAATGACACCTCCGGTTCGGCTTTGGCAAATTTAACCAGGTCGGCAGTTTGCAACAGGGATTTGGTCTTTTTGTGGATTTCATTTCCTATTCCCACTTGCGACAGTTGAGCCAGTATTTCATCGCTGGTTTGCTCCAGAGCCTTAATTTGATAACGGCCTTCCAGGTATTCCCGGATGATGTGCGTCAATTCACTGTGGTATCCTTTAATATCTCCTTTTTGCCAAAGTTTCTTCTCTTTGAGTTCTGCCAACTTTTTTAAAGCAATGTCAATGGGTGAAAGAACGGGTTCCGTTGCTGCCGGTTCTTGCAGTTTTGCCGGCCGTTTGCGAAGCAACCAAAACGCTCCCCCAGCCAATAGAATAAGAACCGGGATAAAGGCCCACGGCCACAAGTCCTCCAATTTCCAATTCTCCAGTTCATTTTCCTTGATATCTTTCAACACTCCGTCTATTTTTTCCTTTGACATCTTAAGTAAGACTGGATTGGAAAATACCGTATCGGATTCCGAACCATGCTTAACTACAAAAAGTATTGGCGGAACGACCTGTCCTGCTGAATCCCAAAGTTGAATGATGTATTGTTTTCTTAGCCTGAGCCTTGGTGTAATGGATAAAGTATCCCAAGGGCTTTGAGTGACGAATTCTAAAGACTCACTGCTGAGTTGGTTTATTGCTGGTGTTTGAATCTGGAAACCCAATGGAAGACTCAACTCCAAAGTCACTTTGCGCTGATCGCCAATTCTCACCTCAACACTATCCACCACCGCAACGGCAGTTGTTTGCCCTTTCATCGCGGTTAAGTATAATAATGTGAGAATGAGAGAGAACAAAAAACGCATGGTAAATTGTATATAGATTGAAATCCGGGGTGCCAAATTTAAGGACTTGGAGAAATCTATCAGGTGTCTTGCCGGTTTTATGTGAAACTCCCAAACATAAAAAATCCCTGGCACCAAAATAAGCACCAGGGATTTTGAAATTTATTTTCAAAAAAGCGGCCGAATTATTTCTTCTTCTTTTTACTCGCTTTTTCGTCTTCTTCGGATTGCTCCTGAAGCTGCTCTTTTATTTGGCTCAAAGCGTCGAGGTCACCGAGAGTTGATCGCTCAACTGAAGTTTGTTGTCTGCGAACATTCTGACGAACTTCATCGTGTTCTTTCTCCTTCTCTTTCTTCACCTGATCGTCAGCTTCTTTGCGGATATCGTCGAGATAACGGGTATGAGAAACCAAGAGGCGTTTGTCGTCGCGATTGAATTCGATTACCTTGAAAATCAATACCTCATCGACATTGGCTGTTGAGCCATCTTCCTTCTTGAGGTGCTTGATAGGTGCAAAAGCCTCAAGACCGTGAGGCAACTGTACAATAGCACCTCTGTCATCACGGCGAATGATAGTAGCTTCGTGGAAGGAACCAACAGGGAACACGTTTTCCAAAGTATCCCAAGGATTTTCCTCGATTTGTTTGTGGCCCAGGGAAATCTTGCGTCCATCCTTGTCAATTTCCAGAATGACTGCTTCCAGTAAGTTACCAACTTTGGTAAACTCTGATGGGTGGCTGTAACGCTTGGTCCATGACAGGTCGGAAATGTGTATCATTCCACCGATGCCATCTTCCATTTCAATGAATACGCCATACTGGGTGAGGTTTTTCACCTTCACAGTTTGGCGGCTTCCAACAGGGTAACGGGTTTCGAGGTCCTCCCATGGATCCTGGGTGAGTTGCTTGATGCTTAACGACATCTTGCGTTCTTCCATGTCTATGGTAACAACCTTGGCTTCCAGTTCATGACCAATGTTGAAGTAGTCTCTTGAATTGATTTGCTGGCTGCTCCAGGACACTTCGGAAATGTGAATCAGACCCTCCACACCTGGCATTACTTCCAGGAAAGCGCCGTAATCTTCCACATTAACCACCTTGCCTTTAACAACGTCACCTTCTTTAATTTCCTTGGTCAACGCTTCCCAAGGATGCGGAGTCAATTGCTTCAAGCCTAGTGAGATACGCTTTTTGTTCTCGTCAAAGTCGAGCACAACCACGTTGATCTTCTGGTTGAGTTGAAGAACTTCGCTTGGGTGATTGATACGGCCCCATGAAATATCTGTAATGTAGAGAAGGCCATCCACGCCACCCAGATCGAGGAAGGCACCGAAATCGGTGATGTTCTTAACCAATCCTTCGAGAACCTGACCTTTTTCAAGGCGTGCGATGATGGCGTCGCGCTGTTCAGCGAGGTCGCTTTCGATAAGTGCTTTGTGAGATACAACGGCGTTTTTAATTTGCTCGTTGATCTTTACCACTTTGAAATCCATTTGCTTGCCAACAAATTGATCATAGTCCAGAATCGGACGAATATCAATTTGAGAACCCGGAAGGAATGTTTCCAACCCGCCGCAGTCAACGATCAAACCACCTTTTGTTTTGTGGATAACCGTTCCGCGAATTACAGTACCATTTTCAAAAGAGTCCTTTATGGCTTCCCATGCCCGCAATAATTTGGCTTTGCGGCGGGAAAGCACCAATTGTCCTCTTTCGTCTTCCTGCTTTTCAACGTAAACTTCAACGAAATCACCAATCTTTAAGTCGGGAATATCTCTGAAGTCTCCAAGCGGAACCAATCCGTCGGATTTGAAATTCACATCAAGAACCACGTCGCCGGCATTAACTGCGGTGACACGGCCCTTCACGATTTCATTTTCCATGAGAGCTGTCAGCGTCTCATCGTAAGCATAAGTCAGTTTTTCACGCTCCTCATCTGAATAGATGGAGCCATGTTTATTTGACGCTTCCCAGTTAAAATCATCGGAAGCACCCGTTTCGCTGATTAATTCAGCCAGAGTGACAACTTCTGCCCCCTCTTCTTCCTCTTCCACTTTATTTATTCGGAAATCGTCGTCTTCGTCGTTTACTTCTGTATCAATGGTTTCTTCAACTTCTTCAATTTCGCTTTCCGTTTTGGCAGCTTCATTTTCAGGAGTTTCATTTTCCATTTCGTCCAATAAATCTTTTTCGTCTGGCATTGATAGAATGCTTTTTAAAGGTGAAAAAATACGGCTAACCTATAAAAAGGCTGGCCGGGTTAACTATAGCTTCTTGCATGGGTGAATCCTTACCTGAAATTACCGTTTGCAAAAAGCGGCGCAAAGGTAAATTAATTATTTTGGTTTCAAAGCCTGAAGCAATTGAAAATTACTGTATTACAAAGACTGGAGGTTTACTTGTCTTTTGTAATTATGACCCTGAGATCTGGATTTTTTGTACTTTTAACCGCTCACAAATTTTATACTTAAATCAAATATTAACCAACTATGACAGAACAGCATCCTTGGTATGCAAATTACCCAAAGGGAATTCCTGCCAATATTGATCCTGATGCTTATCCATCCATTATTGCCATGTTCGATATAACCTTTAAAAGGTTTGCGAACAAAGCGGCATTCGTTTCCATGGGGAAGAGCATGACTTATGCCCAGATTGACAAGCTTTCCATGCAGTTTGGAGCATACCTCCATTCCCGGGGCTTGGAGCCAGGTGACAAAATCGCACTGATGATGCCTAATCTTTTGCAATACCCAATTGCTCTTTTTGGGGCCCTGCGCGCCGGTTTGGTGGTGGTCAATACTAACCCATTGTACACAGCTCGCGAAATGAAACATCAGGTTACCGATTCAGGAGTCAAGGGAATCGTCATTTGTGAAAACTTCGCCAGCAATCTCCAGCAAATTGTCAAAGACACTGACATCAAAACCATCATAGTTACAAGCATTGGGGAATTGCTCGGTTTTCCAAAAGCCATGGTTGTGAATTTCGTAGTTCGCAATGTTAAAAAGATGGTTCCTAAATTCGACCTCCCCAATACGGTTTCATTTACTCAGGCATTGGAACATGGGAAGAAATTTTCCATTAAGCCATTCACATCTCATCCTGACGACATCATCATGTTGCAGTACACTGGTGGAACTACCGGTGTAGCCAAAGGTGCCATGCTCACCAACAAGAACCTCGTAGCCAACATGATGCAGATCCGGGCGGTAGGTCTCACATCGTTTGTCGAAGGTGAAGAAATGGCCGTATGTCCTCTGCCGCTTTACCACATTTTCGCCTTTACGGTTAACTGCCTGGCGCTTCTTAGCCTTGGCGCGACAACTGTACTTGTTGTCAATGCACGCGATCTGCCTTCTGTGATTAAAGAGTTTAAAAACCAGGAGGTGACATTCTTTACCGGTGTTAATACCCTTTTCAATGCATTGCTCAACCACCCTGATTTTGCTGGACTCAATTTCAGCAAACTGAAATTCGGCTTGGGTGGTGGCATGGCCGTACAGAAACCCGTAGCTGAAAAATGGCGGCAGGTAACCGGCTCTCCGTTGGTAGAAGGTTATGGTTTAACTGAAACATCACCTGTTGCCAGCGTTGGCCCCCTCGACGGTTCGGGTAAGTTGGGTACCATCGGATTGCCTATGCCTTCAACCATCATGCGCATAATTGATGACAATGGAAAGGTATTGCCGGTAGGCGAAACCGGTGAAATCCAGATTTATGGCCCACAGGTTATGAAAGGATATTACAACAGGCCCGATGAAACGGAAAAAGTACTGAAGGATGGCTGGTTAAGCACCGGTGACATTGGTTTCATGCACGATGATGGCTATTTCCAGATCGTTGACCGGAAGAAAGACATGATAATCGTTTCCGGATTCAATGTATATCCAAATGAGGTGGAAGAATTTGCCGTGGGACATCCAAAAGTTTTGGAAGCTGCGGCAGTTGGTATTCCCGACGAAAAATCCGGAGAAGTGGTTAGGTTATTCATTGTCAAAAAGGACAAATCCTTAACGGAAAAGGAAATCATTGACCATTGCAAGCAAGGCTTAACTGGGTATAAAGTGCCGAAGTCCATAGTCTTCCGTGATGAACTTCCCAAAACCAATGTGGGCAAGATTCTCCGCAGGGAATTGCGAGACAGTAAATAGTATTATAGGCATGGTTAAAAAGGTGACACCTTTCGAAAAGGTGTCACCTTTGTCTTTCATCCAGATTTCAAAAAGATCTACAAATGAAACTCAAACTACCTATAATGACACTCCTGCTTTTAGGATGCTCCTTGTTATTTGGCCAGGTTGATGAAACCCTTTTTGGCAAGCAGGGCCTACGGCTAACCGGCGCCTGGTTTATTGCAGATAAGGGTGCCAGTTTCTTTAATGACAACGTGGGTCTTTCGACTGGGGGTGGTCTTGCGCTTGAATTTAATAAGAACATACTGGTAGGCTTTGGTGGCTGGCAAACTGCTGAATCCGTCCCATTCGGTAATTTCAGTAAATTCAACATGGAGCACAATGGCCTGATGGTTGGGTTCCTTCCAAATGCGCATAGGGTCTTTCATCCGAAACTTGGGTTTTTCGTTGGTACTGGAAATGTACAGGTGGTCGGCGGTCCAAAGGATAACCTATTCATTGTAAAGCCAATGGCTGGCGGCGTGGTTAACTTATTCCGTTGGTTCAAACTAAGCCTGGAAGGAGGCTACGCCTTTGTCTCGGGTTCGGACATTACTAACCTGCGAGACGGTGACCTTTCAGCATTATCCGTTGAAATGAAATTGCGGTTTGGATGGTCGTGGGGGAGGTGATGGTTTGAGGGGCTTGAGGGGTTCGAGGTGCCACTGCCACTGTTACTGCCACTGCTACTGCTACTGCCACTGCTACTGCCAGGGTTCGAGGGATTTGAAAATTGCAAGGCATCATGTATAGATTCCTGTTTAGTTGTACATTAAAAAAACTTTAACCCCCGCTTTGATGTGGATGTTAATAATTTTGTGCTCTCATACGTTACCATATCGCAATAAATTCAAATATCTATGCATAAATTGACTTTTCTGATTCTTCTCTTTCTCGTCCAATACACTGCCATTGGGCAGCAGTACACTAAAACTTCGGAAAATGATCCAAAGGCTAAAGCCGTATTGGACAAAATGAAAAAAAAGTACAATGGCTACAAAACCCTGGAAGCCGAATTCAACCTAACAATAGAAATACCCGAAGAAGTCAGCAACACCCAAAAGGGGAAACTCACGCAACAGGGTGATAAATACAGACTCTCATTAAAAGACCGAACCATCGTTTCCGATGGCAAGTCTGTGTGGCTGCATTTGTCGAAAAGTAAGGAGGTGCAGATTAACAACGTGGAAGAAGATGTACAATCCGGCGGCATCTCATCTCCTAAAGACCTTTTGCAGGCCTATGCATGGAACAAGTATATCTATGTGCTATCTTCAGAATTCACTGAAAACGGAAGGCTCGTCCAGCAAATCGAATTCAAACCAATCGACCGCAACAGCGATTACACTAAAATTCGCCTGACTGTTGATAAGAAAACTACCGATGTAATAAGCATCAAAAGTTTCGGAAAGGATGGATCACGTTATACCCTGACAATTACCAAACTCACCCCAAATGTAAATGTCAACACCGCCACTTTTCAGTTTGCAAAAAGTGAATGCCCCGCTTGCCATTTTGAGGATTTGAGGATAAACTGATACGGCTGCCAAGGATCTGGTGCCTGTACAAAACTGTACTATTTGTGAAGAAATTTGAAATCCTAATAATGAGTCCACTCCGAAAAGTCACTTTTAGTAAAATCAACCATCAAAGTTGATTTTGAATATTTTAAACTTTACTGAAAATAAGCGAGTTGTGAATTTGTCAAATTTTAAAAATTTGACAAATTTCCCCATTTCGACTTTTCAGAGTGGGCTCAATAATTACCCCTGGATAGTACCTGTTATTTTTGGTACCATTTTCCACCAGTCGAATAAATTAGGACTGCTCCAGTTTCGGGTTTCTTCAACTCCACTTTACTCCCATTTCCATCGATTTTGAAGCGGTATTTTTCCGTTTCGTAATCACCTGTACCGATTCCATCGCGCCACCACCAGTTTCCCCATTGGTTGAAGGTTATTGTGTAGTGATGAATGGTATCTTTCTGAACACTCACCCCGTCTTCCGGAGTGGTCATGTTGTATTGAGCGATTTGGAAAAATGAGGCATTGGTTTCTTTACCGGCCCCATATTTAAGGGCATTTTTAAGTGCCAGATTTTTTTTTGAAAAATCTTTGAAAAGGGGAATTCCCCGGTAATTTTCGGGAAAGGCCAGCACATAAACTTCCTTTGCTTCAGGCCATCGGTAATCTTCCAGTAAACTATAGTAAATTCTGCTGCTGTTAAACCAATAGCCAGTATTTCGATTTAGGTAAAATACAGACAGTGTCAACATAACCAGGAAAAACACTAGCCGAAGTATTTTTGGAAAATACATCAGTAGGCTTGCAATCCCCATGAACAAGAAAATCGATGCTAAGTAGCCGTATCTATCATTCTCTGCATGCAAAATCCAGGCTACGTAAAGGTTGCTCATCGGCAACAAGGCGATGAAGAAAAGTATAAATGGCAATGAAACTTTAGTCCTAAGCTTTGGGGTTGGGGTGCCCCGGTTTCTCCAAAACTGGACAGAAACAAAAACCATTATCAAAAACCCAACAACCAGAAATGTCCAGCCAACTTCTGGTTTGTCGAGGAACAACAACAGCTTCTCCTTATAAACATGTGGCCAGTCGCGCCAAAAGAACAGGTATTTGGTTAAGTATTTCAGTAAGGTGCTGCCTATCTGGGAAGGGTCGAATTTCAGATGGATGTCCGCACCGTAGTGCCCTACCCAGCCACCGAGAACTATTTTATTGATTGCAAAGTAGGTTGTAAGCAAAAGGACATGAGGCAGGGTGACAAGATTTAGAGCTCTTGAAATATTCGCTTTTTTCAAGCGCTGGTTAGTTGCTTTTGGAGCAACATCTTGAGGAACCGTCACCAACAATACAATTGCCAGCAGCGGAAGAACCAAAGCCAGCTCAAATGTAAACAGGGCTCCAACAAACAGAACATGCGACCAAAGCAATCTTTTCAGGTTGGATGTCTCTGTCCATCTGACGAGTTGCCAAAGCGATAACAAAATCAATAAACTGCAAAACAGATAATTGAAACAAACCTTCCAAATAACAGGCTCCGCATTGTATGGATTGAAGAGGAAAAGCAGACTTCCCATCATGGCAGCCATTTTGGAAGGTAGAATATTGTCCTTACTGTAAAAAATCTTCAGGCCCAGTTTATAGGCAAGAAAACCATTCGCCAGATGCAAAGTAGTATAAATGAGGTACCAGGGCCAGCCGATTGTACCGAACCATTTGTAAAAAAAGTAGAGAAAAAAATTGGTTACCTGGTGCATGGCAGGGAATCCGAAACAGGAAAGGAAATCCCGGAAAGGTGCACCATCCAGTCGAACCTGCAGTCCGGTGAAGTCTGTAACAAAACCAGATTGCATGGTTTTAGCATAAAACAAGTGGACGCCGACAGCGAACAGCAATATCACGAGGAGGTTTTCGTAGAAATTGCCCGAAGTAAATTTGCCTTTTCGCCAAAGTGATGTCATCGTTGTCTAAGGTTGTAAGGTGATTATTGGTTTTTTAGTAGTGACAACAGGCCACCCATTCCTAACGGATGATTCCAACAGCGATAAGTTAATCTGACATGGAAGGTAAGGCAGTTTTTCGAATTTGGTGATTTAGGGTCTGGATTTCCTCACCCGAAGTTCCTTCTTATCGAATTCATGAGGATATGGAGGCAGATTTCACTGGAGGGAAACAAGCCAAATCCAACTTTTAAAAAAATCTAAGGCGAGTATTATGGCTTAGTCAATACTGTTTTAGCTTCCCGGAACATTTCCAACAGGATGTCTATTTCCCGCAGGTGCGTTCGGAAGCACAAGACCGCCAGACGTAGCCAAACTTCACCTTCGATGGTAGTGGAAGAAATAAAGATGCGGCCGTCTTTCTGGATATGTTCCACCAGTTTCAGATTGAAATCATTGATATCGCCCTGTTCCGGCCGGAATCGATAAATGCACACCGTTAAATCGGGGTAGGGGCCCACCTCGAATCCCAGCTTTTGAATTTCCTCATAAAAATAGCGGCATAACCATATCTTCTCTTCGAGTGCAGCCTTGAAGGGTTTAATACCGAACAATTGCAGAGGCAGCCACATGCGCAGTCCACGCCAGTGTTTGGTCAACTCCGGTGACAGGTCGGCAGGATTGAATTCATCGGATGTAATGTCGGCATCCTGCATATAATTTGCTTGGTAGTAATGGGAGGCCATTTGAGCACGCACATTTTTTATCAGCACTGCACCTACACCATAGGACAGGAACAGCCCCTTATGTGGGTCGATGGCCAATGAATCGGAGCGTTCAATACCCTTGAACCACTGTTTTATTGTCGTACCATCCTGATTGTCCACATCCGCCAGAATAAAAAAGCCCCCGTAGGCAGCATCAATGTGAAACCACAGGTTGTATGTCTCGCAGATATCGGCTATTTTGTCCAATGGGTCCATCGCACCCGTGTCGGTGGTGCCGGCGGATGCTACCACCAGGAAGGGTTTCAATCCTTCTGATTTATCCTTTTCAACCTGAGCTTGAAGGCCTTCGGCACTCATCCTGTATCGCTCATCCATAGGCACAAAACGCACGATGGCCTCAGCCATTCCACCAATTCGTATGGCCTTGTGCACGCAGTGGTGCACCTGCCCGGTGAGATAAATGACTGAGCGAGTGACCTTGTCGGACGTGATTTTTTTGAAATCTCGGGCAGTCACAAATGCGATGAGATTGGCAATGGAGCCACCGCTTGCCAGATTGCCCAATGCCTCTTCAGGATAACCCACCAGTTCACATATCCAGCGTATGAGTTTGTTCTCCACCCTTACGGCACCGGGGTCGGCAAAAAAGATTCCCGCATACTGATTGGTAACTGCTGCCAGGTAATCACCCATAGCTGTCGGATAAATACCGCCTCCCGGAATGTACCCCAGGTGCCCCCCTGAAGCCGGATTAATTCCGCAGCTGTGAAGGTTCTCTTTCAAAACCTGTAACACATCTTCCAGATTTTTGGGTTCGTCACTGAAATGAAATCCTTTAATTCCCGGAGCCGGATGTTCAGGCATTTGGAAAGCCTTGCCGTCTTCTAAGTTGTCGATAAAATGGTGTGCATAATTCTGAATGGCCTTGTCCCATGTTTTACGGGTTTCTGGTGAAGGCTCTAGAATCCGTGAAATTTGTTCGAGATGGTCAATAGTCGCACGCATTGCTGTAATTTCTTTTCAAAAAGGGCCGGTTAATCCGGTTTGTAGTATTTTGAGGCCGCAAAAATCAATAAAATATGAGAACTCTTCTGTTATTCTTTTCATTCACCTTTTTCGCTTCCGCAATTTTTGCACAGAAAAAGCAATTGACCATCGATGACATGGTAGCGTGGAAGCAAATTCAAAATGCTCAGATTTCAAATAATGGCAATTGGGTGGCTTACACACTTAAAGCCGAGGAGGGCGATGCCAGCCTTCACGTCTGGGAAGCAACTTCCGGGAAGACTTATTCCTTTCCGAGGGGTGAAAGCGCTTCCTTCACCAACGACAGCCAGTATTTGATTTTTAAAATTTCCCCTTATGACGACACCCTGAAAGCGCAACGCCGCCGTAAGGTGAAGCGCGAAGACTTGCCGAAAGACACCCTCGGCATATTGACCCTTCGCACACAGGCATTGGAAAAAGTGGCCGATGTGAAGGCCTTTTCCGTGCCCGAAAAATGGGCCGGCTGGGTCGTGTTTCACAAAGAAATAGAGAAACCCGACACCACCAAAAACAATACGGCCAAGCCCGCTGTCGCTGAAACTACAGAGCCTGACACGACAAGAGCAGTGGCCGCCAAGCCTGAGCGCAGGAAAACTAAAAAAGAAGGAAAGGACACAGGTACAAAACTCGTATTCCGAGAATTGAGCTCCGGTTTTGAGCAGGTGGTGCCTTTTGTTAAAGATTTCCGGCTTTCCAGAGAAGGCTCCCGTGTTTTGTTGACCAGCACCGGCGATGACGATACACTGCTCGAAGGTGTTTATCTGTTCGACTGCTCAGCCAAAAACCTGAAGCCAATGTTCAGGCAGAAAGCAGAATTCAAACAGCTTTCATTTGATGAAAAAGGAAGCCAGCTTTCCTTCCTCGCCAATTTCGACACCACCAAAGCACAGGTGCCTCCCTTCCAGCTATTGTACTGGAAAACAGGCCAGGATTCTGCTTCCATTATTGCCGACAAAAGCTCGACTTTTGTCCCGGAAAACTGGATAGTCAGTGAGAATGCCCGCCCCAGCTTTTCCAAAGACGGCAGCAAGTTATTCTTTGGAATTGCTCCTCCTCCTGTTTTACAGGATACAACCTTGTTGGATGATGAAATCGTAAGCGTGGAAGTCTGGAGCTGGACCGATGGTCGTCTGCACACCAACCAGAAAACCATGGTGGAAAGGGAGAAGCGCCGGAGTTACGACGTGGTTTGGCATATTGACCAAAACCGCTTTGTACAACTCGCCTCGAAGGAAATACCAGACCTCATGTTCGGCAACGAGAACAACGCCTCAGTGGCTTTGGGTATAAACGACCAACCCTACCTTCAGTTGATTTCCTGGGAGGGCGCTTCCTACCGCGATGTTTATCTGGTGGACGTCAATACCGGACTGAAAAAGGAAATAGCCAAAAAGCAAAGGGGCTTTGGCAGACTATCACCTATGGCCAACTACGCCTTTTGGTACAATGAGCTCGACAGCTGCTGGCAGGCTTATTCTGTTGCATCCGGCACCATCAACACACTTACGGATAACAAGAAAAATCCGTTTTACGATGAGCTGAACGATGTACCGGATTATCCGAACTCTTATGGCATTGCCGGTTGGACCAAGGACGATAAACACGTTCTGATTTACGACCGCTACGACATCTGGCAGGTTGACCCCGACGGAAAATCAGCACCCGTCAACCTGACCAACGGCAGGGCCAATAAGATGGTGTACCGTTATGTGCAGCTCGACCCGGAAGAGCGCTTCATCACTCCCGGCGCCCGCATGTTATTGCGTTTGTTTGATGAAAAAACAAAAGCATCCGGATATGCCACCATGACCCTGGGCGAAAAACCCAAAATGGTTTTGACAGGCAATTACGATTACGCACCACGGCCCCGAAAAGCCCGCGATGCCGACCGTGTCATTTTTACAAAAGAGGATTTCAGGACCTTCCCGGATATTCTTTATTCTGATTTAACTTTCCTTAATCCAAAGAAGGTCAGCACCGCCAACCCTCAACAGGCCAACTATTCCTGGGGCAGTGCGGAACTGCATACATGGACTTCTCTCGACGGCATCACCCTCCAGGGCATCCTGGTAAAACCCGAAGGCTTCGACCCTAAAAAGAAGTACCCCATGATTGTGAACTTTTATGAGCGCAGCAGTGATGGACTTTACAATTACAGGACACCGGTACCCGGCCGTTCCAGCATCAACTTCTCCTATTACGCCAGCCGTGGTTATGTGATTTTCAATCCCGACATTCCTTACCGCGATGGTTACCCTGGTGAGAGCTGTTTCAACGCAGTGATTCCTGGCGTGACTTCCCTGATTGACAAGGGCTTTATCGACAAGGACCGCATCGGTGTACAGGGGCATAGCTGGGGCGGTTATCAGATAGCCTACCTCATCACCAAGACCAATATTTTCCGCTGTGCAGAATCCGGCGCTCCCGTGGTGAACATGCCTTCCGCTTATGGCGGCATACGCTGGGAAACAGGTCTGGTGCGGCAGTTCCAGTATGAGCACACACAAAGCCGCATCGGTGGCACCCTTTGGGAATATCCGCTGCGCTACATAGAAAACTCTCCGCTGTTTTTCCTCGACAAGGTGCAAACTCCTGTGCTCATCATGCACAATGACGCGGACGGCCATGTGCCCTGGTATCAGGGTATCGAGTTCTTTACGGCCATGCGCCGTCTTGGCAAACCCGCCTGGATGCTGAATTACAACAATCAGCCGCATTGGCCCGTACTATTGCAAAACCGGAAAGACTTCCAGTTCCGCATGAGCCAATTCTTCGATTACTACCTGAAGGATGCCCCAATGCCGCAATGGATGAAACGAGGCGTACCCGCCATCGAAAAGGGTATTTTGCAGGGCCTCGAACCGGCAAGCGATAAGGAATAAGATTTTCAACATGCAGCTTAGAGAGGGTCTGACCTGGAGTCAGGCCCTCTCTTTGTTTCTGGCAGCTTAGAGAGGGTCTGACCTGGAGTCAGGCCCTCTCTTTGTTTCTGGCAGCTTTGAGAGGGCCTGACTGTGAGTCTAATGTCGTCAACTTAAGGCTTCAATCTTTCAAGCCAGGCCTCTATTCATAGATATATGTTAACCCAACTTGGCTTTTTAGAAGACAAAACCCAAGCTAATCAGGGGTTTAGTG
>CAYRDX010000052.1:0-33543 GCA_964423205.1 uncultured Saprospiraceae bacterium | reverse complement strand
GTACCACCGTTCCACCGTTCCACCGTTCCACCGTTATTTATCCAATTTATCTTCCACAAACATCGTGATGACAGCGGCAATGACAAACGAAATACCACCGATGAGCATGGCAAAAATGGCCTGCTTTTCAAAGAACTGTGAAATGAAGAATCCCAGTATGGCAGCTGCAACTATTTGAGGTATAACAATAAAGAAGTTGAATACTCCCATGAAATAACCCATTTTGTTTGCCGGAAGTGAACCTGTCAATATAGCATAAGGCATGGAAAGTATGCTTGCCCAAGCCACGCCAATACCCAACATGCTAACCAAAAGGAAATCCGGATTTTTGATAATGAAAACCGATGCCAGTCCGGCTGCTCCGAGTAGCAAACAGATAGAATGTGTTATTTTCCGGCTGGTCCATTTTGCCAAAACTGGAAGAAGGAAAGCCACCAGAGCTGCTACACCATTATACACAGCAAAGCAAACCCCAACCCAGTTTGCCCCTTCGTTGTAAAGCGGGGAGGTAGTATCTGAAGTGCCATAAACGTGACTGGTTACAGCAGCAGTAGTGTATATCCACATGGAGAACAAAGCAAACCAGGTAAAGAACTGCACGAAAGCCAGTTGTTTCATGGTTTTGGGTATTTGCATCAGGTCATTAATCATGACCACGAATCCCGAACTGCTGCCTCCTTTTTGCATGAAACCGGCAAGTAAAAACAGTACGCCTGTTGCCAGCAATCCGAAAGCAAGTATGTACAAATCCTTTTTTAAGTCAGCCGAGTAAAACCACCACAAAAGAACAGCACCAATGATGCCTGTAATTGCTCCAAAACGGATTTGGCGGGATCCCCAGCTTTGCTGCTCCTCTTTACTTAGTGTGGAAGTTTCCATCACCTCCTTTCCCTGGTTTTCATCGAAGGACATCAGCTCTTCCGGAGAATATTCCCTGGATCGCAAAATCGTCCACAGCACTGCGAGGAAAAAGACGGCACCACCAATATAGAAGGACCATTTCACCGAGTCTGGAACTATGCCTTCGGCGGCTTCATTACTCACACCAAACCATTTTGCCAACATGTATGGTAACATGGAAGCGACAACTGCGCCCACGCCAATAAAGAAGCTTTGCATAGCGAACCCGGTGGTGCGCTGTGAGTCGGGAAGGTTATCACCGACAAAGGCCCGAAAAGGTTCCATGGTAATGTTGATGGAAGCATCCATCATCCACAACATACCGGCTGCTACCCAAAGAACAGGAGAATTGGGCATGATGAAAATGGCCGCAGAAGCCAGAATGGCACCTACCAGAAAGTATGGGCGTCGCCGGCCGAGCCGAGTCCATGTGCGGTCACTCATGTAGCCGATGATGGGCTGAACGATAAGCCCGGTCACCGGGGCAGCTATCCAAAGGATAGGGATATCATCAATGTCGGCACCCAGTGTTTCAAATATCCGGCTAACATTGGCATTTTGAAGGGCAAAGCCAAATTGGATACCAAGGAATCCGAAACTCATGTTCCAGATATCCCAAAATGATAGCCTCGGTTTGACCCTGAGGCCGTTGTTGGTTTTGTTTTGCATGGTTATGAAATTTAGTGTTTATCCACCTGATTGAGTATCATTCAAAATCCGGCAGGGCTGCTTCTGCCCTTGTTTTTGGATTGTTGTAGTAGTTATCCAATTTCAACTGAACATCGGTCAGAAAATACTTTGGAGTACCAATCCAAACCATTGCTTGTTGGCCTGTCTGCATAGTGTAAGTCCACTCCCTGTCATCACCCAGCAATTCTGAATCGAGGCTAATAGTTTTATTGACAGCATCGAATGACCATGCGCCATTGCAGATTTTTTCTCCAAACTTACCGAATTCATAAGTGCCGTCTTCATTGAACTTAAAGTACCCGCCCTGGTTCACCTTGTTTACCTGCCGGCCGATGCGTACAAGGCCCCAAATCACCCAATAGCGGTTGGTAAAAGCTTTCAGGTCATTTTCCTCTTCCGGAGTGGTGGGAACAATGCGTTTGACGACAGGCTTTACCGGGTCAATCTCTTTTATTGGATTGGCTGCCAATGTTGAGCTAATGGCATTGGCTGGTCTGTACACCTCACCAGGAGCACCAGTCACAGGATCGATGGCCATATGCTTTTCAAAAATCCCTGTTGGCGCACTGCCAGGGTCGGTATTTGTTTGGGATTCATTGGAGGACTGGTCATTTTTACAGGAAAAGAAAAAAGCCAGTAAAATGACGAGCGTAATCAGTTGTTTCATGATGTGTTGGATTGTTATGGTAATAATTATTAAAAACTCAGCAAATGTATGCTTTGCCCAAGGTTTTTCAAATTGAAGATGTACTGACAGCAGTTTGCATTCAAGCTTGATTTTTTGTCATGCAAAATTCAGGTTGATTATTAACCCTTGTCTTTGAGGAGACTTATAAAAAACACTACTTTCGGCCCATCTGTTATTAATGGCCTTAAAACGGTGAAAACATCATTGCCATTTTGGGTCACATTCAATTTATCGGGTATATACCAAATCAGATGCCGTAATTGGATTTGCGGTACAGGTTGATTCAGACAAATCATAAAACGGTTATGGATATACATGCCATGCGTGAAGAATTCCTTAGAGACGGCTTAGCTGAGGAAGATTTGATTCAAAATCCTTATCATCAGTTTGAAAAGTGGTTTCAACAGGCTATGGATAGTGGCATGCGCATGCCCAATGCTTTTACTTTGGCCACTGTTTCTCCTGAAGGCCAACCTTCGGTTCGCACTGTTTTGCTGAAGTATTTCGATACAGAAGGCTTTGTCTTTTACACCAACTATGGAAGTGTGAAAGCAAGGGACATTGCACAGAATTCAAATGTGGCTGTCCATTTCCCATGGATTGATTTAGAAAGACAAGTGAAGATTTTGGGTGTGGCAGAAAAGGTCAGCACAGCTGAATCTGTTAAATATTTCATGAGCCGTCCCCGGGGTTCGCAGTTGGGTGCCTGGTGTTCTGAGCAGAGCAGCGTGATTTCTTCTCGTGCCATGCTGATGTCGAAGTTTGAAGAAATGAAGCAAAAGTTTCTGAATAAAGAAGTGCCATTGCCTTCCTTTTGGGGAGGGTACCGGGTTGTAGCCCATTCCTTTGAATTTTGGCAAGGTAGGGAAAACAGGCTTCACGACCGGTTCCAATACGATAAAAGCGAAGCAGGGGATTGGACTATTTCGCGTCTTTCTCCCTAAGTTCCTGAGTTATCAATGCTGTATTTTTAAGGTGTGCCTTTGTCAGGGAAACCGGGAAATCATAGAGTTTTAGCCAGGCATTCAAATCAAAATCTACCCCGCTGCTGATGCTGCTTCGCAATTCCCGGATGTATGAGCGCGAAAGTTCCAACCGGTTTCTTATTTCTTCTATTGTATAAGCAGCATCACCGTGGCCGGGTATCATCAGGTTGATTCTGTGTTTGGCAAGAAGGTCATCCACTTTCGAAAGTGTGTCATTGTATGCTTCACTGCTATCGTAAATAAATGGGAATTCCACGTTCGATAAATAGTCACCCGCCAGAAAAATGCAGTAGTCCCCCCCTTTAGTATCGCTCATTTCAACTGTCGTGAAAAGGCTATCTCTGGTATGCCCCGGCGCAAAATAACAATGGATGGAAGTATCTCCAATTGAAAATTCCTGTCCATCTTCTGTAACCAGAAAATCAATTTGCGGATATTGAATAATGTAGTCCCTTTGAATATAATACTCGTCGTCCCAATCAGTGATTTGCTTCAAAACTTCGCCTTTGTCTTTATTTTGGACAAAATGACTAGACGCAAAAACTTTGGCCTGAGGAAAAGCACCATATCCTAAAATATGGTCGTAATCGGAATGAGTAAAGAGTAAAAGAAGTTCTCTCTTTGGCGATTCGTCAATCAGCTCGTCCACGTAGTTTTTGATTATCTCAATTTCCATAGGGAGCCAATTGGGGTCAACCACCAGTACCAAATCTTCAGTTTGGATGACGGAGCAGGTTGTCCGGAATAAAGCACTTTCAAAGACCCTGACGTGCCGGTTTTTAAATTGTATCATTGTTTTCTAAATTGCCGACCAAAATTATCAAAATGAAACGTCCATGATTGAATAATCATTAGATCACGCAGGGCAATGATGATTCAATCATGGTAAGTTCCATCTGTACTAATGAATTTAATAAAAATAAACAGATGAAAACAACATCATCCTTGTTCTTTTTGCTTTGCTTCGCAACAGTCACTTTCGCTCAGGATAGGATTACCGGATTGCCCTGGGCTACACGTTCGGAGGTAATCGCAAGAAATGGAATGGCAGCCACCAGCCATCCTCTGGCGACACAGGTTGCACTGGACATACTCAAAAAAGGGGGTAGCGCTATGGACGCAGCCATTGCTGCCAATGCAACTCTTGGCCTTATGGAGCCAACTGGCTGCGGTATAGGCGGTGATATTTATGCACTGATTTGGGATGCCAAGACAAAAAAACTTCATGCGCTCAATGGTTCGGGACGTTCCCCAAAATCATTAACGCTTCAGCATTTCAAAGATAAAGGACTTACGAAAGTGCCATCCTATGGGCCACTTCCAGTAAGCGTACCGGGTGCTGTTGACGGTTGGTTTGCCATTCATTCCCGCTTTGGCAAACTACCTATGGACCAGATTTTGGCTCCTGCCATCAAATATGCGGAGGAAGGATTTCCGGTAACGGAACTCATCGCCCATTATCTGAATGCTTCGGTCCCGCGTTTGTCGGCACAGTTCCCCAATGTCAGTGATGTTTGGATGCCAAATGGTAAAGTGCCGAAGAAAGGAGACATTTTCAAGAATCCGGCATTAGCCAATACTTACAAAAAACTGGGGGCTGGTGGCCGGGATGCTTTTTACAAAGGTGACATCGCCAGAACCATCGCCAATTTTATCAAATCGCAGGGTGGATTTTTATCTTATGAGGATTTGGCCGCCCATCATTCCGACTGGGTAGAGCCGGCCTCCACTAATTACAGAGGATACGATGTTTTTGAAATTCCACCCAATAACCAGGGTATTGCAGCTTTGCAAATGCTCAATATCCTGGAAGCTTATGACTTTAAGAAATGGGGATTTGGAAGTGCTGAACATATCCATTATTTCGTGGAAGCCAAAAAGTTGGCTTATGAGGACCGTGCGAAATACTATGCTGATATGGATTTTGCCAAAGTGCCTGTTGCCCAGTTGATATCAAAGGAATATGCCAACGAGAGGCGCAAACTCATCCGGGATGACAGAGCCGGCCGTTATGAGGCTGGAAAGATAAGCCCGGGTGAAACGATTTATCTGACTGTAGCCGATGGTCAGGGCAATATGATTTCCCTGATTCAAAGCAACTTCAGAGGCATGGGTTCAGGAATGGTTCCGCCGGGTCTTGGTTTCATGCTGCACAACCGCGGTGAGTTATTTAATCTGGAGGAAGGCCATGCCAATTCTTATGCCCCCGGGAAGAGGCCTTTCCAAACGATTATTCCCTGTTTCGTTTCGAAGGAGGGTGAACCTTTCCTCAGCTTTGGAGTCATGGGTGGCGATTTTCAACCTCTCGGCCATGTTCAGATAATAATGAACATCATTGACTTTGGAATGAACATTCAGGAAGCTGGTGATGCGCCACGGATTGACCACAGTGGATCCTCCTCACCGACTGGTGAGCCTGCGGAAGGTACTGGAGAAATTTCATTAGAATCGGGATTTGATTATTCAGTTATTCGAAAGCTGATGACAATGGGACACAAAGTGAATTTCTCTTATGGCTCTTATGGCGGATATCAGGCAATCCGTTGGGATCCTGTTAACAGGGTTTTTTATGGCGCCTCAGAGTCCAGAAAAGACGGGCAGGCAGCAGGGTATTGAAAACATAATAAGTTGTCACCTTCCCCCAAAGATGATAACTCTGTAAAGTTTAAACACGAGAAATCACTTTTATGGTAAAGATAATTGACCTCTTCTTTCAGGGCAGCTCTGAAACAATTGCTTCTTTTTTGATTGAATCGAGCGAAGGCCCCATTCTGATTGAAACAGGACCTCATTCCACCCTTCAAAACCTTGCTGTAGGACTGGAAGAAAATGGTTATTCAGTTGAAGACATCAAGCACGTTTTTTTAACCCATATTCATCTCGACCATGGCGGTGCTGCCTGGGTTTTTGCTGAAAAAGGAGCCAATATTTATTTGCATCCTTCTGGCATTCGGCATTTTTACAATCCACAAAAACTGGTTGATTCGGCCCGGATGATCTATAAAGATGACATGGAAAAACTTTGGGGTGATATCTATCCCATCCCACTAGAGCATTTAAAAGGAGTTAACCCGAATCAAAAAGTCAAAATCGGGGATATCAAGTTGCAGGCCTGTTACACTCCGGGTCACGCCGTTCATCACATTGCGTGGCGATTTGGCGATGTTTTATTTACAGGCGATGCTGCGGGCATTAGAATCCGCAATCAATTGGTGTCAGCCCCATGCCCACCTCCTGACATTAATTTGGAAGATTGGATGGAGTCCATCAAACTCATTCGCTCCAAGCGAATCAAAACCCTCTATTTAACTCACTTTGGTAAGGTGGACGATGTAAAAGAACATTTATTGGAATTGCAGGGTAGGTTGTGGAATTGGGCTAACTGGATAAAACCTCATTGGGAAGCGGGTAGGAGCATGGAGGAGGTAACACCACTTTTTCAAAGTTATGTGCAAGCGCAACTGGATTCAGCTGGAATTACGGGCGACGACTTAACTCGGTACGAATGGGCCAATCCCGCTTGGATGAGTGTGGCGGGCTTGTACCGGTACTGGAATAAAAGAGAAGGGTAAAATGATGGGTTATGGGAACTGGCGTTTTGGGAAAAGCTCAAAATGAAGAGAGGGCCTGATTCTTCATCAAGCCCTCTCTTCATTTATTATTCTTCTGGTAGTACTATTTTAGTAATGTTCAGGATTTTTTTGACCAGCGCAACATCGGGAAGGAAAATTGCAGAACTCGCCTCTCTCTCTTCTTCTGCCTCCAGCTTGTCATTCTGTTGAGAAAAACTTTGCTCATAATTTGTTGACTTCGAATTGAGGTATATATAGGAAGCCAGGCTGGCGCCAATAAGAAGAGTCCAAATGATACTACGGATGTTTAATCTTTTCATTACAAGTTGATTGTCATTCGTGATTCGGGTGATGAGGGCTTGTACTTATAACGAACGGTTTGTTTAAAACACATGCAAATGTAACCATTATTAGAGACTAAGCCGTAAGTTTTCCGGACAAACTTTTCAGTTCAATAGACAGAATTGAATTGAAATTGGTTGCAGAAAAAACAGGTTTTTTTCAAAAAATTTTGTTAAGACAAAATCACAGGGTGCAATTCTTGAGTTTTGGTAGAGATCACAACATTCTGAAACAACAATGGAAGCCAATACACTTAAGAAATGAAGCCGTTACTTTCAGAAAGGAACCCTGATAGCCACATTTCGTAAGTAAATTCGCAAAATTTTTTCCCAGCCAAATGACACATTCCAGGTTATTTTGAGTAAAAATAATGGAGTTGCAAAGTCAATTCCGGACTTCGCATAGTTTTTGACTGTTGCCACTTTGTCGTCGTATCGAAGACAAAAGGTGGCCACTGCTGTGCAAGGCCGTTATTTGCAGGCTATATTGTTTTACTTATCATTGCGGCTCGGAAGTACTTAGGATTATTCCTATGCATACACTAAAAAACTCTGCTCTATGGTACGTCATTTACTCGTAACCTTGACCCTGTTGATTTTGGCAGTTATTTCAGATGCGCAAACTTCTCTTCAGGGAAAAGTTACCGATGCTGAATCTGGTCAGCCGATTATCTTCGGGACAGTTGCACTTTATAAGAACGGAGTGCTCGTAACCGGCACTGAAACCGACCTGGATGGTTTTTATAGTTTAACAGCTCTTGATCCGGGAACCTACGAGGTGGAGTTTTCATACATTGGATATTCCAGTGTAAGGATTACCAATGTGCAGGTAAGTGCGGGAAAAGCCAATAAGCTGGATCAAAAACTGTCATCAGGCATTACCATTGAAACCATTATTGTCACATGGACAAAACCCCTCGTCGAGCAGGATAATACGACTCAGGGTCAGACCCTTACCAGCGAAGAGATTAAAAAATTGCCCACACGAAATGTGAATGCCATTGCCTCATTGGCGGCTGGTGTAGCAACAAGTGATGAAGGAGCAGCTTTGAACATCAGAGGTTCTCGTTCTGACGCAACCAATTATTACATTGATGGCATACGTGTGTCCGGAAGGTCTATTCCCAAGTCTGAAATCGAGCAATTGCAGGTTATTACTGGTGGTATGGAAGCCCGATACGGTGATGTGACCGGTGGGATTGTCTCCATCACATCCAAGGGCGCTTCGGATAAATTCAATGGTGGGATAGAAGTTGAGTCTTCCAGATACCTGGATCCATACGACCACAATCTCGTTAACTTAAACTTCAGTGGACCCATCTGGAAGAAAAAAGGTGAAACAGTATTGGGTTACCGCGTAGCTGGCCAGTTTCAGTATAATAAAGAAGATAACCCACCTGCCATACCTGTTTACCAAATTCGTGATGATGTCAGAAAAAATCTGGAGGAAAAACCAATCACACTGGTTGGTAACACGCTATTTCCTACTGCCGAATATGTCGATTATACTGGTGTTGACACACTAAAATCACGTCGTGACGAGCAGTCCCATACTTTGGACCTTACGGGCAGGTTGGATTTTTCCGTAACCAGAAATATTGACCTCAGCATTTCCGGAACTTATTACGATGTAAAGAATAAGTTTACTCCGGGTGGGTGGCAGGTTTTCAATAGCCACAATAATCCGACACTGAACGATGAGCGTTATCGCACCAATATAAGACTCAGGCACCGACTCGGTTCGGGGCCTTCCGCAGGAGGACAGGCCGCTAAAGGATCGGTCATTCAAAATGCAGTGTATGTGCTTCAGTTTGGATATGAGAAAAGCAAAGTGGATGTGGCCGATAAGCGGCACGGCGATAATCTTTTCGACTACGGGTACATTGGAAAGTATAATCTTGGCTGGGATTCAACGATTATTACCAGGTTTATCTTAACCGATGTCAATACTATTATTTTATTCCCAGCTCATGTGGACTATACCCGGACTTTTAAGGGATTTACACCATCTGGCAAGAATGAGGTGCTTACCCGGTACATACTGAACGCCAGCGACCTGACCAACTTCAACTCCTTTCCCGTAATTAACGGCCGCGTGCCAACCAATTTGAGCAACGTATGGACCAACCTGCATACGAACATTGGTACGGTGTATAACTCCAACTTCAAACGGGACAACGATCTATACACCTTCAATGCCAACACCTCGTTTGACCTTGTTCCAAAAGGTTTTGGTGGTGCACGGCACAACATACAATTTGGTGTCATTTACGAGCAAAGGGTGAACAGAAACTACAACGTAGCGCCATCTTCACTCTGGACGGCGGCAAGACTTCATGCCAATGAGCACATAGAAGGTCAGGGCCTCGACTCATCCAAGGTAGTGAGTCAGATTGATGGCAAATATTTGGAAATCAACCTGTTCACTGGTGATACAGTAGTGAAAAGGAATATCAAGGTTCCCATTTTCGCTCCCAAAACAGTAACGACCAACACTGAAAATCTCTTCTTCAAGAGGATTCGCGAAAGGCTCAATGTTCCAGTCAACCAATATGTAAACATTGACGGACTCGACCCAAGCCTCTTATCTCTCGACCTGTTCTCAGCCCGGGAACTCAACGACCTCGGTTTTGTCAACTATGTTGGTTACGATTATTTGGGAAACAGGGTGGACGGAATCTCATTTGAAGACTTCTTTACCGCCACCGACGCAAACGGCATCCGGACATTCCCGGTAGCCGCCAACCGGCCAAACTACCAGGCTGCCTACGTTCAGGACAAATTCACTTTCAAAGACATCATTTTCAGGCTTGGCCTCAGGGTTGACCGATTCGACGCCAACACTAAAGTATTGAAAGATCCCTATTCACTGTACGATATTATGAATGCCGGTGATTTTTCATCCCGCTTTAACACTGTAAGACCAGGTAACATAGGGAATGACTTCAAGGTTTACGTTAGTTCAGAAGGAGGCACCACAGTAAAAGCGTATCGCCAGGGTGATACCTGGTATCAACCCAATGGAAACCCGGTTAACGATGGCTCCCAGATTTTTGGTGGTGGTTTGGTGTTCCCGCGTTATGCCGTGGATGATGAAACAAAAAGAGACATTACCGACAAAAACTTTGACCCCGATATTTCATTCAGCGATTACAAGCCTCAGGTAAACTGGATGCCCCGACTGGCTTTTTCCTTCCCTATTTCGGAGGAAGCCAACTTTTTCGCTCACTACGATGTGAACGTGCAAAGGCCTTCCGGTTTCCAGTATGTCAGCCCACTGACCTATTTTTATTGGGAAACGAGTGGCAGCGGCATACGCTCCAATGCCAATCTGAAACCTGAGCGTACAGTGGATTATGAAGTTGGATTCAAACAAAAACTGAGCAATTTCTCTGCTTTGACGCTTTCGGCATATTACAAAGAGCTGAGGGATATGATTCAGAGCCGTTACATTTTGTATGTTCCATCTCCTGTGAATCAGTATGAAACTTACGATAATCTCGACTTTGCAACCATTAAGGGCTTCTCCGCCCATTATGATTTGAGAAGGACTGGAAACGTGTCCATGAACCTGACCTACACACTGCAGTTTGCTGATGGAACCGGTTCGGATGCCAACTCCTCACGTGGCCTTTCTTCGAGGGGTATCCAGCGCACGCTTTTCCCGATGAATTATGATGAAAGGCACATGATAACCGGAATTTTTGATTTCCGTTATGGTTCTGGAAAATTATACAATGGACCCTCCATTGGTGGTTTGGATATATTTTCCAATACCGGATTAAATGTGACCTGGCGCGCCACCTCGGGCAGACCATATACAGCTGCAGTAGAACCGGATGTATTGGGCGCACAGGGCATTGTCGGCTCAGTGAATGGCAGCCGCCTGCCCTGGAATTTCACCTTGAATGCACAAATAGACAAGACCTTTATCATTGGAGAAGGAGGGCCCAGAGCATTTGGTTTGAATGTTTACCTAAGGGTGTCCAATTTGCTGGACAACCGCAATATCATTAATGTTTACCGCTATACAGGTTCTCCCAATGATGACGGTTTCCTGAATTCAGCAAAAGGTCAGGTATTCCTCGCCAATGGTTTCAGCCAGGGGCAAAGTCTGGATGCCTATTTGGCAGCTTACCAATGGAGATTGCAGAATTCCGACTTTTACAGTCTGCCGCGCAGAATCTATTTGGGAGCGGTGTTCGATTTTTAACCTTAAACAACCAGGAACGGACTTCACAAAATCGATTTTGGAAGCACTTCCATTCATTCGAAGAAAAATAACTTGAGATGCATAGTTTGAAAGTAATCCTCTCACTTACATTTTTAATAATGGCCAGCCACCTGCCAGTTCATGCCTATTACCCGAAAAAAGAAAAGGCAGCAAGCCAATCGGATAACAAGGTTTCCTTCCGTGAAGCCTGCACGACGGCTAAGGCTCAGATTGACCAGGATGTAAACAATGTCAGAGCGCGGTTAACAACCGGTGGCGACGTATGGTGGGATCGTGCTGACGGAAAGTACATCGTGCCGAAAGTGGAACCGGGCCAACAGGAGGTGTCGTCAATTTTTGCCGGTGCAGTCTGGCTGGGTGGCCTCGACAAGGGAAAAAACCTGAAAGTAGCTTGCCAAACCTATGGCAATGCCAATAACAGAAGTGACTTCTGGCCGGGTCCCTTGCGCCCTGAAAACGGCACCACTTCGAAAGAAATATGCAGCAAGTGGGACAAGTTTTTTGAGGTTCAGGGCTACGAAATTGACGAACATATCCGGCTTTTTGAAAGGGCCAAAGCTGGTGGCGCCCCTTATACAGCCGAAATGATTCCGCTGGGGCTAAGAGGATGGCCTGCCAAAAGAAATCCCTATTTCTTTTCCGTCCACCGCTTCGATTTGCCGGATACGGACCAGGGATTAGCGGGTTTCCGCGATGTGGATGAAGATGGAACTTATGATCCGCTGAAAGGTGATTTCCCCATTATAGAAATCAGGGGTTGCGAAGAAAAAACACCCCAATACCCCGACGAGATGATTTTCTGGATTTACAACGATGAGGGTGGGGGAGCCATACACGGCTCTACCAATGGTATCCCAATCAGGATGGAAGTTCAGGTGCAATCATTTGCCTATTCCACCAATGACCAGCTCAACGATATGACCTTCCAGCGTTATAAGCTCATCAACCGGGCGCTTGAAGATATTGACAGTACTTACTTCGCTATGTGGGTGGATGCTGACCTGGGTTGTTTTACAGACGACTATATTGGCTGCGACATCAAACGCAGTTTGGCATATACCTATAATGCTGATGCCGAAGATGGCACCACAGGAATAACCTGTACGCAAAACGTACCCACTTACAAAACTCAAATTCCCATTGTTGGTGTGGATTATTTCCGGGGTCCAAGGAATGAATTCCTGCAGGAGTTGGGTATGTCTTCTTTTACCTATTTCAATAACCCAAGTTATGGTAGCCCTGCACCGGTTGTAGGCACTACAGACCCCATAACCGATGTCGAATTTTACAACTATCTGTCCGGGCGTTGGAAAGATGGTACTCCCTTCACTATTGGCGGCAGCGGTTACAATCCACTCAGCCGGGATTATATCCGTTATGCCTTCACCGATGACCCGAATAAACCTTCTCCTGCCTGGTCCATGTGTACCCAGGCACTGCCTGAATACGACAGGCGTACCGTTCAGGCTTCGGGGCCTTTTACCCTGCAACCCGGTGCAGTGAACGAATTGATAGTGGGTGTCGTTTGGGTTCCCAATCTCGATTATCCCTGCCCGGATATTTCCAGATTGCAATTTGCTGACGACCTGGCCCAGGCGCTGTTCGACAATTGCTTCGACATTACGGATGGACCGGATGCGCCCGATGTCGATTGGATTGAACTCGACAGAGAGTTGGTTGCGGTGCTGACCAACAACCCAACTTCCTCCAACAATGCCTTTGAAAAGTATGAAGAGAAGGGTCTGAATATTCCAGCCGGAGTGAAGGACTCTACCTATAAATTCGAGGGTTACCTTCTTTACCAATTAGCAGGACCAAATGTTGGACCAGCTGATTTTAACGACCCCTCCAAAGCCAGGCTGATTTACTGGGTGGATGTCAGGAACAACGTCAGTTCGGTTTACAATTGGCTGCCCGTGGCTAATCCTTCAGCGGCAACGAATCCAAATGCACCTGATTTTCTGTTCTATCCGGAACTAAAAGTGCAGGGGCTCAACGAGGGTATCCGTCATACTTTTAAAATTACCGATGATCAGTTTGCCACATCGGGTGACCGCAAGTTGATAAATCACCGAAAGTACTATTTCTCTGCAAAAGCATACGCTTACAACAATTTCCAGCAATTCGACCCGCTGACATTTGTTGGTCAAAGCACACCTTATCTCGAGGGACGGCGGAATATCAAAACCTATTCACCCATACCCAGGCCCATACTCGACCGCAATCTGAAAGCAAAATACGGCGATGGACCTGTCATCACCCGGATTGATGGTGTTGGCGTGGGCGGCAATTTCGTCGATATGAATGCAGCTACCCGTTCCAAGATAATGGACGGCAGTTTCAAAGGTGATATAGTTTATAAGGAAGGAAGGGGCCCTGTAGAAATCAGGATTTTCAACCCACTCGATGTGGTGGATGGTGAGTATGAAATCACCTTTATCGACAACAACATGGCCAACAGCACCCTGGATGCTCCTACATCCTGGCGCTTCCGCAATATGAAAAGCAATGACCCGCCGGTTATTTCAGAAAGGTCAATTGAGGCGCTCAATGAGCAGATTATGGGTAAGTATGGCTTTACCATCACCATAGGCCAAACGCCTGATGTAGGCTCTTTGTCCAATAGTAAAAACGGTGGAATCGGTTATGAACTGGAATATCTTGATGTCAACAAACCGCTGTGGTTTTCAGGAATAGCCGATGGATTCAGCATCCCTGCCATCCCCGTTACCAGTTTCGCTTTTAACTTCGTTGAAAACAATGAACAGCACAAAGCTCTGGCTACCGTAGGCCCCGGCTATTTTGTTCCCTACCACCTGACGCGTTGCAATGACCAGCCATCATCGGAGTACCCATATTACCTGACTCCGGCCTGGAGGTTAAATTGCAATCTCAGCCGGGATGTGGCACTGCTGAAGGACCTTCAGAATATTGACATCGTTTTTACCTCGGATAAAAGCCTTTGGAGCCGCTGTGTCATAGTAGAAACGATGAGCAAGGATTATCCCGCCTTCGGCAGAAAGGCCGACGGAACTCCAGTAGCATCACAAGGCAATCGCCGGCAGTTCGACTTAAGGGCTGCACCTTCGGTAGGCAAGAACGATGCAAATGGCGACGGACTGCCCGACCCGGACAATGATGGTATAGGCATGGGATGGTTCCCGGGTTATGCCATCAACGTGGAGACCGGAAAAAGAGTCAATATTTTCTTCGGTGAAAACTCAGTGTATTCCACTGAAAACGGCTATGCGAGCAGTTACCTGACAGGTACTCCCAATGGCAGGGATATGTTGTTCAATCCGAGTTCTCAGGTGCTTTTCGATAGGGTTGACTTCTTTACACCACTTTTGTTTTACGCAGGAGGTCAGCATTATGTCTATGTCACGAATGAGGATTACGACCAGTGCGCTTACCTGCGCTCCCGATTCGATCCCACTCTGGGTAGCAATCTTCGCAAAATAGCAGCGCTGAAACGCATCACATGGGCAGGATTGCCCCTCATGCAAAACGGTCAGAAAATGTTGCCCCTTGGCAATGGTGCCACCGGTCTCATTCCGAATGATGCCATTGTGAAACTAAGGGTGGACAATCCTTATGCTGTTTCTACAGGAACAGGTGAATTCAAGGGTTATCCAACTTATCGCTTCAAGATTGATGGTAAGCAGGCAACGGCATTGGACAAAACAGGTGTTGTCAATGCGCTGAATGCCATCAACGTAGTCCCCAATCCTTATTACGGCTTCTCCAATTATGAAACCAGCCGTTTGTCAACTGTCGTGAAAATCACCAATCTGCCACCTAAGTGCACGGTGACGATTTATTCGCTCGACGGCAAGTTTATAAGGCAATACAAGCGGGATGAACAACCCGGCAAAGCGGCAGGGACAGCCATTTTAAACTCACAGATACTGCCCGACCTTGAATGGGATTTGAAAAATGGCAGGGGAATACCTGTCGCTGCAGGAGTCTATCTGATACATGTCATTGCCCCGGAACTGGGAGAACGAACCCTGAAATGGTTTGGTATCACCCGCAAATTTGACCCAACAGGTCTGTAAGGAACAAGTAAAAAGTAAAAAGGCAAAAGGTAAAAAGACCCCGAGTACTCGGGGGGAAATTGGAAAATAACCAAGCCCCAGCAACCAACAGCCAAGAGCCAAGAGCCAAGAGCCAACTGATTTTCAAGTGGTTAAGAAACAATTTGGCTACTTTATTTTTGACTCTTTGCTAAGAACCTTAAAAAGAGAATTTATGAAGAAGTACCACTATCTTCTTTTGCTCATGCTTACGCTGGCCGCTAATACAGTAAAGGCAGGCAATCCCGACAGGCAGGGTGAGGCCGGAGCGCCGGAGTTGCTCATCAATCCATGGGCCCGCAGTGCCGGTTTGCATAGCTTGACCACTTCCATGATTATGGGAGCGGAGGCCATGCGACTCAATATTGCCGGATTAGCCCGTTTGAATAAAACAGAAATTCTGCTGAGCCATACAACCTATTTAAAAGGCACTGACATAGGCGTCAATGCGTTGGGAATAGCCCAGAAAATTGGTAAAAATGGCGCATTGGGCATCAGCCTGATGACGCTGGATTTTGGAGATATTCCCCGCACAACTACCGATCAGCCGGAAGGCACAGGTGGGTATTTTTCTCCGCGTTATTTCAATATGGGCATAGGTTATTCCACCATCTTCGAAAACAAAGTGTCCGTTGGCGTATTGTTCAGGGCAGTGACCGAAGGAGTGGAAGATGCCACGGCTTCAGCATTGGCGCTCGATGCAGGCGTCCAGTATGTAACCGGTGAAAAGGAACAATTCAAATTTGGGATTTCATTGCGCAACGTGGGTTCCCGCATGCAATTCAGAGGGGAGGGCCTCGGTGAAACACTCACCATCACCAATTATGATGGCGAACACCAGATTACAGTTGACCAAAGGGCCACTGCTTTTGAACTACAATCTTCATTGAACATTGGCCTTTCCTACGATTTTTACCCCGATACAAAGAACAAGGTTACGGTTGTAGGAAACTTCACCTCCAACGCTTTTTCGGAAGACCAAATTGGAGCTGGCCTGGAGTATTCTTTTAAAGACATGGTTATGCTCCGAGCTGGATACAAACTCGATTTTGGTCAGGTCGCACCAAGCGAATTTGACAATGAACCGATAAATTCAGGGCTGGCTGCCGGTTTTACTTTAAATGTTCCGGTGAGCAGCAGAGATAAAGCGCCAAAGTTTGCCTTTGATTATGCCTATCAGACTACGAGGATTTTCGATGGCAACCACACCTTGTCGGTGCGTATTAATTTATGAGGTTACAGTTATTTGCTTGCCCCGATCACTCGGGGTTGTTTGTTGAATGTTGTTCGTTGTTCGCCTGTCTCCCCGAAGCATCGGGGCTCCTGGTTGTTTGTGTGGTATTGCCCTATACTTACTGATGTGATACTTAGGTGGCTCGAAAACATGGGATTGTATTTTGTTCTAAATAATAAATTGCTGCAAGAGCTTTCCTCATTTGCATCATTCTCTTATATTTGTGCCACTAAGGCAAAAACGTTTCTACGATAAAAGGTAGAGGCGTTTTTGCCTTTTACAATTTTATGCCATCTAAGTGGTTTTTTGCCTGAAAGCTGAAGTGCTGTGTTTTATGCGATAGAAGTTCGGTAATTCCTGCGCTTTAATCCAGTTCAAAAATTTCCAGACCGTATTTCACGCAATTATCCATTCAGGGCCACAGCTCTGAAACCTTAGAGGCGCTTTTTTAAAACACTGATTTTAACTTCAAAGACAAGAAAAAGAAATTTGGTTGCCATGTCAAACATTACGTACCTGACCCAGGAGGGTCATGACAAGCTGAAAAACGAACTGATAGAATTGAAAACCACGGGCAGGTTAGAGGCTGCTGCGGCTATTGCGGAAGCAAGAGATAAAGGTGATTTGTCAGAAAACGCAGAGTACGACGCCGCAAAAAATGCCCAGGGAATGCTCGAACTGCGCATTAATGAGCTGGAGGTCTTGCTCGGCAATGCCCGGATACTCGATGGTTCCACCATGGACACCTCCGAGGTGCGCATGATGCTGAATGTCACCATTAAAAATGTCAAAAACGGCCACAAGGAAACCTATAAATTAGTGTCAGAAACTGAGGCCAATCTGAAGGAAAAGAAGATATCTGCAGGTTCACCCATTGGCAAGGGCCTGTTGGGAAAAAAGGTTGGAGAAATAGCCTCAGTGCAGACTCCTGCAGGAAAAGTGGAGTTTGAAGTGCTGGATATTTCTGCCTGACAATCTCTTAAAGGTGATACCTTAGCGAAAGTTGCCACCTTTAAAAACTCAACGTCATGGCCAGTATTTTCACCAAAATTATCAAGGGCGAAATTCCCTGCTACAAAGTCGCTGAAAGCGAGGACTATTTTGCATTCCTGGACATCAGGCCTACTGCAAAAGGTCATACACTCGTCGTTCCCAAAAAAGAAGTCGATAATCTTTGGAATCTTGATGCCGATACACTGTCAGGACTTATCTTATTCGCTCAAAGGGTTGCAGAAGCGCAAAGGAAAGCCATTACCTGTAAGCGTGTAGGAATGGCTGTAATTGGGACTGAAGTACCGCATGCCCACATTCACCTGATTCCTTTTCAGCAGGAAGCCCAGATGAATATTCATGCTCCAAAACTGGCCTTTTCACAAGATGAAATGGCTGAAATAGCAGCCTCCATTCGAAAGCACTTTCAATAAGGTTGAAGTAAAAAGTAAAAAGGCAACCCCACAGGGGCAAGCAGGCAAAAGTTTGGCAACTGATTTTCAAGTGGTTAAAAACCAATTTGGCTACTTTATTTTTGACTCATTACTTAGTTTTACAGTTTAGCCAAACAGGAGTAGAAAGCTTAAACCTTTCGCTCAGGATTGCTTTTCAGAAAGGCATCCCAGCCGCTGTATTTTTTGCCATTGCCGCCAAAGGCGTTAGTTGTCTGGTAGTAATGGCACAGCGCGGTCGCCAGCGCATCAGTGGCATCGAGGTATTTTTCATCCAGACTTATCTTCAGGATGGTTGACAGCATGGCCGCAACCTGCTCTTTGGCGGCGTTGCCGTTGCCCGTAATGCTCTGTTTGATTTTTTTGGGAGAATACTCCGTGATATCGACGTCTTTGGTGATGGCAGCGGCAATGGCCACTCCCTGCGCCCTCCCAAGTTTCAACATCGACTGTACGTTTTTCCCAAAAAAAGGCGCCTCGATGGCCATTTCCCCGGGGTGATACTTTTTGATGAGGTTTTGCAACTCCTCAAATATCTTCTTCAGCTTATACTGCTGCTCAGCCAGTTTTTGAAGGTGTATGACCCCGTAATCCAACAGCACTATCTGATTGGCCTTTATTTCAATCAGTGCATAACCCAGCACATTGGTGCCGGGGTCCACTCCGAGGATTCGTCTTTTAACATTTTGAGGCATAAATTGCGGCTTTCGCTGGTAAAGGTAATTACACGAAAAGGTTTTATGGCAGTGAATCACGATTTATGCTCAATGGGTTTTGTTCCTTTTAATGATGCTAATTCGAATTGTAACTAATATCTGGACTTAATTACCAAGATGGACGCCTGCAACTTATTCACGATTACGGCTTACATTTGGCAGTGTTATAACTATTAGTGAATATCCGTCAGGGCAGATTGAATAGTTTGTCAAAGAGGATTTCCGGGATTCTCCAAACCACCATAAACTCCTTTGTGTGCAACCCTCCAAAAAAAAACTCTTGCAAAACGGACTGAAACTGCTCATAGCCATTCTGCTGGCATGGGCGATCTACTATCAGGTTTTTGCACACGAAAACCTGGAAAACCTCGTGGTTTCATTCAGCCGTCATTTTCAAATGCCGGATTTGTTATGGTTGCTGGCAGCCTGTTTACTGGTTTTTCCCAACTATCTTTTCGAAAATCTGAAATTCAGGCAGCTCATTCGGACCTTCTCTGATTTTTCGTTCATGGCAACTTTTAAGTCGGTAGTGGCCGGAACCACCATTGCTATTTTTACCCCCAACAGGGTGGGGGAATACGGAGGAAGAGTTCTTTTTTTTAGACCGGAACAGGGCTGGAAGGTCGTCATAGCCACCCTGGTGGGCAGCTTAAGCCAATTGCTTGCACTCTTTACTTTTGGTATTCCTGGTGCTATTTATTTTACCCGGAAATACCTGGAGTCGGAATACATTTTTATGCCGGTGGTATTGGTTCTGGGGGTGGTATTTCTTGCAATGTTATTCTTTGGCTTCTTTAATATAGACCTCGTCATTCCCATTGCCCGGCGCATCCGGTTCTTGCACAGGTTCAAAAAGTATCTGGTACACCTCAAAGTACTGGGGGAATACAGTTCCGCTGAGCTGAGAAAGACACTGGCTTTTGCCATGCTGCGCTACCTGACCTATTCCACCCAGTACTATTTGCTGTTGCAATTTTTCGGAATAGAAGTGGATTGGCTGAATGGCATGGCTGGAGTAGCTTCCATTTTTTTGGTACAGGCCAGCATACCTCTGCCGCCGATTACAGGTCTGCTTGCCAGAAGTGAAATTGCCCTGTTTGTCTGGGGCATCTTCAGTGATGAACCTGCCAAAATTCTTGCCGCTACTTTTTTGTTGTTCATCATCAATATAGCCTTACCTGCATTGTTGGGTTTCCTGATGATTTTGAGGGTGAATTTCTCGGCTTATTTCAATAATGAGATATGAGATATGAGATATGAGATATGAGATATGAGCGAGGAGATATGAACTATGAACTATGAGCTATGAGCTATGAGCAATGAACGAGGAGTCTTCGCGCCTTTGTGAACTTGGCGGTTAGGAATTGTTGTCTAAATTCATTTTCTGAATTTTCAATCTAATGAGAAAGACACTAACCATTGCGGCTGTTCTGATTTTCTTCCTATTGGGTGTTTACCTCACCAGATAGGTTTATCAGAAAATGGAAAACGTGAGACAGGAACAGGCTGTCGTACTGTTGGAAAGGTTCATTCAGTGGCAAAGCTGGTGACAGTTGAAGGGCATTTCTCAGAAATCTATGATTACAAGGATTATTACGGTTACGATTTCAGTCCATTCAGGAAAAAAGCTCGGAAAGTGACCTCATAAAGGTAGCCAGTGAGCAGAAAAATGCATTACCCGAAACCATACGTTTCATCACTGAAAGCACGGGCTGGACATTGGAGATAGAAGAGGGCCCCTTTCTGAAACCTACCGTTCCGAACAGATAAAATTTATCCCTGCGCCAACAAAATCCCCTCATTTCGCAAAAGGATTGGATAAAAAAACTATTTTTCGCCTGCTTTTTAAAAAAGCCATTGTTTTTCTTCATCCAATTAAAACAAAACGATAGCGGACTGATTTGCGGTTGACCTGAACAACCGACAATTTGACCGCCCGGAACAAAAAAACGCAATTATGAGTTTCGCATTAATGCTACTGATTCTTGGATGGGTATTCGTTATTATCTGGATTCCCATCGTGATTTTCTCTCAGAAGAAAGTCCATCCTAAAGCCCTGTTTGCCCTTTTCTTCACAGAGTTATGGGAGCGCTTCTCGTTCTACGGCATGCGGGCCTTACTCATTCTTTATCTGACTCAGGATTTGTTTGCAAAAATGGCGGCCGGAGAGGCCGATGCCCGTGCCTACGGGGTCTATGGCGCTTACAATGCCTTGCTCTATGCGTCGCCTATCATTGGTGGCTTGCTGGCAGACAGGCTTGTTGGTTTCCGCAGGGCCATTGTCATGGGTGGTTTATTTATGGCCATAGGTCAGTTCATTCTTGCAGCTTCTTCAGGATTCGATCTGGGTGAGTTCGCCTTCTTTATGGGTTTGGGAGCACTCACAGTGGGTAACGGTCTTTTTAAACCGAATATTTCCAGCTTCCTCGGTACGTTCTACGACAGAAACGACAAACGCAAAGACAGCGCCTTTACCATTTTCTATATGGGTATCAACATTGGTGCTTTTCTGGCACCAGTCACCATCGGTTATCTGGGACAAACCATACATTGGTCCTTGGGTTTCCTGGTTGCCGGTATCGGTATGTTGGTTGGTCTTGCCCAGTTCTGGTACAACATGAGGGATTATGAAGACAAAGGAACTCCGCCAAATCCTGCTGATTTGAAGTCCTCATTTTTCATGGGCATCAACAAGTGGTGGTCTGTAATTCTTGGATCTATAGTTTTCATTCCCATTTTCGCATTCCTGATTGATGCAGAAGGAATTACCAGCTACATTTTATTAATCGTTGGTGCGCTATGTATTGGATATATTCTCTACACAGTTATTAAAGCTGAAGACAAAGTGGAAGGCCAGAGAATGGTAGTCTTCCTGTTCCTCTTCCTCTTTCACATGATTTTCTGGGCTCTGTTTGAGCAGGCAGGGGGGTCGCTTAATATTCTTGCTGAGCGCCACGTGAACCTCCACGGAATGCAGGCATCTCAATTGCAGGCGGTTAACCCGCTTTTCATCATTCTGCTGGCCCCTGTGTTCTCCTGGATTTGGTTGAAACTGGGTAGGATGAATGCCGAACCTCGCACACCGATGAAGTTCTTCTTTGGATTGTTGCAGATGGCACTTGGTTACTTTGTCATTGTTTGGGGTATCAAATCCGTTATTCCAAGCGCTAACGGTGGTGAATTCGTTCCATTGATCTTCTTGCTCGGCATGTACTTCTTCCACACCACTGGGGAATTGAGTTTGTCGCCGGTTGGATTGTCGGTAGTTACTAAGTTATCACCTGCCAAAGTGGTTGGTTTTGTGATGGGCGCCTGGTTCTTGTCCTTAGCTTTTGCACATAAAATTGCAGGAGAACTTGGTAAAATGATTGCCGAACCCGGTGAAGGTGCAGATCCAGCCACTATGCTGACTGCCTTTGCGGATGTGTATTTGCTATGGGGTGTGTATGTAGTTCTTGGTGCAGCCGCTGTGCTGTTGTTGCTGACACCATTCCTGAAAAAATGGATGCATGGAATCCATTGATGATTCTGCCTGGCTTTTGAAAAAACTTGAATGAAAACAGAATGCCTCTTCTGGAAAACGGGGAGGCATTTCTGTTTTTACAAAAATTGTAAAATCGAACCTTAGAAACAAGTAAAAAGTAAAAAGGCAAAAGGCAAAAGTTTTCCAACTGATTTTCAAATGGTTAAGAAAACAATTTGAATTTCAGTTGGAACTCTTTTGCCTTTTACCCCTTTAGACCTTTAGACCTTTAGACCTTTAGCCCTTCGGGCTTCGGGGTTGGCTATTGACATTTGGCGATTGGTTTGGTTATTTTCCAATTTCCTCCCGAGTGCTCGGGACCAATTTCCAATTTCCCCCCGAGTACTCGGGGTCTTTTTACCTTTTTCCTTTATACTTTTACCTTATTACTTATGTCCAATTCATCGGAATTCTTCAAAACCCTGAAACTGATCTTCATATCCCTGCTGGCAGGCCAGGTCATGATTTTCGCTTTTATCTGGTGGTTGCTGTCGCAAAATGAGGTTGCTGTGGAAACGGGCTTGTTTTTCGGCAATGGCATCCTGCTGCTGGTCATTTTTGGATGGGTGGTGTTTGCTGCTTTTTACCTGTATAAAAAGCGGGCTTCAAGAGCTGAAAAATTGCCAGGGCTACTGTCAAAACTATCGCACTATCGCATCAGTTCCGTATTCCGCTGGGCGATGCTGGAACTGGGAAATCTGTTGCTCATTCTGGTATCCTACTTTGAGCAGAATCAGAAGTTGCTGATGTTTTTTGCCGTTGGACTGCTCATCTTTTTTATGACCCGGCCCACTGTAGAAGCATTTTCAAGGGATTACAACCTGACCGAAGAAGAGAGCAATATGTTGTAAGTTGTCCTATTTCAAATACTTCTTCATGTTTTCGACATCCTGCAAAATCTGTGAAACCACAGTGTTGTAAGTGGCAATGAAGGCATCGCTGGTATCTTTTAATTTGCCGGTTGCATCAGTTATATCCTTTTGAATTTGCTGCATGTCGGCTTTTGACTTTTCAATCTCTGTGCTCAGCTTTTTTATTAACTCTTCTTTTTCCGCAACACTGGCCTGGAGTTTCTGGATAGTAGTTTCCCTGTCAGTGATTTGTTCTTTTTTCTGATTGACTAAGGATTGGTTGAATTTGGCATTTTCGCCTTTTAACACTTCCACGTAGTGGTTGGCTGATTCAATCAGCTTTTGTGGAACAGCACCCATGGCCTGCGCCATAGCAAAAGCCGACTGATACCGTACCGCTTCTTCCATCGGCATTTTGGCCAACGATTTTAAGGACTGTTTGTATTCCAGATAATCGATGCCGGGAAGGTTCTGGCCCTCCAGGGCAGAGAATAGAATGGACATGAATTTATCAGAAATCCTGGAGGAATCGATGTTGCCAGGATCGGGTGCAGGTACCTCTGCTTTCGTTGACTTTGACTCAGGTTGAGGTTCATTTTCAGCACCACTGGCTTTGCGTGCAAATTCTTCATCATCGACAATGAACAGCGATTTGAAGTTCTTTAGATTAATAGGCATGTTGGGTCAGGATTTTGTTGAAAATACAAAGGAAGCAAAAAGGAAGCGATCGGGCAAAAGTCAATTCAGGCAGTACAGATTTTTGTTTTATTTGCAGGCTGAATTCCCGAAATGAATAAACCTTCCATCGATATTACCATCCCCGTGCTTAATGAGGAATCTACCCTCAAGAGGCAAATCCTTGTACTTCACGATTTTCTGAAATCACAAAAGAAGCTGAATGGTCAATGGAAAATTGTGATTGCCGACAATGGCTCAACAGACAATACAGTCAGCATAGCCAATGGCCTTATCGTTGATTTTCCGGAAATTCAGTTGCTTAGCGTGCCGGCAAGGGGTGTCGGTCTTGCCCTGAAAACTTCCTGGGGGCAATCAACTGCCGATATTGTTGGATATATGGATTTAGATTTGGCAACTGACCTTGAGCATTTTGTGCAGGCATACAATGCCATAGCTTCTGATGGTTACGATATCGTTTACGGAAGCCGTCTGCATCCCAACTCGAAAGTGATTGGAAGAACGCTAAAAAGGGAAATCACTTCCAGGGCTTTTAATTTCATACTAAAGACCTATTTGGACGTTGGTTTTTCTGATGGAATGTGCGGTTTCAAATTTCTGAAAAGAGAAGTTTATGCCGACCTGCATGAAGGTGGAGCTGTTAGTGAAGGCTGGTTTTTTTCAACTGAGTTGCTTACTGTGGCGGAGTGGAAAGGGTACAGGATATTTGAGTTGCCGGTGAAATGGACAGATGATACTTCATCGAGCAGAGTAAAAATTGTTCCTCTGGCCATGCAATACCTGAAAGCCATGAAAGCATTGAAAGCGAAGAAATATCTGGGAAGAGGCTGTATCATAAGTTAACTCTGGAATTACCTTGCGATATTTTTTGCCACAAAAGCACTAAAACACAAAATTTTATAACCAGTTAGTGCTTTTGTGCTTTTGTGGCAAAATAAATTACTGGAGGCGTAAACAAACTATGACTTATGACACAGCCTCTTTCAGGCCTCAAGAATGTGATGACTAAAACTGATTCCATACAAGATACATCTAAACCCGACCTCATTCTGGGCACAGCCATGTGGGGATGGAACACGTCCAGGGAAACTGCATTTACCATTTTGGACAGATGGTATGAAAGTGGATTTCAGGGAGTGGATGCCGCCACCAATTACCCCATAGACAAAAACCCGGACCATTTTCGGTTGGCCGAAAACATACTGCTGGATTGGATAAAAACACATGGCATTTGCGACTTGCAGGTGATGATGAAAGTGGGAAGTCTGAACAACATGAAAACCTCTGAGCACCTGCTGACACGCTCTTTTCTGCTCATCATGCTCGATGAATATCTCTGGCTTTTCGGAGAAAACCTGGATACCTTCATGGTTCATTGGGACAATAGAGACCAGGAGGCAGAAGTTGCTGAAACCATGCAGGCACTGGAGGAAGCACGAAACAGGGGATTGAGATTGGGGCTTTCAGGTCTGAAATTTCCTGAACTTTATAATAGATTAAACAGCCAATATGGCTTTGATTTCCGGATTCAATGCAAGCACAATGTCCTGCAATCAGATTATCCCAGATATGCTGCCTTTCATGGTAACAGGCGGTTCATTGCCTATGGGATTTCTGGAGGCGGCATCAAGATGAGCAAGGCTGAATATGGAAAAGGAAGCACCTATCTCATGCGGGGCTCTAATGTCGAAGTAACTGAAAGGATAACTACCTCTTTTTCATCGGTTTTGGCAAAGGCGAATTCCTCAACTGAACGACCGGTGATTGATGGATTTTATCAACTTGGTTTCATCAATGCCTGGTATCATCCTGACTTCCAGGCAATTTTGGTGGCGCCTTCCAATACCGCTCAGTTAAACGATACCTTGAAGTTTTATGAAACACTGCTCTCTTTCGATTATAGTGATGTGTTTCAGGATTTGAACTTGTTAGGTTAAATATTTTACGGATTATCGGACAGCGACAGACATACGATTTCCTGATTGTCGGAGCAGGCATCTTTGGATGTTATGCCGGGCTTTACCTCGCTGGTAAAGGCTACAGTGTTTGCATTGTAGAAAAAGAGAAAGCCATGCTGCGAAAAGCCACCATAGTCAATCAGGCGCGGTTGCATGGCGGTTATCACTATCCCCGAAGCGTGGCCACGGCTATTATGTCCGACGACAACAAAGAGCGTTTTACCAAGGACCATAAGCCGTTTATCCTGTTCGATTTTGAGAAGTATTATGCCATCGACAAGTATGGTTCGCTGACCGATGCCGCACAATTTGAGCGCTTCTGCAAATTCATGAACATCAGGTGCGAGCCGGTGTTCGGTCATCCACTGTTCAATTATGAACGATTAGAAAGGGTGTACCTGACAACAGAATATACTTTCGACCCCGTATTGATAGCGGAGTATTATAAAAAAAGGGTACTGGAGGAGAAGAATATAGACCTAAGGTTATATCATGAGGTGGCTTCCGTTCAAAAAAGTAACTCATCCTGGGAAATGGTGCTTTGCGATTTGGAGAAACGAGAATTGTCTTATGTCGATGCATCGGTTGTCATCAATGCCACTTACAGCGGCAGCAACGGTGTGAACAGGTTATTCGGCCTGGAGGATATTCAACTCATGCACGAAATTTCAGAAATTGTTTTTCTCACTTCTCCACAGTTGGGAAATACCGGCCTGACCGTCATGGATGGGCAATTTGGTTCCATCATGCCGTATGGTCTTTCTGGGCTGCTGTCGCTATCCTCTGTAGCTTATACTCACCATAAAGTGTCATACGACAACCTTCCCCATTTCGACTGCATGCAGGAAAACACGCATTGCCGTCCTGACTTTTATTTCGATTGCAATATTTGTTTTGCGAAGCCTGTTTCCAATTACCGGAAAATGATCAGCCAAATCAGCCGCTACCTTGCACCTCAGGTGGAGTTGAATTTCCTCACCTCCTATTTCACTATAAAGTCAAAGTTGAAAGCCAATTTCATCGACGATGGCAGACCAACGGAAATTACCAGGCTGCACACTAATCCGGACTATTATTGCATCTTTGCAGGCAAAATTAACTCCATATACGAAATCGAGAAAGTGGTATAGCTCCGGGTAATACTCTTGCGAAAACCTGGAAATTTGATTGCCTTCTTCACACCGGCACTTGGTCTGTACCAAAAAAAATCAACTGTATGCCAATTCAAGTAAGCAGCGAAATCGGCCATTTGCGCCGGGTCATTATCCACAGACCGGACTCAGGCATTGCACGCATTTCCCCAAAAAGATCCAGTGAACTGCTTTTCGACGACATCGTGCACTTGCCGCAAATGCAGGAAGAGCACGATGTGTTTACCAATGTCCTGCGGGCTTTTCTGGGTCCTAAGAACGTATTGGAAACCTGTGATTTGCTGCAAGGAGCCATCGCTGCTGACCAACTCACTAAGGAATGGGTCATCTCCGAAATCGTTGATTATGAAGAGCTACCAAAGTCTGTGAAAAAGCTCTTGCTGGCATTGCCGGATGACGTACTTGCAGAAGTACTGATTACCGGTTATTTGAAAGACGAAGACTTTATACTGTTCGATCCCATTCCCAACTTCATTTTTACACGTGACATAGCCGTAACGGTAAACGACCATGTGGTCATCACCAAACCCGGAAAGGAGGCGCGATTCCGGGAGAATTATTTATCACGGTTTATATTTTCTTCCAACCCGATTTTCTCGCACCTTAAAAAACAGAAGCGCCTCATCAACATGAACCATTATGAGGATTTCCCTCCCTCAAGGAAAGGTGAAGCTGTTTCAATGGAGGGAGGTGACATGATGATGCTCAACAGTGATTACCTGCTGATTGGCAGGAGTGAGCGCACGAGCGACCACGGCATACAATCACTCAGGAACATGCTCTTCAAAAAGAAAGTAGTGAAAAACGTCGCTCAAATCAATATTCCACAGGAGCGTTCTTACATGCACATTGACACGCTGTTCACCCAGATCAACAAGAACCACATTGTAGCTTTCAAGCCCATCATCATTGATGGATTAGGGTCAAATGTTGAAGTTCATAAGTCTAACGGTACCTCAGTTTTTTATTCCTCCGTCAGAGATTTCATCATTAATGAAATCAATCCCAACATGCAGTTCATACTCAGCGGAGATGGAGAGTCGCCCTATCAGGAGCGTGAACAATGGACTGATGGTTGCAATCTTGTAGCTATAAAACCTGGAGTGGCATGTACCTACGACAGGAACCAATACACGGAAAAAGCATTCATCAAGGCGGGTTATAAAATTGTTCATGCTCGAAAACTCCTGCAGGATATTGAGGCTGGGATTGTAAAACCTGAAAAGGTTGAAAACACCATCATCAATATCCCTTCGAACGAATTATCGAGAGCCCGCGGTGGTTCACATTGCATGACCTGTCCTATCGAGCGCGACTAGCAAACTTTCCCGAGTGATTGGGACAAGCAAACTCCAAACTAACATGTACAGCTTCGACTACCAGAAAAGAATACGTTATTCAGAAGTTGACCGAATGGGATACTTGTATTACGGCAATTACGCCAAGCTCTATGAAATTGGCAGGGTAGAGTGGTTGCGCTCGTTGGGATTGACCTATCGCGATATGGAAGACCATCATCACATCCTGATGCCTGTGGTTTCAATGGGAAGCCGTTATCTAAGGCCTGTTTTTTACGATGAAAAAATCAACATCAGAACCATTTTAAAAGACTGGCCAACTTACAGTATTACCTTTCATGTCGAATTGTACAACGAGGTCCCCAAATTAGTCAACACCGGTTCCGTAACCTTGTGCTTTGTGCAACAGAGCACCAGAAAGGTCACTGTATTTCCAGACTTCCTGGCGGAAAAACTGGCGCCGTATTTTCCTGAACGAAAATAATTCCGTCCAAATATTGCCATTAACTATTTGCCTGGTTCATACAAAACAGCTTTTTCTTCCGCTTAATCCTCCCATTCTCCATTCTCCATTCTCCATTCTCCATTCTTCATTCTTCATTTTCCATTTTCCATTTTCCATTTTCCATTTTCCATTCTCCATTTTCCATTTTCCATTTTCCATTCTCCATTTTCCATTCTCCATTCTCCATTCTCCATTCTCCATTCCACCAGTTTGGTTCAATATTTGAATTTTTTTTAATCAAATGGGCCTAACATTTCAGCCCTGCCCTCAGGCTTTTGCCTGAATATCCGCTTTTCAGCCAAGTCCTGCCAAATTATGAACCTTGAGGAGGTTGTAATTCAGAACGTCTTAAGTTGCTGAATGTCTGTTTTTTGTGCCAATGGCCTGTCGTCTTCGCCCTGTATAAAAGCAGTATTTTGGCCTGACATTTAGTTACGGGAAACCTAACATTGCAACTTTTTAGAAGGCAAAAAGGCTTTTGCCAATTCTTTCACCCAACTTAAGCATGGACGGACTAAATAAATACAGCAAGAGAATTACTCAGGATGATACCCAGCCTGCAGCGCAGGCTATGTTATATGGCATTGGCCTAACTTCGGAAGATATGAATAAAGCTCAGGTTGGAATCGTGAGCACTGGCTGGGAGGGAAACCCTTGCAACATGCACCTGAACGATCTGGCATCCAAAATCAAAACTGGCGTCATTGAACAGGATTTGGTAGGGTTGATATTTCACACGATAGGAGTTAGTGATGGGATATCCATGGGAACTACCGGGATGCGCTATTCTTTGCCATCACGTGAAATCATTGCCGACAGTATCGAAACGGTTGCCTCTGCCCAATGGTACGATGCAATAGTCGCCGTTGTTGGTTGCGATAAAAACATGCCGGGCGCTCTGATGGCCCTTGCTCGGCTCAACAGGCCGTCTTTGATGTTTTATGGAGGAACCATTAGCCCCGGCTGCCATAATGATAAAAAGCTGGATATCGTCTCCGCATTTGAAGCATTGGGGCAAAAAATAGCTGGTGAATTAAGCGAATTCGATTTCAAAGAAATTGTAAAAAAAGCCTGCCCCGGCCCAGGTGCTTGCGGTGGAATGTATACCGCCAACACAATGGCCTCTGCCATAGAAGCTCTGGGTATGGCACTTCCACACAATTCATCGATACCGGCCAACGGCTCAGCCAAAATTCAGGAGTGCGCCTCAGCCGGAAAGGCCCTGAGGTTATTGCTGGAAAGAGATATTAAACCTCTCGATATTCTCACACGAGAGGCATTTGAAAATGCGTTGACACTGGTGACCATCCTTGGAGGTTCCACCAATGCTGTCCTGCATCTGTTGGCTTTAGCAAAAACCGCAGGGGTGCCATTGAACATCGATGATTTTCAAAAAATCAGCAACCGCACACCATTCCTTGCTGACCTCAAGCCAAGTGGGAAATACGTCATGGAGGACCTTTACGATGTAGGTGGAGTGCCCGCTGTCATGAAGTTTCTTTTGGAAGAAGGATACTTACACGGCAACTGCCTGACGGTTACCGGTAAGACAATTGCCGAAAACCTGCAGCAGGTGGAACCATTGCAAACCGGGCAACAAATCATCATGCCGCTCAGCAATCCGATAAAACCAACAGGACATATTCAGATACTCTACGGCAATCTGGCTACAGAAGGAGCCGTGGCCAAAATAACCGGCAAGGAAGGGGAGTCTTTCACCGGACCTGCCAGGGTTTTTGACAGTGAACAGGAGGCCAACGATGCCATTGCCAATAAAACCATCAAAAGTGGTGAAGTTCTGGTTATCCGGTATTGCGGCCCAAAAGGAGCTCCCGGCATGCCGGAGATGTTGAAACCCACTTCCGCACTGATGGGGGAAGGTTTAGGGAAATCCGTTGCATTGATAACGGATGGTCGTTTTTCCGGCGGTACTCATGGTTTCGTGGTTGGACACATTACTCCGGAAGCACAGACAGGCGGCCTTATTGGGCTCGTTCGAGATGGAGATATCATCACTATCGATGCCTCACAGAATCTCATCAAAGCCGACATTTCTGAAACCGAAATAAGTGAGCGCCGGAAGTCATGGAAAGCACCCGAACTCAATGAAACTGGTTATCTGAAAAAATACGCCCAGTTGGTTACCAGCGCCAGTGAAGGCTGTACAACATGTTGATTATTCATCTGGCCTTATTGGCCTATATTCGATAGGTATGGTAAATAAAAGCGCAAACAAGGCTGTCAATTCCGTCGAAGCCAAACAGGCAGAAAAACCAATTGACCTCAAAACCTCCACCCAGAAGATTTCCGGATCACAGGCAGTTATGGATTGCCTGATCAAAGAAGGAGTGGAAACCCTGTTCGGATACCCGGGGGGTGCCATTATGCCCATTTACGATGCTTTGCTGGATTACAGCGAAAAGTTGAACCATATTCTGGTGCGCCATGAACAGGGTGCCATTCACGCAGCGCAGGGCTTTGCCAGGGCAAGTGGCAGGCCGGGAGTAGTGTTGGCTACAAGCGGACCAGGAGCCACTAATCTGATAACCGGACTGGCCGATGCCATGATTGATTCAACTCCAGTTGTATGTATCACCGGTCAGGTGTTTGCTCATCTCCTGGGTACAGATGCCTTTCAGGAAACCGATGTCATCAACATCACCACTCCCATTACCAAGTGGAACTACCAGGTGACTGATGCTTCGGAGATACCCAATGCACTTGCCAAGGCATTTTTCATTGCAAAAAGTGGGAGGCCCGGTCCGGTGATGATTGATATTACCAAAAATGCTCAGTTACAGGTTTTCGAATACAGCGGATACCAGAAGTGCGACCATATCCGTAGTTACCGGCCAAAGCCATTTGTGAGAAGAGAATACGTGGAGGAAGCCGCCGGACTTATCAATTCTGCTGAAAGGCCATTCGTGATATTCGGTCAGGGAGTCATCCTGGGTAAGGCAGAAAAAGAATTCAGGGAATTCATTGAAAAATCGGGAATTCCTGCAGCCTGGACCATAATGGGTATGAGCGCCCTGCCAACAGATCATCCCTTAGCAGTAGGTATGTTGGGAATGCACGGAAATTATGGCCCCAATGTTTTGACCAATCAATGTGACGTGCTCATTGCCATCGGAATGCGCTTCGACGACCGGGTTACCGGGAGATTGGATAAATACGCAAAACAAGCCAAGATTATCCATCTGGATATCGATCCGGCCGAAATTGATAAAAACGTTTTAACCGAAGTGTCCGTTTGGGGTGATTGTAAGGAAACTTTGCCTTTGCTTACTAAACTTGTCGATCAGAAAGAACATTCCGAATGGTTGCAAAAATTCAGGAATTACCAACAGCAGGAAGAAGTTAAAGTCATTCAGCCCGAATTGCATCCGACATCTGAGGTATTGACTATGGGTGAGGTTATCAATGAACTGAATGAACTGACCAAAGGAGAAGCCATTATTGTAACCGACGTTGGACAGCATCAAATGGTGGCCTGCCGTTATGCCAAATTCAACCAGTCCAAGAGCAATATCACAAGCGGAGGACTTGGTACGATGGGTTTTGCCCTTCCAGCCTCTATTGGTGCCAGCTATGGTGCCCCCGAACGGAAGGTTATTGCCATCATCGGAGATGGCGGTTTTCAAATGACCATTCAGGAGTTGGGCACCATTATGCAATACAAACCCGATGTAAAGTTGATCATACTCAATAACAACTATCTGGGCATGGTGCGGCAATGGCAGCAGTTGTTCCATGAGCAGCGCTATTCTTTTGTCGATATACAAAGCCCGGACTTTGTGCAGGTAGCCAAGGGTTATGGCATTCCGGGTTTGAGTATTTCAAAAAGGGAAGATATCAAACCCTCTCTGGAGAAGATGTTTAATTCGAAAGGCACTTTTCTGCTGGAGGTGAAAGTTGGTAAAGAGAACAATGTGTTCCCCATGGTGCCACAGGGCAGGGGAGTATCTGAAATTGTACTCAGTAAAGAAGAAATCTGATTTTCAAAAAGAAGAATCATGCAAAAGAAAGAATTCACCATAACGGTCTATACGGAAAACCAGGTTGGTTTGCTTAACCGCATAGCCATTATCTTTTCCCGCCGGAAAATCAATATTGAAAGTCTGAACACTTCCCCTACAGAGGTGGACAGCGTGCATCGTTTCACCATAGTGATCAACGAAGTGGAGGAAGTAGTAAAGAAACTATGCCGCCAGATTGAAAAACAGGTGGAAGTGCTGAAAGCTTACTACAACACCGAAAATGAAATTGTCTGGCAGGAAATGGCATTGTACAAAGTACCTACTGAAATCATCGCCAGTGAAGTGTTGGTGGAAAGACTGTTGCGGGAAAATGGAGCCAATACAGTTGTCATCAGGAAGGATTACACTGTTTTTACCGTCGTTGGCCACCGTGAAGAAACTGAAAGGCTCATAAAGGTGTTGGAGCCCTACGGAATTATTGAGTTTGTGCGCAGCGCCAGGATAGCCATCATTAAGGACAGCAAAGGCTTCCACGAGCGACTTACCAAATTCGAATTGAAAGAACCCGGAGAGGAGACTATGGAAAATGAGTTTCTGTACAAAAACCAGGAAGTGTTTTCCATGTAAAAAGGCAAAAGGCAAAAGTAAAAAGGCAAAAGGCAAAAGGCAAAAGGCAAAAGTAAAAAGGCAAAAGTAAAAAGG
>CAYRDX010000051.1:0-33702 GCA_964423205.1 uncultured Saprospiraceae bacterium | reverse complement strand
AGCGAAAGATGTTAGCTTTTAGCTGCTTGACCCTTCGGGCCTTGACCCTTCGGGCAGGGGTGATTGGTTTTAAGTTATAAAGGTTTTTTGATTTCAGATTTAAGATATAAGACGTATCCCGATAGCTATCGGGATTTGATTTTCCGGGACGCACTCGGCCGGTTCTTGTCTCGGAAAATCAAAAATCTGATTTTGTCAATCTTATATCGTCAATCAAAAACTAGTCAAAAGCCATAACCAATCGACCCTGCCCTTCGGGGTTGGCTTTATGCGTTTTTTTCAAGCAAGAGGTTCCAAAGGGATGAATGAGTGCAGCGGCTTTTGCGCCCATTCCTCAAAACAAAAACCACCGGAAAGCGTGGAGCCAGTCGGTGGTAACTAAGAAAAGGAATAAGCCTTTTCCCATTTTCTTATTCATGGAAAAAAACTGAAACAGGCGAATACTATTGCCCCAAAATTCAGTCTCAAAACACAAGGGAATAAAAACTTAAACCGGCTGGTTAAAAAGGTCAGAGGGAAATTCCACTGGGTGTCCTGGTGTCCAACCCTAACGAATTGGCTCACCAAGATCACCAGCAGCAATTGCATTTCTTACGTTGCAAAATGATTGCCAATAATCGGTTTTCGAGCAATTCTTAGAGAAATTTCCTGATTAGAAAATTTCAAATACCCGGTAAAGTTAAATATGCCCGGACAATTTCAAAGTTGTCCGGGCATTATTTTTAACATTAATCAATTCATTATCAGATGTCAGTTTTTACCCCATGATGGGAATCTTCCCGGAGTGTAGGGCGCTCCGGCTGCCTCTAATTTTTCTTCAATATTTTTCAGATCAACATCGATGAGTTGGCGCAACTTTTCCAACTCGACCTTAAAGGCTGTCCCTGCAATGCGCATAGCCTCCATTTGAGTGCCACCGGGGGCTGAAGTAGAATTCCACATTTCATAGGTCATATTACCTATCCTATCACCAATACTCGCGGGCGAGCCCTTATCAATTTGGGAAGCAACTCTGTCTCCGTTAAATGCTAACCTTATTCCCTGAATTTTATCCTCCATGGCTTTCATGTCTGCAAAGAGAGAAGCCGGAGGCTGAGAAATAGAAAAAGCAGCTTGTCTCATATGGCGAAGCCTGTTCTCGAGGTCACCCAAAGTCCTTGTAGCTCCGGCAAAGGCGCGCTCCAGTTCCGCTAATTCTCTGAGAAACTTATCCAGGGCGAGGCGGTCTTCAGCTGGCAGAGTAACTCCACCGAGGAAGTTGAGTTTAAAAGGAACAGCGCCAACAAGGGTACTGAGCATTCCATTCTCGCTTTTTTCGACACTAACGGTATAACTTCCGGGCATAGCCAATTTTCCAACATCGGGGTTTCCCCAGGGTACACCACGTCCCGGATTGAGGTTTACTGGTGATTTCGAAGGATAACGACCGTCCCAAACAAGACGGTTAATACCCTTGCGGGGTGAAGTCTTAATTTGACGGACAATTTCTCCGGCATTGCTCCGAATGGTAAACAACAGATATGGTGCTTCTTCCTTTTGTTCGGCATCCAATTCTTCATAAGTCGGATAGCGGATGGGTTTGCCATCCTTGATGTTCTTTTTCTCCATCTCCTGGCGTTTCTCTTTCAGTGTTTTCATGTCATCTTTCATGAACCAGGTGAAAACAGTACCCACCGGCGGATTGTCGGCAGTGTAATAGGAATGTCCCTGGAAGCCCTTGCCAGTTTTGTAACCAATAGGGGCGGCTTCAATGAATACAAGGCCGTCTTTGATTGGAAAAACCTGAGCTGGTGTATTCAGTTTGTCGGCGCTCAGTTCACGAAGCGGTGAATAGTCATCGAGCACGTAAAATCCACGGCCGAAGGTTCCCAGTACAAGGTCATTTTCCCTTTTCTGAATGGCGATATCGCGCACTGAAATGGTCGGCAGCCCTCCAGACAATTTCTTCCAGTACTTGCCATCATCCACGCTGAAAAAGAAGCTGAATTCAGTTCCAACAAAGAGTAATCCTTTCTTTACATGGTCTTCAGCAATGGAATAAGAAGATCCTCTTTCAGGCAGATTCCCTGAAATATTCGTCCATGTGCGGCCCTTATCGGAACTCTTGAAAACATAGGGTTTGAAGTCGCCGCGCTTGTGATTGTTGAAGGTTGCATACACCACATTTACATCGTGCTGACTGGCAATGAGCATATTGACATAGGTGAATTCCGGAACACCGGGGAAATTGGCAACCTTGGTCCATGTCTTGCCGCCATCTTCCGTAATCTGAATCAACCCATCATCCGTACCCACGTACAGGAGGTTTTCGTTTAGAGGACTTTCGGAAAAGGCCACTATATTTCCATACTCGGATGTGCTGGTGTTTTTGGCAACAGCATCGATACTTTGCACACGGCCCATAACCGGCAATGTGTTGCGGTCAATCTGTCGGGTCAGGTCTTCGCTGATAACCGTCCATGAATCTCCGCGGTCTTCGCTGCGGAACACCTTGTTTGCAGCAAAATAAACCCTCCTAGTCTTGTGAGCTGAAACCGCCAGTGGAGCATCCCAGTTCCAGCGGAACTTGTTTTCACCTTCACGCGGTTTGGGTTGAATGCCCTTCATTTCGCCGCTTGCCCGGTCGTAGCGCACCAATCCTCCGTATTGAGATTGGGCATAAACGATATCCGGATTTACGGGGTCAATCTGGCTTTCAAAGCCATCACCCAGGCTCGTCACATACCAATCGGAGTTGGTAATGCCATGACTATTGCGTGTGCGGCTTGGTCCTCCCATGGAGAAGTTGTCCTGCGTGCCGCCGTGGATGTGGTAGAAGGGAAGGGTATTGTCAACTTCTACTTTATAAAACTGAGTGACCGGAAGGTTGGCCATATACTTCCATGTTTTACCGGCATCGAAACTCTCATAAATACCCCCATCGCTTCCACTCAAATGATAATTGATATCATTGGGGTCAATCCAATGGGCATGATTGTCAACATGCTTATACTCTTCTCCCAACTGAGACCACGTTTTACCGCCGTCACGGGAAATCTGGTTAAACACGTCCATACTGATAACGGTGTTCGGCTCGGTAGGATGACCGAATATTTCACAGTAGTAGTTGCCAGTTGTTACATGGCTGCTTTGTCTCTCCCAACTGGCACCCCTGTCAGTGGATTTGTAAAAACCACCTTTGTTTTCAGCAGCCTCCACAATGGCATAGATGATTTCAGGATCTGCTGGTGAAATAGCCAAACCAATGCGGCCGAGTTCCACTGAAGGCAGACCTTTAGCAGATTTTGACCAGGACTTGCCGCCATCCGTGGTTTTGTAAATCGTGCTGCCGGGGCCGCCACTGACATAAGTGAACACATGGCGCCTGCGTTGGTGTGCTGTTGCGTACATGACATCAGGGTTGCGTGGATCCATCACCAGGTCGGTGGCTCCGGTATGCTCATCTATCAGGGATTTGCCGTCTGCACCTTTCAGTACCATATCCCATGTTTTACCCCCATCCATACTTTTATACACTCCACGATCTCCACCTTCACTCCAGAGAGGTCCAATTGCAGCTACAAAAACTACATCGGAGTTTCTGGGATCAACGATTACTTTGGCAATATGCTCTGAGTTTTTCAGGCCCATATTCTGCCAGCTCTTGCCGCCGTCAAGGCTCTTATACACTCCATCGCCATAAGCCACAGAGCGCTGGTTGTTGTTTTCTCCGGTACCTACCCAAGCCACATTCGGATTGTTGGGATCCAGCGATACGCAGCCAATGGAATAAGATCCCTGACTGTCAAATATCGGTTCGAAAGTAGTACCTGCATTCTCGGTTTTCCATACTCCACCGGAAGCAACGGCTACATAGTAAGTGCTTCTGGTATTCGGATGTACTGCAAGGTCCCCAATGCGACCGGAGGTTAATGCCGGACCTACACTGCGCCACTTAAATCCACTGAGGGAGACATCTTCGAGGAAGTGCCTGGGTTCCGCTTTTTTCTCCGGTTGCGGAGCAGCTTTTTTGTTTTGTGAAAAGGCATTTGCCGAAAACAACAGGGCAAATACCATTAGTAAGGTGATAACTCTTTTCATAGCTTGATTTGAATTTGATTAAGGTGGGGAAGGTAGTCAAAACTTAAAAAGTCTCAAAAGGAAGAAAGCTGAATACGGTGGAAGGGTATTCTTTTTGCTAATTCCTGAAACACAGCCGACAACTAACGTTAAACAAGATGTAAACACTCAACAAAGAATGAAATCGGAATATTTACATGGTATTCATTGAGTAAACATGTCATCCCCGTTTAACCAACAGTTTATTCGTCGCTAATGAAAAATACAGAATTGTCCGTCTCCCGGCTTTCCCACCTGGAATGTTCCTCCTGTGGAAGAAAGTACCCTTCGGGAAGCATTCAGAATCATGCTGTTTGCTGTACAAAACCATTGTTGGCCAGATACGACCTTAGCCATGGCCCTGACAGGAATGACCTGGTCAGCAGGCCTTCGACCATGTGGCGATATGCCGAATCCCTGCCTGTCATTGACCCTGAGCATATTGTTTCACTCGGCGAGGGCTGGACGCCTATTGTTGAACTAATAAAAATGGGTTCTCATCTTGGCTTAGATTCTCTTTTGTTGAAGGATGAAGGCATGAATCCAACAGGTTCTTTCAAAGCAAGGGGCATCAGTGCGGCAGTATCCAAATCAAAGGAACTCGGCATTAAGAGTGGGGTCATTCCGACGGCGGGAAATGCCGGCGGAGCCTTGGCAGCTTATTGCGCAAAAGCCGACATCAGGGCCACTGTCATTATGCCGAAACATACACCCAAATTGTTCCAATCGGAAGTGGAATTCTATGGTGCCCGGTTGATATTATTGGATGGTCTCATTGACCGATGCGGCGCTGAAGCACAAAAGCTCAAAGTGGAAGAAGGGTTGTTCGATTTTTCGACACTAAAGGAACCCTACCGCCTGGAAGGTAAAAAAACGATGGGATACGAAATTGCAGAACAACTCAACTGGCAACTTCCCGATGTCATCATCTATCCAACGGGAGGAGGAACCGGCTTGATCGGCATTTGGAAAGCCTTTGGTGAAATGCTGCAAATGGGCTGGATTAAAGGTCCCCTGCCCAGAATGATTGCCGTGCAATCTGAAAACTGCTGCCCGGTGGTGCATGCTTTCCAAAACAAGAATGCTAATAGTTCAGAATACAGGGAATCTGTTGCGGGGGGATTGGCAGTGCCTAAAGTATTTGGAATGGACCTCATGTTACAAACTTTGCATGAATCGGGAGGCATGGCTCTTGCCGTCGAAGAAAATATGATTCTGCACGCAGTCCGGGAGCTAAGTGAAAAAGAGGGTATAATGGTTTGCCCGGAAGGAGCAGTTACCCTCCTCGGGTTAAGAAAAGTTTTGCAATCGGGCCACGTGTCCCCTGATGAGCAGGTGCTGCTTTTGAATACCGGCTCTGCCTATAAATACTTCGAAAATTATACCTGAGAATTTTCCTGAACCATAATTTGCACGTTTTGTTTATCTAACTTTACCCCATACCCGGAGCGTGAGAATTTCATAATACCATCTGCGCAACTCTGTTTATCTTCTGTGAAACACTGCGTAACTATAAGACATTATGATAGTTACGCAAAGTTAAGCAGAGAAGACGCTGAGTTTAACAGAGAAATACGGAATAATTGTACATTCATTTCAACTTGAGTTAAGTAATAACAGCATTTTCCAAATCTAAGCCCTACCGTTCGAGCTTAAGCAGATTATCGAGGAGAAGAATCCATGTCAGTAAAATCCAAAGTAGTACCGGAAGAAGTGTCAACAAACGTCGAGGTTACCCTCAACGACGAAGAATTCATTGAGATAATTGGTGCACGTGAGCACAACCTGAAGGACGTCCACGTCCGCATTCCCAGAAATAAAATGGTGGTCATAACCGGTATCAGTGGCAGTGGGAAATCCTCATTGGCTTTTGACACCATTTACGCTGAAGGCCAGAGGCGCTACATGGAAACCTTCAGCTCTTATGCACGGCAATTTCTCGGAGAAATGGAGCGGCCTGAAGTGGAGCTGATCACCGGCCTCAGCCCGGTCATTTCCATAGAACAAAAGACTACCGGAAGGAACCCACGCTCTACAGTTGGCACCATCACGGAAGTTTACGACTTTCTGAGACTACTTTTCGCACGTACCGCAGAAGCTTACTCTCATATTTCCGGCAAAAAAATGATCCGCTACAACGAAGAACAGATGATGGACCAGATTATGGAAGAGTTTGCGGAGCAAAAGATATTGTTGCTCTCTCCCTTAATCAGAGGCCGCAAAGGCCATTACCGCGAATTATTCGACCAGGTCAGGAAGCAGGGTTATACAAAAGTCAGAGTGGATGGGAAGTTGCTGGAACTTAAACCCGATATGCAGCTCGACCGGTACAAAGTTCACGACATAGAATTGGTGGTGGACCGTTTTACCGTGGCCAGGGAAAGAAGGGAACGGATTGCGAGTTCTTTGCAAACAGCCATTAAGATGGGCAACGGCTTAATTATGGTGCAACATCTGGACGACGGCTCTGTAAAGGCATTTAGCAAACACCTCATGGATCCGGAAAGCGGCATCAGTTATGAAGAGCCATCTCCCAATTCCTTTTCATTTAACTCCCCTTACGGCGCCTGCCCAACCTGCAACGGTCTCGGACAAGTGAATACTGTGGACATGGCAAAGGTCATCCCCGACGACGCCAAAAATATCAACGAAGTGGGTATTGCTCCCTTTGGCGAGGTGCGTGACAATATGACTTTCAAACAACTCAGAGCCATTGCAAAAAAATACAACTTCAGCTTTTCGACGCCAGTAAAGGATATCCCTAAAGAAGCTCTCGACATCATCCTCTATGGAGGCGACAAATCTTTTAACATCAATATCAGTTATGCATCTTCTGACTACGTTTACAATCTCGCTTATGAAGGCCTGGTCAATCAATTGAAACGTTGGTACGAAGACACTACTTCTGAAAAAATCAGGCAATGGGCAGAGGAATACATGACCGTGGATGAGTGCCCGGACTGCAAGGGGCAACGCCTCAAGACAGAAAGCCTGCATTTCAAAATAAACGAAAAGAACATCGCTGAACTGGCAGAAATGGACCTCAGCACCCTGAACAACTGGATAAATGAACTCGACCCTCACCTCAGTGAAAGACAACTGACCATAAGCCAGGAAGTACTCAAAGAAATCCGGCTCCGTTTGGGTTTCCTGATGCATGTTGGGTTGGATTATTTATCGCTCAACCGAACTGCCAGAACAATGTCGGGTGGCGAAAGTCAGCGTATAAGGCTGGCCACACAAATCGGCTCCCAACTGACGGGCATCACCTACATCCTCGATGAACCGAGTATCGGTCTGCACCAACGGGACAATCAGCGCCTCATAGAAGCCCTCAAGGAACTCACGGAAATTGGGAACACTGTGCTCGTTGTCGAACACGACAAAGAAATCATGCTGGCTGCCGACTACCTAATTGACCTTGGGCCGGGTGCCGGTAAACACGGCGGTGAACTGGTGGGTGAGGGACGGCCGGAAACATTTGCCACCATAAGGACCCTCACTGCTGATTACCTCAATGGAAAGCGGAAAATCGCAGTGCCTAAAAAGCGAAGAACCGGAAATGGCAATTTCCTGGTTCTGAATGGCGCTTCCGGCCACAACCTAAAAAACGTTTCCCTATCCCTTCCATTGGGCACGCTTACCTGTGTGACCGGAGTAAGTGGCAGCGGGAAAAGCTCTCTGATAAACGAGACCCTTTATCCGATACTGCGCACTCATTTTTACAAAAGTCTGCAAAGGCCGCTGCCGCATGAAAACATAACCGGTCTTGAATTCATTGACAAAGTCATTGAAATCGACCAGTCGCCCATTGGGCGCACTCCCCGCTCCAATCCGGCTACCTACACCAATGTTTTCACCGATATCAGAAACCTGTTCGCATCATTGCCGGAGGCAAAAATCCGCGGCTACAAACCCGGACGCTTCAGTTTCAACGTGAAAGGAGGTCGCTGTGAAACCTGCCAGGGCAGTGGGCAGCGCGTGATAGAGATGAACTTCCTGCCCGATGTTTATGTGGAATGTGAAACCTGCCTCGGCCGCCGATACAACCGGGAAACCCTCGAGGTGCTGTACAAAGGTAAAAGCATCAACGATGTGTTGAACATGACCGTCAGTGAAGCGGCGGAGTTTTTTGAGAAAATACCCAAAGTGTTCCGTCGCCTCAAGACCCTGAACGAAGTGGGTCTTGGTTACATCACCCTTGGCCAGCAAGCCACAACCCTTTCCGGTGGAGAAGCCCAGCGTGTAAAACTCGCAGAAGAATTATCGAAAAGGGACACCGGTAATACCTTGTACATTTTGGATGAACCCACCACCGGGCTGCATTTTGAAGACATACGTCATCTCCTCGCCGTACTCAATAAACTCGTCAACAAGGGCAATACCGTGCTCGTCATCGAACACAATTTGGATGTGGTAAAAACAGCCGACTGGGTCATCGACCTGGGGCCGGAGGGCGGCAGCCGCGGTGGGGATATCGTCTGCCAGGGTACGCCGGAAAGTGTTTCTCTGATTCCAGGAAGTTATACCGGGGTTTTTCTGAAGGGGGAGTTGGAGTGAACTATGACTTTTTTTAACCACGGAGACTAGGTTTTTTTAACACGGAGACACCGAGAGCACGGAGGGCCACGGAGTTTCCTGATCCAGTCATGCAGTCTTCAGTCCGCAGTCCCGGGCCTTCCGATATTCAGTCCTTCATTCCTTGTTTCAAACATACGAGAACACTAAGTTTCACGGAGTTTTCTCTGTGTTTCTTAGTGTTCTCCGTGCCTCCGTGGTAAATCACCGAAGCCACAGGTTTTATATCCAAATTATCTTTTATTCCCAAAATAAAATTTTATCTATACCTAAATATAGGGATGTTTTATGCGGAAAGGCCATATATTTTTGTGCTTCCGGAATAATACCGTTTTCGGCGCTAATATTCCGTTCATCCCATCTGATTTAAGTTTTATCAACTCCGGACGCTTTCCCGGAAACAGTTTTCAACCCTTAACCGAACTTAACGAAAGCCAGTACAATATTCATTCCGGTACTCACTTCACAAAACCCACACTGAGACAGTCTTTCATCTGGTGTGGATCAAAAACCAGAAATAAAGGACATTGACGGGCTACCCTATAACCAATGTGCTCAGGCCCGGCCCAGCCACAGAAAGTTACATGCTATCATGATAACCGGCAGGGTTATTCCCTGCTTTCAATTTTGAAAGTTATTAACCAACCAAGCTTAATACTATGACAAAGCTCTACTCCCGACTGCGGATGGCTACCCGCGGTTGTATCTCCTTGCCATTTTTATCCAATATTACAGCCCATTTCAGAGCCCTGTTACTCACCCTGCTCTTTTCAAGCCTCTTAGGCCAGGAGATGATATGGGGACAATGTTCGCCGGACACAATATCACCCACTGCCAAATGTAAAGCAGGGCACATAGTCGCCCTGAACACATTCGGTCAAGGAGCTCTTAGTCCAGCTGATATTAATGATAACAGCTTCGATAATTGCGGAGCAGTCACTTTGAGCATTTCAACAAGCATGATGACCTGCGACAGCATTGGTACCCGCAACGTTACCCTGACCGTCAAAGACGGCAGCAACAACACAAACACCTGTGTTTCACAGGTGACTGTAGTGGATAATCTCCCGCCGACCATTGCCTGTCCTCAAAATGTAACAGTAAGCTGTGGTAGTTCAACCAACCCTTCTGCAACCGGAACTGCAATTGCAGTGGATAATTGCGGAGGAAGTCTTACACCAACTTATTCGGATGCATCAGGCTCACCATCCAGTTGCTCATCGATAACCAGAACATGGTCAGCAACATACGGTGGTCTAACTGGTACATGTGTCCAGACGATTACAGTCGTTGACAATATTGCTCCCGTTATAGACTGGAATGGCCCAAGTGCTTCGGGATATGGTTCAGGACCCGCCAATGTGACGGTCTCTTGCATGTCGGGTGTACCAACCAAACCAACGGTTTTGCCTTCCCCGGCAATTTACTACGACTCATTGAGTTGTTCATCTGTTACATTATCCATTACTGATGACACTTTGAAGGGTACTAACCCCTCCCTTTGTAATTTTTACAATTACGCCGTTAACAGGACTTTCAAAGTCACAGACGCCTGCGGCAATTTTACTCAACATGTTCAGGTGATTACCGTTATAGACACTTTCATTCCTGTTATCACTGTACCTGCTCCCATCACAGTACCTGCCTTATCAAACTGCCAGGCTACAGTCAACATACCAGTGACTGTTACCGATTGTGCAGATAGCATTTACCTCACCATGGCCTATAAGGTGGTAAATGATATTAACGGTGTCGTGATTGACAGCGGAGTGGTTTGGAAGAAAACCGTGACCTATCCTGCGGGCAAGTACACCATCACCTATTCAGCTATAGACCCCTGTGGAAATCATGCCGTGAAAACACTGTCTTTGACTATTTCAGATGGTGTTGCACCAACTGCTGTATGTAAACCAGGTATGCTACAGGTCTCCATCCCGCCAAGTGGTATTACAACGATTACACCAGCCATGATTGATGGTGGAAGTACAGACAACTGTACCCCAACCAATCAATTAATTTTTGAGGTAACGACAAATGCCACCATTGATTGTTCCAGAGTAGGGAGGGGCGTTGGAGCAACTGCTCCTGATACTGCTTATCTAAAAGTAACTGATGGCAACGGCAACTTCAATACCTGTTACACTACCCTCCAGGTTGTGAATAACTCACCGCCTGCCGTGTTCTGTAAATCTATCATTAAGGATTTGAGTTCAACGAGCCCCGGCACAGTAACCGTTAATGCCCGTGAACTTAACAACGGAAGTTTTGATGCCTGTGATGCTGATGGTTGGCTGGTGTTTGAATTTATTGAAATAAATGGTGTTGCCAAAACCCCTGACTCTCTTTTCACCTTCCCCTGCGATAGCGTAGGTAAGAATATCGTTAGGATTAGAGTGACTGAGTTGGATGACAATCAAACTCCAACATATACCAACTATGGCTACTGCACCGATACCATCACCATAAGAGATATAACCAAACCAACGGCTGTTTGCCGGGCTGACACCATTCATTTCAGTCTTGACTCATCCGGAATGTTGGTATTAAACAGCACACAGATAAATGCCCTTGGAAACGCCAGCAGTGATAACTGCAATATAACCTGGACGGTTTCTCCAACAATGTTCACTTGTGCAAATGTTGGTGACCAGAATCTTTCCCTCGCGGGGATTCAACATAACAACTATTCCCTAACAGTTACAGACGCGAGTGGTAATACAAGTACTGCAACTTGCAACAATAAAATTGTTATCAAAGATTACATTCCACCAGTCCTTACCTGCGCTCCCGATACCATCAGTATTGGTCCCAATCCGGGCGGATTGGCATGGGTGAAACCGGCAAGTTTTGTTTCCGGTGGGCTTTTCATTTCATCCGGGAATTCAGGCTCAGGTTCTGCAGGTGAGACAGACTTCAAAGTAACTGTACCCAACCTTATCACTCTGACCTTCAATTGGTCTTATACTTCGAGTGATAACACCCCAGCTGATGATCCATTTGGATATTTCGTGGGGAGTACATTCACTCAACTCACCAACAATGGTGGTGGCCTATCTCAAAGCGGTTCTGCTACAGTAACACTTATTGCAGGTTCTACTTTTGGTTTCAGAGCGAAAACTGTGGACAATAAAGGCGGTGAAGCCCAAATCTGGATCAGGAATTTCAGTCCTAAATTCACAGGTGGCTATGCTCCCAATAAATGGACTGGGACAAACACCTCCAATACCAATGGAAAATGGTTCTTCAATGAACCTTGTGGTCCAATAGAATGGAAAATTGCCTTTGACCGGGCAGTACCATCAGTTTTCAGCGATTCACTTGCCGTAAATTGCGACAGCATTCCAAAAAGCCCAATACCAGTGACATTAAGGGCAACTGACAAAAGTGGTAATCAGACCACCTGCTCTACCACCCTCACCGTAATTGACAAACAAGCTCCTCAGGCCCAATGTCAACCTGTAACGGTGGCTTTAAACAGCGTTGGTCAGGCAACAGTTCCGGCATCGCATTTCAACTGGAACAGTACTGACGTATGCTCTGGAACTTCTCTGACCTTTGCTGCAGCCAGGGGTTCAAGTACTGCTTTTTACCCCTCCCTGACTTTCAAATGCGACTCCATAGGAACACATACAGTGGTTCTACGGGTAACAGATGGATCAGGTAATAACGCTTATTGCCAGACTTCGGTAACGATCATAGATCAACTTCCACCAGCTATCACCTGCCCTTCCAATATTACCATCAATTGCAGCAGTTCCAGACATCCAAACACAACAGGATGGGCTACTTATGTGGAAAACTGCCCTTCATCTGCAGATACCCTTTGGTGGTCTGATAGTGCAACTCCTGCTACTGTTGACTGTCAAACCATTACCCGCACATGGAGAGCTCGTGATGGCAGAGGCAATATCAGTTTGTGCTTCCAGACTATCACGGTAGTTGATACTATTAAACCTCAACTCGACTGGAATGGTACAACAGCGGGACTTGGAACACCGCCTGCATCAAGTATTACTGTGAATGCCTGCGCTATTTCTGCTGCTGCTGTTGCCATAGGTGTTGACAATTGCACATCTCCACAGGTTGTCGTTTTCACGGAGACTGACACGATTTCTCCGGATAAAAAGGGTACAAATCCAAAATTATGCACCTTCTATAACTACAAGATTACCCGCAAGTGGAAAGTAACGGATAATTGTGGCAATAAGGACAGTGTCGTTCAGGTAGTCACCGTACAGGATACAACCAGGCCAGCATTTACCTTCCCGGCTTCATTTACATTCAACAGCAATCCGAATCTGTGTTCAGGTACGGCGAACATCAGCCTGCTGAACTACATTTCCGACTGTGCTCATGATACAACATTGACTGTAACCTATCAGGTGGGTAGCGGCCCGGTGGTTACTAATTCAGTGATGAACACTTCACTCAATGTCGGTACGCACACCATAACTGTTACAGCAACTGATCCATGTTCTAATGTCAATACCACCACTTTCACAGTATTGATAAAGGATACCGAATCACCGGTAGCCAAGTGTAAAACCGGGCCGATTCCAATTTCATTGAACAGCAGTGGAGTTGCCAATATTTCACCTGCCGATGTCAACAACAACAGCACAGATAATTGTGGCGTGATTCAACTGGATGTAACGCCGGCATTCTTCGATTGCAGCACTACTCCAAATCCTAAACCCGTAACACTAACTGTCAGGGATGCAGCCGGTAATTTCAACGTCTGTACTACCAGTTTCCAGATTACCAATATTTCGGCACCAGCTATTTCCTGCCCGGGCAATGTTACGGTCAATTGTAACGTGTTCAACCCGGGTAATCCAGCAACATCTGGTGGTTCGGCCACTGTTTCTTCTGCTTGCAGCACGGTTACTTCGACTTACTCTGATGCGGTAACAAGTGGAGCAGGAAACTGTCGCACAATTTTGAGAACATGGAGTGCAACAAACTCAGTTGGTACTTCTTCCTGTACACAAACTATAACGGTTATCGACACAGTTTCTCCGGTTTTGGTTGGTGTTCCAAAAGATACCCTCGTAGATGCCTGCAAAGTTCCCGCTGTGGCTAATGTCACTGCAACGGACAACTGCACCTTGCCTTCTCCGGGTGTTACTGTAGCAATTACATCTACACAAAATCCGGATACTGCATTGTGCAGTCATTACAATTACGCCATAAGGCGCATCTGGACAATTACAGATGGATGTAACAGCCCTGTAAGGGATACTCAGGATATCACAGTTCAGGATACACTAAAGCCTGTGTTTGCTATTCCAAATCCATTGATCATAAATACTGCTCCAAGTGCTTGTACTGCAAATGTCAGTGTAAATCTGTGGAACTATATCAGTGATTGTGCCCCTGACCGCTTCCTGGTTGTCACCAACAATGCACCGCATGGCAATGGGGCCAACATGATCAGCGGTATTTACAATCCGGGTGATTATTCCGTCAAGGTCATTGCGACTGATCCATGTGGAAATAAGGATTCTGTCACCTTCACGTTACGCATCCGCGATAATCAGGCACCTCAGGCAGCATGCAAATCTGGTGTTAATCTTATCCTCGATGGCAGCGGAAACGGTTCGTTGACACCTGCCGACATCGACAATGGAAGTATTGACAATTGCGGGGCTGTGAATCTCAGTATTTCACCAAGCACATTCAATACTTCACAGGCAAATACTACTGTGAATGTAACACTTACCGTTACCGATAATGCCTCACCGGCAAACTCTAGCACCTGCACAACTCCTGTGAAAGTATATCGCAGAGGCACGGTCGCAGCAAACAACGTGAGTGGCGGCCAGGGCTCCACTATCAACATACCTATTTCCATCACCGGTGCAGACAGTATATGCGCCCTTTCCTTCTCCATGCATTTGGCTGGAACAGCTGGCAATGTAACCGGAGTGGGTGGGTTTAACCTGCCTGGCATGTCCGCTGCCGACTTTAATGTCAGTGGCAACAATGTTACTTTCAGTTGGATAAGCGGCACCCCTGTTACTGCCGTTGACGGAACGATTATTTTCCACGTTTCAGTTCAACTTACAGGTGGAGTTGGAAGTAGTTCCACATTGACAATAGACGGTACTCCGACGGCAGTGATTATGGGTAAATGTGGTGGCGCTCAAATTCCAATTACAACTATTAATGGAACAGTCACTGTAGTTACAGTTCCTGTAAATGTGGCTATCACTGGAAGTATCAAAACTGAAAATAACGCAAACGTACAGTTGGTGGATGTCGCCTTGGGTGGAACCACTAGTGGTACAACACAAACGGGAGTTGGAGGAACTTATGGATTTAATGTTCCGTCAGGAAGTAATGCCACTATTACACCTGCCAAGGATATCAATGATTGTAATGGCATTAACGTACTTGACGTACTTGCTCTGCAACTGCACATTCTCGGTGCTCCGGCTAATCAACTGCCAACTCCATACCGGAGAATAGCAGCAGATGTCAATGGTGATGGAACCATCAACGTGCTTGACCGGCTTGCTCTGCATCTTATTGTTCTTGCAGGAAATCCGTGTATTGGCTTGTCGGGAAATACCTCATGGAGGTTTGTCGATGCGGCTTATACATTCCCAAATCCATTAAATCCGTTCGCTGCGCCATATCCTCAAAGCCTGTCTTACACCAATGTTACAACCCCGCAGGTGGGGTCGTTCATCGGAATAAAAATAGGCGACCTGGATTTGAGTGCTAATCCTGCAAATCTGACTGGTATGGAGTCAGAGAACCGGAGCACTGGAAAAGTCCAATTTGAAATTGAAAACTTACCGGTAATGAAGGGAACCGAAGTAAGGATACCCATTAAGGCAAAAGATTTCACCAGACTTTCCGCTTATCAATTCACCATAGGTTTTGAACAGAGTATGCTGACTTATAAAGATATGGAGTTGGGAACCTTACCGGAACTTACCAAACAACACTTTGGTCTGAATGCTATTGAAGAAGGTAAAATAACTTCCATCTGGTACGTCGCTGAGCCGACTACTATGACAGAAAATGACATTCTGTTCACCCTGGTATTCGATGCAAAAGCTGATGCTTCGGGATTATCCCGTCTGCTCAGTGTGTTGTCTGATCCGGTAAGCTCAGCGGCTTACAACAGCGATTTGTCCAAATTGAGTATTGATCTGGTTTTCACCAACCTCACAGGTACGTTAGAAAAAGAGGAACAAGCATTAACTCTCTATCAAAATATTCCTAATCCTTTCACCAATGAAACCATCATACCCTTCTATGTGCCAAACACCACAACGGCTGTATTGACCATTACTGATGTTTCTGGTCGGACCATTAAACAGGTTCAGGGTCAATATCCCGGTGGTCGTAATGAAATCAGAATTGAAAGAAAGGATTTACCGGCAAATGGCCTCTTCTTTTATCGCTTAGAAACCAATGGCGGAATTGCCGTAAAGCGAATGATTTTGCTCGATTAAAACACAAAACCATGAAGATTGCGGCTTAGGCCGCAATCTTCCACTTGATTTTCATTACCCTCTTTTCCGGAAATCGCTTTCCGGCATAATGGACAGGGGTGGAAACTATAAAATTGAGAACAACAAGACATTAACCTCGGTCAGCTTCGATCACACAAATTCAAGCGTTATGCGAAAGCTAATACCCTTTTCAATACTGATCTTTTTCCTGGCAATACTGACCTCTAATGCCCAGGTTAATTATTCGGTTCCGGTCATGTCAGCTTGCGGCAGTACTGTCTCTGTTCCGGTTGCTGTATCAGGATTTAACAACGTAATCGCTTTTCAATATTCCATGCAATGGAACCCGGCCATACTCCAATTTGACAATGTTGGATCATTCAATCTTCAACATCTTAACTCTCCGGATTTTGGAACAAGCCAAACTTCAAATGGAAAGCTATCAGTGGCATGGATTGATGATGACGGGTCAGGTGAATCATTGCCAAACGGAACAGTGATTTATGTACTTAATTTCACCGTATTAGGTGGGAGTGGCTCTACTTCGTCCATCAATTTTACAGATGATCCAACGCCAAAATTAACCGGCTCAGGCTCCCCACCATCTTCGGTGCCTATGAGCACAACAAATGGCTCTGTCACCATTGGCGACAATACCCCTCCTACCATAACCTGTCCCTCCAACCGAACTGAAACTATAGTAGCCCCCAACACCAATACGGTAATTAATGGCATAGCCCCCGCTGGTTTTTCTGACAATTGCGGCACACCAACTGTTACCTATTCTACCACAGGTGCCTCACCCGGATTAACTGGCTCCAACGATGCCAGTGGAAGGTCATTTAATGTGGGAACGACAACAGTAACCTATACAGCAAAAGACGCAGCCAACAATACGGGCACTTGTTCTTTTACTGTAACGGTGAATCAGAGTTCAACCCCATTTACCGTTTCCGCAAGCAATGAAACTTCCAATTGCGGAGCTTCAACAGTTGCTCTTTCCATTAGCGTTAAAGGGTTCAACATCACAAAGGCTTTATCCTTTACACTTTCCTGGGATCCCGCCAAATTAGGCTATTCATCTGTTGGTAATTTTAACCTTCAGCACCTCGACAATGGGGATTTTGGTATAAGTCAGATTAGCTCCGGCAAACTCACCATGTCATGGATAGATGATGATGGTACTGGTGAAACACTTTCCGACGGTACAGTTATTTTCAATGTCAATTTCACCCCGACAGGGCTGCCTGGAGATATCATCCCGGTCATCTTTACTAACAACCCGACTGATATCGTAGCAGGTGGGGGCCAGCCAACCATGAATATCCCGGTGACCACAGAAAATGGCTCCGTTACTATTGGTTCAAGTTCCGCCCCCGTTATTTCCAATTGTCCATCCAACATCACAAAAGCCAACGACCCTGGACAATGTGGCGGTAATGTCACATGGACACCTCCGACTGCTACTGACAACTGCCCCGGACTCACCGTTACTTCAAACAAAAGCCCAGGCGATTTCTTCAATGTTGGGGTGACAACAGTGACCTATACAGCAACAGGAGTTACCGGAAAAACTGCTACCTGCTCCTTCACCGTCACTATCACCGACAACGAAAAACCCAAAGTCACCTGCCCTGCCAACATTACCAAAAAGACAGATATCGGCAAGTGTACTGCGGTAGTTACCTGGTCTGATAATGCAACAGACAACTGCCCGGGGGTTACCATAACCCGCAGCCATAATTCCGGTGATGCTTTCAACCTGGGCTCTACCACCGTTAAACTCACAGCAAGAGATGCCGTTGGCAATACAGATTCCTGCTCCTTTACTGTGACAGTCAGGGACAGTGTGCCGCCGGTTTTCAGCCATTGTCCGAAGGACACTGTAATAGCGGTTGCCGAGGATAAATGTACCCATGCTTTTAGTTGGGTAGCCCCAACGGCAGCGGATGTTTGTTCCCCACCAGTTATCTTGACCAAAACCCATGACCCCGGTTTTGCTTTCCCTGTGGGTATGACAACTGTTAAGTACATTGCTACCGACGGCGCAGGCAATAAGGATTCCTGCAGTTTCAAAGTAACCATAGTTGACCCCTTCCGGCCAAAACTGGCACCCTGCCCGGCTGACATCAACGTCAATACGGCAACGGCAGCCTGTGGAGCTGTTGTTACATGGACGAATCCAACAGCAACGGATAATTGCTCAAGCGGACTGAAAGTAACCAGCACGCCTGCTTCGGGAACCAACTTTGCTCTTGGCCCGACTACCATTAAAGTGGTCGCAGAAGATGCGAGTGGCAATAGGGATTCCTGTACCTTCAAAGTCATTGTGAAGGATGTTGAAAAACCCACCTTCACCTGTCCTTCTAACGTGGAAATAACGGCAGCTCTTGGTTCAAGTTCGGCTGTGGTAAACGGTATCGGTTTGACGAATATCAAAGACAACTGCGCTATCGATACAGTACACTATCGCATCACTGGCACTACCAATGCTACAGGCGCCAACAATGCCAGCGGCCGCTCATTTAATATCGGCACATCCAAAGTCACCTATTTTGTAAAAGACAAATCGGGGAATACTGACAGCTGCTCTTTTGAAGTGCTCATCAAGGCCTCGGCTTCAGTCACCATTACCTGCCCAACCAATAAAACCGTAAACACAAATTCAGGTCAGTGTTCGGCCATAGTCAACGCCCTGACAGCAACCGTCAGTCCCGAAAGCAATTTAAAAGAGCTGACCTATGTGCTGACAGGTGCAACCACTGGTAACGGTACCGGGGATGTCAGTGGTAAAACATTCAACCTGGGCACTACAACCATCACCTACACTGCTACCGCCAAGGACAACACTTTTGCGAATTGCAATTTTACCGTAAATGTTGAGGACAAACAGGCGCCAGTTTTTGCCAATTGCCCAATGACCAAAACAGCTTCGCTGCCAATTGGCAAATGTGAACTTGCTTTTGAAGGTGCTCTGTTACCAACAGCTACCGACAATTGCAACGGTTTAAAACTCACCTATATCCCTGCGGTGGGCAGCATGTTGCCTCCCGGTAAACACGCCATCAATGTACTGGCACGGGACACTTCTGGTAACACGACAACCTGCGCCATGGAATTGACGGTTGTGGATAATGAAAAACCTGTTTTCAGCAATTGCCCGAAAGACACTATTATCTCAACCAATCAATGCCAATTGGCGGTTAGCTGGATAGAACCAACAGCTGCCGACAACTGCACTGGTACTGTCGTGACAAAATCTCATTCCCCGGGTTTTGTGTTCCAAACAGGGGACACTACCATAAAATACACTGCAAAAGATGCGTCCGGCAATGAGAGCACCTGCTCGTTCAGGATTAGAGTGGAAGACAAACAGCCACCTTTGATCAGCAATGTACCCCAAAACATGACTGTCAATGCTGTGGCAGGTGAATGCGGAACGAAAGTCAACTGGACAGAACCCATTGCGTCTGATTCCTGCGGATTGAGTTCTTTCACAAAATCGGCTACTCCCGGAAGTTTCTTTAACACAGGTGTTCACATCGTAGAATATAAAGCCACCGATAAATCAGGAAACGTAACTACTGCCTCGTTCACCATAACTGTAAAGGACACAAAAGCCCCAACCTTTGTATGTCCGTCGAGCCTAACTGTCATTCTCGATGGTGGAGGCAATGATCCTTCAGGATTTATCACCCGTAGGGAAGGAATCGACTGCCAGAATGTGGCCCTCTTTTTCCCCGATGTGTCTGCTTTTGACGATTGCGGACCGGTAACGATTGTCAGAACAGGGGGCCGTACTTCGGGCAGTTCCTTCCCGCTAGGTATGAACATCCAAACTTACCTGGCTACCGATAGAAGTGGCAATCAGTCAACCTGCAGTTTTGGCATCAACGTTATCGCTCCGGCGGAGGCTGTTGCTTTTTCCTTGCCATACTCGCCTTGCGAAGGTGTTCAGGTAACTTTGTCGGTCAACCAGTACAATGGTGCTACCTACCAATGGACAAACCCCAAAGGCAATGTGGTGGCTAATACGCGCACTTTTGTGCAGGATACCACCACAGCCAGCCATAATGGCGTGTACACGGTATCCATTGCATTGCCAACCAACTGTACGCTGACGAGTTCGGTCAATCTGATGGTAGCACCCAATCCGCAGATTAATGCCAGTGCCAATGATTTGCTGTGCTCAGGTGGCCACGCCAACCTGAACCTGAAAGCAGTTTCAACCGGTGGTGCTGCTGTAAGCAGTTGGAGCTGGACCTATCCCAATGGAGCGTTGGTTCCGCAGCAAAATCCGATTGTTGCAAATGCCAATGTGAACAATGCAGGCACTTACGTGGTGACTGCTACATCAGCAAAGGGTTGTGTGGCCAAAGACACTGTCTTGGTTGCAATCTCCAAAGAACCCGTCATGCCACCTTTGTTCGGCACGGATGCCAATATCTGCGTTAACAAAGAGGTTATCCTGAATGGCCAGACTTTTAACGGCAACAATGTCAATTACCAATGGCTTGCTGTACCCGCAACCGGCAGTGGCCTTATTGCCATCAATAACAGCATTGTAAAAGTAAAACCAACATTGCCCGGAACCTACACTTACAAGTATCTTGCTATTGTTGATGGATGTAAATCTGACACTGCAGAATGGGTACTTAAGGTGGAGAAAGCGCCTGATTTGGTTGCGTCTGTTGCAGGACAGACCACCTGTGTGTCGGGTAATACTTCCATTACCCTGCAAGAGACTGGGGGCCAGGCAGTTTCCTGGACCTGGGAAGGCCTGAAAACAGGATTCTTCTCCAATCAAAGGAATCCGGTATTGGCCAATGTGACCTCCGGGAAATCGGACAATTACAAAGTGACAGGCGTGTCGGCAAATGGCTGTAGTGCATCTGTAATCCTGCCGGTCAATATTACGGAAACCCCGTCTGCGCCAGTTTTAATGGTTAATGAAGCTTCCGTCTGCAAAGGTGGCAGCATTGTATTGTCAACAACACCAGCATATTCGGGAGATGCCTTCTTTAACTGGACAGGGCCCGATCTACCTAACTTCAGGCCCAGTGTGCAAAATATGATTATCACTCCGATGCAAACCGGCACTTTGACTTACACCTTCTCTGCTGTGGTGAATAATTGTCCAAGTGCAACGGCTACTGTCAATGTCAGGGTAGAGGAACCCCCATTGGTAAATGTTACTACTGAAGGTGAAACGAAATGTGTAAGTGGCACGTCTTCGGTAATCCTGAAATCAAATGCCACCAACAGCACCTCCTGGTCATGGACCACTGCTGCCGGAACAGTGATTTCCACTGCTTCCTCCCTGCAGCTAAACAATATCACTTCTGCCAATTCAGGACTCTACACCATTGTAGCCAAAAATGTCATTGGTTGCGAAAGCAAAGGCACTTTACAACTGGCGATAACGGATGCCCTCCCAAAGATAACTGCGTCACTGGAAGCCATGCCTTGCATAGGAGGAACCATGCGCCTTAATTCTACGCTGATTCCCGGCGTTAGCTATTTGTGGAAAAATCCCGCAGGAAATGCGTTTTCAGCGGTTCAGTCTCCACTCATTTCCAATGTCACGGCTGCTTTCAACGGAGATTACACTGTTACAGCGACAAAAGACGGTTGTTCTACCACCTCCGCACCATTGAAGGTTATGGTTCAATCTGCACCTAAACCGGTAAATGACGATGTGGATGTGATTTACGAAAAGTCAAAGTCCTTTAATGTGGTAGCAAATGACCAAATCATGGCTCCTTTCACCATCAAAGTGACGATGCCACCTAGCAATGGTATTTTACGCGCCCTAGGCAATGGAGACTTCACTTATACACCGAATCTGAAATACCGGGAAACAGACCGAATGGTTTATGAAATCTGTTTTGTCGAATGCCCATTAACCTGTGCTTCAGCTCAGGTCGCCCTGAATGTTCGTCATGATGTCAACGAATGCGTCATTACAACGGTGATCTCACCCAATAATGATGGTATCAACGATGAGTTTGTGATATCCTGTCTGGAAGGATTGGCATTCCCGGATAACTCATTGACCATCTTCAATCAGTGGGGTGGTAAAGTGTTTGAAACCGCACCCTACAAGAACGACTGGAAGGGCACATACAGAGGAAAAGACCTTCCCGATGGAACCTATTACTACATTTTCCAAAGGGCGCCTGGTTCGGCTGCTGAAAAGGGATTCGTGATGATACACCGTTGACACCGGTGTATCTAAACCTGAGTTTTTCAAAAAGCAAACAAGAGACAATGAAAATACTATACACCCTACTTTTCTTAGGCTTTGCGACAGGACTTTATGCACAGCAGGAAGCTCATTTCTCGCAATTTATGTTCAACAACCAGTTGTACAATCCTGCCTATGTGGGCACCAGTAAAGCTGGCTCATTTACAGGCATTCACAGGAGTCAGTGGCTGGGTTTTGAAGGAGCCCCTTCCTCCCAGATACTTAGCTTTCAGACGCCATTGCTCAAGCAACGCGTAGGCATGGGCGGCACCATTGGTCATTATTCCATTGGCATCACTGACGCCGTTTATGTGTCGGCAGCCTACTCCTACAATTTAAAACTGACCTCCTACTGGAGTATGCGCTTAGGCTTGCAGGCCACACTTAACTACACTGGAATTGATTTTGAGGATGAAAAGGCTGTAGTCGTTTCGCGCAATGATCCTTCGTTTGGGAACAATGAACTGACGGATTTCTATAGGGCAAATATCGGAGTCGGCATGTTCCTGACCTACCGGGATCTCTTTTACATGGGGGCTTCCATACCGAGAATTTACCCTAACGAAGTTGGTCTGAACGACCTGGTGTTCATTTCTGCCGAGGTAGCGCCACACCGGTATTTTACCCTGGGCGCTGCCCTTCCGGTAGCAGAAAAGTTGGAAATGATGCCCAATATGTTGGTGAAATGGGTGACCAATGCTCCCATCAGCGCCGACATGAACCTTAATTTCAGGTACGATAAAAAAGTTACCGCTGGAGTGACCTACAGAACGGGAGTGGATGGAATTGGAGAAAGCGTTGATGCTCTGCTGTTTTTCCAGTTTAGTTCAAAGTTAGGACTTGGCCTGGCTTACGATATGACCCTCTCCGAAATACGCGATTATCAATCGGGTTCTGTGGAAATCCTGATGAAGTACGACCTGTACACTGAGAAAGGTGACCTGGAGAATCCGAGATATTTCAAGAAGCAATAATTAACAGTGCGAAAACTGTTTTAGTGATTCATTTTCCTAACATGCGTAAAGGAATATTTTTCTTGGCTGTGTTTTTTATTTTCCATGCCACCCTGGCAGGGCAAATTCCCCTTGCCAGGCAAAAAGTGGTGGTGACCAATGAGAGAAGAATCAATTCGGATGCTCTGGAGTTCAGCCCGACATTCTACAAAGACGGGGTTGCTTTTATCTCCACCCGATTTGAAAGTGTGAACTACAACGTTAAAGATGCAAGGGCCGGTTATCACAACATCATGTCCATTTATAAGGCCCAAAGAGATGCTGAAGGCTTTCTCAACCTTGCAGAGCCGTTTGCTTTGGAACTTATTTTCAGAATGCACGAAGGGCCGGTAGCATTCGACAGAACAGCTGAGAACATCTATTTTACCAGAAACGACAATGAGTATATTGCTCCTGATGGAAAACGCAAGCTTCAGATTTATTCTGCCAAAAAAGAGGGGCCGCAATGGGGAAAAATTGAAAAGCCCTCTTTTAACCTGAGAGACTATAACTTCTGCCACCCCTCAGTTTCTGTTGATGGAGATGTGCTTTTCATTGCCTCCGACATGCCCGGCGGTTTTGGCGGGATGGACATCTATGCCATTTATTTTGTCGATGGAAATTGGGTAGAGATCAAGAACCTTGGACCAGAAGTAAACAGCCCCTCAAACGAAGTCTTTCTTTACTCGGCCGCTGACGGGACACTCTATTTCTCTTCTGACAGGGATGGTGGTCTTGGTAAAATGGATTTGTATTACACCAAAGAATGGGGTGAAAAATGGAGGCTGCCAGTCAACCTTGGAGTGCCCTTCAGTTCTGAGGCAGATGATTTCGGGTTCATCGTTGACAGCGAAAACAAGAATGGATACTTCTCTTCTGACCGCAAAGGAGGGTTTGGTTACGACGACATCTATAGCTTTTACATCGACGGCACCGGAACTTCCATTGCCGGCATGGGTATGAAGCTCGATGGCCTGATTGTAAAAGACAAAGATGGGAACCCCCTGGAAGCAGCTACCGTGAGTGCCATTCACCTGAATGAAATTACACTGGCTGCAGGCAGCGATCGGGGCGTGCGATTACTTCCCGGAGAAGATGGCATGTTTATCCTCAATTCCGGTTACGACAGCACTATTTTCAGCGTCCTTACGCGGACTGATGGAAGTGTCGAAGCAGAGTTAAACCCTGCTTCCTATATCGTCAAAATAGCCAAGGATGGATACATCCCTGCATATATGATCATTGACCCTGAAACCGACCTTTATGAGCAGGATGTCAGGTTGCGTAAAGCTATTGATTGCGTACAACTAAAAGGGAGAGTCTTGTTGAAAACAGGAGGCCGGCCAGTCGCTGGTGCTGCTTTGGAAATTGTGGATGTGAACACCCGCGAAAAATGGGTGATTTACACCGACGATAACGGCTATTACGACTACTGTCTGAAGTGTAATTCCACCTACGCCATTTTTACCCATAAAAGTGGTATGGCATCTTCCATTGCCATAGTCAATACGAGAGAGAAAAACTGCGACCCATCGGCAGTTTTTGATTTACCCATGTTCATTGCTGGCGACAATATCTTCGCAGGTATGACCATAAAGCTACCCAATATATACTTCAATTTCGATGACGCCAGCCTCCGGCCCGATGCTTATCCTGACCTGGATGAGGTTGTCGGAATGTTGAACAGCTATCCCGGAATGATACTGGAGCTCGCCTCTCATACGGACTCCCGCGGCAGTCAGGCTTATAATTTAGACCTGTCCACACGGCGAACAGAAAGTGTTTTCAGATACCTGATATCCAAGGGGATTAAAGACTCGCGTTTAACAAAAAGGGGCTATGGGGAATCACAAATCAGGAACCGGTGCAAGGATGGAGTTCCCTGCACTGAGGATGAGCATCGCTTTAACAGAAGAACTGAGGTGAAAATTATTTTCCTCGGGGAAGAGCATCAAAATGAACTCATCGGTGAAAGAACTACTGATGAAGTAAGAAAAGAACTGTACCCGGCTAAGTCTAATGAAAGTACTTCAGCGCCGTTTGTTAGCGAAAAAGGAGGTCAGGAGATTGAGAACATTGGTTCAGTGGAAACGGAAAACCTCCAACAACCTATGGAGGTTTCTAAGAACCAGTTCACAGTAATTGCCGGAACTTTTGCCAGTCAGGGAAACGCCTTTCAAAGAGCCAACAAATTGATTGCACTGGGCTATTCCAGGACCGAAATTATTGTGCGTGAGGATAGTGGATGGTTTGCTGTTGCTGTAAGCACCTATTCAAAGGAAGAGGAGGCGAAGGCACTGACAAGAACATTGGCAAAGGCCAATATAGAATCATACGTTCTTAGACAATGATAGTGTAAGCGAAGTGTTGATTATAACAAGCCATGCTGGTAGGCGAATTTAACCAACTCCGTACTTGAATTGACATCGAGTTTTCTGAAAATGTTTTTTCTATGTGTTTCAACGGTGTGCCGGCTTATAAAAAGTGATTTGCCGATTTGTACACTGCTGTTGCCCTGACAAATAAGGACCAATACCTCCAGTTCCCGCTTCGAAAGTTGAAGCCGTTTCTGGAAGTCGTCGGGAATTCTGGATTCATAGGAAGAATGGAAACCGTTGTAGTGATGTGTCAGCGTTGCGAAATGTTTATCCCCCTGGTTCACCGCTGCGATGGCTTTGGTTATTTCCGATAGGTTCGCGGACTTGTGTACATAACCACTGACTTTGATTTTGGAAAGTGTCTTAACAAGGTCCGGCGAATAATAAGCAGAAAAAATGATGACTTTAACCCATGGAGACTGAATGTTTACCCAGGATATGATTTCCAGGAAATCACTGCCAGGAATCCGGAGCTCAAGCAGCAGGATGTGAGGGCGTTTTTGGGGAAGAGAAACTTTGAGTTCATCAAAACTGGAAGCAGTTCCGACGATGTCAAATTCAGGCTTTTTGGTAAAAAAATAGGCAAGACCTGAGGTCACCACCGGGTGATCATCCAGAATAAATATTTTGATTGATTCTGTCTTATTCATGATATTTTCCAATGAGCTTCGCCGGATTCAGTGTTTCTGGCAAAGAGAGCGTTGAGACAAATACCAATGATGAGATAGGGTATTAATACTTGAAAATTCTGTGCGTCAGATTATTTCAATCTACTGCACTGCAATTATTCAATAAAACTATGTTCCAAAAAGCGCACCTAATTTGTCAAAATCGACCATAAACTGCGAATACTGAGGCAGGTATGAACACAATGCTGTCATTTTTGACTTGAATTGACTAATTCTTTTTCCCCGGCGACCTCCTGAAACAAACCATTTTTACAATGAATTAACCAAACGAACTATGCTGGATCAAACAAAAGCCACCCAACAACTGGAAAAAGAAATATCCACCTTGCGCAAGGAAAATCAAACCATGCTCGCTCAAATCAACCTGCATCAAAAAGCCTTTAAAGAGGTTAGCCATGCTCTTGGAACGGTCACAGAGCTGAGTGAGATGGCCAGCAAGGATGAAATTGTCCGGCAACTCATGCAGGAGAACCTTCGCCTGAAGGAGCAACTAAAGGTGCTCCGACTCACCGAAAGAGAGAAGGAAATTTTCAAATTGATAGTGAACGGTTATACTTCAAAAGAGATCGCCACACAACTTAAAATCAGTAAACTAACTGTTGATACCCACAGAAAAAATATACAGCACAAGCTGGAAGTCAGTAACGTGGTCGACCTGATAAAACTGGCCATGCATTTTGACTGGAACGTTTAATGTCTTGTTTCAATACAATCCATTAAGAGGGGGATGGTCCGAAAGACGGATTTTTCCCCCTCGTTTATTTTTGGACATTTGTAATGGATTTTGCCTGAATTTAACCGGATTTTAGCCCCCTGATCCGAAGTCTTTTAGTCAAATTAAGATCTGCTGAAAATGAATGTTCTGCGCAAACTATCGTCCTTTTGTGAATCATTCACATCACCACCCTCTCCGGTACTGCATGAATTGGAGCGGGAAACCTACCTAAATACACTCTCTCCCCAAATGTTATGCGGACTTCTGCAAGGGCAGTTTTTGGCTTTCATTAGTAAGATGACCAAACCTGAAACGATCCTTGAGATTGGTACATTCACCGGTTATGCAAGTATTTGCCTGGCTTCCGGATTACGCGAATCAGGGGTTTTGCACACGATTGAGATCAACCCCGAATTGGAGTTTATCAGCAGTAAGTATTTTGAGAAAGCCAATCTGGCAGGTAAAATTGTGCAACACATTGGGGATGCGCATAAAATCATTCCTGGCTTGTCAGAAACTTTCGATATCGTATTCATTGATGCCAGCAAAGATGACAATGAAGCATTTTACGACCTCGTTTTCGGAAAAGTAAAACCCGGAGGACTCATCCTGATTGATAATGTACTTTGGGATGGCAAAGTCATGAATCCGAATAAAGACAGCGACACACTATTAATAGAGGCCTTCAATCAAAAAGTGCATTCGGATAAAAGGGTTGAAAATATAATGTTGCCAATTCGCGACGGCATTATGCTGCTGCGAAAACTTAACAGCTAGTTATTGCCTGCCATTGAGCGGGTAATGAGAAATCTCCTCCTGAATTTTTCAGAGAAAATCACTTTCTTTGCTCAGGCGGTTTAATGGGGTACGAAAATTCACTTTTGGGTGATCCTTCCTTTTTATTCCGGCAAATTACCTTCCATAATACTAAAGCAACACTTACATGGAACCAACCAGATTATTCGACTTTATCTATTATCAAAAAGAAAACTATCCGCTGGAAAAATCTTTCGGCAAACGCAAAAACGGCGAATGGGTCTACTTCAGTACTGAGGAAATGATCGAAAAGGTCAATCAAGTCAGCTTGGGTCTGAAAAAGAAGTTAGGTGTCAAACCCGATGAAAAGATAGCACTGATAGTACATCAAAACTGCCCTGAATGGGTGATGATGGACTTGGGCATGCAGCAAATTGGCGCGATCAACATTCCCGTTTATGCCACATTGAGTCCGCGTGAATACGAATACATCTTTAATGAAGCTGAGGTAACCTATGCTTTTTGCAGCAACGTCGATATCGTGGGTCGTGTTTTAGATGCCCAAAAGAACATACCCACTTTGAAAAAGGTATTCGTATTCGATGAGGCCTTAGCCAACGAACAAGTCCCTTTTTGGGAGACCATACTCGGAGAAGGCGACCTGTCGGAAGTGGAAAAATGGAAAGCAGAAATCAAACCAGAAGACCTCGCCACCATAATATATACATCAGGAACCACCGGTAACCCAAAGGGAGTCATGCTGACCCATAACAACATCATCAGCGATATCATGGCGGTTAAACATCTGGTTCCTATTGATGCAGGTGACACAGTTCTTTCGTTCCTGCCCATTTGCCATAGTTTTGAACGAACCGTGACATATACTTACATATACTGTGGATTCAGTGTTGTGCACACCGGCACAGATAACCTGGGTGGAGAGACGGGTGATTTGCGCGCCGTAAGCCCGCATTTCTTTACTACCGTACCAAGGTTACTGGAGAAGGTCTATGAAAAAATATACAACAAGGGCCTCGAACTCAAAGGCATCAAACGCTTCCTTTTCTTCTGGGCATTGCGGCTGACAAAGGACTACCAAATCCATCAGGAACACAGTGGCTGGGAGGCCATGAAAAGAAAAATTGCCGACAAACTCATCTTCAGTAAATGGAGGGAAGCACTCGGTGGGCGCATGAAAGGCATTCTAACTGGTGCTTCTGCCTGTCCTGAGCACATTCAGAGAACATTTTCGGCAGCTGGAATTCCCATTCGCGAAGGGTACGGCTTGACAGAAACTTCTCCCGCTCTTACCATCTGCCACTTCTTCGGCGATGGAGCCTTACTGGGAACGGTCGGCCCGGCTATACCTTGCGTCGAACTCATGCTCGATACCTCCGATGGAAATTACAAAGAGGGAGAGGGTGAAATCCTTGCCCGTGGTCCCAACATTATGGTTGGATATTACAAACAACCAGATGCCACCGCTGCTGTAATGAAGGAAATCGATGGTAAAACATGGTTCTGTACCGGTGATATCGGCAGGTTCGTAGAAGCCCGAGGTCACAAATTCCTGAAAATTACAGACCGCAAAAAGGAATTGCTCAAAACCAGCGGGGGTAAATATGTAGCTCCGCAGGCCATCGAAAACAAGTTCAAAGAAAACTTCTACATTGAACAGATGATGGTGGTGGGTGAAAATAAGAAGTTTGTTTCCGCATTGATTGTTCCAGCAGTTGAAGCTTTAAAGGATTGGTGTGCCCGGCATGATGTTGAATTTACCAGCCTTGAAGAGACGCTGAAAACACCTCAGGTTCAAGGTCTTTATGAGAGAGCAATGGAAAAATTCAATCCCATTTTTGCTCACCACGAACAAATCAAGAAGTTCAAACTCATACCTGATGTTTGGGAGCCCATCAAAGCAGATGGAACAGAATCAGAATTGACTCCGACCATGAAGCTGAAAAGAAGGGTCATTATGAATAAATACGCCCGTCAAATAGATGAGATTTATGCGGATTAATCAGGAATAGGACAAACCCAGAGAGTTGGTAACTTTTGAAAAGTTGTCAACTCTCTCTTTCTCTTTTAGATTCTTTATCTAGGTGGTTTGTACTTTGATGCGTCGAGAAGCGCCTGGCTGTCTTTCAATGAAATGAGTTGCTCCATAGAGGTTTCGGGGTATTGCTTCATATAAGCTTCCACGATTTTCATTCCCAGCCAACTGGCTGTCCTGCCTGGTGCTTCAACAGGCATACCTGGTGAGTTGGGGCTGTACTCCACTAACTTTCTGAACTTGTTAAAATCAGAAGAGTACAGGAGGTTTTCCGAAATGAGATAAGACCAGATATTGCGCTCATTCTCAATACACCAATCCAACTGGTTCTGGGAAAATTCCATAACAACACTATCCGGCTCAAAAGGAAGCAATTTTTTCAGGACATACATTTCCTTGCCTCTGTGAATCATATAGTCCAGCAAGCGGGGGCCACCCGGTTGGCCATTGATATCCTGAACAAGCATAATCATGGCTTTGGCTACCAAATGCTCTTTCGTAAAAGTCCGCGTCAAATAAGCCGAAAAATTTGGATTTCCCGGATTAAGTTGAAGGTATGGGTAATCATTCCCCAGGTAAAAATCGAGACCTAACGCTATGGAGTTATTCCCATAAAGAAACCCACCCAGTGAGTACTCCGATAAGTAAGTATATACTTCTTCGGAAAGTGGTTGTCCCGGAAAATAGTATTTGAAAAAACGGAAAGCTTGCTCAAAACTTTTCTTTAATTCCTCGTTGGATGGGAAAACTACCTGACAGGTATCGAACAACTTTCTCAAAGCAGGATCTTTGATGAAACCTGATACCAACTCAGACTGATCCTGCTGTGCTTCTTCGTTTACCTGAAAGCCAATGACCTCGTTGAAAAAAAGTTCAGAGAATTCGGGATATTTCTCCCTTAATTCAGAAAGTGAAAAACCGACATCCGTTGTGTCAAGGTTAAATAGTTCCGTGTCGAATCGGATAACTTTTACACTAACCGGAATATCTGATACGTTTGGAATATCATTACTTTTGTTACAGCCGATAAGGAAGCCACAAACCATAATAAACAAGCTAAAACGAAATAATCTGTATGTTTTCATTCTCGATAAACTTTCGGTGTCCTGAGGACATATTGAAGTGACTAATAAGCAGAAAATTGTCTAACGTTCGGATTATTTATTAGTGAACCAAAAACAATATTACATGAAAAAAATTGTTGCCCTTGCCGCATTTATTATGATTTTCCAAAACATACTTGGCGCTCAGAATATCTACCCGCGTTTAGGGTTTCAGCTTAGTCCTACGTTCTCTTATATGAGAACAGACGACAACAAAATCAATGGAAATGGCACCAACCTCGGACTCAAGCTCGGGGTAGTCGGAGAGCTGTATTTTGAGGAAAAGTACGCCTTATTGATAGGAATTGGATTTGCATTCAATTCTGGTGGAACACTGTACCATGAAAACTTTGGTGACACATGGCAAAGGTCAGAATTACCAGCAGGAGTGCTTCGGCCATTTCCAGCTGGTACAGATTTGAAATACAATCTTCAATACGTAGAAATCCCGGCAGGACTTAAATTCCGAACCAGGGAATTTGGTTACTTGCGTTACTTTGCAGAATTGCCACTCATTACCATAGGCTTTAATTCACAAGCCAGAGGAGCCGTGAAATATCAGGGGATTAATGAAGAAAAAATAGACATCCGAAATGAGGTGGTTGGGATTTCTCTTTCATGGGGACTGGGTGCCGGTGTTGAATATAGCATCACAGAATCAACCGCCCTCGTTGCGGGTCTGGGTTTTCAAAGAGGTTTTACTGATGCCACCAAAGACTATCAGGGTTTTGACTCAAAAGGAACGGTCAGTAGTGTGATTCTTCGATTTGGGGTAATGTTTTGATGGCCTACAATCTGGTAACTTTGAGTATAGTAGCGCATTTGTTTCTAATCATCAGTGCTCAGAAGCATTTTCCACATCTACAGCTCATCATCCGGGCAAAAAATCGCTTTGATGCATACGAATTAATGGACCTTGACGTAAAGCTCATATACCGGGAGTCCCTTGATACAGCAGTAAGAATGGGTTCCGATATTCTTAAAATGCTGGGCCACCACACTTACATCGCCTAGCGTTCCGGCCAGAATTTTGTAAAATACGATGAAGCGGCCAGGGTAAAACTTGCCGGGGAACGGCACGACAAGAAACCGTACATCCTCTATGTCAGGCAACAAATAGAGGAACAGGAAGAACTGCTCACACAGGACCAGGCATTCGATCCCACCTCTACCGACCACACATGGGACGGCGAGCACATGAGTACGGAGCTGACAAAATCAATGGGTTAGAGCAAAACTGATTCCAGCGTTTTCTGTTCAGCATCGAGTTGTAGAAAAGGGTATCTGGATTTTAGCTCTGAGAGCCCCTCCAGGGTATTTCTTATAAAGACCTGATGCGCCGGTGAATCGGGATGAAATGGCCGGTGCGAGATAGCTTCGTTCAATTGACGAAGGCGCTTGTTCAGCACTTTTGTGTCTTCATCCATAAAGGCATTTTCAAAATACTCCCAGATATAATCAATGGCAAAGCGATTGGGATGCGATAAGTCCTCCTCATAAAAGCGGTAATCCCTGAGGTCATCGAGCAGAATTTCATAAGAAGGAAAATAAAACACATAGTCGAGTGTAGAAGCTACTTCCTCGAGGCTTAACAGCAGCGTTGCTTTACTTCTTTGATTTTCAATAAGGCCATCTCTCAAATGCCTTACCGGACTTACCGTTACAATTATCTGCAATTCCGGCAACTGCTGCTTGATCTTTGCAAAGGTGCAAGACAGAGTGTCAGTGATTTCTTTAACCGTCAGACGTCTGCGAATAAATTCAGCAGCAGGAACTTTGTGACAATTGGCTACGATTTCCCCGGACCTTTTGTTGACAAAAACGTTTGCTGTACCGAGAGTAATAATGAGCCTGTTAGTGGTTTTCAAGAAAGAATGCGCCTTTTGAAGAGCCTCGTTTATTTGCCGGAGCATGGTGTTCCTGTCGGGGTGGGAGAACCGCCCGTGGTGCTCGAAGCTATGCCAAAGGCCCTGGTCCTGAAAAATTTCATCCTCAGCGAAGGGATATCCTGATGATCTTCTTTCGAGGATGCGGGTAACGGACACGGGATTGTAAACGATACCGGAAGGGTTTTGTAAAACCTGAAATTTTAAGCTATCCAGTCTGCTGCCAATGTGCTCCGCAAAACAAGAGCCCATGCAGACAATGTGATCTGAGTGCGTCAATGAAATAGCACCCTTAAAAGCTGGGAAGATGGTACGAAATGCTTTCATTCGAAACTAAAAAAGCGATCTGCTGCCTAATATTGACCAGGTGTTAGTTATTGTAAACTTTACAAATGAAGCAAAAAATATCAGAATTGCATTGATTCCCAAGGAAATATATTCTGCATATTTAGTGGACAAGAATGAACAGCCCAAGGGACAAATTGAATTTCAAGGGATAACGATTCTTGGGTACGGGGACTGTCCAAATTATTTGAAATTTAAGACAGTCAAAGATTCCAAACCATATTTAAAGCAATTGGAGATCAATAACCCGAAGACAGGGTTCCCGCCTCTTCCCCCTCCACGTGTTGAACCTTTAATCTATTTCTATGAATTAAAAAATGGATGTTTTCAATTTGAACGCAGTAATTCTCACTTTGAAAAAAAGCTAAATTGAATGGGTTAATTGAATAAAAA
>CAYRDX010000050.1:0-34372 GCA_964423205.1 uncultured Saprospiraceae bacterium | reverse complement strand
ACTGATTTTCAAGTGGTTAAGAAAACACAGGCAACTTTATTTTTGACTCATTACTTAGAAACTTTTGATAATGCTTATAAAATCATCAGCTTTCAGTGCCGCACCACCTATCAAACCTCCATCTACATCTTTCTGACTGAACAATTCTGCTGCATTGGCTGCATTACAGGAACCTCCATATAATATAGTAGTGGTGTCAGCCATTTCTTTTCCGTATTTCTTCTGGATGAGTTGCCTGATAAAGGCATGCATTTCCTGTGCCTGAGCGGGTGAGGCGGTTTTCCCTGTCCCTATTGCCCATACAGGTTCATATGCTACAACCACGTTTCTAAATTGCTCTGCACTGAGATGGAAAAGGCCACCTTCCAATTGCTTCTGAACTACGGCTTCTTGTTCTTTGGCTTCTCTTTTGTCCAGTTTCTCACCAACACAGAAAATCGGAGAAAGTCCATTGTCAAGGACTGCATTTACTTTCTTGGCCAGAAGCGCTTCACTTTCTCCAAAATACTCGCGGCGTTCTGAATGCCCAAGTATTACAAACTCAACACCGACAGACTTGAGCATTGGTGCTGAAACTTCACCGGTATAGGCCCCGCTTGATTCAAAATGACAATTTTGTGCACCAAGTTTTAAGTTGGCTATGTCGTGTAAAAGCGTTGAAAAATAATTCAAATGAATAAATGGCGGGCATACAATTGCCAACGCGTCTGTGCTTCCCAATTTATCTATTATGGAAATGACCAGATCGCGGCCTTCTTCAAAATTCTTGTTCATTTTCCAGTTTCCTGCGACTATTTTTCTGCGTTCCATATCATTCATGTGTTTAAGGATTGATTTGTGAAATGAATGCGGCAAATGTAGAATAAAGTTGAAAAGGCAAGGAATTATTCAATTGCAGTTTCAATACCAATGCTGTGTTCTAACTAACTAGAATATGTGATTTTTTTAAAATTGTCTTGATTTTTTTTGCCTGTCTTGCTTTTGCGAAAGAAAGATTCTTTCTTTGCAGGGTCTTTGGTCATTTATTTTACTTTCTGCAATAATGTTCGTCTAATCTTTGGTTAAAGAAACCAAATAGAAGTTTTTCATTGTTGATTTTGATAACTTGGCGTTGTCTTTGCAAAAGAAAGTGCTAACTACAATAACTAAAATCTGATTTTTAAATAAACTACCTGCCTATCTGCGTAAACTTCTACACTAAATCATCTTGAACATATTTCCTCACTAACCTTGATTTAGTTATGCAAGTTACGCTTCTGAATGACCAGCAACTGATTTCCCAGTATCTCGAAGGAAATGAAAAAGCATTTCATGAGCTGTTGAACCGTTATCAACAGAAAATCTACACGTCTATTTACCTTTTCGTAAAGGACGATAATCTTGCTGAAGACATCTTCCAGGAAGTTTTCATCAAAATCATCGACACACTTCGCAAGGGTAAATACAACCATGAAGGAAAGTTTGGCCAATGGGCCATGCGGATTTCTTACAACCTGTGTGTTGACTATTTCAGACGGGGCAAACGCAGACCACACATTTATCCGAATGAAACCTTCAATATTTTTGATGTGCTGCATTCCAAAGACCCCAATGCAGAACAGCAAATCATGAAGAGTCAGACTCATCAGCGCATCAGAAACCTGGTGGACATGCTGCCACCTGAACAGAGGGAAGTCGTCATACTTCGCCATTATGCTGACATGAGCTTTAAGGAAATTGCATCCTTAACCAGGGTTAGCATCAACACAGCGCTCGGCCGCATGCGCTATGCACTCATCAACATCCGGAAGATGATTGAAGAAAAGGAAGTGGAGCTTCAATAATGGACACTTCTGTAAAAAGCATAAGCTGCGCTTGGCCTTTACAAATGTGATTTTTACATTTGTCTGGTATGAAGACCTTTAAAGACTTATTGGAACGCTCCTTATTTGGAGTGTGCAGTTATTTCGGTGAAAAAATGGGGGTGGCTTCCTCTCGGGTGCGCCTCTATTTCGTTTACCTTTCCTTTTTTGCTTTGGGCTCACCCGTTATAGTCTATCTCTTTTTCGCCTTTTGGTTGAACATCAAACGGCATATAAAAAATGGTAAGAACCTGATTTGGAGCTAAAACCTAAATCTCTGGTTAGTAATTCAAGTTGCCCGACAACCATTTTTCCATTTCACTTACATCTTTTCCCTTTCTGTTGGCGTAATCTTCCAACTGATCTTTTGAAATTTTTCCGATTGTAAAATATTTGGATTGGGGATGTGAGAAATACCAGCCACTCACAGAAGCTGCAGGGAACATGGCAAATGATTCGGTTATTCCTATGCCCGTGTTTTTTTCCACATCCAACAATGCCCATAATTTCTCTTTCTCGGTATGGTCAGGGCAGGCGGGATAACCCGGTGCTGGACGTATTCCGACATACTTTTCCGAAATCAATTCCTCATTGATGAATACCTCGTCTACAGAATAAGCCCAAAGCTCTTTCCTTACTTTTTCATGCATGAGTTCGGCAAAAGCTTCTGCAAGTCTGTCAGCCAGTGCTTTCAGTAAAATTGCGCTGTAATCGTCATGCTGATTTTCGAACTCTGCAACTTTTCGCTCTATTCCAAAACCAGTGCTAACAGCAAATGCTCCCATGTAGTCCGTCATTCCCTTTTCTTCAGGCATGATGTAGTCAGCAAGACTCTGGTTAGGCAGGCCAACGGCTTTGACGGACTGCTGCCGCAGGAAATTCAAGGTCATGGATTGACCATTTTCCACTTGAATTTCGATGTCATCAGCTCCGATTCTTAGTGCCGGAAAAATTCCGACTACTGCTTTTGCAGTGAGCCACTTTTCATTGATTAATGTGTCAAGCATTACTGTGGCGTCATGATGTAGCTTTGTTGCAGCTTCTCCAACCTGTGGATCATCCAGTAATTGAGGGAATTTACCCTTGAGTTCCCAAGTTGAAAAGAAAGGTGTCCAGTCAATATATCTGGCGATTTCTTTCAAATCGTAGTCCTGAAAAACTTTAGTACCTATCAGGTGAGGCTTTGGAGGGGAATATCCATCCCATTCGATTCTTGTAGCATTCTTTTGAGCCTCCTTATATGACAGGAAACTTTTGGCACTGCCTCTATCCTTGCGGTTTTCACGAATGTTTGTATAATCCGCCTGGATATCACTGATAAATGCTGATTTAACCTTTTCATCTGCATTGGTAACCGACGAAACAACGGGTACACTTCTTGATGCATCGAGAACGTGCACACAAACTCCCGACAGGTATTGAGGTTCAATTTTTATGGCAGTGTGTGTTTTGGAGGTAGTTGCCCCACCTATGAGCAGTGGAATCTTAAATTGCTGTCTTTCCATTTCCTTCGCAACATGGACCATTTCATCCAGTGAAGGTGTTATTAATCCGCTGAGTCCTATAACATCCACATTTTCATCTCTGGCGGTCTGTAAAATTTTCTCCGCAGGCACCATTACGCCTAAATCAATGATGTCATAATTATTACATCCCAAGACCACACCTACGATATTCTTTCCGATGTCGTGTACATCTCCTTTAACTGTTGCCAAGAGAATTTTTCCTTTCGCTCTGACTTCACCGATACCTTCCTTATCAGCTTCAATAAAAGGAGTTAGATAGGCGACCGCTTTTTTCATTACTCTGGCGCTTTTCACTACCTGTGGCAAAAACATTTTACCGCTGCCAAAAAGGTCGCCTACGGTATTCATTCCATCCATTAAAGGCCCTTCAATGACACTTATAGGAGAGCCAAATTGCACCCTCGCTTCCTCTGTATCGGCATCAATGTGCTGGGTAATGCCTTTCACAAGGGCGTGTTCCAGTCGCTTCGCTATGGGCCAGCTACGCCACTCTTCTTCGACTTGTTGAGTGGTATCAATTCCATTTCCAGAAAAGGCCTCAGCCATTTCGGTCAATTTCTCTGTAGCATCAGATGTGCGATTAAAAAGCACGTCTTCCACCCGAAGGAGAAGATCCTTTGGAATTTCTTCATACACTTCTATCAATCCGGGATTTACAATTCCCATATCCATACCTGCCTGAATGGCATGATACAAAAAGGAAGAATGCATGGCTTCTCTGACGCGATTATTCCCCCTAAAACTAAATGAAAGATTGCTGACTCCCCCACTCACCTTGGCTCCAGGACATTTTCGTTTTATCTGCCGGGTTGCTTCAATAAAATTGATAGCGTATTCATTATGTTCCTTTATTCCTGTAGCCACTGCAAAAATATTGGGGTCGAAAATGATATCCTCTGGATTGAATCCCACTTTATCAATAAGGAGGCGATAAGCTCTTTCGCAGATTCCTACCTTGCGCTCGATAGTATCTGCCTGTCCGTCTTCGTCAAAAGCCATTACGATGGGAATAGCTCCATAACGGCGCACCAATTCGGCATTGTGCAGGAATTCTTCTTCACCCTCTTTCAGAGATATACTGTTGACCACACACCGACCCTGTACACATTTCAAACCTGCTTCTATGACTGAAAATTTTGAACTGTCAATCATAATGGGCACCCTGGCAATATCAGGTTCTGTCATGACCAAATTCAAAAAAGTGGTCATTGCCTTTTCACTATCCAATAAGCCCTCATCCATGTTTATATCGATGATTTGAGCTCCATTCTCAACCTGTTGCTGAGCAACTACCAGCGCCTCTGAAAACTTACCTTGTGTAATTAGGCGGGCGAACATCTTACTTCCCGTTACATTGGTTCTTTCACCAACATTAATGAAGTTACTGTCTGGGCGAATCGTCAGTGGCTCCAATCCGGCAAGAGCGGTCAAAGGTTCTTTCTTTTGTGGAATTCTGGGTTTCGCCGTTCCGACATGCTTTGACATGTGCCGGATATGATCGGGCGTAGTTCCGCAGCAGCCACCAACGATGTTGACAAAACCACTTTGTACAAAATCATCGATAAAGTGGCACATGTCGTGTGGGGTTTGGTCGTACTCGCCCATTTCGTTGGGTAACCCGGCATTGGGATAGGCATGGATGTAACAATCAGCAACGGAGGCCAAATCTTCGAGATAGGGGCGCATTTCCTTTGCCCCAAGTGCGCAATTCAGGCCAACACAAAATGGCTTTGCATGTTTGATGCTGTGCCAAAATGCTTCAACTGTCTGTCCGGACAGTGTTCGGCCACTGGCATCGGTAATCGTACCTGAAATCATTAAGGGCAATCGAATGCCCTTTTCTTCAAAAACCTCTTCAATGGCAAAAATTGCAGCTTTGGCATTCAGTGTGTCGAAGATGGTTTCAACAAGAAGAATATCAGCACCGCCATCCATGAGTCCTCTGACTTGTTCTGCATAGGCATCTTTAGCTTCATCAAAAGTCATGGCCCGTGCGCCCGGGTCATTCACATCTGGCGAAAGTGACAGCGTTTTATTCATGGGGCCAAGTGCGCCAGCAACAAACTTACCGGATGTGCTGCTTCTCTTTTGAAATTCGGAAACTGCCTTTTTAGCTATTCGGGCAGCTGCCAGGTTGATTTCGTATGCCAGATCTTGCATACCGTAATCTGCAAGCGATATAGCTGTAGCGTTGAAAGTATTAGTTTCAATGATGTCTGCTCCTGCATCCAAATACTGTCTGTGGATTTCTTCAATGATTTGGGGTTGAGTAAGACACAATAAATCGTTATTTCCTTTGAGGTCGGGCTGCCATTCCTTGAAACGATGCCCTCTGTATTCCCCTTCATTCAAGCGATAACGCTGAATCATAGTACCCATAGCACCATCGAGAACCAGTAATTTATTTTCAAGTAATTGAAATAATTCGAATGGCATTTGTCACAAGGTTTAATGAGTGAAACTAATACTGTTAAGTTTGGCTGAAACCTGGCAGGAGTGCAAAATAAGTGAAAAGGCAAGAATTTACTTGTCGGTTCCTGGTATATATTATGTGTGGGAGCAAATTATCTGAACTGCAAAAGGCAGCCCCTATTTAGGCTGCCTTTTACCATTGAGACTTCTAAGAATCACAGATTAACGGGCTACCAGCTTAACGCCAATATCAAATTCATCATAAATAGTTTTGTCACCAAGTGAATCGAAAAACGAACCGGAGCCATACTTTACGTTGAATTCTGAGCGGTCAATTCTGATATCCGCCTCAGCTGTTATTGTGCCGTTGGAATTTTTTACGTTAGCGTCAAAACGTATTTCTTTAGTAGTTTCCTTTATGGTTAGATTGCCGATAACCTTATAACTACCGGGAGTTCCGCGTGATACAACCCGTGTAATTTTGAATTTTGAAACCGGGTATTTATCCGTACCAAAGAAATCATCGGACTTCAAATGGTTTTCCAATCTTGTTTTTGAACTACCCTGAATATCGGTAACGATTATGGAGGTCATGTCCATTTCAAAAGTACCGCCAACCAGCACCTCACCTTCAAATTGCAAGGACCCTGATTTGATTTGCACAGTTCCATAATGTTCGCCAGTTACTTTGTAACCCTTCCAATTCACCACACTTGCTTTGGTGTCAACATCAACTGATTTGACCGGTAAATTTGGAATGAACGCGTAACCTACTATGGCAATAGACAATAAAATTATAGGTAAGAAAAGTTTGAATTCTCTCATTATAAATGCCTGCTTTGAATGTTGAGGGAAACGAAGATTTGTTTTAACAATCAGCCAAAGGAACAGGAAAGTCATCCAATTGTTTCCAGTTTTGCTTGGAACCAACTTAATTTAGGAAATTCTTAACCTCTCAACTTGTCCAATAAATCGCTCAATTGCGCAGCCTCTCCATCGCTTAATGACATGAATACTTCGTTCATGCCCTCTTCCACTGACTTTGATGCTTTTTCCAGTACATCCAAACCTTCATTGGTGATAAAAACATTAATAATCCTTTGATCTTTCTCCGGAATAATCTTGGCAACCAGCTTTTTCTGATTCAGTTTATCCACAAGACGCGAGGCATTCGAGGCTTTGTCGAGCATTCTTTCCATAAGATGCGTTACTGTGAGAGGCTCTGGTCTAGCTCCTCGCAAAATCCTTAGAACATTAAACTGCTGCATGGAAATGTTGTAAGGTTTTAACCAATGCATAACCTGTAAACTTAACCATGAAGAGGTAAATAGTATGTTTACATGTGCTTTGTGATGGTTGGATTGAAAAGCCTTTTGTCTTATCTCTTGCTCAATTCTCATGACAGATTGGTTATAGCGTTATTCAAGAAAGCATGTACTGAGAATTCTGTTGATGGCAAATAACAAAAAACATTATAGTTTTACCGATGACATTTAGAGTTAAAAAAACTGATAGTTGTTAGGGAATGACATTTCAATTTCAAATCCGGCGGCAGTGAACTTAACGATAACTTAATATAGCATTAGCCTTTTAATGAAAGTATCGCCTGAAATTTGCGCCATCATTTGATTACAAACTGAAAATCATCCAATTATGAGAGTTATCCAATTATTCACCCTTATCGCCCTTTTGGGTCTTGCCGCTTGTGGTACTTCATCCGGTGACGGCGATTCACAAGCCACCTCCATTTCCATAAAAGGTTCCGACACCGTGTTGCCCCTTAGCACGGCGCACGCTGAAGAATTTATGAAAGTACACCCGGAGTCAGCCATAACCATTGTGGGCGGTGGATCAGGTACCGGAATTACCGCACTTATGGACGGGTCAACAGACATCTGCATGTCTTCACGGGAATTGAAGATAGAAGAAAAACTGAAGTTTGCAGAAAAGGGAATTGACTATAGAGAGGTTATACTCGGTAGTGATGCATTGTCAGTAATTGTGCATCCCTCCAATAAAATATCGCAATTAACCAGCGAACAACTGGAAGGCATCTTCACCGGTGCTATAACTAACTGGAAAGAAGTGGGTGGAGATGATATGAAAATTATCGCTTACAGCCGTGAAAGTTCCTCTGGAACGTATGAGTTTTTCAAAGACCACGTAATGGACAAAAAGAACTATGCTTCTTCAGTACTCAACATGCCAGCTACAGGGGCGATAGTTCAGTCAATAAGTCAAACCCTGGGCGCCATTGGTTATATAGGTCTTGCGTACATGACTGGTAGTATAAAGGCTTTGTCCGTTTCCTATGACCAGGGTACTACTTTCGTGGAGCCGTCACTGGAAAATGCACTTGATAAGACTTACCCAATTTCGAGGCCGCTGTATTACTTTTACGATGTCAAGAATGAGGCGAAGGTGAAACCATTTATCGATTTTTGCCTATCACAGCAGGGCCAGGAAATAGTATCCAAAACTGGATACATACCGACAAGTAGTGCAGTAGATTCCAACTAATTACCTCCCAAATTATCCGCAATGCGATTACGAAAAATCACAGAACCCGTTTTTGAAAGCATCATCAAAATCGCTGGCTATTCAAGCGGGTTTATAATTTTGCTGATAGTTTTCTTTTTGTTCAAAGAAGGCATATCCTTCTTCCGGATGTCTCCTCTGGAAGAAGGATTTGTTCTGTTAGTACATCTGGATAATCCTGTGAAGAAGTTAAATGCCCCGGAAATCAAGGACATCTACGATAGGAAAATCACTAACTGGCAAACAGTAGGTGGACGTGACATGCCTATCACCCTGTTCTCCCTCGATGAGGCAGGAGAGTTATTTACAGAAGAGGAAATGGGCGAACGTTTTGAAAACCTGGCAGCCCTCACCGATAAATACACTGACAGTATCCCTGGTACTCTGGCACTTTTCCCCAAACATCTGATGATAGGTATGCAGTGTACCCAGCCAGTTGATGTCGGCAAAATAAAGGTGGAAGAGTTCTTATCGGATACGGAATGGTTCCCTACTGCAAAACCTGCGGCCCGCATGGGCATTCTTCCGATTTTACTCGGAACCTTGCTGGTTGCATTTGTGGCTATTCTGTTTGCTTTGCCTTTAGGCCTGGCCGCTGCCATTTATCTGGCTGAAATTGCTGACCAAAGAGTCAGAGCTGTTTTAAAACCTGTTATCGAGTTGTTAGCTGGAATCCCATCAGTAGTTTATGGTTTCTTTGGCCTGGTGGTCATTGTTCCATTTGTACAAAGTACATTTAATCTTCATGTGGGTGAAACGGCATTAGCGGGAAGCATTGTGCTTGCCATTATGGCTCTACCTACAATTATTACAGTTAGTGAGGATGCCATCCGCACAACGCCGAGAACCATGAAGGAGGCCAGCCTGGCTTTGGGAGCTTCTCATTGGCAAACCATACGGAAGGTAATACTCCCCTATTCAGCTTCAGGTATTACTGCGGCTGCCATTTTAGGGATAGGACGTGCTATAGGAGAAACCATGGCAGCACTTATGGTTACAGGAAACTCTGCCATTATGCCCGATTCTTTGCTTAAACCCGTACGAACCATTCCCGCAACAATAGCTGCTGAATTAGGAGAGGCGCCTTTTGGTGGCCTTCATTTTAAAGCATTGTTTGCACTTGGCTGTATCCTGTTTATAATAACCCTGGGAATCAATCTCATAGTTGAGAGAGTTTCAGAAAAAAGAGGTTCATGAAATTTCCAAAACAAGTTGACAGGCAGAAGCGATTCAATGAATTCTTAATGTTCGGAATGGCAAGGCTGTTCAGTTATGCTATTGTCGCTATTTTGTTTCTGATACTGTTTTTCATTTTCAAGCAAGGCTTCAGTGTCTTAAGTTGGGAATTCCTGACCGCTGCCCCAAAAAAAGGCATGACGGAAGGTGGTATTTTTCCAGCCATCGTCGGAACTGTGTATCTCGTAATTGGCAGCATGCTATTCGCTTTTCCTATTGGTGTGGCGGCAGGTATTTACGTTAATGAATACGCACAAAGTGGTTTCCTTAAGAGGCTCGTTAAGATGATGACGAATAACCTTGCAGGTATTCCTTCCATAATCTTCGGGTTGTTTGGCATGGCCCTTTTTGTAAACCAAATGGGCTTTGGTGCTTCTATTTTGGCAGGCTCCCTAACTCTTGCTCTACTGGCTTTACCTATTGTTATTCGTACTACAGAAGAATCACTAAAGTCCGTTGACGATACTTTCAGGCACGCTAGTTACGCTTTGGGTGCAAGTAAATTTTACACCATAAGGAAAGTAGTCTTACCCATTGCAATGCCCAATATTTTGACTGGTTTGATCCTCGCAGTTGGAAGAGTTTCGGGCGAGACTGCACCTATACTCTTCACGGTTGCGGCCTATTTTCTTCCCAAACTGCCATCCAGTGTATTGGACCAGGTCATGGCACTGCCCTATCACCTGTATGTTATTTCAACTTCCGGTACACAAATAGAAGTTTCCAGGCCAATAGCCTATGGCACAGCACTGGTGCTGATTTTGATTGTACTGTTCGTCAATGTTAGTGCCGCATTGCTCAGAACATATTTTGGCAGAAAAGTTAAAATGAACTAGTAGTTATCCATCTATGATAAAGAAATTAGAAACCAAAAACGCCAACCTTTTCTATGGCGATTTCCATGCGCTGAAAAACATCGACCTTGCCGTACCGGCGAATTCGGTAACAGCCCTCATTGGGCCATCCGGTTGCGGGAAGTCAACTTATCTGCGATTGTTTAACCGCATGAACGACCTCATTGAAGGTGTAAAGATTTCGGGAGAGGTGCTCATTGACGGAAAGAATATCTACAGGATTAATCAATCCAAAATCGACAACCTGCGCAGGAATGTGGGGATGGTTTTCCAAAAACCCAATCCATTTCCCAAGAGCGTTTTTGAAAATGTGGCTTATGGACTGAGGGTAAACGGCATTACTGAAAAATCTTTCATCGAAGAACAGGTCGAAAAAACCCTCCGGCAGGCAGCACTTTGGGACGAAGTAAAGGACAAACTGAAAAAATCTGCGTTTGAGCTTTCCGGCGGGCAGCAGCAGAGGCTGTGCATAGCGAGGGCACTGGCAATAGAACCTTCCATTATTCTCATGGATGAGCCTGCATCAGCTCTTGACCCAATTTCAACCGGAAAAATTGAGGACCTGATTTTCGAACTCAAGAACCAGTACACCATTATGATCGTGACCCACAACATGCAGCAAGCCGGACGGGTCAGTGATTACACTGCTTTCTTCTATCTTGGCTCTCTGATTGAATTTGACTCAACCAAGAAGATTTTCACAAACCCCTCTAAACAGCAAACTGAAAATTATATCACCGGAAGGTTTGGGTAATCAACACCCACTCTAAAAGCATTGATTAAACTAATTCTGAAAATATGACCCACCTCGATACCGAATTGACCTTGCTGAAAAATAGCATCATGGAGATGTGGCAACTGGTACTTTCTCAAATGGAAAATGCCCACCAGGCCTTAGTCAGTTTCGACCGTGATTCGGCTCTTGTAGTGGTTGAAACAGAAAAGAGAGTGAACTCGCTTGACCTCAAGATCGAAAAGGATTGCGAAAACATTTTTGCCCTTTTTCAACCGGTAGCCACTGATCTTCGACTCGTTTTGGCATCGTTGAGAATTTGTAATAACCTGGAACGTATTGGCGACATCGCCGATGGTGTGGCCAAATTTGTGCTCGATGCCGACAGTGACTTCGACAAGGAAATTCTCGAAGAAACCCAAATTCTCAAGATGTTCAGTATAGCCACAGAAATGGCAGGCGATGCCCTGGAAGCCTTTGAGCATGAGGATACCCGCTTGGCCCGGTCTATTTTTAAACGCGACAAATTACTCGATGAAATTGACCGCAATGCATTGAATATTGTCGAAAAACTGGTCCACAAAAGCCCCGGCCAGACCCGCAACCTGTTGCTGGTGCTGTCCATGATCAGAAAACTGGAGCGCGTGGGTGACCAATCCAAAAACCTGGCAGAAGAGATTATTTTCTTTTATGAGGCAAAAGTCATGAAGCACAAGAAGAAAAATAAAAGAATCAAGAAGGCATTTAAATCCTCCGGTAAGAAAGACGAGTAAATCCTCACACATTAATCGATCAGACATAATTAGGCCGCCCACTGGGTGGCCTTTTTTTATCATTTTTCTTTTGCCATGTTTTCCTTATTTGCTTTTTCCTTACAATTAATTCTTATTGGGATTGTTTTATCTGAGTAAAATGAATGAAAGTTACTAAACCAGTATGGTTTTCTATCAAAACTATTTGGTTGTCAATGATGGGAATCTATATTTGCACAAAAGAAAAAACATGAAGAAGCAAGCCGGTCATCGCAAACACAACTTCCCTGACGCCGACCTTCATCAGATTTGCATGGAGCACATTCGATTTGCTCACCGCGACCTCGAATATTTTACAGAATACGGCTACGACCTGGAGCGGTTAAAGACTTTCAAAAATAAATGCGACCGCTTCAGAGAACTTCCTGATGATGAGGAATTGCTGGGTGATCAGATGATTTCTACTGAAAAAAAGATGAAAGCAGCAGATAAGTTGAGAGCGGCCATAAGGAGTCTGATGACGCGGGTTGCCATCAAATACAATAGTCGCACTGGCCGGTACCGCAAGTTTGGCACCGCCAAATTGGGGGACATGACAGACGCGCAGTTGCTGTTTTGTGCCAGAAGAGTGGTAAGAGTAGGGCGACAGCAAATGGATTTTCTCGTTGAAGTCGGCGTCAATGAAAATGTTCTCGGCAAGATTACAGAAGCTGCACGTGAGTTTGAAAACCAAATGAACATTCAGGCGGACCGGGTGGCGGAAAGGGATATAGGTGTGGAGAATCGCATGGATAAAGGGAATGAAATTTACGACGAGTTGGTTGTACTCTGCAACATCGGAAAGGATATCTGGAACAACAAGGATGTCCAGAAATACGAGAACTATTGCCTTTACGAAAGCAACAATGAGCAAAAGAAAGCCCTGAAAGCGAGATTGGCCAAAGAAGCAAAAGAGGCTAAATAAGCTTAGAGCTTAGCACCCTCTGTTCATTTTTTCTCTAAGGCATCACCTGGCGTCCAGGATAATTTCCTGGTATCAGCAATTTTTCTTGCTGTCCAAGTAAAGGCATTGCAGAGTTTAAAAAGATAATCGAAGTCGATAGTCTCAGGATTATCCTCCGCCTTGTGGTAATACTTCATGATTTCTTCATCCATCTTCGACATCCCTGGTGCAAAATTAACCGCCGGAATCCCAGCTTTGGCAAAAGAAATATTGTCGGATCTGTAATAGAGATTTTGTCTGGGCTCCGGGTTCTGAATAACACCCAAGCCAGCCTTAGCGGCAGCTTCAGCTATCAAAGAGTCGGCATTAGTGCGGCCCCACCCTATCACCGAGATGTCATTCGTGGAATTGTATCCGGCTCCGTCAGTATTCAGATTGTAAACTGTTTTTTCTATTGGAACCCATGGATTGGAGACATAATATTCGCTGCCCAGCATTCCCATCTCTTCACCGGTACATGCCAATATGATAACTGAGCGCTTGGGAGGATTCTTCGCCAGGTCTTTGGCGGCAGCAATAATTGCTACTGTTCCAATACCATTGTCTCTTGCTCCGTTGAATATGCTGTCGGCAGCTGTGTAAGCAGTTCCTCCTTCTTTTCCCACTCCAACATGGTCGTAATGAGCACTTAGCATGATGTATTCCTCTTTGAGAACAGGATCACTACCTGGAATAAATCCCAGAACATTCGAGGAGAAGAGGCTTTCGGCCTGTAATCCGGAATGTGAGACAGTTACCGGTACTTTTTCACCCTTTTCAATGGCAATGACCGGATTAGGTACAGCTTCCTGTAACCAACAATGCAAAAATTCGTGGGTAGCATTTCCGGAAGCCATTTCAAGTCTCTCCTTATCGAGATAACTTTTAAAAAAGCGCCAGGGGAAATTCACCCTGAAAAGTTCTATTAAACCAACAGCACCTTGTGCCAGTGCAATTTCTCTCTTCTTTGGACCTGACGCAAACATGTCCAAAGGCCCCTGACTCCCGGGAAATCCGGGAAGGGCAAATACAAGCTTGCCTTTTACATCCAAATCTTTGTAATCATCGTGACCAGATTCTTCATCCTGCCAACCATAATTGACAAAAACAGCTTCAAAGGTTCCGGCCAGTTTCTTCCCGCTTATGGCTATCATGTTATCCCCTTGCCTGAATTCAGAGCCTCCAAAGGAGAGAGTTGAATTTTGCGGAGGGGTTATGCGATTAAATGGGATCTTTTGAAACCAGGAATTTTTGCCCGGCACTTTAGCAACTCCATATTTCTCGAATTGATTGGCAATGTATTCTGCTGCCAGGTCTCCACCTCTGGAAGCAGTTCGCCTTCCTTCCAATGCATCAGAAGCCAGATACATCATGTGGGCTTTCAGTTCCTCTTTCGTAGAAGATGAGATTACCTCATTGCTGATGGGTTGTGCCTGCAAGAAGAAAGTGACCAAAAGCAATGATAAAATCATTTGTATTTTCATAAGTCAAAATTTGTCAGTTAGGTAAAAATGCGAGCTTTAAGAGTTGCTTAATTCGCGTTTAAGGTATTCTACCAGAAGCTCAAGTGGCACCTCTTGTTGCACTTTCTGAATCCACTCCTGTTTATCGGTGTAGCCTTCAGCCAGTTCTTTTCCTAACCTTAGATTTTTAACTGTTGCCACACCTTTGGCAGCTTCATCCTCACCCAGCAATACTACCATAGGGCAGTTTTTAGCATCTGCATAAGCCATCTGTTTTTTCATTTTGCGGAAGCCTTTGTAAAAACCGCAATAGACTTCAGTATTGATGCCAGACTTTTGCAATTGATGGGCTATCTGATAATATTTTGTCTGAAGCTCATCATCAAAATAGGCAATCAGTACCGGCCCTTCTGCCTTCACCGCCTCAGGGTTGACCATTCTGAGCAGTTCTGCCAACCTGTCAACTCCAATGGAAGCGCCAGTTGCCGGAACCTTTAACCCTAGTAATTTTTCTACAAGGCCATCATAACGGCCACCACCACAAATAGAACCAACCTGCCTTTCTTTTCCTTTTTCGTCCAAATAAGTTTGAAGTGATTCCACTTCGAATACGGGTCCGGTGTAATAAGCCATACCCCTCATCAGCGTTGGGTCAAAATATATCTGTTGTTCTCCGTATCCAAGCGAGTCCCACAACTGGTCCATCTTTTTGAGTTCAGTTATGCCCTCCGCGGCCAGTTCGTTGTCACCGGCCAATTTTTCAAATGAGGCTAAAACAGATTTGCGGCTGGTCAGACCGGTGGCTGATTGCAGGAAGGCCGCAACTTTTTCAACTACATCACCTGTTAACCCCACCCCCGGCACTTCGGCTCCTGAACTATCTGTCCTGCCGGAACCCAGTTCAAGCTGTACATCTTCCCAGCCTATTTTATCCAGTTTATCAATAACTCTTAAGACTGCCTGCTCCTGTTCTTCATCTGTTATTCCAATTGACGTCATGAATCCTTTCAAAACCTTACGGTTGTTGACTTTTACACGGTAAGTTCCTCTGGTCAGTCCAATGGCTTCCATTGCTTCAGCCAGGATTATGCAAGCTTCTGCATCAGTTGCTACATCATCCGTACCCACTGTATCAAAATCCAACTGCCAGAATTCACGAAAGCGTCCAGGCATGAGCTTCAGTTCATAACGGTAAACCGGGCCATACTGGAAACGCCTGAAAAGCGGAGCGTTGCTTTCCATAATTTGTTTGCGTTTCACGTCGAGCCATAGTCTTTCAGCATATAATCGAGCCAAAGGTGCAGTCAGGTCATACCGCATGGCAAGAGCCTGATTTTCCATGATAGCTTTGGCGTCGGCATCACGCAATTCACTTCCATCGGATGCGAGAATGGGTTCCAATTCCGGATTCCGAAAATTATAGACACCTTGATCTACTGTATCGGCATCGGGCATGTACTTTCCAAGTGCATCAGCATATTCCAGCACGGGTGTATCCCAATGCTCAAAGCCATGCAACCTGTAAACCTTTGAGGCAGCTTTTATAATTTTTTGACGCAGTTCATTCAAATCTGCATCAATATCTCTGAATCCTTTGATTTTCCGCGGTATGATTCCTCTTTCCATAATGCTGAGTTCTTTATCCTGGACTTTGGTGCAACATACGACTGTTACAGGTTAGAATTTCATCAAAACAAAAAAGCATCGCTCAGAAATTTACTGAACAATGCTTTTGTCCCCCCGAGTGGGCTCGAACCACTGGCCTTCGGAACCACAATCCGACGCTCTAGCCAACTGAGCTACAGGGGGAAAAGTTATGATGTCGTAATGTTATCATGACTGCTTGTTAAAGCGGGGCAAAGGTAGAAATAGTTCTGACTTGTTCCAAACGGAATTTGCGTGAAGATTTCCGAAATCTTTTTGATTCCGGAAATCTGAAGAAATGGACTCAGAAGTTATTTCAGTGTGATTTTATTCGAGAAGTATCTATCACCTTGCTTTACAAGCAGATAATAATCACCCGCTCCATTTTGTGCTATATCGATTTCATCTTTAAACTCTCCGGAAAATTCTCCCAAACTGTATTCATAAACAGTTCTTCCAGCAGCATTGAATAACTTAACCACTGTGTCACCAGAAAGCGGCAATCTGAAAGAAACAGAGAATTTGCCATTGGCATCATTCTGCACGATTTTCAAATCATCAACCCGAAGCTTGTAATCTTCTGAAATATCAACCCCTTTGCTTTTCAGGAAATCAGAACTCGTTTCATCACTTCTTTCCACCTGATAATCCGGTCGTTTTTGCTCCTGACGACCTGTTGGCCGATCTCCCCAGGTTTCCACTTCTTCCCTGATGATGTCACCTATATCGCCAATTACATCAGTAACCCGGCCACAATTGCAATTGGAACAACGATAGGTTTCCGCATAGGACTTAATTTTTTCGCTGTTTTTAAACGTCTTCTCCCCTCTTTTGTATTCAACGCTAATGGTCATACCGGGACTTAACATATCGACAGCGGTTGTTAGGTCAGTCCAATCAATAATTTTATACCCGTTGATATACAAGATCACATCACCATTTTGAAGTCCGAGGTCCCATGCAGTGGAGTTTTTCACCAAACTCACTCTCACCCCTTCACCTCTTCTTCCGGATGCCTGGTTGACACCAAGTAATGGGTCTTCACAACTATTTCTCGAAGTTGGCATTACATCATCCGGATCTCCAAGAACGACAGGCAATGTCATGTGCTTTCCGTCGCGAATAAAGTGCACTTCAACCTTATTTCCTGGTGAATAGTAACTCAATAAATCGGTAACACCATTCCAGTAATTAGTTTCCCTTTTGTCAATTCCAATGATGTAATCAAAAGGCATCAGTCCAGCCTTTTCGGCAGGTGAATTTCTGTAAACTGAGGTGACGTATCCTCCGTAATGATGATCATATCCCAAAGACTTCGCTTTTTCTCTGCTCACAGTTGAAGTATAAACTCCCAAAACTCCCCTGGAACTGGCTCCATACACCCATTCTCTTGGTTCAACAGGCCTGTTTCTTGGGCCTGCGTCTTCCGGATCAAACAGTGTCCGGTCTCTTTCAATGCGGGCCGAGGATTGGGAACCAGACAGGTTACCGGATGAGAGAAGACCTTTGCCTCCACGCACATATTTTACCTCGATTTTGTCACCGGGTTTATGACTTGAAATTGCCGTGGTCAGGTCTTCCCAGTCGAAAATGCGGTTGTTACCGATGTACTCAATAACATCGCCATTCTTCAGACCCATTCTCGCTGCAGGCGAATTAGCCAAAACCTCTACACTGACGCCATCGAGGTCTTCCTCCTTTTCTCCATCGGCCGGGCTTACCCCCAGGTATGGTGGACTTTCCTGGTTTTTAAAATCATAGCTTTCCGTGTTTCCCAGTCGCACATCGAATGCGCCCCTTTTGTTATCCCGGATTAGGTGAAAAGTCACATAGTCGCCGGGTGAATACTCGGATAACAAAGAGGAAAGGTCTGCTTCAGCTGATGTTTCCTTCTTATTTACACCAAAAATGTAGTCGAAGGGCTTTAGTCCTGCATCAGAGGCAGCAGAGTTTGGAAATACCTTGGTTACGTAAGCACCAAACAAATTCTGAAATCCCAGTTTCTTTGCCTTTGCATCTGAAATTTGCATGGATTCAACTCCAAGAAAAACTCCTGATTCAACCTCTACATTTATACTATATTCGGACCTCCGCGTGGGGTAGTCAGACCATCGACGTTCAAAGTCTTTACTCCAGTTCTCAAAAATGATCACTAAACGGTCAGCACCTCGCTCCAGTCGGTAGCTCAGGTCCCGACCAAGTACTTCAGCTTTTTCGCCTAATCTTTCTGCTTTCCGTGACATCCTGTCTCCCAATTCTTCCCATCGGTCTTGTGATTGGGCGATTCCGGCAGCACAGAACATGGTTAAACCAATCAGAAGGGTGAAAACTGTTTTCATGGTAAATAATTTTAATCGAAAAATAAATGGTCAGGTTCCGGATAAAAAAAAGACGCGATACAAATGAAAATAGTTGCACTCGAGTTGTGCCCGGCTTCATAATTTTGCATCCAGTTTGTGCTGTTTTTTTTACCCATTAAACACAAATCGTAAAACAGTTCATTCAGTCACCTTTGAATGTAAGACGATATAAACAACAGTCAAAGTCGAATAAAGCTGATCGATGTGTTTCATTAAGTAGATGTTTTCATCTCCAACATACACCTATTATGAAATTTAATTTGCTCCTTTTTTTTGCTGTTCTTCTCACGATACAGGCTTGCAAAACTGTTCAGCCTGCAAGACCTCAGGAATTTTACGCTGCGATGGAAGAGAAACCGGAACCTTCAGTCATCAGTATTCCCATTCGCATTTACAAATCTGAATTGGAAAATGCCATTAACAATCAGATTGGACAGGTACTGTATGAGGATAATAATCTTTCCGATGATGGCATGATGTTAAAGGCTACCAAAAGAGAACGCATCTCGATAGATTTTGACAATCAATTGATAGTTTACAGGCTCCCCATCCATTTGTGGATTAAGCGCTCTTTGGCATTTACGAATGTTGAAGCCGACGGAGCCCTGGCACTAACATTCACTACTCGTTACTCAGTAAAGCCAGATTGGTCATTGGAAACCAAAACGGAACTGAGTACTTACCGCTGGCTTCAGGAGCCCGTTGTCAGACTCGGATTTGCCAATCTTCCCGTAACCAGTCTAGCCAATATCATCATCAATAATTCCAAAGTTGAATTAGCGCGATCCATCGATGAGCAGGTAAAGGAATTTCTGGATTTAAAATCCGAAATGGCAAAGGCTTGGAAAGAATTACATCAGCCGTTTGAAATGTCATCAGATTATGCAGCATGGCTCTTGTTGAATCCTCAGTCTATATCAATGACACCTATGACCTCTAAAGGAAACCGTGTGGAAAGCAATGTGATTGTAGTATCACAACCCCAGGCTATTTTGGGAGCCAAGCCACCAGCTTCTGTTGTAAGAGTACTTCCGCCTTTCTTTTTCTCAGAGGATACCATTAATACCTTTACAATTCATATTGCTACAGAAGTTCCGATCTCCGAAGCAGAGCGCATTTCCAAACTAAACATGATTGGTGAAGTTTACACCTATGGCAAGAAAAAAGTAAAGATTGAAGATATAGAGTTATTCGGGCAAGGCGATAGGCTGGTAGTTAAGACGACCTTGTCTGGAAGCTACAACGGCAGTATTTATTTCACAGGCCGTCCTGAGTATAAATCGGATATCAACAAAGTTGAAATCAGCGATATGGAATTCGATTTTGAGACAAAGAGAGCCTTGCTTAAGACTGCCAGTTGGCTATTTAAAGGAACTCTGGAAAAAATGGTTCAGGACAATATGGACTTTTACCTGAACTACAACATTGAAGACACTAAGAAAATGATACAGGAACAGCTCGAGAATTATGAACTAGCCCCTGGCATCATTCTGAAAGGCACCCTTCAAGACATCAAAGTATCACATGTGTACATTGCTGCTGACGCCATCAAAGTACGCATTGGGGTGAATGGAAATGTAACACTCGATGTGAAAGGATTGGGGTTGTGAGTGGTTTGCCCCGAGTACTCGGGGTGAAGGTGGTTTGAGTGGTTTGAAGGTGGTTTGAGGAGTTTGATGGTGGTTTGAGGAGTTTATCCCAATTTGCGGTGAAACCTGAGCAAATGCTGGTCAGCCTGTTCATTGTACAACAAAAGAATCAGCTTTCGTTTGTTCCTGGAATCTTCGGAAAAGAGGATTTTTACGGGATTGTGGACATAGCCATTTTCTTCGAAAAGTAAAATCTGCCGGTTACGCGTTTTCATTCTGAATAAGCTGAGCTCTTCGGCATTAGCAGGGAGCGGCACATCAGCATATCCCTCCTCTTTCAGGAATTGTCTGACCATTTCATAGCTATCCACCAGATTCCGGCCAGCGAAAACCGTACTGTAAACATAGCCGTCACTTACTCCACCAATTCTATCTTTCCCAGGTGGAGGAAAAGCTTCTCTTATTGGCATTTTATTGAAATTTGTGGGTTGCAAAATTATAAGGCTGAATCATAATATCACTTTCCAATTTCGTTTCAGTTTTTGAAAAGCCATTCGACTGTCGCTACAACAAGATGTCAACTGCAGAAGAAAGGAGAATTGGGTAAAAAATTGTAACCTTGTCCAGCAAATACAGTTTCAAAACCAAACAAAATCATAGATGTAATGAATACTGCATCCACTTTATACACCCCCGTCACAAATTACATTGGAGGAAAATACGTAGAGACTAAAGGCAGAACCTTTCCGGTTATCAATCCCTCCGATGGCAGTTTGATTTCCGAGGTAGTACTTTCCGGAAAAGAGGAACTCAATGCTGCTGTCGATGCGGCAAAGGAGGTACTTCCAGCCTGGTCGGGCATGACAATCAAAGAAAGAACTCAGGTCTTTTATCGTTTTTGGGCCTTACTCGACAAGAACATGGACGAATTGTCAAAATTGATTCAACTGGAAAACGGCAAAACCTATGATGAAGCCAAAGCTGAAGTCCTTAAAGGCATGGAGTTATCGGAATTTGCCTGCTCCCTGCCTACTTTGATAAACGATGAAATTCAGGAGGTAAGCAAGGGTGTGGAATGCCGGACCAACCATGTGCCTTTAGGAGTAGTAGCCTCCATTGTTCCTTTCAATTTCCCTTTTATGGTGCCTTTGTGGTCGATGCCGAATGCATTGGTTTTGGGCAATTGTATGATATTGAAACCATCAGAATTCGTTCCGCTCAGTGCACAGAGAATAGCTGATTTGCTAAAAGAAGCCGGACTACCCGATGGCGTACTCAATATCGTCAATGGTGACAGAGAAATGGTGGAAGCGATATGCGACCATCCGGATATTGAGGCAGTTTCGTTTGTTGGTTCAACTAAAGTGGCAAAGATCGTTTACAAAAGAGCCACCTCAAATCTTAAACGATGCCTTGCTCTGGGTGGGGCCAAAAATCACCTCATCGTTCTGGAAGACGCCAATCCGGAAATATCATCCGCAAACATTGCAGCGTCCATGTCGGGATGTGCAGGCCAACGCTGTATGGCCGCTGCGGCAGTGGTTGGAGTTGGAAAAATAGACCACATCGTACAGCAAATTTGCGAAGAAGCCAGGAAAATTGTCCCTGGTAAAAATCTGGGAGCGGTAATCACCAAGGAAGCAAAAGCCAGAATCGAAAAATACATTACGGACGCCGAGACGGCTGGCGCCAAAGTCCTGGTGGATGGCCGTAATACTGTCGTCCCGGGCAAAGAAGGAGGTTTTTACGTAGGACCAACAGTTATCGACCATGTCACTCCTGATATGCCCATAGCGCAGGAAGAAGTGTTCGGGCCTGTGTTGGTCATCATGCGAACCAACGACGTGGATGAAGCCATAAGAATTGAAAACAATTCCCCTTATGGCAATGCAGCCTCGGTTTTCACAGAAAGCGGTGGCATGGCTAATTATGTGATGGACAGGGTCAGTGCAGGAATGATTGGCGTAAATATTGGCGTTCCGGTGCCCCGTGAGCCTTTCTCTTTTGGGGGCTGGAATGAATCGCGTTTTGGTGTTGGTGATATTACCGGCAAAAGTTCCATTGGTTTCTGGACCAAATTGAAAAAACGCACAACAAAATGGGACCCGAAGGCGTGGAAGGATTGGGCGAGTTGATAGTCCAAATAGTTTTTTACCGTAATTTTATCACAAAATGTAGCTCATGGATTCTGTTTCTCTAAAGCTTACGATTTCCGAAATCCTTTCTTTAACAAATAAATTGCCTAAAGAAATTAAACTTTTTCTTGCTAAAAAGTGGGTGCAGGAATTGGCACAGGATGCAGTTGATACCTCCGACTTAACCATTGAAGGTTTCGAACAATCATTTGACTTGGAGTCTGCTGCATTTACCGAAGACCAATTAAAGCCTTTACAAGTACTATGGAAGGATGAATTGCCAGCGGATGATTTGGTTAAGATGCTAACGACCTAACAGACTTAATCATGGACTTTCTCTGGGATACCTCCATATTACTCCACAAAATTCGCATCTGCGGCTTTTGATGCCTGGCAGGAACAAGTGAATTTTTTTCTCCCCGGAAACCGAAACTTCATATCAATTGTGACTCAAGGAGAGCTTTATTCATTAGCTATACAGAGAAACTGGAAACAAAGCAAGCTGTCAGACCTTGAGAAGAATTTGAAATCAATAATGCCGCTCACTATCGCCAAAAGTTCTGTCATGAATGCTTATGCAAGAATTGATGCCTTCAGCCAAGGCAAGTTACCGGGCCAGCCGCTTCCACAAGGTATGACTGCTCGTAATATGGGCAAAAATGATATTTGGATTGCTGCAACTGCTTCGGTCATAAATGCAACTCTTGTAACCACCGACGCAGATTTCAATCATTTAGACCATCAGTTTATTTCTCTTTTGAAACTCGATACAATTGCCAAATCATAAAACAATCATGAATACCGAATCCACCACTCAATCCAAAACCAAAGAAATACTCGACAAACAAAAAAAGTATCTCTTCCCCAACCATTTACTGTACTACACAGAACCATTGCCATTGGAAAGAGGTGATGGCATGTATGTTTGGGATGTGGAAGGCAAAAAATACCTTGATTTCTTTGGGGGAATTCTGACTACCAGCGTAGGTCACAACCGCCCGGAAGTGAATGCCGCCGTGCAGGAACAAACGGAGAAGCTGATTCACAGTTCTACACTTTACCCTAACGAAACACATTTAAATCTCGCTGAAAAGCTTGCCGAAATGACTCCGGGCAAATTGCAGATGTCTTATTTTACCCCTTCCGGCACGGATGCTGATGAAACTGCTGTGCTGATGGCACAGGTGCACACCGGCAATCAGGAAGTTATAGCCCTCAGACATGGATACAGCGGGCGTTCCGCCATTGGGATGAACCTGACAGGGCAATCACCCTGGAGAATTGGCGCATCGAATATTGCTTTCATCAAACACGCTCATAATCCCTATTGCTACCGTTGCCCATATAAAATGAAATATCCATCCTGTGGCGTAGCATGTGCCCAGGATGTAGAAGATACTATCAAGACAACAACCTGCGGAAAGATTGCCGCTTTCATTGCTGAACCCATTCAGGGTGTTGGAGGGTTTGTAACACCTCCAAAGGAATACTTCAAAATCACATCGGAAATTGCCCGCCACTACGGTGGAGTTTTCATTGCCGATGAAGTACAGACAGGATTCGGACGGACGGGGGAACATTGGTTTGGTATTACCCATTGGGATGTGGAACCGGAAATCATGACTATGGCCAAGAGTATTGCCAATGGTTTTCCACTTGGCAACTGCATAGCCAATCCCGAAGTTGCGGAAAGCTCAAAAGGTTCCGGTCTGACCATCAGCACATTTGGCGGAAACCCGGTTTCCTGTGCAGCTTCATTAGCTTCCATCAGTGTTCTGGAAAAAGAGGCCAACCCGAAACATGTGGCCAAAGTAGGCAAGTTGCTTCGGGACGACCTGGACAAATTGTCCGAGAAATACAACTTCATTGGCGATGTCCGTGGAATGGGCCTGATGCAGGGACTTGAATTCGTCAAAGACCGCCAATCTAAAGAACCTTCTCCGCAGGCAACAGCACAGTTTTTTGAAGCTACCCGTGAATTGGGTTTGCTGGTCGGTAAAGGTGGCATGTACGGTAATGTGGTCCGCATTTCACCGCCGATGACAGCGACAGAGGAAGATGTAGCCATTGCGCTTGACTTAATCGGTAAAGCACTGGCGAAAGTCAAAGTTTAAGATATAGTGCTCAACTTCTAATGCCACTAAATCACTAACGCACAAAGTTTTATACACTACGCGGTGTTTTGGTGCTTTAGTGTCAATTATTCTGGTATAAAGAAGACAACTTTAAAGTTGTTTAAATGAATGGTCACGCCATCAAGTGTATTTTGACGAGAAATGATCGTTTAGCATTTTTGTAAAGAACATTTTCATTAAATCAAAAGTCTTGAAGTCTTCTGGTACATCCAAACTATATGTTCTTGATCGCACCAAATTCTGGGCAGGAAAAATCGAGGAACAACTTGTAAGGGATATCGATTTTTGGCATAAAAAAACAGCGGATGAAAGGCTGGCAGCAGCACATTACCTCAATAGTGTAGCTTATGGTTTCGACATTTTAAATCCTCCAACCATCGATAAGACCAAATTCAGCATGAAAAAAAGATGACTGAAATTCGATTACACCCAGATTTTAAGGACTTTATCAAAGCTTTTAATGAAGCTGGCGTAAAGTACATGTTGGTGGGTGGATATGCTGTAATCTTTCACGGTTATGCCAGGAACACTGGAGATATGGATTTATGGGTAGAACGCACAACGGAGAATTACCACAAAATCAAAGTAGCTTTTCAAATTTTCGGTATGCCCGTTTTCGACATGACCCTCGATAATTTTCTCGATTATGATAAACTTGATGTTTTTTCTTTTGGCTCGCCTCCGGTAAGCATAGATGTGATAACAGATTTGAAAGGATTGACTTTTGAAGCGACCTATAAATTTGCTGAAGAGGCTGTTACAGAGGGCATTAGTGTAAAAATCATTAGTCTGGATATGCTTTTGGCTGCAAAAAAGGCTTCAGGAAGACCAAAAGATTTACATGATATCCAACATTTGAAAAAGAAAAAGAAATAAAACGAAAACCAACCTCTCCTCATGAAAGAAGAAATCGTCGAACTTACTGAGGACGTGTCCTCTTCCCCTTTGTACAGTGAAGACTTCGCCCCTGTTCCCGCCAGCCAACGCAGCTGGAATATGAGGCACATAGCCTCCATCTGGATAGGTATGGCAGTCTGCATTCCTACCTACATGCTGGCGAGCAGCCTCATTGGGCAAGGCATGAATTGGTGGCAGGCATTAATCACCATTCTCCTGGGAAATGTCATTGTGCTGATTCCGATGATTCTGAATGCCCATGTGGGTACTAAATATGGCATTCCCCTTCCCGTATTTTTGAGGCTCAATTTCGGAATTGATGGAGCTGTTTTGGCTGCCCTTTTAAGAGGTTTGGTAGCCTGCGGCTGGTTTGGTATTCAGACATGGATTGGCGGTGCTGCTATCTACCAGTTGATGTTGGCCATGGTACCCGGACTTGCTGAAAGCATCTGGCTGGGGGATTTCATTGGGCTGAACTTAGCCCAATTTGCTTGCTTCATGCTGTTCTGGTTCATCAATATTTACATTGTACACAAGGGTATTGAGTCCATAAAAGCTCTGGAAACGTGGGCAGCCCCATTCTTGCTTTTAATTGGAATTTGTCTTCTTGGCTGGGCCTGGTTTGAAGTGGGTTCCATCGGTAAAATGTTGGATGCATCTTACTTGCTGGCCAGTAACACAGAGGTCAGTTTCTGGAAAATATTCTGGCCAAGTCTTACGGCAATGGTTGGGTTTTGGGCTACCCTATCCCTGAATATCCCTGATTTTACCCGGTATGCCAAAACACAGAAAGATCAGATCGTTGGCCAGGCCATCGGTTTGCCCGGCACTATGGTTTTGTATTCTTTCATCGGCATAGCCGTCACCAGCGCCACGGTACTCATTTTTGGGGAGGCCATCTGGGATCCGGTAGTATTGCTTGGCAAATTCGATAGCCCATTAATTGTCATTATCAGTATGTTGGGACTAACCATTGCCACGCTTTCAACCAATATCGCTGCCAATGTCGTTGCACCGGCCAACAGCATCGCTAACATTGCCCCCAAGAAAATCAGCTTTAGGATGGGCGGTTACATCACTGGTATTATTGGCATTATCATTTTCCCCTGGAAATTACTGGCCGATCCTCATGGATATATATTCGTCTGGCTTATTGCATATTCTGCTCTGCTCGGTGCCTTAGCAGGTGTCATGATTTGCGACTATTACATCATCAGAAAAACTGAACTCGACTTGGCCCAGCTTTTCAAAAAGAACGGTATTTACAAAGGCTGGAATAAGGCGGCATGGATAGCATTTACACTGAGTATTTTGCCCGTGTTGCCGGGTTTCCTTGGAACAGTAGGTGCTGTCAAAAATGTCGGTCCTTTTTGGATGGACCTTTATTCCTACGCATGGTTTGTAACCTTCTTCCTGTCTTTTGGTTTTTATTGGATATTAAGAAGGTCAGTTATTTAAGAGCACTCAGCGGTATTTTGCCGCATAAAGCTAATAACCACATCCAAACGCCAACAGCTGTGCTTTCAGCTAATAGCCAATCAGCATGATTCATTTTATTCTCAACGACACAGCGATACAAACTCCTTTGCCACCCGGCACGACAGTTCTTGATTTTGTCCGGTATCATAAGTTGCTGACAGGAACCAAAATTGGCTGCCGCGAAGGTGATTGTGGAGCCTGCACGGTATTGGTGGGTCAACTTCGCAAAGGCAAACTGGAATACCGAACCATGACATCCTGCCTGATGCCCCTGGTAAATGTCCATGGCAAACACATCGTAACGATAGAGGGCCTGAATATGCCTGAGCTCAGTCCTGTACAGCGGGCTTTTGTTGAGGAAGGTGCTTCGCAATGCGGTTTTTGTACGCCCGGATTTATCGTGTCATTGACGGGGTATGTTTTACAACAGCAAAGTACAGATTTCCGAAATCTCAAGGATTTCGGAAATCTCAACTCCACAATTTCAGCCATCGACGGCAACATCTGCCGCTGCACGGGTTACAAGTCAATTGAACGGGCAGCAGCGAAAATAGCAGAACTCGTAGAGGGTAAACCAAAAGAAAATGACCTGCAATGGCTGGTGGATAATGGCTTTCTCCCCACTTATTTCACCAAAATAAAAGAAAGACTGGAAGCACTGCACGAAGAAATGAAACCATACCAAACTGCCGGAAGCCATCCTGTTCTTATTGGTGGCGGTACAGACCTGTATGTGCAAAAGCCCGAGGAAATGGCAGAAGCGGAGATGGAACCTTTGTTGCTGAGGGATGATTTGAGGTACATTTATAAAGAAAATGAAATCTGCCACATAGGTGCCTCATCGACAGCAGCCGATATTCAGTTTTCACCCATTATGCGGTCACTATTCCCGGAAATCGATCGCTGGTTCAAACTCATTTCATCAACCCAAATCCGAAACATGGGTACACTGGGAGGAAATATCGTCAATGCCTCTCCCATCGGTGATTTGAGCATTTTCTTTCTTTCTTTGGACTCAAGCATTACACTCAATAAACTTGGCAAAAGTCGAACCCTGCAGCTCAAGAATTTTTTCAAGGGATACAAAACGATTGACATTGAAGAGGATGAGATTCTTGAATGCCTTTCCTTCAATGTCCCTTCCGGAGCATATCATTTCAATTTTGAAAAAGTCAGCAAACGCACCCACCTCGATATTTCAAGCGTAAACTCAGCCTGTTTTATCCAAATGGAAAACGGCAGGATAAAGACGGCGCATATTTCAATGGGCGGTGTCAGCCCGATCCCTCTTTACCTGGAAAAAACGTCCAAAGCGCTGATTGGAAAAATGGTGAGAGAGGAAACAGCAACTGAAGTCAGCCCAGTTCTTTTAAGCGAAATTTCACCCATAAGTGATATTCGTGGCTCAGCAGATTATAAAAGACTTTTGGCCAGGCAGCTTCTTCTTGCGCATTTTTTAAAATTCGGAATGGAATGAGTAATTGGAGTTTAGCCTGAGTCTGTTACTGGCATGAAAGGAAATCAAAAGTGCTGCTCTGTTTACACAAACGGTTATGGCTGTTACTGAACCTCAAAATCCATATATTGGCCAATCGGATTACCTAACACGGAAGTCATGGCAGATATCAAAACCGCAAGTTTCTGGAAAGACCTTTTAGTCAAGGTTCTTAAAGTTATCCTCAAAAACATCGGAATCCGCACCAGCCCAACTACCAACAATCAACACGTGGTACCCCACCCCGACGGTTGGGCCGTCAGAGGCGAAGGCAATGAACGTTACACTGCCATTTATAAATACCAGGATGAGGCCTTCGAAAGAGCCCGGGAAATAGCCATCAACTATGGCTCGGACGTCATTATCCATAGGGAGGATGGAACAATAAGGGACAGGAGGAGTTACCGGTGAAATATTCAATCATACCAGCCTGCCGGGCGAAACTGGGATGTACAGTAATTTGCTCTCTCCGAACTTTGATTTGAATTGTCCCGTTCTTTCTGAAAACCTATCTTTGGTATAATTTTCGAACATGACTGCCGAATCAATCAAGTTGGAATTAATTGTCTGGATAAGCCATTTGAAGGATAACAAGCTGTTGAAAAAGCTATACAGCCTGAAAGAAGGCACCATGCCGCCGCAAAAGCCTGTACGAAAAGCGGGTTGGGGGAAAAACGTTTTTCTCTATGTTGCTCCTGATTTTGATGATACGCCCGAAGGCTTCGAAGAATACATGCCTTTATGAAATACCTGATTGACACCCACATTCTGATTTGGCATGGAGAAAACAACCCGGCACTGAAACCATCCATTCTATCTGCCATCAACCACATTTTGAATGACAATTTCATAGGCCATGTTTCCAATCGGGAAATGGCAACATAAAACCATTTTTAAACATGCTGTCCTTCAATGAAAACGGCTTCCTCCAACCTTACGGAGCTATTCCGGCAACGATGGAACTACTCGAAAAAGAATTTGTTACATCATTTGACAATGTATCCCGACACAAGCTTTTTGAAAAAATAGAGTTATACCTGGCCGACCTTAAAAACCTGGTTGATGTAGAATTGACTATTTGGGTCAATGGCAGTTTTGTCACCAAAAAAACTAATCCAAGGGACATTGACTTAGTAACTTTCATCCCCTGGCAACTGGCGGCTCATCATTCCGAAGAATTGAAAAAATTCTCCAAACCAGCGGTTGTTGCAAATTACGGCGTGGACGGCTATCTTGTCCGTGTCTTTGAGCCAGAACACAAATTGCATATTTTGACCTATTCCGACCGGATTCACTGGCTGTCAGACTTCACCCGTACAAGGCCTAACCGAAATGGAAAAAGATTTAATAAGGTTTTTTAGAAATAAAATCTTAGTCATGAAAATCAGTCCGTACCGCATCGAAAAAATTAAAGGCTTGATTGAAGACCTCTCCGATTTGGACAAACTCCTTCAACTCCATCGGCAACAATCTGACGACGACTTCATGGTGCGGCAATACGAAGCCAAAAAGTTTGAGCGTTTTCAGCAACTAATCAGCCAATTGATGCATCCCAGCCTCAATAAAAACGGCTTCAATACCTACCCGTTCATCCAGAAACTTACTGCCCGCTTTTACCCTCAGGCGAAAGCAGGAACAGCGAAAAAGGGGGAAATATGGGAAGTGTTTGAGGGGGTGGTTTGAGGCTGACGGGAACAGAACCGATGTGGGGCTGCAAGCGAAGACGGTGTGAGTGAGTTGAAAAAACCGGTTTCTGGTTTCGCTGCGCTTAACTTGAAACAACTGTTGCCGTACCTTACATTTTCCGATAGTTGAAGTAATTTTAGCGAAGTTTAACTGTCGATTTATTGTGGTATTAAATAGACATTAAACAAATGGGGTTCAAATTGACCAATCCGAAACGTCACAAGTTGATTTCCATATACAAGCTATTTTAAAATCTTAGTGAGTTAACTTTGCAAAGGATCAAAGTCGTAGCTTTCGAGTTTGATTGGCTTCTTAAAACTTGAATAGGACATGGAAATAGATTTATTAAGGCTTAAGGAAAGAATTGAGATAGCTCTTGAATTGGGAGAAAGCCATTATCGCGAATTTAAGACTGCATTGGAAGGTCGTGTCGGAGATAAAAAACCAAGAGAACTTAAAGAAATGTGCAATGATATTTCCAAGACGTTGGTTGCCTTTGCAAATGCTGATGGAGGGGAACTTTTCGTCGGCATTGAAGATGACAACACTATTTCAGGATTGCAGTTTGGAGAAGATAAAGTAAATGCAGTTTTAAAAGCACCCGAAAATTATGTGTTGAAGGAGACACCATTGCCCCTTAAAAAAGCTGCGATAATAGATTTTGAAGGTAAAAAGGTCGCCTTTTTTTCTGTTGAAAAAGGCTCCAAAGATGTCCATTTAACCTCTAAAGGCGAATGCTTTCAAAGAAAGGACCGGGAATCAGTGCCAACTGCCTCCGAAACAATCAGATTTTTACGTGAAGAAGCCATTTCAAGAGAATATGACAGGCAGTTTACCGAATTAGCCAATGTCAGCGATTTGGATTTGGAACTCATCGAAGTAGTATCGAAATACATTTCCAAATCCATGTCCCCGGAAAAATTCCTTCAGTACCTCGAATTGGCTGAGTTTGACGGAACAAGATTGAGGTTAAGGAAAGCCGCATTGCTGCTTTTTGCCAAAAATGTTAACAAATGGCATCCCAGATCGCAGGTGAGAATTTTAAGAGTAAAAGGTACAGAGGAAAAAACCGGTACCGATTTCAACATTGAGGAATTGGCAGAAGTAAACGGGAATATATTCAGCCTCATTGAATCTTCATGGGAAGCTCTCAGACCTCACCTGACTGAAACCCGATTTTCCAAAGATGCCATTTTTAAGACCCAAATCATTTACCCGGAACTTGCTTGCAAAGAAGCACTTGTCAATGCCATTACCCACCGGGATTACAGCATAGAAGGCAGGGGTATAGAAATCAGGATTTTTGACGACAGGCTCGAAATTCTCAGTCCGGGCAAGCTATTGTCCACAATCACTATTAAAGACCTTGAAGAATTGAAAGGCGTCCACCAGACAAGAAATACCTACATCGGGAGGGTACTTAGAGAATATGGTTACATCAGGGAATTAGGAGAAGGAATTCGGAGGATGTTCGACCTGATGAAAAGCAACGAACTGGTACCGCCTAAAATCGAATCCCCAAATAAATCCTTCATCGTCACGCTCTTTTACAAACACATTTATACAAAAGAGGAAAAACTCTGGCTCAGCCATTTTGACCATCTGGATTTATCGAGGGAGCAGAAAACAGTGGTAAGATTGGGAATTGATGGAAGGCTTATTTCGCCGAGGGAAATCTGGGAAAGTGTCGGAATCGTGGATACTGAGTATTACAGACAGCTGCTTGAAGGGCTGAGAAGAATAGGAATATTAACTACTGAAGTGAATAAAAACAAAGTCCAAAATACAGCTCGCTCAAAAAAGGTTTCTGTCAAAAGTATTCCTCGTTTTAAGATTTCCCCACCTAAGGAAATTAAGATTCTAAAGCCACCAAATGTAACCAAGGTTGAAAAAAAGGAGGAATTACTTGATAAATCAGACTATTCAAAAATTTATGTTTCCAATTTGGATTATGCTGTAACCGAAGAACATCTGATTGAATTTTTTAACCAATATGGAGAGGTTGCCGATGTAACTATTCCGAAAGATTATTATTCTGGTATGTCCAGAGGCTTTGGGTTTGTTGAATTTGAAAGTAAAAAGGAGGCAGCAAGAGTGTTGAAAGATAAGAGTCCAAAATTCATCCTGGGTAAAAGGATTTTCGTACAAGAGTATAAAAAGTTCTAAATGAATCCCACTACCCAAGATAACCCAGTCAGCACCGACACCCCCTCCCACGTCACCGGCAAATCCCTCTTCGTGGACGACCTGCCCGTGTTGAGCGGCACCCTCTTCGCCGCCGTTTTCGGCTCGCCGGTAGCTCACGGGATTATCAAAAGATTAGACACCCAAAATGCTGCGGTGCAACCCGGCGTAGTGCACATTTTCACCCTTGATGACATACCCGGCGAGAACCAGATTGGAAACATTATACCCGACGAACCCTTGTTGGCTGCGGGTGAAGTACATTACATGGGCCAGCCCATTGCATTCGTAGTAGCAGAGACAGAGGTTCAGGCCAGGGCAGCAGTCCGGCAAATTTCGGTGGAGATAGAGCCACTTCCTGTCAATACTGACCCCCGGCTTGCGAAGCAAAAGGGGGAACTCATCATCCCGCCCCGCACTTTCCGGCTGGGTGATACAGAGCAGGCATTTCGCCAATGCAAATACGTATTTGAAGGAGTGGTGGAATCCGGCGGACAGGAACACCTCTGCCTTGAAACTCAGGGCTCCTATGCCGTACCCATGGAGCAGGGAAGCATCCGTATTAGTTCGGCTACGCAGGGACCCAATGCGGTTCAGCGCACGACAGCACGTGTATTGGGAATTCCCATGCACCGCATTGAAGTTGATGTGACCCGTCTGGGAGGCGGCTTTGGCGGCAAAGAGGAACAGGCAACACCCTGGGCAGTGATGGCTGCCCTGGCAGTGTTTCACCTGAACAGGCCTGTCAAATTTGTACTGCACCGCCTGGAGGACATGCGAATGACCGGCAAACGGCACCCCTACTCCAGTGACTATAAAATCGGGCTGGACGAAGACCTGAACATTTTAGCATATGAAGTAACTTTTCACCAAAATGCGGGAGCAGCAGCCGACCTGTCGCCGGCAGTCCTGGAGCGCACCTTGTTCAACACCACCAACAGTTATTTTGTGCCGAACGTGAAGGCGACGGCCTGCAGTTGCCGTACCAATTTGCCACCGAATACGGCGTTCCGGGGTTTCGGTGTTCCTCAGGCAATATTCGTCATCGAGTCAGCGATTCACCATGCTGCCCGGGAACTGGGTATCGAAGCAGCTGTCATTCAGCGAAAAAACCTGCTGCAAGCCGGGGATATGTTTCCCTATGGACAAATTGCCGATACCAAAGAAGCCCGTGCCTGCTGGGATGAAGCAACCGGGCTCTACCGGGTGCCGGAACTAATGGCAGAGGTCAGGGATTTTAACCGGACCAATAAATGGTTGAAAAAGGGGCTGGCGATGATGCCAATCTGCTTTGGCATTTCCTTCACCAATACGATGATGAACAATGCCCGAGCACTCGTGCATGTGTACGGCGACGGCAGCGTTGGGGTGAGCACCGGAGCTGTGGAAATGGGACAGGGCGTAAACACGAAACTGGTGCAGGTGGCAGCACAGACATTCGGAATTTCACCGGAAAAAATAAAAATCGAATCCACCAACACAAGCCGTGTCGCCAATACTTCCCCCACTGCAGCTAGCAGCACCGCCGACCTCAACGGCAAGGCGCTTTCCATTGCCTGCAATCAAATCCTGGACCGCCTGAAAAATCTGGTTGCCGGTGAACTGAAGCTCAGCGACAGTAATAAGGTGGAACTGAAAGACGGCCGGGTCTGGACCGGCGGACAGCCAGGCGACCTGACCTGGGAGGAACTGGTGCAAACAGCATTATCCAAAAGAATCAACCTGAGCGCCAAAGAGCATTATGCAACACCCGGTATTTACTTTGATAAATCAATTGAAAAGGGGCATCCTTTCAGTTATCACGTTTGTGGCACCGCCATACTCACCGTCACTTTGGACTGCCTGCGCGGGCGGTACGAATTTGATTCCGTGAAAGTGGTACACGATTTCGGGGCGAGTATGAACCGGCAGATTGATTTGGGTCAGGTAGAAGGCGGTATCGTGCAGGGCATCGGCTGGGTGACGATGGAAGAAATAACCTTTAATGAAGAAGGACGGCTGCTGAGTAATTCACTTTCGACCTACAAAGTCCCGGATATTTACAGCGCACCCAAAGAAATTGATGTTCATTTTCTGAACTCGAGAGGTGACACCTTTTCAGAAGGTGTCACCTCTGTTGGCTCCGAACACGCCATCTTCCGTTCCAAAGCAGTCGGAGAACCTCCCTTTATGTACGGCATCGGGGCCTATTTTGCACTGCTCAACGCCATGCTCGCTTTCAATCCCAACATTAAGATGGAGAACTATTCGGCACCGCTTACACCGGAGAAGGTGTTGATGGGATTGTATTCCCAGGCTTAGAAAGCACGAAAAGATTTCTAAGCCACACAAAACATGGAAGACACATGAGGTTTAGAAATCTCTATGAGCTTTCTAACCAGCGATTCTCACTATGGATTTTTTCTAAATTGATTTGGGACGGGTTTTCACA
>CAYRDX010000049.1:0-36465 GCA_964423205.1 uncultured Saprospiraceae bacterium | reverse complement strand
AGGCTTCTTTTAGGATTGTGAGCTTCTCTTCTTTGCTCCATCTTTTCTTTTTCATGACGAAAATTACAGTTTTTAATCTGGAATCTTGTCCGGTTGTTTAGGGGGCCGGTACACCAATAAAAAAGCAAAATTCCTATTCCGAACCCTACCATGATTTAATCGTTGAAATCAACTGTATTCCTGACCAGGATTTTAATAAATTACCTTTAAATCCGTTTGTTTAAGGTATGAAACCTTAAAACAAGGAACTGAAAACAGTTGATGTTGAAGACCCTTTATACCACATTTCTGCTATTGATGCCATTTCTTTTGGCATCGCAAATCAGCAATTTGCACAGCAGGAATATGGTCATTTCCACCTCACCTCAACTGATAGATTCGCTTACGGTGGTTACTAATTCCATTACCATTATCGACCCATCTTCCGGGGAGCCTTTAAGGCCCCATTTGTACTCAGTTGCAAACAACAGGATTAAGTTCGCGCAAGAGTATGTTTCGTCTCTTGTGGGTTCACAACTGGTAACCATCCACTATCGTGTTTTGCCTTTTGACCTTTCAGCGCCTGTTTTCAGAATCGACAGCACTCGCCTTATCCGGGAGCCAGGCGACAGAATCATTGGCTTCAAATATGACCCCTATGCCACCCAACCCCAACCTCTTTTCCCACAACAGGGACTTGACTATAACGGCACCTTTAGCCGCGGGTTATCTTTCGGGAACAACCAAAGTCTGGTTCTGAACAGTCAGTTTAATCTGCAAATGGCCGGCTCGCTTGGCGACCTCGACATACTGGCTGCCATCAGCGACAACAACATTCCCATTCAGCCCGAAGGCAATACCCAGCAATTGCGGGAGTTCGACAGGGTGTTTATTCAAATTTCAAAGGACAATAACCAACTCATCGCCGGCGACTATGAACTGGGTCGACCCAATGGCTACTTCATGAATTATTTTAAAAAACTTCAGGGAGCGACGTACAGCGGGCAGTGGGCCCCTTACAGGGTGACAAAAGGTAGTGAGCAGGCGGCTGAGGCCGAAAGTGAAGTTGTGCTGAAGACGACGGGAAGTGTGGCGATAGCCAAAGGGAAATTTGCCCGCAATGTCATTCAACCACAGGAAGGTAATCAGGGTCCGTACCGGCTGCAGGGAGCTGAAGGGGAAAGGTTTATTATTATTCTGGCGGGCACGGAAAAAGTCTATGTTGATGGCCACCTCATGAACCGGGGGCTTGAATACGACTATGTAATCGATTACAATGCAGGGCATATCAGTTTTACCAGCCGAAGACTGGTTACCAAAGACAGCCGAATCATTGTGGAGTTCGACTATGCTGATCAGAATTTTCAGCGTTCCCTCCTTGCCCTCAATACAGAATTAAGAGGTAACAATTACAAACTTTATCTGAACACCTATTCCGAGCAAGACAGTAAAAGACCAGTGGACGATGAATTTTCGGAGGAAGAACTGGAAGCCTTGCAAAAGGCGGGCGACAGCAATTTATCAGCCATCGTGAATAGTGTTAATAAAGTGGATGAATTCAGTGCATTTCGGGTATTATACAGAAGCGCTGACACCTTAGTCAACGGAACCCTGCATCGTGGCGTCCTCGTTTTCTCGTCCAACCGGGAAACAGCCAAATATTCTGCGACATTTTCAGATGTGGGCTTTGGCAACGGCAATTACGTTCTGGATGCTCAGACTTCGGCCAATGGCCGTGTTTACCGCTGGTTGGCGCCAGATCCGGCGACTGGGCTACCACGTGGTGATCACGAACCAGTGAGAAGATTAGTCGCTCCGAAATCCCAACAGCTATTCACCGCCGGTGGCCAATACGACCTTTCTGAAAACACTTTTGTCAGAGCTGAAGTGGCTTTGAGCAATACCGACGCCAATCGTTTATCGCCCATAGACGAAGGCGACAACACGGGAATGGCAGTGACCGCGGGAGTCAGTCATCTGATTGAACTTTCCCGAAGCCAGAATGAAATGGTGAAAGGCCGAAACGCCAGATGGCTTTTGGAAACAAATGCCGATTACGAATACGTCCAGCAACATTTCAGAGAATTGAATCCCTACCGGACTGCCGAATTTACCCGCGACTGGAACCTGAGTACCAAAATCAATGATATTGGAATTTTCCAACGCGAAAGTGGTGAACATCTCTTGTCGGCTGGTTTTACATTGAAAACACCCTCTTCAGGCAACCTCAATTATCGGTTTGGCGGTTTCTTCCGTGACAGTTTATACACCGGCACCAAAAACCTCGTTAATTACATTTTTCAGAACAATGGATATGATGTACGCTTCACGGGTGATTTATTAAATACGCAGGGAGTGAATGGAGAAAGCAAATTTTTTCGGCCCAGATTTCACTTGGGTATTCCCATTTTCCGGGACAGCTCAGGTTTGAAATTTTGGAAAACGGGATTGGCTGGAGAAAGAGAAGCCAACCGGCGATTGTTGGGTGCAGCCGATACACTTCATTATTCCAGTTTCCATTATGACATTCTGAGGGTGTTTCTCGAAAGCCCGGAAAGTGGAAACTTCAACATTCGCAGTTATGCCCAACGTCGGTACGATTACAGTCCTGTTTTGGGAGATTTCAGCCAATCCACAACCGCCGATGAAATCAGTATTCAGGGAAATTGGAGACAAAGCCGCAATTCACATCTTGGCTGGAATTTTACCTACCGACAGCTTAATATCAACGACCCCTCATTATCTAATCTCGAACCGGGCTCTACCTACATGGGCAGACTGGACTATACTTTCAACATCCGCAAGGGGTTCATCCAAAGTGGAACGAGTTATGAAATTGGATCGGGGCAGGAGCGTAAAGTGGAATTTACCTATCTGGAGGTTCCAGCGGGAGACGGCACACACCAGTGGCAGGACAGAAACGGGGACGGGGTTGTTCAGTTTGATGAAATAGAAATTGCCGCTTTTCAGGACCTGGCCAATGCTGTTAGGGTTACAGTTTTTACAGACGATTTCATCCGTACCAATAACGTTACCCTCAATCAAAGTCTGCGTTTCGAGCCCCGGGCAATATGGTTCAATGAAACTGGCATTAAAAATTTCCTGAGCAGGTTCTCCACTCAAAGTACCTTGCTGATAAACCGCAAGGTCCGGCCCGGTGATGCGGTAAGCGCATGGAATCCTTTTCAGCTCGACGTGGCGGATACTGCACTGGTTTCGACACGGGCCAGCACTTACAACACCTTGTTCTTCAACAGGGCTAATCCAAAATTTGATGTGCAGTTGGGCTTGTCCGACAACCAAAACAAGTTTGTCCTGACTACCGGTTTTGAAAGTCGTCGTCAGGAGGAGCAGTTTATCAAAGCCAGATGGAATCTGACCAGGGTTCTCGGCCTTCACGTCTCAATGACAACAGGTTATGATGAGCAGGGCTCTGAATTGTTCGAAAGCAAACGCTATAAGATTCGATTTTTTGAATCAAAACCTCAGTTTACATTTCAGCCCTCCAATAATTTCCGGGTTTCGATGAGCTGGCGTTATAAGAACGCTGAAAATCAGTTGGGAACAACAGGCGAAAACGCAAAAACACACGACCTGAAAATGGAGACAGTTTACAATCAGAGCGCTACTACTTCCATCAGGTCCGAAATGTCGTTTGTAAAAATCAAATTTGAGGGTAAACTAAATTCACCCGTAGGATTTGCCTTTTTACAGGGTCTTCAAAACGGCAGGAACCTGCTTTGGAATATCAGTATCGACAGGCAGGTCGCCAAAAATATCCGTTTGGGCATTTCTTATGAAGGTCGCAAATCTGGAACTGCCAATATCGTTCATGTTGGAAGAGCACAAATGGCTGCTGTTTTCTGATTTTTTTTTGGACCATTAAGTATTGAGTCAAAAAAAAGCCGCCAAATTGGTTCTTAAACCACTTGAAAATCAGTTGGCTGTTGGCGGTTGGAGGTTGGCTGTTGGCGGTTGGCGGTTGGCGGTTGGCAGTTGGTTGCTGGGGCTTGGTTATTTTCCAATTTCCAATTTCCTTTTGCCTTTTGCCTTTTTATACTTTTTCTCTTTAACAACATTATAAATTTTACAAAATCAGTAAATTGGGCCGATAAAGGCTCCAACTTACCAGCCCATTTACCCTCAATCAATATTGCAGTATTTCAATTAAAGCCAGATGGCCCGTGTACTTATTGTTGGCAACGGAACGATAGGCACCTTTCTAGGAATTTCCCTCAAAGCAGCAGGAAATGAAGTAAAGCATCTTCTTCGTAAGGGCAAGAGGGCCTATCCCGTTTACTGTCAATTCAGAGACATGAGGAGAGGCAAATACAAAACAAAACAGCAAGAGTACCCATATCAAAGTATTTCTGACCCAAAAGAGGCTTCCAACTTTGACTTTATCTTCGTACCCGTAGGCTCTTTTGACCTCAGGCAGGCAGTGAAATCGCTGATGCCATTCTTAAAACCCGAACAATACCTCATCCTTAATGGCAATCTTTGGGAGGATGTTGATTATTTGAAGCGATACTATCCCGGTCGCTACGTCTTTGCTTTCCCACATTTCGGAGGCACAATCCACAACAGAATTTTATCAGGTTGGCTGACCCAAAGAATAAGTATTGGGGAGTTGGACGGAGTTGAAAGTTTCAGACTTAATAACTTAAATGAACTCTTAACAAATGCAGGTTTTAAGCCAGAAGTGAAAAAAGACATGCGAAGTTGGCTACTTACCCACTTTGCCTGGAATACCGGAATGATGACGGAAGCCTTTGTTCAGTCCGGCTTTCAAAAGATGGCCCGGCGTTTTTGGAGTATCAAACGTGCCATTCTGATATCACAGGAGGCCATGCAAGTTGTAAAAGAATTGGGTGTGGATTTTATGACGCTAAGTGAAGGTAAAAAGGCTTTTCAACCGGTTTGGTGGAATGCGTTCAAGGCTTTTCTCATATTACGTTTCACCGGTTTCGCCAAATCAGCTGATGCCGCAAGGGACATCAGGGAACTGAAAAGTTACGGTCAGGCTGTACTGTTATCAGCCCGAAGAAAAAAGATTTATCTGCCCAATCTGGAGTACTACAGTGAATTGCTGATTTCTGAGTAATGAGTCAAAAATAAAGTTGCCTGTGTTTCCTTAACCACTTGAAAATCAGTTGGCTCTTGGCTCTTGGCTCTTGGCGGTTGGCGGTTGGCTTTTGCCTTTTTACTTTTGCCTTTTGCCTTTTTCCCTTTTCCTTTTTCCTTTTTCCTTAAGTTCTTATTTTCCTCTCCTCAGCACAGTTCCACTTTTGACTCCGGTATGTTTGCCGTCGGCCAAAACAATCTTTCCATTCACAATGACGTGGGATATACCTGTCGAATACGCATGAGGCTTATCAAATGTCGCTTTATCTTCAAAAGTATCAGCATCAAAAATAACTACATCTGCAGCCATACCCTGCAGAATCAGTCCCCTGCCTTTTAGATTAAATCTCAAAGCGGGAGCGGAAGTCATTTTCCGGATAGCATCTTCTAGAGTAATGAGACCTTGTTCCCGGACATAGCGGGCAAGCACACGGGAATTGGTTCCGTATGAGCGGGGATGTGGTGAACCATTTCCAAACTCTGGAATTCCTCCATCGGATGCAACCAGTGTGTAAGGAGATTGCATGATATAGCGAACATCATCCTCGTGCATTTTGTGGTAAATCATCTGTACTCTTCCAAAAAGCACCAACTCGAGAATAGTCTCCTTTTCCTCAGCAACAGTCCCCTTACGGCCTGCCATCACATTCACCTCACTTATATTTTTCCCATTGTAATCAGGTTTTGGTGGATACCTCGCTATTACGGCATAACTATAATCCTTAAAACCGGTTTCATCGAGTGATTTGCCCATGTCCTCTATTATCCGCTCCTTCAATTCCGGTCGCTGTAATCTGGCTTTCAGGGAATCCCTTCCACCGGCAAGTGCCCAGGAAGGCAACAAAACATCCAGTGAAGTTGAACTTGCTGTGTAGGGATATTGGTCAACAGCCACGTCAATTCCGCGGGCCCGGCAGGCCAGAATGGTATCGACCATTGCTTTGGATGCACCCCAGGATGTTTTACCACTAATCTTGAAATGGGAAATCTGCACTGGGATGTTGGCGGCTGTGCCAATATGAGTTGCCTCAGCAATGGCCTCAAAAACTTTATGATCTTCATGCCTCATGTGGGTAGCGTAAACTCCTCCGTGCTTAGCCGCTACTTTTGCAAGGGCCACAATTTCGTCGGTTTCAGCATAAGTGCCGGGCACATAAATCAAACCAGTGGACAAACCAACTGCACCGTCTTTCATGGCTTTATCAATCAAGAGTTGCATCTTCAACAATTCTTCAGGTGTGGCCTGTCTGTCGTCTGAGCCCATTACCTCGCGACGGACACCATTGTGACCGATAAGTGAAGCTACATTAATCGCCGTACCTATCTTTTTCAGGTCCTCAAAAAAGGGTTTCAGGTCAGCATCGGAAGAGCCGCAGTTTCCCGTTACCGCCGTGGTCACACCATCGTATAAATAATTCAAGGCGAGCGGGCGTTCCAGAATGCCGCCCTCAATGTGAGTATGCACATCAATGAACCCCGGCGTAACCATTTTTCCCGCAGCATCAATTACACTTTTTGATTTTTTACCCGATAAATTGCCAATGGCAACAATTCGACCCTTTTTGATACCGACATCACCATAAAACCAGGGATTTCCGGTGCCGTCAACAATTTTTCCGTTTTGAACAAGGATATCAAATCGCTGTGCTGTTATTGGTGTCGCTGCTATTAAGATGAGGGAAAACAGTACACCGGCTACATAAGAATTTTTCATGTCTGAAGTGTTTGAGAACCTGAGTATTTTCCAAATGTAAAAAAAGGTCAATGGGCTGAGGGAAGGAGTAACCTAAATATGGTTGAGCCGACAAAAAAAAACGCCGGCAATTACCGGCGTTACAGTCCAAATATACTTTTGTCAGATCTTTATGAAATTATTTCCTCACCTCTGAGAAATTAGAAATTCCAAAGACGGGTCATGTTGAATCCAATTAGAAATTCTTTTTCGTTGTAATCGAGTAAGTTCTTCGCATTGTTGTTTTGTGGCACAATGTATTTATAGTTGCCAAGGAAAACCTGGAAAGCGTGGGCGCTCGAAACGAACTCAAGGCCGAAGCTCAGATTTGGCTTGGGATTATCAACATTGTGCTCTGTCAACGGCCAATCAACACCTACTATGACAGAGGTTACATCTGTAATTTTATAGCGGCCATTTGCAGCCAATGCCAGATGCAAGTTGCCCATTCTTTCGGCGCGAATTGTAGCTCTTTCCACGTAGTTGAAATAGGATAAACTTGGAGCAACCTGAAAAGAAAAGGCATCGGTAAATTTTCTGCCAATCATGATCTGGTGGAAATAGGAAAACCGGTCGTCGAAAGGATTGAACTGCTTCTCCTGAGTATCAGAATACCTGAGATCTCTGGTATCAATACCCATCGTTACAAAGTAGGTAATGCTCAACGGATTGCCACCGCTGCGGCTTTGGCGCATCAATGCATACTTTGCATTCACATCCCACATCATGTTATCTTTTGTAAAACCAAAACCAACCTGGAGGTTATTTATGGGAACATAATTGAAACCAAGTCTGATATTAGAGTTGGCGAAAATGCCGTACAGGTCTTCGTAGCCTTTTTTCACAGTACCAAAACGGTGGTTGATATCCATTTCAAAAGTACCTTTAATGGGTACGTCAACAGTTTGGTTGTCGATCAACCAGATGCTTTCGAAAGTGTTGCGAACAGGCCTTAAATCCTTAGTTTCTTCTTCCGTTTCTTCTTCAGTTTCCTCTTCTTCAACCTGGGCCTGAACATTGAAAACACCAAGAATGAGAACAAAAAGAAGTAGGAAAAAATTCCTGGCGAAGATTGCTGATATGACTTTCATTGTTGGTTCTCTTTAAATGAATTTTGGAATGACCCCAAATGTAGTCCATTTTGATAAGAAAAGGTGTGCCATTAACTGGTCCACCTTTTCTTGCATTCAAGTGAACAAGCGGTGCCTGAGCACTGCCAATTTCTATTTAATTGCGTTAATAGAATTCTGTAATAAGGTCTTGGTGTACCTGTAGTTGTGCATACCGCGGCTGGCATCGTTTTTAACTGTCTTGTAGTTCCAAACAGCGCCCATTTCGTGTCCCTTATAAACCTTTGGAGCGGCTGTTGTACCAATAGCGTTGAAGTTAGTGGCATCAATCAGACCTTTGGCAAGCAACAGAGTTTCCAATTCCTTTGTAAGAGCATCAATTTCAGTACGTGTGGTATTAACTTGTGCAGTCAGTACAGCAGCGTTGGAGTGACAAGCTACGCAGCCGTTGGTGTTCATTGTTCCAGTTTCAGAGGTTGAATAATCAACTACTTTGAAAGTGTGACCACCGGTAGACTTACCCACTGCAGTGCCCATGTGGCAGGTAACACAACCATCTTTCACCAGCAAGGTGTGAACTGAGTTTGTATAACCGGTACCCACTTCATAGATGGTCTTACCCATGAAGAGGTTACCTTCAGAGCCGAAGTGCGGGTGGTAACCAGTGCTGGTATTGGTAAAATCGCCACCAGTTGTTGGGCTTGGAAGAGCCGGAGTTCTTGGCCTGGCCTGGTGGCATTCAATACAATGATTGGATTTACCGCCATTTACTTCAAATCCACCTACCCACAGTTTAACATTATTAGTAGTTCTCAAAGCCCAGTCAGCTTTGGTATAAGTCTCGTGAATTTTGTGGCAGGTGTAGCAGTTCTGTGGTACAGGGTTGTTGATGGTTGCAGTAGTGGTTGTTGTACCTGCTTTGATTCTTTCAATGTAACCTTGGCTGGTGTGGCAAGGCGCACAAGTGGAAGAGTTCCTGGTAATGTTTACGCTGTTAGCATGGTCAGAAGCAGAATATTGGAATTGTGCGGCAGTAATGGCCTGATTGCTGGCGTGGCACTCGACGCATCCCTGAGTTCCTAAACCATCTTTACCATTTGCGCCAGTTGCGCCTGTAGCACCAGTTGCACCAGTTGCGCCTGTATCACCTTTGTCACCTTTAGGCCCTACTGGACCTTCATCTCCTTTACAGGAAACCATAGCCACCATAACAACAAGGGCCAGAAGCTTGAGTATCGATAATTTCATTTGCATGACAGTTGATTTAAATGTGATGAATTCGTTCTTCAATTTTGAGGCTGTAAAGGTGCTGAACCAGCCGTGACAGAAGGATGACAAAAATTAAAGCGGGGTAGTGATATTTGTCAGGTCTCAGCAAATTGTCTGTATCCAGTTGAAAGCAAGGTATTTGCAGGGCTGGCGCCTTAGGTGAGGCCAAAAAAAATGACAAATCCGTTGACCAGATTTGTCATTTATGAGCCAAACTAATTGAAGTCAGACTTCAACTGTGGTGCATACACATACCTCTATTCTGAATAGATGTGAAGGCTTTCATTTGCAGTAGGTAACATGTTCATTCCCAGGTAGGTGAAAATGATGGCTGCTACTCCAATAATCAAAACCCAGGACAGATTTCTCTTGCTGAATGTCCCCACGTTCCTGAAGTGGAGGTATGCCGTGAAAATCAGCCATGAAATCAAAGCCCAGTTTTCTTTGGGGTCCCAGGCCCAGTAATTTGACCATGCAATTTGTCCCCACCATGCACCGAGCAAAAGCCCCATTGTAAGGAACAGGTAACCAAACTTGGTGATTTGATAGGCAAAATCGCTGAAGTCTATTCTTGCATTTGCACCCATGGTATGGTGAGCTGCCATGCCGCCAGGGAATGTGAGATGCAGAACAGCCCCCAAGCCGCCAACAAACAATGCCCCGTAGGCAATGAAATAGGAAATGACATGGGGAATAAACAACCAGGTCTGAAGTGCCGGGGGCAAGGCGATGATTTCAACGTCTCTTTTGGTGAGTGCATAAATGAAAATAAAGAAGATACTCACTGTTGAAAGCAATCCAATAAGGCGGACCTTCAGTTTAAGCTCTGAAGCCAGGCTTACCAATGATATTGTCCATACGGCGAATTTCAAGGATTCATAGAAACTCTTGAATGGTGGTCGGCCGGCTTCTATCCACCTGTCCACAATTAAGACAGTACAGGCAATGAGCGCTGCAGTAAATACTGCAATAGCTGCTTTATTCAACAGTTCGTTTTTCACAAAAGCACCGGCTACATACACCAACATGGCAGCGATGTAGATGTAAAATGTCACTTTGAAAAGTGTGGAGGCATAATATAAACTCTCGAGCATGATTCTTCTTTTTAAGTAATGAAATGGATTCTAAAAATCAGGAGTGCTTGGTTCGTCCTCCTTCTTTCTGTAATACAACATAATTAAACATCCGGCTACGAGCAGGAAGAAGCCCAGATAAACGATATACAAGCCCGGTTCCTTACTCACACCAATGCCGGAGAACCGTGGATTGTTCGGGTCATAGTCGGTTTGGTAAAAACGGTAACCCTTATGAACCATGATTTCGTTCACTTTCACAACCTTCTGCTTCACGGTATTGCCGCTTTCGTCAACAACAGAGAGGTCGCTTCTCCAATACTTGGTTTCCATATCCCTGACTGATTCCATGGCCAGGAAAAATTCGGAACCAGGAATTTGATAATGTCCGCCACTTCTGTCTTCAGTAGTGGAATACAAATAAACTTCACTGGACTCTTGTCCTTTTCTCCAAACTTCCACAAAAGCCACTGGATTTACCCACTGGTCATCCAGTGTGGAAGGCTCGGCGCTTACATAATCAGAATTGTTGGCGAGGAAACGAACGGAAAAACCATACGCCGGGTCATCGCCCTTCGGGAAGGGGTGAAACTCACCATTGACAATTGGTTTTTCTGTTAAATCGTTGTTCACGAGGAAATAAACTTTCTCTTCCTTGCCTGAGAATATGATGCGGTTTTCCTCGGATTTTGCCTTTGCCAGAACAGCTTTTACATCCGCAGGTAACTCATAGTAGTATTCCAGCCAGGCACCTACTGTTTGCAAATCTGCCAGTTTTTCCCTTCCCGGTATGTCGCTCCGTAATAACATAGGCACAGTACCATGTTCTGTTTCCATATCGATGAAAACACCTGGTGCCACGGGCGCTACTGTATCATTAAGAACTGGATAAGTGTAATCAAAGGTAAAGTTTGGAAATGCCTTTGTAGTGCGGAAATAGATATCTGTACCGTAAATTTTGTGAATCACGCCTATGTCTATCGGCAAAGAAGCCAGGATTTTTGGAGGCTCTCCCGTGGATTCAGCTTGCCCCATATTGGAAGCATGCCATGTGGAGTCCATTTTCCAAATCTGAATCCTGTGGTCTGGTTCGTGTTTCTGCGAAGCAAAGCTGTCGAGCCTGATTTTGAAAGGCAACTGCATGCTGTCGGCGATGTACTTATTGTTAACATCGTATGTCAATACCATATCTTTGGTGTCACCTACCTCGAGGTTGATGATACCATTCATGCCATAGAAGTAGTCGAACCAAACGCCAGCCAAAATGACAAATGGGCAGAGGTGCGCGAGATGGAAGCCCAAATTCTCTTTCGTAAAGGCACGGAATGAACTGGCCCTCAGTAAACTCGCCAGCAGCATGACATAAAAACCTACATACCACCAGCTATGAAACACATCCTGCACATTGAAGAACTTGAGCACCTTACTACCCGTCATGCCGTACCGCTGTACGAATATATCAGAGGCAGGATTCTGGAGGATGAATGTACCCAAAGCTGTAGCCAGTGTAATGGCCAACAAACAGGAAATTGAAAAATAGGGTGTGTGCAGAATGCGTTTGAGCGATCCCCAGAAATCAAAAATGTAAATGCCGAAAAGAACAATGGCACCTAGTATGCCAAGCCACAGCATGTCCATTGCCCCATACACCCAATCGAACAGGTTTTGGGCCAGCACCGCAGTAGCCATCATGGCCAGCAGAACATAGACCGCTCTCTTAAAGCTATTTGGTGGAGGGCTTTTTTTCTCTTGGGGAGGTGTTTGGTCCAAGTTTGAATTTTCAGTCACTTTATTAAGTTTTAATGCGTTTGAAAATTATTGATTGCTAATCAGCAATTTGAATGTGGCGGCAAAAATAAAACTACCGACATGTCTCATATTCTACAAAATCGCAGCAAAAAAAGTGATTTCTGTCATCAATTCCCTCATTTCTCAAACACTTTAAGACAAACCACATTTCCTATTTGTTAAAATGTATGAGATGCTAGTGTTTCAAATACCAGAAATTCACCCCCTGGGTAACTCCATGTCTCATGTCATAACAAGCTAAATTTCAACGCAAATGGATAGGATTATGGTTGTGCTCAAAAAAGAAAAGGCAGTCATAAGACCACCTTTTCTAAAATTTTCAATTTTCTATATTTCCCCACAGAGAGGGGTGTGGTTTGTTTATTTTATTGCATTGATAGAATTCTGCAACAATGCCTTGGTGTACCTGTAATTGTGCATTCCACGGCTGGCATCGTACTTAACAGTATGGTAATTCCAAACTGCACCCATTTCATGTCCTTTATAAACCTTTGGAGTTGTTGAAGTTCCAATGGCATTCTTATTGATAGCATCGATAAGTCCTTTTGCAAGTAATAGATCTTCTAATTCTTTGGTCAATGCATCAATTTCAGTACGGGTATCATTCACTCTGGTAGTTAATGTAGCAGCAACCGGGTGGCAGGTAACGCAACCATTGGTGTTCATGGTACCTGTTGCTGAAGTTGAATAATCAACAGCTTTGAAAGTATGACCTCCTGAGGACCTGCCAATTGGAGTAGACATGTGGCATGGCAGACAACCATCCTTGACGAGAAGCGTGTGCGCAGAATTGGCATAACCAGTGCCGACTTCATAAATCGTCTTACCAAAATATAGATTGCCTTCGACACCAAAATGTGGGGAATAAGTTGTACTGGTATTGCTGAAATCACCCCCGGTAGCGGGGTTGGGAAGAGCGGGTGTTCTTGGACGTGCCTGATGGCATTCGATACACAAATTCGATTCTCCACCATTCACTTCATGGCCACCTACCCATAATTTAACATTCTTGGTAGTTGTAAGCGCCCAGTCAGCTTTCGTATATGTTTTGTGAATCTGGTGACAGGTGTAGCAGTTCTGAGGGAGTGGCTCCTGAATTGTGGCAGCAGTAGTAGTCCGTCCAGTACCTATTCTCTCCAGGAATCCCTGGCTGGTGTGGCAGGGTGCACAAGTAGAGGAGTTGCGAGTGATGTTTATACTGCTGGCATGGTCAGAAGCACCATATTGAAACACCTTGGCAGCAATCAATTGGTTGCTTGCATGGCACTCAACACAGCCGGTGGTGCCGGCAGGACCAGTTGCACCAGTTGCACCAGTTGCTCCGGTTGCACCCGTTGCGCCAGTAGCACCAGTTGCACCAGTTGCTCCAGCTGCACCCGTTGCACCCGTTGCGCCAGTAGCACCAGTAGCTCCAGTAGCTCCAGTAGCTCCGGTATCACCTTTAGGACCAGCAGGGCCCTGGGGTCCGATATCACCTTTACAGGAGAATAATGCTATCGCAACAACCAAAGCCAAAAACTTGAGGATGGAAAATTTGACGCGCATAATCGAGAAATTTAAGTTTAATAATGTTAGAATCCTTTTTTTGATGTATGCGCAAAAATGGAGTTTGTCCTCTGACAATCTTATGACAAAAGGCAGTCGGCTTTGTGACAAATGTCAAACGCGAACCTTTCTCTCGTAAGCCATTCGTTACTAATCACTTACCAGATTATTGAAAATTAATTTTTCCCTAAAATAATGATTTTAGATGTAAAAATGTAATTACTATAGCTCACGAAGTTTACAATTGGATTACAAAATTATATGGCTTTAGTATCACTTGAGTAGGTAAAATTCTTAGTTAGAATGTAGGTGAGAAGTTACTTGACCAGGGTTTGATTGTAAAAATACTTGTCAAGGATACAGGCTCTATGGCGTAGAGGCTCTTTATGACAGGATCAAAAAAACCGAAAGAACTTCAGTGAGAATAAAACTAAATATTGTTTAACTCTGAAGTTCTTTCGGTTTTTCATAAAGGACTGTATGAACAACCAAAAACTCTTGCAAATTACTATCAGAGTTTCAGAACAGTTACAGCTTTTTCGAATTCTTCGTTACGCAAATAAATGACATAACCAAAACTGCCCTTGCCATCTGAGACTCCACTGGCAGCTGAAATGTTGACGTTTGCCTGATACAATTTTTGATGGATACTTATCAGTGCTCCCAGTTCATCATCTCCTTGCACCAGTAAGGCCTTATGAGGGCCATCGAGCACCTGACCGGCTAGTTTCATCTCTTTTGACAACTTTTGTGAGTTTTCAGGAAAAATGGTCAATAAGGTAGAAACAGGGCCAAGCGGAATAGCTGAAAAAGCCGCCATATTGATACCCAGGTTGGCTAATTCCGACAAAAACCTGTATGCTTCTCCAGGCTGGTCTTTAACAGTAAGGTTGAAATAATCTATTTTCTTGACTGTGATCGACATGTTATTCTGATTTTGTGATATTTCAATACAACTAAAAAATTCAGATTACATACTTATTGGAAGTTAAGCACCAAAATTCGAAAATATTAATTAAACACAAATTTTCATGTATTGAAAAATAATTGCGTAAAGCTAAATCCTACAATTATTTTCAACCTAAATTGCTGATAGTGATTTCTGTCACTCTGAAAGATGGCTCAACCCAATTTTTTTCTTCGAATTTTGCATGATTAGCCAATACTTAATTGGATTGTTTTGTGTTCTGCAAAATTACCGGATTCAAATTCTTGTTTCCACTGCTGGAATAAACGTTTCTTTGATACTTCAATTGGATGCAGATTTTCTCTCAAAATAACTCATTCTATTCATCAAAAGTCATTTTCAACAATAACATGAACCACAACTTAGGTAAAATCTTGCTTTCGGGCTTTTTACTGCTCTTATCATTTTCATCCTGGTCTCAACAGGCTACTAAAACGGGGAATACAAATACTCTGTTGGAAGCCAGTGCCGGTGCTTCACATTTTGCTTCCACAATAATCATTGATGATTTGCGGTATCACCTTAGTCATTTGGCATCTGAAGAATTTGAAGGCAGGGAAACCGGCACAGCAGGCCAGCATAGGGCTGCTCTGTACATCGCACAACAATTCAAAGAAATGGGACTCCTGGCTGTGGCAGATTCTGGCACCTATTTACAGAAGATCCGGTTTAGCTCCGAAAGATGGGCTTCCGATAAATTGCTCCTTTCAGCAAATGGTACTGTACTACAACCCGATAAAGACTTTTATTCGGACCCCAGAATTAACCAGAACCGTGGACGGAGTGAAATCAAGGAATTGGTTTTTCTCGGATATGGCATTGACGACAAAATGTACAGCGATTATAAGGGGAAAGATCTCCGGGGAAAACATATCGTAATACTAGATGGAGAACCTGCTGACGAGGATGGAACATCTTGGATCACCAAAGAAAAAAAGGAATCAAAGTGGTCAACCGACAAAACACTCAAGCTGTCAACAGCTTATCAACTTGGGGTGAGTACTGTCTTCATTGTAGGCAGTGACTTTTCGAAAAATGTTCAGGAAAGTCGGAGGCAAGGTCAAAGAATGTTACCAGTAGCACCAAACTCGGAAAACTCAGCCTACCCAAACAGTTTTGTAATCAGTGAAGAGGCCATGGCTAAGATTTCAAATAAATTCCATGAGGACATTAAGAAAGCAGCGAAGGAAATCAATACAAATGGTAATTCTAAAAGCTTTACTTTTCAAACAAATTTAATAGCGGAACAACAGAAAAGCGTCACTGAGTTGAATGGTTCTAACGTATTGGGGTATATCCGGGGTTCTGACCCCAAACTCGCTGATGAACTCGTCGTGATAACAGCACATTACGACCATCTGGGCAAAAGAGGAAATCAGATTTACTATGGTGCCGATGACAATGCCAGTGGAACAAGTGCAGTAATGGAAATAGCACAGGCTTTTCAAATCGCTGTTGAAAAGGGACAGGGACCGCGCAGAAGTATGTTATTTATGCTCGTAAGCGGAGAGGAAAAAGGCCTCCTGGGCTCACTATACTATTCAGAATACCCTGTTTTCCCGTTGCAAAATACAATTGCCAACCTCAACGTAGACATGATTGGAAGAAGAGATGAAAAACACAAGGACGATCCGTCATACATTTATGTGATTGGAGCAGACCGGCTGAGCACAACCCTTCATCAGATCAATGAAACAGCTAATGAAACTTACTCCAAGCTTACACTGGACTACACATTCAATGACAGAAATGACCCTCAGAGATTGTACTACCGCAGCGACCACTACAATTTTGCGAAGAAAAAAATTCCTTCCATTTTCTATTTCAGCGGCTTGCATCAGGATTATCACCGGACAAGTGACACTATTGATAAGATTGAATTCGACAAAATGGTACCCATCACACAACTTATCTTTTATACAGCCTGGGAATTGGCTAACAGGAATGAAAAACCTAAGGTAGATGTATTTGAAGACTAAATCAGAATATAAACTTTTTTGTTTCAATTGTTAAATTTTACAAACATTTTGTTTATTAACTTAAGAATGTTTTATTTTGCTACGCACTTCAGAGCAAATCAATTTAAAACATTTTGTAATGACCATTGAAATTTCCTTTGCGCGTGCTCTGAATTTTATAATCAGGTATTGGTTTCAAATTACGCTGATCCTTTTTGCCTTTTATTTTTTAGTAGGTAGGAGTGGAAATGATCGACAATCAACTTCAGAAAACATAATTACAAACCAATTAAAAGGTGATGTACTGAAAAAAGCCTCATCTGCATTTTCAATGGGAGATGAATCTGATGGTGGGAAAGATGCCCTTGATGGAATCGATGAGGATCAAACCCAAAAGTATATTCAGAGATTCAAAAAAGTTGCGCAAGCTGAAAACGAAAAGTTCGGAATCCCGGCTTCTGTCGTTTTATCCCTCTCTCTCATTCAAAGCAAAGCTGGCACTAACCCTGTTTCCATCGATAATCACAATTTTTTTGCTCTTTCCTGTGACTACGGCTCATTGGGTTCCTGCTCAACTGTTGGGGGCAATCAATTTCGCAATTACAACACAGCCTGGGAAAGTTTCCGGGATTTCAGCCTGTTTGCTAAAAACAATTTTGCACCTCTGATTGGTGAAAACTACATGACATGGGCTAAAGCACTTGAAAAATCCGGTTATGGAAATGTAGAAAACCTCACAGCTCAAATGTTGAATGTGGTGAAGCAATACCGGCTCAACGAAATGGACAGGGAAAAAAACAGAGGATGATATTTAAGGCAAAAGGCAAAAGCCAAGAGCCAAGAGCCAACAGCCAAGAGCCAAGAGCCAACAGCCAACAGCCAAGAGCCAACCGCCAACAGCCAACTGATTTTCAAGTGGTTTAGAAATCAATTGGACAACTTTTGCCTTTTTACTTTTTACTTGTTCCTTAAATCCGTGTTGTTTTTTTCTTTTTCTCTACGGGTTTTTCTTCCTTCTTAGGTTGCTCTTTAGGCGTCATCCTGGGAGCATTAAAGAAAAAGTCATTACCAAAATCAAAAGAATCAAACATATCAAAAAGCTGCCTGCTCTGTCTTTTTGGAGCTTGTTTTATACCGTCGGGATTAGGTACAACCAGGACTCTTAAGGGAGAGGTTTCCAGGGTCTTGCCACCTGTTTCCACACTTGCAGGAAGAATATAAAAGGCACCGACTTCTTTAGGTTCGAGGTAATAAGTAATGGTCATACTTTGAGTAATTTCACCATTGGCCATGCTGTAAGAAGAAGAAAAATTTGGTCCGCTGACAATGTTAAAATTATCGAACTGTGGGGCTTCAAAGTTTTTTCCGTTCGCATTTTCCAAAATGAACTTCACCTCAAAGTAATTGTCCATCAAAATGGAATCCGTGCTCACCTCAACTGTAAACCTGATGGGTTTGTCCTGTGCATAGGCACTTAATACAGCAATCATGGTTGCCAATAAAACGAAGCAATACTTTTTCATTATTCTTCCTGATTTGAAAAAAGGAATATTTCTATGGTTTTATAACCTTATAGATTTCCTGAAACTGCAAATAGTTGTTCAATCCTGCAAAAAAAAGTGTTGAGACCTCATTCTGCCTCATCCCTTATCCCTCATTCCTCATCCTGAATTTCTAACACTCTTTTCTTCAGCTCAAAATTCTTACCGAGGTACAAACGGCGAACTTGCTCATCTGCTGCGAGTTCTTCAGCTGTACCCTGCTTCAGAATGGCACCATCGTACATCAGATAAGCGCGGTCGGTAATTGACAAAGTTTCCTGCACGTTATGGTCTGTAATAAGGATTCCGATATTTTTCATTTTCAGTTTAGCCACAATAGTCTGAATATCCTCCACAGCTATTGGGTCGATACCTGCAAATGGCTCGTCAAGTAGTATGAATTTGGGTCTGGTAGCCAGGGCTCTGGCAATTTCCGTTCTCCTTCGCTCACCACCTGATAGCGTGTCTCCCCTGTTTTTCCGAACTCGTTGTAATCCAAACTCCTGTATCAGTGACTCCAACCTCTCCTTCTGTTCTTCTTCAGAAACACCCGGAATCATTTCCAGTACTGCGGCAAGGTTATCTTCCACGCTTAGTTTTCTGAAGACCGATGCCTCCTGAGTCAGGTAACCTATTCCTCGTCTGGCTCTGCGGTACATGGGCAGATGTGTAATATCTTCATCATCCAGAAAAACGCATCCACCATTGGGTTGGATAAAACCAACCACCATATAAAATGTAGTGGTTTTGCCGGCACCATTTGGGCCCAGCAGACCAACAATTTCCCCTTGATTGACGTGTAGGGAAACATCTTTTGCAACAGTTCTGTGGCCGTATTTCTTTACTAAAGCTTCCGTCCGTAATTTCATCAGTCTGGTAAATGATTGAATGTTTCGCGGTACACCACTTTCATTCTACAATATGTTGCAAAATTAGAAATTGGATACAAAACGGGGCAGACATCCTGTAAATTGCCTAAACCTCCTTATTTGCTCAGGCCCAGAATCCAATCAGAAACAATGTTCATCATCACGGGCGACATCGTTTCTTCTATTTTGGCGTACTCACTTGGTGCGCCGGTTTTACTGGTTTGGAATAAGTGGTTCAAATCTTTCAGTTTATGAACAGTCACCTTATTGTTACGCGCTTTTTTCAGGGCCTTTTGAATGCCGGTGAGATTTTGGTCGGCATCTACCTGTAGGTCTTTATCGCCATTAAGGGCCAATACAGGGCATTTCACTTTTTGAAGTGATGCCGCCGGGTCGTAACACAAAAAGAATTGCATCCAGGGAGTGAACAACTGGGCCATTACTCTTTCCACGTAAACAGAAAATTCACCGGCCTCTTTTTTTTCGGTTTCGGTCATCTCTTCATAGCTTTTTTTAATCCTGGCTTCGACGGCCTTTTTAGCTTTGTCAACATCTTTCTCCTTACACATCAAATTGAAAGTCTCCAGGCTATTGGCTGCCTGTTTTCTGGCTGTTGCTTCATCAAGTCCTCCGGCTTTGGAAATCAGCTCTATTTGAAGTGCAAGTAAATCTTTGCCGGTTACACCTGGGCCGGCTAATAGAACGATGAATCCGACATCTTTTGACTTTACAGCAACGATTGGGGCTATTAATCCACCTTCACTGTGCCCTGCTATACCAATCAGCTTTGTATTCACTTCAGGCCTGTTTTTTAAAAAATGAATCGCCGCCAATGCGTCTGTTGCAAAATCTTCGGAGGTTGCAGTTTCGAAGTTACCAGTTGATTTACCTACTCCCCTATCGTCGTAACGAAGTACACCTATACCTTTTCGCGTCAAATGGTCAGCAAGAATAAGGAAGGGCTTATGATCCAAGAGCTCCTCATTTCTATCCTGTGGTCCTGACCCGCTCACCAGAACGACTACAGGATATTTGCCTTCTTTGGACGGAAGAGTAAGTGTACCTGCAAGTGTATTCCCGGCACTTTTATTATTGAAAGTCACCTCTTCCACAAAATAGGGATAGGGCGGCTTAGGTTCCTGTGGCCGGTTTACCACTTTTTTTTCTATGACTTCCCTTTTCAACAGCAACTTCATATTCATGCCAGCCTGTTGGAAATTGCCATCAATGGAAGAATAGTCTTCCGCTACAGTCCCCTCATAAGTCGCTCTCAGGTTTGGCATAGACAGACTAAGGGTAGGATGGTCATACTTTGTTTCGGCAACCGGTATCCCGAAAGCCTTCTGATCGGGGCTGTCCATGGTGGCCGAATATTTCCCGTTTTCAGATTTGAGGTGGATGACGATCCGCAACTCCATCATGTTTTGCACATTGAGCACACCATACCAGGAACCGGTAATGTCATTTTGGGCCAGTGAATAAAGTGACAGCAGAGAGGCAAGGGTAAAAACTATACTTTTCATGATCAGGAAATTTTTAAGAGGCCATTCTTTAAGAAGAAAGATTGACCAATGGTATTATTTTTATGCATGATCGGACTTTACCCGAAATCAGTAGTAATTACTTATGCAAAAGTGGTCAACAACACTACGAGTGCACTTAATTTCTCAATAATAGAAGGAAGTTCATTGCCACATATCAGAACCAAAGAATTGAATTCCAATTTTAGTTTCTAACTGAAACATCCCTGTGCTGAACAGAGTCATTTAGGTTTACATAAAAAAATCAGCCCAGCAATTTCGACATTTAGTCTTCAATCTAAAAAGTTATGTTTTATTTTAGCCCTTCTTCAGTCTAAGGTTATAGGAACCAGAATTAGAAAAACTGCTCAAGGTTAAATAAAATTCAGGGCTTAAATGCTCATTAATCCTCTCTATGGCATTAAGGGCAGGATTGCTTGGTTCTATGTTTTAAGGTTTTTTTGATTTCAGAATTCAGATATAAGACTTCAGATTCTTGATTTTCCGGGAGGCATCAATTGGACACATGCCGGAAAATCAAAAATCTGATATCGTCAATCAGATATCTTCAATCAAAAACCAGTTAATAAAGAGAACCAATCAGCCCAGCATTCAGGGGTTCCGTCAACAGAAAATAACCACCAGCTTATGATTCAGATTATCCTGTTCGCCCTCGTTACGCTTGTTGCCTTTTACTTCGCATGGCGAAACTACAGTAAGATTATCCGCAACATCAATCTCGGTAAAGATGAAAAAATCGGGGGTCATGCCGGTCAGCGCTGGCGCAACGTTTTTCTCATAGCCTTTGGCCAGCAGAAAATGTTCAGCCGCTGGGTGCCAGGAGTATTCCACCTGTTCATTTATGTGGCTTTTCTTTTGACTCAGGTTGAACTGATTGAGATTTTTGTTGATGGATTCAGTGGCAGCCACAGGGCATTTTCAACATCATTAGGTGGATTTTACACTTTTGTAATCAGTTTTATTGAAATCCTCAGCTTGCTGGCTTTCATTGCTACCATCATTTTCCTTTCGCGCAGAAACCTGCTTCGCCTGCCCCGTTTCCACAACCCGGAAATGAAAGGCTGGCCATTCCTGGATGCCAACCTGATTCTTATTGGTGAAATTCTGCTGATAATTGGAATCTTCAGCATGAACGGTGCTGACAAAGTGCTCCAGAGTATGGGCGCAGCCCACTATCACGAAACAGGAGCATTTGCCCTGAGCAGCGTAACCGGACCACTTTTATTCGATGGAATGAGTATAAACACCCTGGTCGGGATTGAGCGATTTGGCTGGTGGCTGCACCTGTTAATTGTTTACGCATTTCTGAACTATCTGCCTTTCTCCAAACACTTACACCTCTTGCTGGCATTCCCAAACACTTGGTTTGCGCGGCTTACACCCAAAGGACAACTGAGCAATATGCCGGACATTCAGCGTGAAGTTGCCAGCATGATGAATCCGGAAGCAGCCCCTGTCGAAACTACGGAGGAAACTGTGCTGCACTTTGGAGCCAATGATGTGACCAGCCTGAGTTGGAAAAGCCTGCTGGATGCTTACACTTGCACGGAATGTGGCCGCTGTACATCTGAGTGTCCGGCCAACATAACAGGTAAAAAATTATCGCCCAGAAAAATAGTCATGGACGTACGCGACAGAGCGGAGGAAATTGGCAAGAACCTCGATAGCGGAAACCCGGAATTTATCCGCGAAGATGCCCGTGGAGAAGGAGTTGTTTTATCAAAAGACAACTACGACGATGGTAAATCGCTGTTTGACCGAATCAGCAGGGAAGAAATTCATGCCTGCACTTCGTGTAATGCCTGTGTTGAAGCTTGCCCCGTCATGATTAACCCACTGGACATTATCATACAGCTTCGTCGCTATGAAATACTTATGGAATCTGCCGGACCAGCCGAATTGCTCCCCATGTTCAACAGTATGGAAAACAGCCAGTCTGCATGGGCAATGACAGTGGATAGGGATGCGTGGAAGCAGGAATTGAAAATGGAGAATTGAAAATGGAGAATTGAAAATGGAGAATTGAAAATGGAGAATTGAAAATCTGTATGTTACAAAAAATTTAAAATACTCAACAGCGAATCACAATCAACTTAACTACCCACGAAAAACCATAAATTAACGCCCATTAAAACCAGAAATATCATGCAGATATCAAAACAATTACCCACTCTGATGCTGATGCCTTTTTTACTGTTAGCCGTGGGGCATTTTGCGTCTTATCAACAAATGAGTATAACGGCTGATGGGATGATGATAAACAATCACTTGATAAATCCGCTACTGGGTGCGGAGTATTCCACCCGTCCGAAAGCAGAACAGGAGGGTCAGAAACTAAAGCCGGTCGTTAAAAGCGGAACAGCTGTTGAATTAAAGCTGAATTCGACAGTGGGCTTGCGGTCGGATAAATGGCTGCAGCCTGGTGTCTCCGGCAAAATGGTATTAGTCCGTGGCGGCACCTTTCAAATGGGGTCACCTGACCCGGATATTGGTGGTTCGGGATGTGCAGATGACGAGAACCCAGTACATCAAGTGAAGGTGGATGATTTTTACCTGGGCGCGTACGAGGTGACTTTTATGGAGTACGATGCGTTTTGTGCGGCAAAAGGGAAGCGGAAAATTCAAGTCCCTTCTGGGTACCGAACCTTGCGGCCTGTGACAAATGTAAGTTGGGAGGATGCAGTAGCCTATTGCAACTGGCGAAGTGAACGCGAGGGTCTTCAAACTGTGTACAATATCAGTGACAGTACAGTGAGCTGGAACATCGGAGCAAATGGCTACCGATTGCCAACTGAAGCCGAGTGGGAATATGCTGCTGGTGGAGGTTCATCGGAACGCAATATATGGTCGGGTACATCGATAGAAAGTAGGCTGGTATCGTATAGTTGGTACCATTCAGGTGCAACTCTTATGGATGATAGGTCTTATCGATATAAATATACAACTAAGGTTGGCAGTTACTTTCCAAATGGGTTAGGCCTTTATGACATGAGCGGCAATGTAATGGAATGGTGTTGGGACTGGTATGATAAGGATTATTACAAAAACAGCCCTTTGCATAATCCGATGGGGCCGTCTTCATCTCCCATTGGTTGCCGCGTGTTGCGAGGTGGTTCATGGAGAGACATTGCAGTGGACTGTCGTGTTGCCAGGCGCCAAAAGAGCGATCCTGCGCTCCAATACGACAGTGCAGGTTTCCGCCTAGCCCGGAATAAGTAACCTGAAATATTGGCGGAAAGACTGGATTCACTTTGTCCGCAGTACTGAAAACACTTATGAGCAAGGGATGGTGGCGACTTGTGAAAATGTAAAATGATGAATGTAAAATGTAAAATGTAAAAGGAGGAACTGTGGAATTGAGAAGTGAGAATTGAGAATTGAGAATGGAGAAAACAGAGCAAAGAATAAAGAGCAAAGAAAATTGGCTGTTGGGCATTGAATGAATAAAGCATTGGCCTCAACGAACAACTAACAACAATCAACAAATAACAATATCATGTCCCACATTCCCACCATGTCAGAACTTGCAGCAGAAGGCCGCAAACCGGAAGTATTGTTTTGGGTAGGTTGCGCAGGCAGCTTCGACGACAGAGCACAGAAAGTAACCATTACATTTTGCAAATTGCTTCAAAAGGCAGGTGTTGAATTTGCCATTTTAGGAACGGAAGAAAGCTGCACGGGAGACCCCGCCAGAAGGGCTGGAAATGAATTCCTTTTCCAAATGCTGGCGCAGCAGAATGTGGCTGTATTGAATATGTACGAGGTAAAGAAAATTGTGACAGCCTGCCCACATTGTTACAACGTCATCAAAAATGAATACCCCGAACTCGGGGGTACCTATGAAGTACTGCACCATACTCAGTTCCTGGAAGGCCTTATCAAAGAAGGACGCCTTAAGGTGGAAGGTGGCACTTTCAAAGGGCAAAAGATTACCTATCACGATTCCTGTTACCTGGGTAGGGCCAATGGTATTTACGAAGCTCCGCGTCACTTATTGAAAACCCTGGATGCTAAGCTCACAGAAATGAAGCGCTGCAAAAACCATGGCCTGTGTTGTGGCGCCGGAGGTGCTCAAATGTGGAAGGAAGAGGAAGCTGGACATAAAAGAGTGAATGTGGAGCGCACAGAAGACGCACTAAAAACAGGCGCAAAAATCATTGCCGCCAACTGCCCCTTCTGCCTGACTATGCTCGAAGATGGGCTCAAGGAAAAGGATAAACACGAAAGCATTAAGGTGTATGACCTGGCCGAACTGATTCTAAAAAACAACTCCTGAAGACAGTTTAATTCAAGCTGCTTAAATTATCAGAAAACCTACGGTTCGTAAATCCGCTTTAGGAGACTGTTACAGGATGCTCCATAGTTTCGTAGGTCAGTGGACTATCCAACCAGAGTTGCACCCTTTCCTTGCTTTTATCGCCATCATTTTTGTGCCTGAATTCGTTCTTCCGGTTATCATAAACGTAATCCTTGCCCCACTCCACATGATTTTCCACAACCTGACGAACAGATGTTACGATAAACTCAACTTCCTCTTTTGTCATTACCGGGTGAATGGACACCCTGACCCAGCCTGGTTTGGAAGAGTTATCACCAATGGAAATCATGTCTGTTATTGTTTTTGACTGTTGCTCAGATACATGCAACAGGTAATGGCCATAAGTGCCGGCACAGGAGCAGCCACCTCTCGACTGAATGCCAAAGCGGTCATTTAGGAGGCGTACCGCAAGGTTGTAGTGCAGGTTGTCGATATAGAAAGAAACAATGCCCAGTCTGTCAGATATATTACCGGCCAGAATGTTGAGGCCGGGAATAGATTTCAGGCCATGCCACAGAATCTCCATAAGCTCCTCCTCACGGGCAAGCATGTTATCCACTCCCATCTCATCTTTGAGTTTGATGCACAGGGCAGCCCTGATGGTTTGCAGAAAACCGGGCGTACCTCCGGCTTCTCGGGCTTCGATTTCATCCACATATTTATGCTGGCCCCAGGGATTGGTCCAGTCAACAGTGCCGCCTCCTGGATTATCGGGAATCCTGTTTTTATAGAGCTTGTGGTCAAAAATCAAAATACCGGTGGAGCCGGGTCCGCCTAAAAATTTATGAGGCGAGAAATAAATGGCATCAAGGTGTTGCAATTCATTCTCCGGACGCATGTTGATCTGGATGTAAGGCGCCGATGCTGCAAAATCTACAAAACACTGGCCCCCGTTTAAGTGCATGATTTCAGCAATCTCATGATAGGGAGTCAAAATGCCAGTGACGTTGGAACAGGAAGTGACAGCAGCAATCTTGACTTCCCTTTTCTCATATTGTTTGAGTAAAACCTTTAGGTGATTCAAGTCGACCAGGCCTTCTTCTGTAGCCTGAATGACCTCCACATCGGCAATGGTTTCCAGCCATGACGTCTGGTTGGAGTGATGCTCCATGTGAGTGCAAAAAACCACTGGCCTTTCTGAACCCGACAAAGCTACTTTGCCGCTGAATTTTTCATGGAGTTTCAGGCCCAGAATGCGTTGTAGCTTATTAACAACGCCCGTCATTCCCGAATCCGATGATAAGATGACATCGCTTTTTTGGGCCCCCACATGTCGCTTTATGATGTTTAGCGCCTCATGGTAGGCAATAGTCATATTAGAGCCGGTGACTGTTGTCTCGGTATGAGTATTACCTACAAAAGGTAAAATCTCCTCTTCAAATCTCTTTTCAATTGGCAAATACATTCTACCACTTGCCGTCCAGTCAGCATACACTATTTTCTTTTGTCCAAAGGGAGTTTCAAAAATTTGGTCAATTCCGATGACGTTATTTCTGAATTTCAGGAAATAGGATTCACTTGAGTTGCCTGGGTTAGAGTTCATTGAAAATTGAATTTAGGTGGCAAATTTATGAAAATGGCCTTTATTCAATGATGGTAGAGAAAAGCCAGCAAGATGATTCTTACCGTTGCCATGCCATAACCGTATCTGAAAATGCCTGGAAAATATCACCAAACAACTTGACTATAATCACCAAACAAACACATCTACAAATCGACATGTATCAATATTTTTGAACAACTGACTAAAAATGAATACTGTATGGATACAAGCAGACTTGCGAAAGCTGCCGAAATTTTGAAAACTATTTCGCATCCGGTTCGACTCGACATCATCAAAATGCTTGACAAAGATGAACCGCTTAGCGTAGCCCAAATCAATGAGCAGATACCCATTCCTCAACCCGCATTGTCTCATCACCTTAATAAGATGAAAGACCGGGGTGTGCTGGCCTCGCATAGGGAAGGGAAAAATGTTTATTACAGTTTAATGTCGAGGCACATCATTAAGATTTTTGATTGCATTGAAAGCTGCGACATCATTTAATCCATGCAGGATAACTCTTTATAAAGACAAATATTTAGTGAGGACAAACACAATTTATCCACCAAATAAGTTCAACTATATGGCAGAATTTCAAATTACTAACACACTGGATTGCAAAGGGATGTTATGCCCGATGCCAGTCGTAAAGACCAAAGGCGCTATCAAACAGCTCAACGTTGGAGAAGTGCTCGAGATGATTTCCACTGACCCTGGCTCAATGCCCGATATGCAGGCTTGGGCTAAACAAACCGGTCATGAACTGCTCGAAGCAACTGACGAAGGCGACTTTTTCAGGTTCATCATCAAAAAAACACATTAAGCGGGGGTAGATACTGTTGTAGGGGTTATTAAACTCCATGACAGAAATCCCACTTACTTAAACACAATCAATTATGTCAAGTGAAAACACAAACGGACGCCCCCGCCGCCTGGCATTGGTAGCCAGCAAGGGCACCCTCGATTGGGCTTATCCTCCTTTCATTCTTGGTTCTGCTGCCGCAGCTATGGACTGGGAGGTTGGTATTTTCTTTACATTCTACGGGTTACCACTTTTGAAAAAAGAGGTGAAAGCTGAGGTCTCTCCTCTTGGTAATCCTGCCATGCCGATGAAAATGCCATTTGGCCCAAAAGGATTTCAGGACTTCACCTGGCCTATTCCAAACATCATGATGGCCAACATCCCTGGCTTCGAAATGGCTGCCACCAGCCTGATGAAACAAACTTTCAAGAACAAGGGGGTTGCCACCATCACGGAACTACGCGACACATGCGTGGAATTGGGCGTGAAACTCATTGGCTGCCAAATGACCATGGATGTCTTTGGTTTTTCAAAAGAGGAATTCATTGAAGAAGCGGAAGTAGCCGGAGCAGCTGCATTCCTGGCTTATGCCGCCGATGCGGATGTGAACTTGTTCATCTGATTTAGGCACCTTGTTCTTTTATTGAAATCTCGAAGGGGCAATAGCCACCGTCTCCATGGTGAATTTTGCCCCTATTTGGACTTTTCATGACAATTCATTGAAAAGAAACCGGACTTAAATAGCTAAAAACTAACATCATGGTTGACGATCAAACCCTTCATTTCATTGAATTTGATTTGCAGTACATTGCCCTGCTCTGGATGGCAGTGATGTACACCATCAAAATCTGGCAGTTGTCACGATTGCAAATGCCCTGGGAACAGGCCACACCTAAAGGCTCATCCACCAAAGGGGTACTTCAGTCTTATGGCGCCATCTTTATGCCCTGGTCCATGGAAAGTGCTCGCACCAATTGGTGGCGCTGGCTGGAATTCGGACTGTACCACATCGGTGCATTGGTGGCCATAGTGAACACCTTTACCTTTCCCTTTGCACCAGGCATCATGATTTGGCCGGTAAGGGTTGTGTTTGCTGCGCTCATTGCGCCCTCAGTATTGATGGGATTCCTGAAGCTATGGCATCGCATCAGCCGAAAGGAACTGCGGCACATCAGCACGCCGGATGACTACTTCTCCCTCATTACAATGCAATTCTTCCTGTTCTTAGCTGTAATGGCATTACTAACAGATGGGGCAGCTTGGCGGATGTGGTATTTCCTCATCACCGCTTTCTTCCTCTTCTATGTGCCCTTCAGCAAGATTTCGCACTATATCTATTTCTTTTTTGCCCGTTTCCTGATGGGCTCCAGATATGGTACAAAAGGAGTGATACCTCAGGCATAAGTGAGTTTAACCAACAATGAAGCATCATGACAACTAACAATATCCAAATAGCATCACAAGAGCTTTCCAAAAGAATCAACCGCCTTTTGGGAGTTTCCGCCACGAACCTTTGCACCCATTGCGGTTGGTGCATCGAAGCCTGCCATGTTTACAAGGCAACGGAAGACCCCGACAAGTCGCCGGTGGCAAAAGCTGAAAAAGTGCGCAAAGTCTTAAAGACTGAAAAAGACTGGCTGAGCAAACTGCTTCCCTGGTGGACAGGTGCAAAATCCATGTCAGAAGAGGACCTTGACCAATGGCTGCATGCCGCTTTCCGAGATTGCACCATGTGTGAGCGTTGCGTCATAAACTGTCCAATGGGTGTTGAAACACCTGTCATCCTGGCTGCAGCCCGTGGTGCGCTGACTGCCACAGGCAAGCATCCTGAAATTCTGGAAGATTTGGCAGAAATCGCCATTTCAAGGGAAGATACTTTGGATAGTTTCCGGGAAGTGTTCAGACCTCACATTGCAAAGTTTGAAAAACAAGTTCAGGAAAAGTTGAAGAATCCAAATGCCCGTATTCCAATAGAAGAAGAAGCGGAAATGCTCTATGTGCCTCTTTCCGGAGTGCATACCATAGTTCCGCCCGCCATCTTATTCAATAAGGCCGGTGCCTCATGGACGCTGAGCATGTTTGAAGCATCCAACTATGCCTTCTTTATGGGGGACACGGTCAAGATGAAAATCATCGTTGAACGCATCCTGAAAGAGGCCACCCGCCTGAACGTCAAGGAAATAGTGGTGGCTGAGTGCGGGCATGCTTATGCAGTGCTGAGATGGGAAGTCCCGAAATGGTTCGGCGACAAGTACAAATTCAAAGTGAGAAGTCTATTGGAAGTTTGCGATGAATACGTTTCCAAAGGCCTGATTAAACTCGACCCGTCCAAGAGCAATGGCCCCGTCACCTATCACGACCCATGTAATGTGGGACGCAAAGGAGGTGTATTTGAAGAACCTCGAAGAGTGCTTAAAGCAGCTGTAAAAGACTATGTGGACATGACTCCCAACCGGGTAGAAAACTTCTGTTGCGGCGGCGGAAGCGGCATGGTGGCTTGTGACGATTGGCGCGATGAAAGGCTCCTCTACGGCAAAGTAAAAGCTGAACAAATCAAAGCCACCGGAGCCACTAAAGTGGTCACTGCCTGCGATAACTGCCTTCACCAGATCATGGAATTGGGCGAACACTACGAACTGGGCATCAGTGTCAGTAATGTTTCTCAGCAACTGATTGAATCACTGGTAGTGGATTAAACTCAAAATCATAAAGGGCAAAACGAAAAAGAGAATGGGTCGGGAGGCTCATTCTTTTTTTCTGCATAGAAATTAGCCACTACCAAAAGGCTGAATCCGGGCCAGCATTGATTTTATTTGCAGAAAAAACAAATGTTCACTGAGCAAATCATTCATCAGTTGCGCAAAGACACTCCGGGTTGCGCTCATGTTATTCACCTCAACAGTGCCGGCTCCAGTCTGCCACCACAACCTGTCATTGATGCTGTATCAAATTACTTCCATGAGGAGACATTACACGGTGGTTATGAAACTATGGCAAAACGGTTCAAGGAAATTTTGGGTTTCTATACCTCTGTCGCCGATTTCATCAATGCTAAACGGAGGAATATCGCCTTCACCGGATCCGCAACTGAGTCCTACAATAAGGCTCTGAGTTCTTTTCCTTTAGAAAAAGGCGATGTACTGCTGACCACCGACGATGATTATGTCTCCAACCAGATAGCATTTTTGTTTCTTCAAAAACGAACAGGCGTCCGTATCATCAGGGCTGCTAAAGTGCCGGAAGGTGGAGTAGATGTGCAGTCCGTGAAAGAACTCATTGATAAACACCAGCCCAGACTGGTGGCAGTGACCCATGTGCCCACCAACTCAGGACTGGTGCAGCCAGTTGAGGAAATAGGCCAACTGTGCCGCGAAAAAGAAGTCTGGTATATGGTGGATGCCTGCCAGTCCGCCGGGCAAATTCCACTGGATGTCGAAGCCATTGGTTGTGATTTCCTCAGTGCCACCATGCGAAAGTTCCTGCGTGGGCCAAGAGGCGCTGGCTTTTTGTTTGCCTCTGACCGGGTACTCAAAGCAGGGCATGAGCCAGTATTTCCAGATTTGCATGGCGCAACCTGGACTGGCCCCGATGATTATCAGGTTTCTGAAACTGCTACCCGCTTTGAATATTTCGAAAAGCCTTATGAATTGGTTTTGGGCAGCAGAGCGGCCATCGAGTATGCTCAAAAGATTGGCATGCAAGCCATAGAAAAACGCGTCATGGGGCTGGCAGATTACACCCGAAAGAAATTGACAGAATTGCCCGGAGTAAGGATTTTGGATAGGGGAAAAAAGTTATCCGGAATCGTAACTGCAGAAGTAAAAGGACACGATGCGCTGGCTTTCAACAAAAAACTAAACACCCAAAACATCAATACCAGCACGATTGGGCTTAACAATGCCGTCATCGACTTTGGCGAAAAAGGAGTGGAATGGGCGCTCAGGGTTTCTCCGCATTATTTCAACACTATAGAGGAAATCGATACCCTTTCGGATGTGATTTCAGAAATAATTTGATTTGGTGAAAGGTTTGTTTTTCTGAGATATTATTAGACATTTACAGAGCCTCAATCAATTCCTACCGAAAGAAGCCGAATTAAAACTTGAGCATTTAGGCATAATTGCATTCTTCCTGCCTTGAAAAGAACCCTGTTCCTTGTGGTAAATGCACAACCCGAAAAAATGTAATGGAAGATACGATGGCTGTTATTACCTGCCATCCAAGACAATAAATTCTGGTTACTATGAGCTGTGGATGCGCAAACATTCGGCTTAAGTAAACGCAACCTGATACAGCAAACGAGTGTTTTTTGTCGTGGAAAACAATTTTGCCAAGTGCCCATAATAAAATAACAATGCCCAAAAGTTTAATAGAAAAGGAATCAGTCATTATCAAATTCGCCGGTGACTCCGGTGATGGCATGCAATTGACTGGAAGTTTGTTTACAGATGATACAGCCATTGCTGGTAGCGACCTCGCCACTTTTCCGGATTTCCCCGCAGAAATCCGGGCACCAGCAGGAACAATGGCGGGAGTTTCAGGTTTTCAGCTACATTTTGGAAGCCAGGAGATTTACACGCCGGGCGACCGCTTTGATGTATTGGTTGCCATGAATTCCGCTGCCCTTAAAGTCAATCTGGACAGTCTGAAGCCTGGGGCAGTGGTCATTATAAACGAAGACGGATTTGATTCGAAGAATCTGCGGCTGGCTAAATATGAAGATGGAAAAAATCCATTGGAGGATGGTACCCTGAACAGTTATGAGGTGATTAAGATTCCCGTTACCAAACTCACGAGAGAAGCTCTGATTGAGTCGCCCCTGGGGATAAAAGAAAGGGACCGATGTAAAAATATGCTGGTATTAGGTTTCCTTTTATGGAGATACAACCGGACTATGGATGCAACGCTCCATTTCCTGAAAACGAAATTCAGGAACAAGGAAGATGTGTTGGATGCCAATAAAACCGTTCTTCAGGCCGGATATCACCTTGGCGACACGTTTGAGACTGCCACAGCCCGTTTCAGTGTGAAGCCTGCCAAACTCCCGAAAGGCACCTACAGAAGCATCATGGGTAATGAAGCTCTATCCCTCGGGATGATTGCTGCCGCCCAAAAAGCAGGACTTTCCCTGTTTTATGGTTCTTATCCGATTACCCCGGCATCCACCATCCTTCAGGAATTAGCCAAGCATAAAAATTTTGGCGTCAAAACATTTCAGGCAGAAGATGAAATAGCTGCTGTTTGCTCAGCCATAGGAGCTTCTTATGGTGGTAATCTCGGCTCAACTGGTACATCCGGACCTGGTGTAGCCCTTAAAGCTGAAGCCATTGGCCTTGCAGTTATGCTGGAATTGCCTTTGTTGGTTGTGAACGTGCAGAGAGGCGGCCCTTCTACCGGCTTGCCCACAAAAACAGAGCAATCTGATTTGTTGCAGTCCTTTTATGGACGGAACGGAGAATCACCAATGCCTGTAATATCAGCCAGCACACCATCCGACTGTTTCGAAGCAGCCTATGAAGCCTGCCGGATTGCCATTCAGCATATGACTCCGGTAATGTTATTGAGTGATGGATACATAGCCAACGGTGCAGAACCCTGGAGATTCCCGAAATCGTCAGAATTGCCGGAAATCAGGGTAGAATTTGCCCCTGCCAGAGAAAACGGCCAACCCTTCCTTCCCTACCAGCGCGATGGTCGTCTGGTTCGCAAGTGGGCTATTCCTGGCACAGCAGGACTCATTCACAGGGTAGGTGGTTTGGAAAAACAGGACGTCACAGGCAATGTATCCTACAATCCTGCCAACCATGAACACATGGTGAAAACGCGGGAAGCTAAAGTCGAAAACATTGCCGAGTACATACCCCTTCAAAAACTGCAATCAGGCCATGAAAGTGGCGATCTGTTGATTTTGGGATGGGGTTCCACCATGGGCGTTTGCCAGTCCGTCACCAAGAAACTGCTGGAAAATGGATACAAGGTTGGGCATGCACAATTGCGTTACATCAGGCCTTTTCCGCGGAATCTTGAGGAATTGCTGAAATCATATAATCGCATTTTGATTCCTGAAATTAACAACGGCCAGTTGTCCAAAGTAATTCGCGACAAATTCCTTCTGCCTGTTTATGAGTATAAAAAGATTCAGGGAACGCCGATTGCTGATGATGAGTTATTTGAGTTCGCTGTTAACTTATTGGATTAACACAGATGCTCCAATTCTCAGGGCTTTGTTTAAAAATGAAATGAAATGACACAGAATACTGACACCATATTGAAAGCCAAGGATTTTGCCACAGACCAGGATGTGCGTTGGTGCCCGGGTTGCGGCGATTATTCTATTTTAAAGCAAGTTCAAACGGTACTTGCGGACCTAAAAAAGGAAAAACATTCCACCGTTTTTGTTTCTGGAATTGGATGTTCCTCAAGGTTTCCATACTACATGGAGACATACGGCGTTCACAGCATTCATGGCCGGGCTCCAGCCATTGCCGTAGGCATCAAAATGGCCAACCCGGAACTCGATGTCTGGGTAGTAACAGGAGATGGAGATGCCCTGTCGATTGGTGGAAATCACCTGATGCACCTGTTTCGCAGGAATTTCAACCTCAATGTGATGTTGTTTAACAACCAGATTTACGGCCTCACAAAGGGACAGTATTCCCCAACTTCTGAAATCAATAAGCGGACGGCAACCACCCCTTATGGCAGTATTGACCACCCCATTAATCCGATTGCTTTCGCTCTGGGCTGTGATGCAACATTCGTCGCCCGTTCAATGGACAGGGATACCGTACATTTAAAAGAAATGCTCACCAGGGCAGAAGAACATCAGGGCACCTCTTTCCTGGAGATTTATCAAAACTGCAACATCTTTAACGATGGCGCTTTTTTCTCTTTTAGTGAAAAAGAAGTGAAAGCAGAAAACAGCCTTTTCCTCCAACATGGAGAGCCACTGCGTTTCGGAAAGGAAAATGAAAAGGGGATATATCTGGATGGATTCGTCCCGCGCATGGTGAACCTGAACGATGACAATTATGATGCTTCAGACCTTTGGATACACGATGAAACTGACCTCATAAAAGCCCAGATTTTGTCACGCTTTTTCGACGACCCGGGCACTAGGGAAGGCGCCTTTCCCCGTCCTTTTGGCGTGATATACCGGAAGGAAAGGAAACCTTATGAGGAACTGATGTTTGAGCAATTGGAACTTACCGTTTCTACCAAAGGCAAAGGAGACCTGGATAAGTTATTAGCAGGGTATAATACGTGGGAGATTAAGTGAAAAATGGCGGTTGGCTATTGGCGGTTGGCTGCTTGGCCCTTAGGGCCTTGCCACTTTAGCCCTTCGGGCTTCGGGGTTGGCATTTTGCGAATGACAGCAGTGTCTTGGTTAATTTCCAATTTCCTTTTGACTTCATCCTTTTGACTTTTGCCTTTTTACTTTTGACTTCGAAGAATCACCCCATAACCTTTACGACAAGCAGATTTTCATCGAATCCGGGATGATAAACCCGAATTCTCTAATCAAGAACACTTTATGAATCCTCACATTGTTGCCATTTTTGGAGGTGCTGTCTCTGGTGCAGAAGCAGCCTATCAACTCGCCGATAGGGGTATCCGTTCTGTAGTTTTTGAGCAAAATGCACTGCCTTATGGTAAAATTGAAGATGGTTTGCCTAAATGGCATGCCAAGCTGCGCAACAAGGAAGAGGCGAACATAGATGGAAAACTGGACCATCCCCTGGTCACCTATGTACCTAAGGTGAGGTTGGGACAGGACCTCGACTTCGAGGATGTTGCCAAAAACTGGGGTTTTTCTGCCGTCTTCCTCGCAACCGGAGCATGGAGGGACAGGCCACTTGAACTGGATGGAATTGAGGACTTTCTGAACAATGGCTTTTATTACCAAAATGATTTCATCAAATGGTATAACCACTTTCATGAGCCAGGTTTTTACGGTGATAAGGTTAATATAGAAGATGGTGCCGTGGTGATAGGAGGAGGTCTGGCATCGATTGATGTCGTTAAGGCATTGATGATTGAAACAGTAATCAAAGCACTGGGTGAAAGAGGGATAGAAACTAACGTGTTTGAACTTGAGCACGGCATCCCGAAAATTTTGGAAAAGCACAACCTCAACTTTGAAGACCTGGGACTAAAAGGCTGTACGCTTATTTATCGGAGACGTGTAAAAGATATGCCTTTATTTCCCGGGGAAACAGACACCCCGGAACAGCAAGCAAAAGCCGAAGTTGTTCGTGAAAAAGTGCTTCAGACTGCTCAATCCAGATTTTTATTTCATGTATTGGCCTGCCACACACCCATTGATATCCTCACTGATAACGGAAAACTCGTTGGATTGAAACTTCGGGAAACAGCAGTCATTAACGGCAAAGTGGCAGAGCGCCCCCTGTCAGATAAAGAAATCAAAACTTCCATGGTCATTTCATCGATTGGCAGTATTCCGGAAATTATCCCCGGAATACCATCGAAAGGGCAGGTATTTGATGTAGAAATGGAAGAGTGCTGCAAATTGAAAGGATACAAACATGTTTTTGCTCTGGGCAACGCGGTCACCGGCAGGGGCAATATCAAAGAAAGCCTTGAACACGGGCGTAACGTTTCACAGTCCATCGTCGAACAATATCTTTACGGGGAAAATGACAATATTTCGGAGCAATACCGGAAAAAGGAAAGCCGCCTGGTTGAGGGCATCCGCACTGTAATCGATAACCTCAATGAGCTGACTCCTCCCAAGCCCCGTCAGTCCCAATTTATTTCTGAAAAAATAAAAGAGCTACACTTGAATTCCGGCTACAATGGTTATTACAAGGAATGGATAAACAGGCATTTGCCGGTACGATTGGAAGACTTACTAAAATAAATTTACAGTGGACTTCAGTTCCTTCATTCAGGCAAAATATCTGCAAATAAGTCACCTGTTTCTCTTATCATAAAAAAGCTGGTGCGAACGCTTAACCTATCTCACTTTTAAGGTGTCAGATAAATTTTTAAAAAAATCGGGGGGGCTCAAAAATTAAAGTAGTGTACTAATTTAGAGCGAGTTTCCATAATTCATGTTCTTCAAACGCTCTAAAACTTCGACCCTATGGCCAATCTCTTCAATAATGGTCCGGGTTTTAAGACCCGCCAACAGATTGCCGCAGAATATGGCATCGATGTAAGAACCTTGGTTTCCAACCTGCGGAAACTGAACATTAAACTGCTGACCGGTAACCTTCCACTAAAAAAACAGAAACAAGTGTATGAAGCCTTAGGTTATCCTGAAGGTGTCAACAAAAAGGATTACGAAGCAGTCTGAACCGAA
>CAYRDX010000048.1:19653-36865 GCA_964423205.1 uncultured Saprospiraceae bacterium | reverse complement strand
CTGGCTGTTAGCTAATAGCTGTTGGCATTTGGCATTTGGCATTTGGCGTTTGGCATTTGGCGTTTGCATTTTTTCTATTCTGTCATTTTCGGATAGCGGGGAGGAGGCAGTCTCATTCACTCATTCACTCATTCAATCCTTTTCAACTTTATTCCTGCTATCTTTGCGGCCCGAAACAAAAAAGGCAACGTGCACATTTTAAGAAAATTATTCGATTGGTTCAAAGCATCGCATCAGAATGAATCCTCAAATACTGGTCAACAACAAGAATTCATGAAATACCTTATTGCTGGTCTTGGTAACATGGGGCCCGACTACGAAGGTACCCGCCATAATATAGGTTTTGAGGTGGTTGATATGTTGGCCAAAGAATTCGATGTCCCTTTTAAGAACGATACGTTGGGTGATATCGCTGAGTTCCGCCACAAAGGCAGGATTTTTATTTTATTGAAACCCTCTACCTACATGAACCGCAGCGGTAAGTCGGTGCGGTATTGGCTGCAAAAAAAAGGTGTTTCCAAAGAAAATCTGCTGGTTGTGCTGGACGACCTGAATCTGGAATTCGGAAAAATAAGAATGAGGGGAAATGGAAGTGATGGTGGCCATAACGGATTAAAGGACATTGACCAGATGACCGGTGGCAACAACTATGCTCGTCTGCGCGTAGGCATTGGAAACGATTTCCCGAAAGGTAGCCAGGCGGATTACGTATTAAGCCCCTGGTCGAAGGAGGAATTAAGTGTACTACCGGAAATCCTGAAAATTGCCGCCGATGGTGTGAAGGCTTTCGGCACGGTTGGTTTATCTCATGCCATGAACCAAACCAACCGTTGAAAAAGAATAAAAGAAAGAAATGAAGAAAAGAATTGCTCTCGATATGGATGAAGTCATTGCCGATGTAGTGCCCAAGTTTCTGGATTATTATGAAGAAGCCACAGGGACAAGGCCACCCAAAGAAGAATGGTGGGGCAGGAAAATCTATCAATTGGAAGGGGGAGAGCACATCCGTGAATTTTTATCAGATGACGGATTCTTTGCTGACTTGCCTGTTATGGAGAATAGTCAGGAGACTGTGAAATGGCTCAATGAGCACTATGATGTTTTCGTAGTTACGGCGGCAACCGAATTTCGCAATTCACTGCGGGATAAATACGACTGGCTGCACCTGCATTTTCCGTTTATCACCTGGAAGAATTTCGTCCTTTGTGGTGACAAGACCATCATCAAGGCCGATTACATGATTGACGACCATATTTATAATCTGGAGCAGTTTCAGGGAAAAGGCTTGCTTTACACGGCTTCTCATAATATCCATGAAACCCGTTTTACCAGAGTTAACAACTGGAAAGAAGTTCGGGCATTTTTCGAGGCTGAACTGAATGGTTCAGGGTATTAACCGGCAATCACAACTAAGCTTCCGGAAATGGATTTACACCAGAGGATAAGGGTGCTGCTTCCACAGTTGGCGAAATTTTTCACCTCCTCTCTCCTTGCAACAGGTGTTGATTATGCGCTTTTTCTCTTTCTGGATTGGGCCTTTTTAGGGCCTGTTGCAGCTCATGCCATTTCTTATCCTATAGCTGTTTTGGTGAATTTTGCCCTACAGAAGCATTTTATTTTTAGCATGAACCGCAAAATGAAAGAAGCCTTTGCACTGGCCATGTTATTTTCTGGAGTAGGTTGGGCCTTGGGTACCGGCATGTTGTATCTGTTAGTGATGTTACCTTTATTTTCAACCATCCCGGTTCTGGCGAAGTTGTTGGTCACAATAGTTCTATTTTTCTTCAACTTTTTTACCAAACGCTTTGCCTTCGAAAGAAGGTTTTTTGAAACGAATTAAATAAAGATGTGCTTACAGGCGGGCACTTAATTTATTGGAAAGAAGTCCACAACATGTTTGCAGTTTTCTCTGCGCAACTCTATTTGCCTCTGCGTAACCCACTGTATCCTTTTTCGAAATTGTAAATTAAGCTGAGTTTCACAGAGAGAGAACTGAGGTTCTCATAGTAGTGACGAATTGTTTGAATCTCATTTAAAGGAACAACCGCTATCTTGCCTCTCAAATTGGAACACAGATGTATTCAAAAGAACTACAAAAAGAGCTTTTCGACCTATCCAAAAGATTGCTTTCAGCAGGTGGTTTGCCTGAAAACAATAAGGAATCAGAGGAATTAGTTACCAAATTACGTCAGGTAATAGTTTATCACGAATGGCGTTACTATGCGCTGAACGACCCCGTCATCAGCGATTTTGAGTACGATCAGTTGTACAAAAAACTGGAGCAACTGGAGGGAAAATTCCCAGCACTTATCCATCCTGAGTCGCCAACCCAAAGAGTAAGCAGTGATTTAAGCGGCGACCTTGCGCAGGTAGAGCACCTCACACCCATGCTTTCATTGGACAACAGCTACAATGCAGATGACCTCCAGGATTTTGACCAGAGGATAAAAAATTACCTCAGTCTGCCAGAGGAAATGGATATTGAATACTGCGTGGAACCCAAATACGATGGTGGCACCATTGCGCTGGTTTATGAAAACGATGCACTTGTCAGGGCCGCCACCCGCGGTAACGGCTCAATAGGAGATGAAATCACACCTAACATCCGGACCCTGCGTTCCGTTCCCCTCCGGGCGGCCTTTTCAAAAGCAGGTATTTACAAAGCAGAATTGCGAGGTGAGGCTATCATCCGGAAGGATGTGTTCGGCAAACTAAACGAACAGAGAGCAAAGGACGACCTCGTACTGTTTGCCAACCCGAGAAATGCTGCCACTGGTGCCTTGAGGACAAAAGACCCCTCCGAAACCGCTGCCCGCCGGATAGAAGCTTTCATCTATCAATTGGGTTATGCCGTGGATGCCAATGGCAATGACATGATGGGCAAATTTCAAACCCATGAAAGTACGGTTGCCCTTCTGGGTGAACTGGGATTTAAAGTTCCGTTGAGTGGGGAGGGGAAAAATGGCCCTGAGCGCAAGGTTTGCATGACCATAGGAGAAGCAGCAGAATTTTGCCATCAATGGCAGGACAAAAGGGAAACATACTCTTACGAAATAGATGGCATGGTCGTAAAGGTGAACAGTTTGGAACTGCAGCAAAGAGTAGGAGCTACTGCACATCACCCGCGTTGGGCTATTGCCTTTAAGTTCAAGGCCAAACAGGCAACAACCAAATTGCTCAACGTAGAATTTCAGGTTGGCAAGGTTGGAAGTATCACCCCTGTTGCCAAACTGGAACCCGTCCCGCTGGCTGGCGTTACCGTTTCCAGTGTTTCCCTCCACAATGAGGATTTCATCAGGAATAAAGACATTCGGCTTGGGGACACCGTTTTGGTTGAAAGAGCCGGGGATGTGATACCCTACATCGTAAAACCCATGGAGGAGCTTCGCGATGGTTCTGAACTGGAGATAAAGTTTCCCACTCATTGTCCGGTTTGCCGGGCCGAATTAGTCAGGCAGGAAGACGAAGCTGCCTGGCGTTGTGAAAATCCGGAATGTGAAGCACAAATCGTACAGCGCCTGATTCACCATGTCAGCAAACATGCTATGGACATCGAAGGATTTGGGGAAAGCTTGGTGGAGCGCTTTTTCAAGCTGGGTTGGTTGCATTCTATGGCTGACATCTACCGCTTGGATTATGATAAAATTGCTGAATTGGAAGGCTTTGGTGAAAAATCAGCTACTAACCTAAAGACTGCAATCGATAAAGCCAAACGAAATCCATTGCATCGTTTGTTGCACAGTTTAAGCATTCATCATCTTGGTATCAAAGCAAGCAGGGTACTTGCCGCTGAAGTGAAACATATTCTGGAACTAAAAGACTGGGATGAGGAGCGTTTCACCAGGATAAAAGATGTGGGGCCGGTATTGTCCCACAATGTCATCCGCTATTTCAGTGATGACAAGAACATTTCCTTGCTTCGGGAAATGGAAAGTGTGGGTGTGAATATGGCTCAAACAGAAGAGGACATTCCAAAGGCTATCAGTGCAGATGCTCCCCTGTCAGGTAAGACCATTCTTTTCACAGGCACTTTGGCACGGATGGGACGCAAGGAAGCACAGGCAAAGGCTGAAGCAGCGGGAGCCAAAAATATAAGTGCCGTGAGCGGCAATCTCGATATCCTCGTAGCTGGAGAGGCAGCCGGAAGTAAGCTAAAGAAAGCTCAAGCCCTCGGAACAATCCAGATACTGACGGAAGATGAATTCTTAGAATTGATAGGTGAGTAGAGCCTGGATTGTACTCAAATAATGATGTTTAATTATCGCTTAGGAACAAGTAAAAAGTAAAAAGGCAAAAGGCAAAAGTTTTCCAACTGATTTTCAATTGGTTAAGAAAACAAATTGGCTATTTTATTTTTAACTCATTACTTAGGATCATTTTATCCACCTCAATAATCAACATGAAAACTGCCGTCCTTTCATTTTTAACATTGTTTCTTTCTGTTGCTTTTTGGGGTGCTAATGCTCAAAATGAAACTTCTGTAATCCATTTACCCAAAGACCGGTTGATGAAGCCTTTGCTGTTGGACCCTAATGAAGCACTAACATTCGGGGCATTAGCCAGTTATTGGCAGGATGGTGAGTACAAAGAAAAAGTTTACATGCCTGCCAGTATCGGCTTCTATCGTAGCCTGATACGGTGGGGTAGGAGCAATCCCATGGAAATTGGGATTGACATTGCAGCCCAATTCCAGTTTGAATGGGTATTTCCGGAAGGAAAGTCTCAAAGAAACCTCTTGAACACGGACTACAAGATTAGTCTGCTCTACCACCTGCAACTGTCAGATGCACAACATCTTCGCATCCGCTTTTACCATGTTTCCAGTCATCTGGGGGATGACTACATGATCAGGAACGGGGTGCACAGTTATTTCCCCAATCCCAATAATTATGAGCAACTTGATGCCACCTGGTTGAAAGAAAATGGAAGTTGGCAGTACTATGGTGGTATTGGAATGGTAGTCAGACCGGAAACTATCCGAGCCAGATTCAGTGTCCATGCGGGCTTCTTGTTCGACCTTCCTAAAACGGCCAAACTACCAACGGGACTGGTTGGTGGCGCACACCTGAGGCTGCTGGCGGAAAATAATTACAACCCGGGAATAAAGACTGGGCTAGGTTGGAGGATTGGCGAAATTTCCAACCGCCCCATTCGGTTCATGCTGGAATTCTATCGGGGCAACCTGCCTTATAGTCCCTTTGAATTTCAAAAAGTGCAATGGCTGGGACTTGGAATGTATTTCCAGCCATGAGGCTATTCAAGAGGTCCTTCTTCTACCTCGTGCTCCTTTTCATGATTTTGGCCTACCGGTATTGGAAGCCTGAGAACTAAACCAGTCAACCAGAATCTTGCGCTGTGCATCGTCCAATCTGGCGTTACTATGAGCATAAGTATAACTCTTCAAAGGCATTTTCTTCTTCTCAACTTCTTTCGCCATTTCTTTGAAAATGACAGGTTTGTCTTCTTCTGAATAAGTGGTAAAAATGGAGAAATTAAGGTCCTTTCTGCCGTGTTCAATGTGATCCTTAATCCATGAACCAAGGGGCTGGATGTATGTGTACCATGGAAATTTTGTCAGGTTGGAGTGGCAGTCGTAACAGGTTGCCTTCATGATTTCAGCTACTTCTGATGGAGGATTGTAGGTGGCCAGCAAATCAGTAGCAGGGTCGTGAGGTGGGTTTGTTTTGTCAATTTGAAATAACTGAATGCCCACTGCAACAATCAAGAGCAACCAAAGAACAGGTTTCACAAATTTTTTCATATCGTTCAAGTTTAGGTCAGAAACTAGTTTGAATTAAACAGGCGAAATTTATTTTTAAAAAAATTGTAGTGCAAGTAAAACAAAAAACCGGCAAATGCATTTATTATTGCATTATCGTAATATTGCGATGAGTTTGAATCAAATCAAATGGGAGCTTCAAAATCGATGGCGTTTACACCCGAACAAAACAGAATAGCTGAATTAGCAAAGGCATTTGCCCATCCGGCAAGAATAGCTATTGTTCAACATCTGCTTAAAGCGAAATCCTGTGTTTGCGGTGATATTGTCGAAGCCTTGCCACTTTCCCAAAGTACAGTCTCCCAGCATTTGAAAGAAATGAAAAACGCCGGGATTTTACTTGGAGAAGTGGAAGCACCAAGGGTATGTTATTGTTTGAATCCCAAAGTTTGGGAGGAATTGATGGCCGTTTTCGGAAGTTTATTTAAGTCATACAGAGAAAGTGGCTGTTGCTGATTGATAATCAATAGAAGTTAATACAGGCCTGATTTCAGGCTTTTTTTTAAAAATAAATCATCGCAATATTGCGATGAAGTTTGTTCACCTAAATTTTTTACATCATGTCCAATTTATTTTCATGGCTATGTAGCCTCTTTTGCGGAGACAATAGCTGCTGCAGTGGTTCAGCAGGCTGCTGCTAAAAAGTTGGGCGCCCTTCGGGGTGCCCATTTTTGTTTTTAATCATCTTTATTTCAGCTTCTGTTTGTTGCCAGTATGACCAATAAATTACACTGCAATTCCCTGATTTGGTGTGGGTCAGATTACCTTTGCGCAAAATTTCTAAAAGCATGAAAAACACAATTACTCTATTATTCTTTTCTGTTATGTTGGGCTGTACTCCGAAAGCGTCTGAGACAGTTCAAGCTACAGCCACACCAGTGGTAGATTCACTGCGATACGATAGTGAAGTTCATTTGAAAAATATTCGCCAGTTGACTTTTGGCGGTGACAATGCTGAAGCTTATTTCAGCTTCGACAACAAGCACCTTGTTTTCCAGGCTACCCATGAGGCTTGGGGTACAAAGTGCGACCAGATTTATGTGATGCCGGTTAGCAAGGGTACGGTAAAAGGCCAGACTCCTCAACTCATCAGCACCGGAAAAGGCCAAACTACCTGCTCGTATTTTATGCCCGGCAACAAAGAAATTATCTATGCCTCCACACATCACCATGTGGATAATTGCATAGAATCACCGCGAATGGTTGATGGTAGGTACGTTTGGGCTATCCATCCGGAATTCGACCTCTTCATTTCTGACCTGAATGGAAAAGTGAAAAAACAGCTAACAAACCTGTCTGGTTATGATGCTGAAGCTACCATCTCTCCTGATGGAAAGAAAATCGTGTTTACATCGACTCGTTCAGGCGATCTTGAACTTTGGACCATGAATATAGATGGTACCAACCTGAAGCAGGTGACCAACGAATTGGGTTATGATGGAGGTGCCTTTTTCTCACCCGACAGCAAGAAGCTGGTATTCAGGGCTTCCAGACCAAAAACGGATGAGGAAATCAGTACTTATAAGAGTTTCCTTGCCAGGAACCTGGTTCAGCCAACTAACCTGGAAATCTTCGTCTGTGATGTGGACGGTTCGAACATGACTCAGGTTACCAATGTTGGCAAAGCTAACTGGGCACCCTACATGCACCCATCAGGCAAGAAAATAGTTTTCGCCTCCAACCACCACACACCCGGTGGACGGGTATTCAATCTTTTCTCTATTAATATTGATGGAACAGGTTTGAAGCAAATCACGTTTGATTCCGTATTCGACAGTTTCCCTATGTTTTCTTACGATGGCAAATACCTCGTTTTTGCATCAAACAGGAACAACGGTGGAACCCGCGATACAAACGTGTTTATTGCAGAGTGGGTGGATTGATTGGTAGTAGAGGATTTACTGGTTATTTGAGTGGATTTTTCCCTGGCTACTGCCATGAATCTTCTTTTTAATTTTCCGGCTTACGAACAGCGTTACTAAGACACCGAATAAAGTATTCAACCAGAGCGTGGTTTTTATGATGTGGGCCGTATTCTTTTTTGCGGTCATGAACCTCGCTGTGAAGGCGCTCGGTGACATGCCGACGCTGGAAATCGTTTTCTTCCGTTGTTTCCTTTCTCTTGCGCTTACTTTTTGGATACTACGCAGTCAGGGTATCTTCTTTTTGGGTACAAAAGCTAACCGGTTGAAGTTATGGGGGCGCGGCCTTATCGGCAATATTTCCCTTTATTTCTATTTTATAACCCTCCAAAATATCCCTCTGGCGACTGCTGTTACATTGCAGTACATGACGCCCATATTTACTGCATTATTAGCGCTTTTTATCCTGAGAGAAAAAATCCGTCCGGTACAATGGCTCTTCATTGCCCTTTCTTTTGCCGGAATTATTGCCCTCAAGGGGCTTGATGATCGCGTGTCATGGTTATTCTTCGCAACTGGCGTTTTAGCTGCTCTGTTTGCAGGGCTTGCTTATGTATTCGTAAGAAGTCTGAGCGAAGAGGAACATCCTCTTGTCATCGTTTTTTATTTTCAATTAGTGGGCACGATCATGGGGGGCGGTTTCACGATATTCAATTTCACGCCGCCCTCAAACATCGATTGGATGCTTCTATTTGCCGTAGGTCTTACGGCTCATTTTGCACAGGTTTTTCTGACGAGGGCCATTACAGGTGACGAAAATCTCGGAGTTATTTCCAGTATCAACTTCATGGGTGCCATTTATGCAGCTATCTTTGGTTGGCTTTTATTCAAAGAGGCAGTAACCTGGGGAACCGTGCTTGGCATGAGTCTCGTATTAGCTGGTGTGATTTTGAACCTTGTAATCAATGCCGGCAGAGGTCGCCGCATGCGTCGCTTTGTCGCCAACCTGCTCAACAGGTGATGTTGGATATGTCAAATCGCTGGTCATGAAAAAATTTCTTTTCCTTCTTTTCCTCCTGGCTCCTTTTCTTACCTGTATTCCGGATGAGGATTTGCCCACTCCTGAACCGGTTTTGGTAAAAGGTATAAAACCCGTTTACCTCACCTCAACGGAAGCTACTGCCGTAAAATCACTCCCTCCTCAAGCCATAAAAAGGTTAGGCAAAATCTACTACAAAGACGCGACGATATACGTTAATGAAGGCAACCTGGGTGTGCACATCATTGACAACGCCGATCCGACCAATCCGGTTAAGAAAAGATTCCTGCAAATCCCGGGGTGTACAGATATTGCCATTAAGGGGAATATCCTGTATGCCGGCAATTCAGGTGATTTGATTGCAGTGGACATCTCCGACCTGAACAATCCAAGAATTGTCAAAAGACTCTCCGGAATACTGATGGGAACAGGTCAGCAGTTTCCTGAATTTTACGAAGGCTGGTTCGAGTGCGTTGAGGAAGGTAAAGGTGTGGTCATTGGCTGGGAACCGGCTGAACTGACCAACCCCAAATGCTGGAGGTGATTTACAAAATGTACATAAGCCTTGTAAGCTCAAAAATTAAAAGAAATGGCTCCTTTCATTAAAAATTTTCTGCTGCCTTTGATTGTCAGTGCAATGGTTGTGGCATTCTTCGCGTGCCATGCTGATTCTTCAGCTGTACCTACGCCGGGAAATGATTCGGGCACCGGTGGCTCATTGGCCCGCTTTATGATCGTCGGTAATTTTCTGTACACGGTGGATAATACCAAAATTAAAACCATCAGCCTTGCCAATCCGGCGGATCCGGTGCTGATCGACGAGCAACTTGTCGCCAACGGTGTAGAGTCAATTTTCAATTTGGGCAACCGGCTTTTCATTGGGTCAAGTACAGGGCTTTTTCTCTACACTTTCGGGACAAATGGCATTCCGCAAAAACAGGGTGAATTTTTATACTCCAATTTCAACTTTCCTATTTATCCATGTGACCCTGTTGTGGCCAATAACACCCATGCTTTCGTCACTCTTAATACAGCTATTCCGGTAGAGTTATGTCGCCGGAACACACCCGTCCAGGTGAATCTCCTCAATATTTTCAACATCTCGGATATCAACAAACCTACTCTTGTAGCGCAATATCAAATGGAAAATCCGCAGGGCGTGGGCCTCGATGGCAATCTGCTTTTCCTGTGCGAGCAGCAGTATGGATTGAAAGTTTACGACATTTCAAATCCTTCTGACCTTAAATTGGTGACCCACTTGAAAGGTTTTTCAGCGCACGATGTCATTCCGCTCAGTGGATTACTGTTGGTTGTCGGTCCTGAAAATGTGTATCAAATCGACTATTCTGACCGAAACAATATCCGGGTCATTTCAAAAATACCGATTGGAGCATGAACAATAGGCTTCCGTTAATTTTGTTTGTCCTGGTTCTGCATCTTAGCTATTACCAGGCTGACGCACAGGAAAAGCATCCTGACAATCCCGGACGGTCCATAAAACTATCCCTGTTCGATGCCATTGACCCCTTTTCTCCGGCTTATTTGCTTTCGTACGAACAACCCTTTGCCCGCACTTTTTCCTGGCAGGCAGAGGGTGGATTCATCAGCACTCTCGAAGGCAGGTGGGTAAACCAGGAAAAATTGTCGGGATTCAAAAGCAGAATTGAGGTTAGGAAATACTGGCCTTTCACACTGCCGAAAGACCATTTTTATATCGGATTGCAGGGTATGTTTAAACAGGTCAGGTACCCCGGCCAAAACGAGGTGTTCTGCAGGGATGATTGCCAATATTTCCAGCAGATGGATTTCAACGAAGTGAATAATGTGCTTGCCGGTCATTTATCCTTAGGCCTTATTTTCTTTGCGGGCCGAAACATTGCCATTGACATCGGTGGCTTCGGTGGATTCCGGTGGAATAACCGGTTGTTCGAAGGCATTCCGGACGATGCCGAATTGCAGGGTGTGCGGTTTTTCAGATTGCCCGGTAAGAATTTTTATCCCAGCCTGGGTTTTACTTTAAAGACTGGTTTTGCGTGGTAGCAAGTGGTCGTGCTGGCCTGTGCTCTTGTTTATCAGCCCAACAACCTTTTCGATGCAATCGCGTTTTCCAAAAAAAAAGCACCAATGAACAAGAACAAAAAACCCGACCAGTTTGGCTTCGTCTTTTCCACTAATCCCGATTTTAAATTTCAGCCGGAAGAAGAAGAACCAAAAGAGGATTTACCTGCTGCGCAACAAGTTCTCCGGATTTTACTGGAGCGGAAGCAGCGCAAAGGCAAAGAGGTTACCATGATTACCGGATTTGTTGGCAGTGAGGAAAGTCTGAAAGAATTGGGAAAGGCTCTGAAATCGAAATGCGGGGTAGGTGGTAGTGTCAAAGACGGTGAGATTTTATTGCAAGGCGACCAAAGGGATAAAGTGCTTTCTTACCTTCTGGAAAAAGGATATTCAAAAACAAAGAAGTCGGGCGGTTAGATTTTTCTGGCTCTTATCATGCGGTCTTTGCCGTTAAGGTCTTTACGGCAAATCACGTCTTTAAAATCCTGCTGTTCCAGAATTTTTACTGAATCGGAAGCATGGAACTCATTGGTTTCAAAAAACAAAAAACCCTCCTTATTCAGGTGCTTTGTGGCAAATTCTCTAATAACCCGGATAAATCTTTGTGCTTCATTACCTCCGGCAAATAGTGCCAGGTGAGGTTCAAAGGACAACACGTTTCTTGGTATCAGATGTTGCTCATCTTCAGTTATGTATGGTGGGTTGGAAACGATGATGTCGTAATTGGTCAATTTGGCCCAGTTGTTTTTATCAAAGATATCCGCCTGATAGAACTGTACTTCCACCTTATTCAGTTGGGCGTTTTCCTTAGCCACATCAATCGCTTCCGAACTTACATCGAGGCCATGTACTTCGTAAAAGGGCAAATTGTGTTTCAATGTTATTGGAATGCAACCGGAGCCAGTGCCAATGTCCAGAATCTTTAGTGGCTGATTTTTGGGTGTACTCACTTCTTTGGTGGTTTCCAATACCCAGGCTACTAACTCTTCCGTTTCCTGCCGAGGAATCAAAACTTCAGGCGTGACCCTGAATTCCAATCCGTAAAAAAGAGCTTTACCAACCACGTATTGTACGGGTTCTTCTTTCCTTAATCTGTAAATGATGGTTTGCAGTTGGTCAATTTCTTCTGGTGAAATTTCACATTTATGCTTGTACTCCTGTCCTTTTACTCCAAAAGCATCTTCCATTACGATGCGGGCTATGCTCGCAGCTTCTGCGGCACCGTATAGTGGAAGCATGGCATCCACAATGGACTGATATGCTTTCTGAGCCATCATGACATTATCAGGAAAGCCGGTTGCGATAGTCCTCGTAACCAAAAGTTCGGACCACCTCCAGATGGCCGTCCTCTCTGAGTATGCAGATATCCGGATGTTTTACGCCGTTAAAAGTGCTGGTCTTGACCATCGTGTAGTGAATCATATCTTCGAAGATGACCCTGTCTCCAACGTTCAGTTCATGGTCAAAATAGTATTCACTCATATAATCGCCGGCCAGGCAACTGACACCGCCAATCCGGTAGGCAAACCAACCGGGCTTGGATTCTGAACTTGCACCACTAATGCGCGGCCGGTAGGGCATTTCCAGTGTATCGGGTATATGGCAGGTGAAACTGATATTCATGATCGCCGTTTTCACTCCACGGCTTTCGTGGATGTCGAGTACCATACTGACCAGGTCGCCTGTTTCCCATGCTATGGCACTGCCCGGCTCGAGGATGACATGCACACCCCACTTCTCTTTGAACTTTTTCAGCAAGCCAATGAGATGGGCCGTATCGTAACCTTTGCGGGTCATCAGGTGGCCACCACCCATATTTACCCACTTCACTTTTGGGATGAGGTGACCGAATCGCATTTCAAAAGCATCCAGCGTTTTCTCGAGGTCGAAAGATGTGGATTCGCAGAGTGTGTGAAAGTGCAGGCCTTCAATGCCTTCCGGTAAGCCATTGGCAAATGCCGTTTCCACTTCACCCAGTCGGGAGCCCGGTGCGGCAGGGTTGTACAATTCGGTCGCCACTTCAGAATATTCAGGGTTGCAGCGAATGCCAACGGAAATTTTTTCGGGATAAGCTTCAATTCTGGATTTGAATCGACGGTACTGGCCGATGGAATTGAAAGTCAGATGAGAGCTGTATTTCATTATTTCATCGAATTCATCCGGCAAATAGGCCACACAATAGGTGTGTGCTTTGCAGCCCATTTCTTCATAAATCAGGCGGGCTTCATTCAAAGAACTGGCTGTTGCCCCACTGAGATACTGTTTAACAAAAGGAAAAACACTCCACATAGCAAAGCCTTTCAGGGCAAGAATTATTTCAATGGCGGCCTCCTTTTGCACAGCTGATATCAATTCCAGGTTTTTGCGAAGCAATGCTTCCTGCAATACAAAGGATGGAGATGGCGCCTTATCGTAGTTGTTTGACATTATTTCTGAAAAAATTTTCAAAGAGTGTTATAGCGCAATTTGGTTTCGCGATTGGTTACGCTATTTCCCGGAGTACCCCTGACAATTCCCCGGCAGGAAGCGGCCCCGCAGCGGCATTCAAATTCTGCCGCATTCTCATTGCAGAAATCCGCATAGTCGAGGGACAACTCTTCCCCCTTTAGGATGTCGCGCAAAGCTACGACATTGAGGCCACGGTAGGCAGTATTTGGGTCGCAGGAGTGGTTCTGTGGTGCCCATTCGTTGGGGTTGGAATCCCAAAGTATGAAAACTTCATCACTGATGGGATAGGCATAATGACGGAAGGTAGCATACATCTCTGGTGTCCAGTTTTGCTCCACCCAGGAGCGGGTAACGATGCGTTGCAGTTTTCCCTCTCCCCGGAAAATGATTTCACCGGATTTTATATCCCGGTTAGCATGAATGCCAAATCCGGCAATAGCATTTCCATGCACCTCATAATTGCGGCGTTTCCTTTTCCAGCGGGCGAGTCCTTCTTCAATGATGAGCCGCAGAAAACCTGACTGTCCGATGCCATCGTGTTTCAGGATGTAATCTGCACTGCCTTCGTAACCTTCCTGATAAAAAATGGAACAGGCAAAGTTGATTTCGAGAAAATGAAGGTCCCCGGAAGGGCTGACCCTGAAATCACAGCGAGCGTACCCTACTCCTTCAAAGGCTTTGAATACCTTTATTGAAGCATCCTTTAATCGTTCCGCTAATTCTGTATCCCGACAGGGCACATTGCATTCCGGATGCCATTGCGTGATTTTCAGTTCGTAGGTTTTGAATTGCTCCCCTTCGGGAAATACAAACTCCAACGGCACAAATGCTTTTGGTGCCTGCAAGGGGTCGGGATTTCCCACCACCAATACCGTAAACTCCCGGCCTTCGATGTAGTCTTCCACCAAGGCCGAATCGAATTCCCGGATGATTTCTGAGACTTTTGATTCCAGCTCTTCCTGGTTTCTGACGAGCGAATCAGCATGTACGCCAAGACTGTCACCTGCTTTTGCAGGTTTCACAAACATGGGCCAGTGAAGGTGCCTGCATTTCCTTTCGATGTCTTCGGGGTTGTCAATCTCGGCAAAATTGGGAACCTGAACTCCAGTTGTGTAGGCCACGTATTTCATTAATGGCTTCGAGGGGTCGTATAAAAGTGCGGATGGACCAGTATGAGGTAGTTGCAGCAGATCTAATGCATGAACGACATCAATGGAGGGTATGTCCCATTCGAGGTAGGCTTCGCAAAGGTTGATGAAAATATCGTAGCCTTTCTTTTTGAGGTCTTTGAGTTGCCGGTAAGAAGACAGTTTGTGCAGAAACACGTGGTCGACCTGAGCTTCCGGAAGCAGATGGGAAAGATTTCTGGGCGGATCGTAGTTTCTGTAATCGAGTTCAGAACGCCCGTAATCGGGTTGCAGCACACAGACTTTCATGGCAGTTGATTGTGATAATCAAAGCCCGAAATTGGGGCTTTTTCCTCATTTGATGTTTCCCGATTTTTTTCAAAATACCGGTGCAGGCCGTCCGCCAGGATTTCACCAATGAGAACCGAAAACGGCTGCTTTATAAACTCCAGAACGTAACCGGTAGAAGTGTCATCAGCCGGGGAGGACAAAGAGCAATTGGCATTCACTTCGAGCACGTAAGCAATACCCGTCTTTTCGTCCATTCGTATATCAACCCTGGAATAACCTGTGCCCCGAACGGCGCAATGAGCATCCCAAGCCAATGTTGACAACATTTCAACGAATTCAGATTCAGCCAGTTTTTCGGTGAAAATCAATTCGCCATCAGAAAGTGGTGTTTCCTCATCATACTTGTTCCAGTTTCGCTCATAGGTAACGAACTGTTCTTCTTTTGGCAGGCTTTTATGAAAAATCCGTTTCAGTGGTGGATATACCCGCTTTTGATCCGGATAGTCAGCGGAGCCAACTAAAAAAACCGTGAATTCAGAACCTTTGATGAACCGCTCCACAAAAATCCCACCTTCCAGAAAGTTGAATCCGTGCAACCCGTTTTTCAGTCTGCTGACCTGTCCGCTGAGTTCATCTTCATCGTGGACAACGGATTGGAGAGAAAGCCCCCAAGCCCCAGCGGCTATTGAAGGCTTGACGAAAAGCGGACCTCCAAGCTCTTTGAATAACTTCTTTGACTGCGTTTCATGACCATTAAGCGCAGCCCAGGGAGAGGTTGATATGCCGGCCTCCTCAAACAATTGCTTCATCCAGATTTTGGAAGTGGAGATTGCATAGAATTGAGAATCAGCACCTGTGAAGGCCAATCCATTCTGTTCCAAAGCCCTGACTACGGAAACACCCGGAAAGCCATTGATTTCATCTCCATCGCAGTAGTTTAGAACGAGAGGGAATAACCCATCGGAATCCGAGATGACTTTATGGATAACTTCAGAAACTGTGCTGATTGTTGTTGGAGTCCAGTTCCAATTCAACCCTATTTCACTGAAGGCTTTGTCCAATTCAGCATGTGTATTGTGCCAGTCGTAGTAATCATCGAAAAAGCCGTCTTCCCGAAAGGGAATGAGAGCCCACACAATAAGGTCTTCTTTGTTGAGTTGGTGTTTGTTAAGTTGACTTAGGAAGGTCATGTTAATGAAAACTCACGAATTCTGCTCATGAGTTGGTGGAATCAGGTTAATGATTGAAGGCTGTAAGGTAGTTATTATCGGTGGGACAAAAGGCAGTAATTTTCAAGGGTGTGAAAAAGGTGTTCTGTACAGATAAGAAACAAACCACCGGCGGAAACCGGTGGTTTGAAATTATGCTTGATATTTAAAACTCAATATCCCCATTTATCTCCTCTTCCCAGGGCAAGCCGTACTCTCCAAGCTTGTCGAGGAATGGATCAGGGTTGAATTGTTCCACATTGAACACGCCCTTGCCCGACCATTTGCCAGTCAATACCATCATGGCGCCGAGCATGGCTGGAACTCCGGTAGTGTAACTCACACCCTGAGTACCGGTTTCTTCGTAAGCGGCTTTGTGGCTGCAATTGTTCCAGATGTAGTAGGTCTTTTCTTTACCGTCTTTCACCCCTCTGATACGGCATCCGATGCTGGTCCAGCCTGTATAATTGGTGCCGAGGTCACCGGGGTTTGGCAGCACAGCTTTCAGGAACTCAAGCGGCACAATATCCACACCTTTGAATTTAACTGGTTCTATACTTGCCATGCCAATATTCTGAATCACCCGAAGGTGAGTAAGGTATTCTTCTCCGAAAGTCATCCAGAAACGGGCACGTTTGATGGTTGGGAAGTGTTTTACCAGACTTTCCAGTTCTTCGTGATAAAGCAGGTAGGACTGACGGGGGCCAATGTTTGGGTAGTTGATGGCTTTGCCAATTTCAAAAGGTTCGGTTTCCACCCATTGGCCATTTTCCCAGTATTTGCCTTTCTGGGTTATTTCACGGATGTTGATTTCAGGATTAAAGTTGGTGGCAAAAGCTTTACCATGGCTACCTGCATTGGCATCCACGATGTCGAGGTAGTGGATTTCATCAAAGTGGTGTTTGGCGGCACGGGCAGTGAAAATACCTGTTACGCCGGGGTCAAAACCACAACCCAATACGGCCAGCAGTCCGGCATCTTTGAACCTGTCGTGATAAGCCCATTGCCAGCTGTATTGAAACTTGGCTTCGTCCTTAGGTTCGTAGTTGGCCGTGTCGAGATAGTGTACTCCGGTCCCGAGGCATGCATCCATAATGGTCAGGTCCTGATAGGGTAGTGCCACGTTGATGACCATTTTGGGTTGAAACGATTTTATCAGTTTAACCAGCGCCGGCACATCTTCTGCATCTATGGCAGCAGTTGTGATTTGTTTATGACCGGTTGCTTTTGAAGCGGCTTTTGCGATAACATCACATTTTGACTTCGTGCGGCTGGCCAATAAGATTTCAGAGAAAACGTCGGGGTGTTGGGCGCATTTGTAGGTGACCACCCGGCCAACTCCACCTGCGCCAATAATAAGAACTTTTGACATAGTATTGAGTTATGAGCTATGAGCTATG
>CAYRDX010000048.1:0-19593 GCA_964423205.1 uncultured Saprospiraceae bacterium | reverse complement strand
GCTATGAGTTATGAGCTATGAGTTATGAGTTATGAGTTATGAGTTATGAGTTATGAGCTATGGGTTATGAGTTATGAGTTATGAGTTATGAGCTATGAGTTATGAGCCAATCGCCAACAGCCAACAGCTTTGACGGGCAAAAGTAGGAAAAAGGGACAGATTGCGGATGGTTCAACTTAATTTCGAAGCTCATTAGGAGGTGCTTCAATAGAGTCGTTTTGTGGTTCTTCTTTTTGAAAAATATTCCGGAAATGTGAAGGCAAAAGTGAGAACTTTTGCCCCAGCCATTTTTCAAGAGTCATAGCTACCAAAACATAACCTTCTGTTACTCCCGGGGCTGGAACAGCAATGAAAATGAAAAAAGGAAGAAACCTTGGAATATCCTTCAATTGTGCCAGAGCTTTTTTCATTTCTTCTTCCGACGGTTCGATGGAGCGGGTTCTGAACAGGAGTTTGCCAGTACCTTTTTTGGCAAAAGTGGCCACCATGTCTTTGGTTTCCATACCCTCCATTACAAAGGCCCAAAGTAACCTTTTTGGTATTCTTGTGAACTTGCGGAATTTGGTTACCATTAACTGTTAATCGTTTATTGATGTACGTAAAACATGCCAATGTAACAGATGTTTCAGATTCAGCAAGTAGAATTTAAGAAACAAAACAGGCTGACAGAATAACACTGTCAGCCTGATACACTTCACTAATAATTATTCAGTTATTTCGAAAGACTGTAATTGATACCAAATGAGAGGGACCTTCCAGGTTGAAATGAATTAATGGTGTATTCTGTTCCTTTGAAATTTACGGCTTCTCTGGAAGCGGAATTAAATAAATTACTTCCTGAGAGTTTGATTGAGATACCACTTTCAAACTGGTAGGCAACGTTGAAATTCAAGACTGGTTGTGGTTTTTGGTAATAATCCGGGGTAGCACCTCTTGTCACTACACTTATCCTTTCACCCACCACATTATAGGTTAGGTTGGCTTTGGTTCCTTTCCGATTGTCAAAACTCAACATCACATTGACAGTGTATGGAGCCTGACCGAACATTTCTCTTTTAGCTACCGCTTCCGGATGAACGGCACGGATGAGATTCAATTCCTTCTTGTCAATCTGTGTTTCGGAATGTATGTAGGAGAAATTTGCACTTAGAGCAAAAGCCTGGAAGAAACTCCCAATGAAGCCAAAACTCTTGCGCATTTCCACTTCAGTTCCATACAATCTGGCATTATCCACGTTGCGCAGGGTCAGCTCAGTATTTTGTGCTTCGGGATTGAATGTGCGTTCAATTGGGTTTGAAAAGTTCTTGTAAAACAAACTCAGCGAAACCATATCGCCTTCGGGTTGGAACAGTTCCCAACGCAAATCCAGGTTGTCGGTCAAAGTGCTTTTCAGATCCGGGTTACCGACGAACACGAATCCACCATCCACGGCAAAAGATGCGAAAGGTGCCAATTCACGGAAAGATGGTCTGGCCAGTGTTTTTGAGTAGCCAAAGCGCAACTTCATGTCCTCTGTGAATTTATAACTGAGGTTGACAGAAGGCAGCAAATCCGATTTGCTGAATAAATACTGCTTGCCATCCAGATTTGGGTATCTGTCCAAAGTGATGCCTTCATCAAATGTCCTGAGTTTTACATTTGCCTGTTCAACCCTCACACCTGCAACAGCCGAGAATTTGTTGGTCAAGGGTAAGTCAGCCATTAAATAGGCAGCGTTGACTGTTTGATTTGCATCATAGTTGTTTTTGGGGTCGTAAAAATTGAGTGCATATACACCGGTATAACCTACAAAACCTTCCGTGTTAGCTTTTATCAGGTTGTCCTGCTCAAAATAGGTGTAAGGGTTGTTGCCTTCCAACAGAAGGCTCTGGTTGTTGAAATTGAACCTGTTCTCACGGAAAGTCCGGTTTCTGGTCACCTGATAAATACCTGCTTTTAGGGCAGAACTTAAACCATTCCACTGTTTGAAAGGCATGGTGAGGTCCAGTTTATGGTTGAGTTCTGTCTGCTCCATGTTCCTGTAAAACCTCGAAGGCATATTGTCGCTGGACGGCTTCAATCTGTACAAATCTGCATCCGACATGTAGCGATTGGTGAAATAACGCAGGTCGGGATTGTCTTGCGTCGATATGGAAGCAGAGGACAGCCAGTCGATTTCAAGGTTCTGTAAACCTTTAAGTACGTGTTTTCCGCTCAACTGAGCAGTGCTCAAACTACGCTCCAGCCAATCCCAGGTTCTCGTTTGAAATATTTCCGAGGGATCATCCCGGTACTTTGTACCCTCCAGGTAGCGGACCGATGATTGACCGCTTTGGTTGTGCATGATGGTAAGGCCTATTTTACTCCCCGCAGATACTTTCAATGAGGTATTCAGAAGAGCTCCCCAGAGAATTTCATCATCACTTTTGGAATCAGTCAGTTTAACCTGAGGAGTAAGCGCATTGGAGCTATTGTACAGGCCGGTAAGTTCATAAATGCCGAAGTCACCATTTTCATAGTGGGTGAAATTGCGCTGATAGGATAGAGCAGTTATATAACCCAGGGGTTTTCCAAACAGTTTTTTCTGGTTGCCGATAGTAAATGAAAAACTATGGTTCAGGGGTGGTTTTTTGTTCGAAATAAGCCAGCTATTAGTGAATTCGTTGGTAAGTGTTGCCAGTTGCTGGGCTTTTTCGGGGTTGCTGAAACCTTCCGCAAATTTAGGGAAGCTGTTCAGACTTTGCGTTACAACGGCAGGCAAGGCTCTCTTTCCATCGTCAAACCCAAGCCAGTCATTTTTACCACCCGGATAACTCATGAAGTTGCCATTCAGGCTCGTGCCGACGGTGTAACCTGTGGAAGCGCCAACTGAAAAAGAAAACATTTCGGGGAAATCTCTGGTGGAAATATCCACATAACCCCCTGAAAAGTCACCTGGTAAATTGGGTGAAAAAGTTTTGTAAACTACGATGTTATCTATCAGGCCCGAAGGGAACAGGTCCATTTGCAGTGTATTCCGGTTTGGATCCAATCCTGGCACCTCACCGCCATTGAGGGTAGTTTTGCTGTAGCGGTCGCCCAGGCCACGTACGTAAACATACTTACCGCCTTCCACCGTCACGCCGGTTACTCTTTTTACAGCGGAGGCAGCATCACCATCCCCGCTTTGAGAGATTTGCGCAGCGGAAATGCCATCCAAAACCACGGAGGCATTTTTCTGAAGCGCCAACAGTGATGATACGGTGTTGCGGTAGGTTTTTGCAGTTATTTCCACTACGCCCAGGTCAATGGAAGTTTGAGCCAACTGCATATCGAGAGCTGTAACCTTACCGGGAATTACCTTTACATCTTTTATGACTTCGGGAGCAAATCCTGTATAGGAAAATTCCACTGTGTAAGTACCGGGATTTACTTTCAGGGAGTAAGTACCGTCGAGGTCGGATATAGTCCCGTTACCGGTTTCTTTCAGAAGGATAGTGCCGCCGATGACCTCCATACCCGAGTTCTTTTCCGTGATTTTACCACTGATGATGCCATATTGGCCAAAAAGCAAAAAAGGTGTAAAGAGCAGAATTATTAGTGAAGCTTTGAAATTCATAATCGATGGATTTTGGAAATTGTCTGAACTGTAGTTTAAATAGTTCTTGGAAAGTTTCTCTTAATAAAAAATGCAAAGCCCAGAGAAGCATTCTTCAGTGAGCTTTGCCCAAGTTCTGTTATTGATCCTAATTTCAATTCGTTATGGTGAAAACAGAGGCGCCGCCTGTGCCAGCTTTGATGTTGTGAAAGATGTTGTTTTCAAGTTTCAGGTTTCCATCTTTCCATTGTTTAAAAGAGTCCTGATCCTGGTTTAGCTTGTCTTGAATATCAACTCCTCTACCATATCCCACAAAAATGCTGTTGTGGTATTGACCGCCTGCATTATCGCGGAAAGTGATTGTCCGGCTGTTCGGATTTCCAATGGAAGTCACGTTGTAAAATAGAGGTATTGCGTAAGGTGTTCCTGTTTCAGGGTCAGTACCACCATCATGTTCACCACCTCTATCTGCGGCACCTGGTGTCGGGTCTTGATGAACCACTATGAATTGGTTTTTACCTCTGTAACCTTCGTCGTAGTCGAGGCCATCGTCTGCACAGTAAGCTGAAACGAGGTACTTGCCGTTTACGGTTCCACCAAACCATTCGATTCCATCGTCGTCATTTCCAATGATTTCCACATATTCGATAGTTGTTCCTGAGCCAACACCGCCAAGTGTAAGGCCGTTAATTTCATTATCCGCACCGATGTTGGTACCTCCGTGGCGGATAGACACATATTTCAGAGTTCCGGAATTGTCATTATCAACCGTTCCGCCATAGAGGCCACGTACTTCATTGGTAGGGATACCTTCGATGGCTGTAATACCAGGCGCTGAATTCAATTTCGCTTTGCCAAGGATGATTAAGCCACCCCATTGACCTCTGAGTGTAGCAGGGGTGTTTCCTTTGTCACCCTCAAAAGTGAAAATAATGGGTGCAGCGGCCGTTCCGTTAGCATTTATTTTACCACCTCTGGCGATAATCAGTGCTGAAGCGGATGCAGCCTGCCCGGGCTTACCCTGAACGATGGTGCCTGCTTCAATATTCAGGGTCTGTCCATCATTGACAAATACCAACCCTTCGAGTATATAGGTTTTGGAAGCAGTCCAGTTCACGGTAGTGCCGGCGGTTTTCATTTTGGCGTCATTCCATACTTCAATTGTTTTAGTGCTTATCGGATTGGAAGTAAGTTTTCCGCTGACGATATTGTTGTAGAATGACCAGCTTGCAAACCATGCAGTTCCGGTGGGATTAACCGCACCTTTAAAGTTCACATTCTCAAAGCCGGCAGGATAACTGCTCAAGGTACCCAGGTTGGCGGTTGGTGTGATGGTGTTTGCAGTAAATGAAGTGTTTTGCACTTTGTTGCCAGCCTTATCAAAGTACTGAGCAAAGGTTAAATCAGGCATTTTCTTTAGAGTAACAGTCAATGTAGCTGCTGGAGCAACTTTTATGCTTTCGTAACCTGTTTTTTCAAACTTAAGCGAATCCGTTTTTTCAACATAGATGTTAAAGATTCCGCTTGCTGTGGATGAGGTGGTTGTTGCGGGATTCAATGTCGAACTGATGGTAACGTTGGCTAATGCAGCACCTGAGTCATCATTAACTTTACCAGTAACTTCAATTTTAGTGATAGTGGGCTCCGGTGTATCGTCATCGTTTTTACAGGAAGACAAGGTTATTCCAGCAAGAGCCAGGAGAGCAAAAATGGTTTTCAAATTTTTCATACAGAGATTTTTGTGTTGAAGATTCAAATAGTTTAGTCTGTTGGTTTTCAAAGGGTTAGGTGTTTTTTATCCTTGATACTGAGGCCAGGAGCAGTTCCAAGATTTCAGTAATGGATCTTCAGCCCGCTTGCGATGTGATAGCTTAACGGTCGAGCATGCCGCCAGGAGAGTATTTTGTCGATTTCCAGCTTTCAGATTGACTATCGGTCCAGCTCTTTACCAGAGCTTGAACGGCGGTTATTGCCGCAACAATAGAAATGAGGACGAGAAGTAAGATTTCTTTGATTGCTTTCATGGTATTGAGATTTTTGAACTTGAAAAGTTGAAGTCCTTTTGGGCTTATTTTCAGGTGCAAAGGAATACCAGCAATCTTTCGTGAATTTTAGGCTAACGTTAATTTTGTATTAAGTTGGTTAGCTGGAATGCTATGGCAGGCTTTACAGATGGCAGACCGGAGGCTTATGAAATTGATGTAACTACATCTTAATGAATAAAATGTCTTAAAGACTGGAAAAGACTAAACATGGATTCTGGTTCAATTAATTACCTTTCTTCAGTTCCTGGTATAGTTTTTTGAAATCGATTTTCCCTTTCTGATTTTTCAAGTGCTCTGTTACAGTGATGGATTTCTGAATCCGGTCTTCTTCATCTTTCCCCGTTCCAACAATGTAAAGCAGGTTCCGCTGCTTACCGGGAGTGAGTTGGTGGAAAAGTCTTTTCCCTTCCTTGTCAACTTCATACAGCGCTTCCAGTTCTTTTGGCACGGGTAAACCGTATTTGCTGTCATCCTTCTTTAAGGTGACCTGTATCGAGTCACCGATTTCAAGTGAAAGTTTGTCCCTGATTTTCTTATTGAGATTGATGAAATAGGAGCCATTGCCTTTTGGCATCAGCGCGCACTGAAACGACAAAACATCATTCAGGGTGCAGACCACTCTGCGGTCTTTGCCCGTAACAAATGGCCCTGCCAAATCACCGGTCACTATAAAATGATAACCCCACAATTTGGAATCGAAGCGATGTACGATAGCTGTAAAATCCATTCAGTGAAATCTAGGAATTGAATAAAAGGCAAAACTAAACTAAAAAAAAGAGGTGACACCTCTTCAGGAGATGTCACCTCTGGTGTTGTGCCAAACAATATTAGCCTTGTGTCTGTGCATCTACACAGGTAATGGCGGCCATGTTTACAATATTGCTGACCTCAGTATCTCTTTGAATGAGATTTACCGGTTTGTTCATTCCAAGCAGAATCGGGCCAATGGTTTGCGCGCTGGTCATGAAGTCGATTAGGCGCAAGCTGATATTGGCTGCGTCCAAGTTGGGGAATATCAGCAAATTCGGCCTTCTGTGAATGTTGGCAAATGGGAAATGCTTTTTGAGTACATCCATATTCAGAGCGATATCGGGCTGAATGGGGCCGTCAATTTGCATCTCTGGTCTCAATGCTTTTACGTTCTCAACAGCTTTGGTGATTTTATCCACCTCAGGGGTTCTGACTCCTCCAAAACTGGTAAACGACAACATAGCTGCTCTTGGCTCAATTTGCATCCTTCTCATTTCATCAGCAGCAATGAGTGTTATTTCAGTAAGGTCATCTGCATCTGGATTAACAGTTACCGCAGCATCAGCAAAGACGTAGGTATTATGCTCGTGACGTAAAATGTACATACCCGCCACCAGTTTTCTGCCCGGCGTAGAACCAATGGTCTGGAAAGCCGGACGAAGTACTTCGGGGAAAGGTGCAGAGATACCTCCGAGGAAACCATCAGCATGGCCTGTTTGTACCATCATTAACCCGAAGTGAAAATAATTGCGAATGTCCAGAGAGGCTCTGCTTTGGGTGATACCCTTCCTTTGCCTCAGTTTGTAGTACTCCTGCACATATTGATCCCTGTAAGGCCAATTCTTTGGCTCAATGATTTCAATACCCTCAGAATCGTGATGCATTTCCTCAAACTTCTCTAAAAGTGCCTGCTTGCTCTGCGCAAGAAGTATGGGTTTGGCATAACCTTCATGAGCAATTTCGCTGGCAGCCCAGATGATTTTCGGATGGTCGCCTTCGGGGAATACTATTCGCTTTGGATCTTTCTTGGCAGTGATATAAATCTTACGCATGAATTCCCTCGACCAGTCCACCTTCACCATGAGGGATTCTTTATAAGCCTCGATGTCGATTTCTTTGCAGGCTACACCTGAATCTATGGCTGCCTTGGCAACTGCAGAAGCTGCCCAAACCAGTACCCTTGTATCAAATGGTTTTGGAATGATGTACTCTGGTCCGAAACTCAGGTTCTGGTCGTCATAAGCTCGTTTTACATAATCCGGCACTTCCTCTTTGGCCAGATTGGCAAGGGCATAAGCGCATGCCAGCTTCATTTCCTCGTTGATGGAAGTTGCTTCCACGTCGAGTGCCCCTCTGAAGATGAAGGGAAATCCGAGAACGTTGTTCACCTGGTTAGGATAATCACTCCTGCCGGTTGCCACTATTGCATCTGGTCTTGTTTCCTTCGCCAATGGATAGGGTATTTCCGGATTGGGATTCGCCATTGCAAAAATGATGGGTTTGTCGGCCATCGATTTCACCATATCGGCGGTAACCAGATCGGCTAATGAAACACCACAAAATGCATCTGCGCCAACCAATGCATCGCCCAAAGAGCGGGCTTTGGTTTCTACGTAAAATTTGTCCTTGTATTTGTTCCTTCCTTCATCACCACGGCCTTTCCACAGTACACCTTTACTATCGATCATGAGCATGTTTTCTAATTTTACACCCAGGGACTCATAGAAATTAGCACAGGCAATGCCGGCTGCACCTGCGCCACTAAACACCACCTTTATTTTGGAAATATCTTTTTCAACCAGTTCCAGTGCATTCAGCAAGGCAGCGCCTGAAATGATAGCCGTACCGTGTTGGTCGTCGTGGAAAACCGGAATGTCCAGTTCCTCTTTCAGTACTTCCTCAATATAAAAACACTCCGGTGCTTTGATATCCTCCAGGTTGATGCCTCCGAAAGTGGGGGAAATATTTTTTACTGTCCTGATGACTTCATCCGGATCTTCGGAGTCCACCTCAATGTCGAATACATCCACATCAGCAAAACGCTTGAACAAAACACCTTTACCTTCCATCACAGGTTTTCCGGCAAGGGCTCCTATATTCCCGAGGCCAAGAACTGCGGTGCCGTTTGATACAACGGCTACCAGGTTGCCCTTGGAAGTGTATTTTCGGGCTGTATGGGGATCCTTTTCAATCTCAAGGCAAGGTTCGGCAACACCGGGAGTGTATGCCAAAGACAGGTCTTCCTGGGTTACGCAGGGTTTGGTAGATACAACTTCTATTTTACCAGGCCGCAGATTCTCGTGATACGCAAGAGCAGCTTTTCTGAGGCCTTCCTTTTTTTTGTCTGGTAAATTCATGATTGCATTATTGGTGTGATAAATGATTTGGAATGCGGCGCGAAAGTGGGCTTTACCCAGATTTCAGCAAATGATTTTTGACAATATGCCAAGTGAGAATAATAGCACAATCGTTGTAAAATATACCATAACTGTCTGTTAAGCACTCTTATGGCTTTTTCAGTGGGCGTGTCCACCTGCTGGTTTATTGAAGCTTTTGTAATAAACCGGTGATATTTACACTCGTGGCCAAATTGGGAAAATAAAATTTGGGTGAATGGAGATAAAGCTATTGACATAGATTAATTCTTAATGCAAATTGTGCCCGAATTAACAAAAGTCATAACTTGCTCATGGCAAATGTCACCTTAAGGAAGGGTAAAAGCAGCGAATATTACAACGCTAAAAGGCTGGAAAAACTGGCCGTAATAGCAGATTTGACTGATTCCAAATATAATTTTGAAATTTTCATTGATTAGGTTGTAGTTGTATTGATTTTTATCCTTTTGCCTTTTTATTTTCATGTTAATTCAAACTTTGGCAAAGGCCTTCTTTCAGTGTGAAAAAACCGAAATCTCTACAGCTTGCCTAATCAGCTTAAACAAGCGATATGTTAGAGCTCAGAGGTCATGCAAGAGGTGGTCAGGGGATGGTTACTGCCTTTGAAATTCTCGCAAAAATATTCAGCAAGGTTGGTGATTTTCAGGTACAGGCTTTTCCAGCCTTCGGTGTAGAAAGGACCGGTGCACCCATACAGGCCTTTCTCCGCGTAGGGAACAAAGAAATCCTCAACCGGAGTAATATTTATTCTCCTCACTTCATCGTCGTTTTCGATGAAAGCTTGTTGGGGCAGGTGCCAGTTTTTGATGGCCTTAGAAAATCTGGTGCCATCCTGCTCAATACCAACAAACCAAATAGCGAGTTTGAGGAATGGAAAGGAACCATCTACACTGTTCCGGCGACTCATATTGCCCTGAACCTCGAATTGGGTAATAAGTCCCTGCCCATCGTCAATGTTCCCATGATTGGAGCTCTTGCACGCATTTTTGATATTGACATCAAACTTGTGCAGAGTATTGTAAAAGAAAATGTTCCGGCAAATACGGAAAAAAATGCAACTGCCGCCTTTCACGCTTATGAACAGTTGGCGGGACCCCAAACCCTCAGCAATTATCTGCACCGGGCATTGCACAGTACGGTTCCTGAAGAAGATAATGGGGTTTCATTCACTGACAAGCCTGAACTGATAGAACCGAATTTCGCATCTCCCCATTGGAATGTACCCTTATCAAAAAATAAAACAGGCAACTGGAGGGTGGTTACACCTGAGTACCTCGACAAAGTGCCTCCATGCAGCAATAATTGTCCGGCAGGAACTGATGTCAGGAAGTTTGTAAAACTTACTGCTGAGCGAAAATTCAGCGAGGCTCTGGAAGTCATTTACCAACATAATCCATTTCCCGCCATTTGCGGTCGGGTTTGCCCGCACTTCTGCGAGCAATCCTGCAACAGAAACAGCTTTGACCAGGGCCTCAATATCGGAGCTATTGAGCGATTTCTGGGTGACAAAGGCGCAGATTCCAAGATATCGGTCAAGCGTATCTATTTTGATGACAAGATAGCGGTGATTGGTTCCGGGCCTGCCGGACTCACAGCAGCATTGCGGCTAAGGCGTAAAGGGTACGAAGTGGATGTATTCGAAGCTATGCCTCAGGCTGGCGGAATGATGAGGACGGGAATTCCGAAATTCAGACTGCCGGATGATGTGCTCGATGCGGAAATTGAGCGTATAGAAAAGCAAGGAGTTAATATTCACTTGAACAGAAAAGTAACAGTAGGTGAACTGGCACCTAACTATTCAGCTATAATATGTGCGGTTGGTTCTCATATCGGCACACCACTCGATATTCCCAATGAAAATCTGGTGATTGATGGTATCACTTTCCTCCGTGAAATGAAGCGAGACAACTCCAACCACGGCATTCATCTTGGTCACAGGGTGGCTGTTGTAGGAGGTGGAAACACAGCCATTGACGTAGCAAGAACGGTTTTGCGGCTGGGAGGTGAGCCAACTATTTATTACCGCCGCACCATGGCCGAAATGCCCGCTATCACTGTTGAAGTAGAAGAGGCGTTGACCGAAGGTGTTCGCATTAAATTCCTCACATCGCCCATCGGCATGTCAACTCATGTTTCTGGCAAAACCATTTTGCAACTGCAAACCATGGAATTGGGAGAGCCAGATGAATCGGGTCGAAGAACGCCAAAACCAATACCGGGTGCTAAAGAAACGGTATACGTAGATAAAGTAATAGCGGCAATTGGCCAGCGTTTCGACGCATTTGCTTTTCAGGGAGCAGAGGTGAAACCTGTTCAGGGACAATTCCTGACTGTTCATGGCAAGCCTGTTTTTGGAGCCGGTGATATGGCATGGGGAGGTACAGTGACCGAGGCCATTGGAAGTGGTAATAAAGTGGCTGAAGAAGTTCACCACTTGTTGAGGGATTTGCCTTACGACCACAAAGTCATCATGCCGGAGGTTGTGTTGCCCGAAGACATTAATTTTACCTATTACCTGCCTGCCAATAAGCTTAAAGCCCCCGTTTATACTTCACCCTATCTTTTTAAAGATTTTTCAGAAGTCAATGGCAGTTTGTCCAAAGAAGACGTGGTGACAGAAGCGGGCAGGTGCCTGCATTGCGGTGAATGTTTCAAATGCGGCAACTGTTACAATTTCTGCCCGGACGCTGCAATAATTGTCGATGAAAATGGCCGGCTGCGCATCGACTACGATTACTGTAAAGGTTGTGGAATATGCATGACCGAGTGTCCATGTTCAGCGATCAAATTTGAGATGCTGGAAACGGAAAATGGCCACGATGTGGACAGAGTCCAGATTTGAACCACCTAACCAAAAGATAACTGAACGCTGGAGTTGAGACCCCGGCAATTAGTCAAAGTACCTTTTTATGAAAGAAACAATAATCGAAAGCACGAATCCTATGTCATTGAACCAGGATAGTGAACCCAAATATCCTCAGCATAACCTGAAGGTCATCAAGGGTAATTTTGCTGCTGCTGAAGCAGCAAAGCTGTGCAGGGTAGGGTTTGTGCCTGCCTATCCCATAACGCCCCAGACGAGTATTGTGGAGCGTCTTTCCGAAATGGCGACCGTTGGTGAGACGAATGCCACTTTTACCAATATGGACAGTGAGCATTCTGTTTTTGCTGCCGCATTGGGTGCTGCTATCGGTGGGGCGAGGGTTTTCACTGCTACAGCAGGTCAGGGATTATTTTATGCACATGAAGTATTGCACGCCATTGCCCACTTCAGGCTTCCAATGGTTATGTGCAACGTAGGCCGGCCATCCATTCCGTGGAATATATGGTCCGACCAGTCAGATTCCCTTTCTCAGCGCGACACAGGATGGATTCAGTATTATGGGGAGAGTTCTCAGGAGGTAATAGATACCATAATCCAGTCCTATCTGTTAAGTGAAACCCTGAAAATTCCGGTCATGGTTGTACTTGACGCGTTTTATCAAAGCCATACGAGTGAAAATGTGTGGGTGCCGGATCAAAGCCTTGTGGATAGTTTTCTGCCAGAAAAACCAAAACATGAAATGATGGTGGATTTCAATAATCCAAAGTCTATGGGCGGCATGGTTCCTCCCGATCATTACGACAAACTGAATTATCACTACTGGAAGGATATGAACAAGGTCGAAAACCTTTCAGAAACCATTGCCGAAGAGTTTGCCAACCAGTTTGGCCGTTATTACGGCAATATTGAGCCCGTAAATATCAACAAGGACACAAAATTGGTATTGGTGACCTTGTCGAGTATTACCACTACAGTTCGTGGTGTATTGAAGAAATATCCGGAAGTTGGTCTTTTGAAAATACGTTTGATGAAACCTTTCCCAAAGAAAGGGGTGCTTCATGCTCTGGGTGATCTCTCTGATAATGTACCGCTCGCTATAATCGAGCGCAACTTTATGGGCGACAACGAAGGGGCTTTAATTATGGAAATGAAACGGGCGCTTTACGACTCGGGGCGCAGTCTCAGGATGTTCGACTTTTATACTGGCCTGGGTGGAAAAGATGTTCCTCCGGTAACCATCGAAAAGATCATTCACCGGGCTCTCAGTAATCCAAAAGAGCAAAACTGGATTGACTATGAAAAGTGACCGGTTATTGGTCATTAAGTTTTAACATCTCTCAATTGTAAAACAGAAAATTATAGCGCATGAAACCAGCAATGGATTTTATCATAAAGGATGAACAGGTTTTTTCCGGAGCACTGAGCTGCCGAGGTTGCGGATGGTCACTGTTGGTTCGTCACCTCGCTGACGTATTGGGACCCAACACAGTTTACGTTGTGCCAGCTTCCTGCTTTGCCATCATTTCCGGGCCATATCCCATGAATGAGCTTAAAGCAAACATCGTGCATACCCTGTTCGCAGCAGCCCCCGCAACAGCAACAGGCATAAGGGCCGCTCTGGACAGGGATGGAAAGAAAGATGCCCATGTCGTGGTGCTGGCCGGTGATGGCGGCACATTTGACATTGGCCTGCAAGCCATGAGTGGTGCAGCGGCCCGCGATGAAAATATATTTTACATCGTGAACAACAACGGAGCCTATATGAATACTGGCATTCAAACGAGCACTGCAACTCCTTATGGCGCGGTTACCACCACGAATCCCGGGGTTGGATACAAACGTTCCTGGCCAAAGGACCTGATGGGAATAGTGGCAGCACACAATCTGCCTTATGCGGCCACGGCTTCTTTGGCTTTCCTGGAGGACTTCCGGGCCAAAGCCGTTAAAGCACGGGATACCCATGGATTCAGATTGCTGATGATAGATGGACCTTGCCCTCCGGGGCATAAATACGAACCCGCACAGTCTATAAGCGTAGCCAGACTGGCTGTGGAAAGCCGCTTGTTTCCGTTATTTGAAGTGGAGCGCCAGGTGTACAGGGTCAATTACCGCCCTGTAAAACATGTTCCAGTTTCTGAATGTCTGGTGTTGCAGGGAAGGTTCAGGAATCTGTTCAAACCCGGAAATGAAGTTATGCTTGAAGATGTTCAGAATTATGTAGATGAAACCTGGGAGCGCTTGATTAAGTTGGAAAAGATGGTCAACATGGAGTTGATTGGATAAGCTCATTAGAATATAGCTTCATTGAGATGATATTTTGGTTCAATTATGCAATAACCCCGAATGCTGCCTGACCCAGCCGAATAATCAGACTTACTTTATAAGTCGAAAAAAAGAAAGCCTGGCTAAGAATGCCAGGCTTTTCTGTTAAATACTTGACTTATGAAAAAACTCAAACCTTGATCTTTGGTCAGAAGGAGTATAAAGCCATCAGCATGGCTCTGAAGTTGGCAACTGTTTTCGTGTTGCTCGTGTCTATTTCTTTCATTCCGGCAGTCAAAGAGCCGTAGCGGGCAGCAGTGTATTCTGTTTCAATTCCCAACCGTAATTTGCCTGATTTTACACCCACTCTTGGTGCGATGCGATAGGCGTGGTCAACATTGCCGGACATGGCGTAATAGGTACCCACCAGTGGTTCATCGATCCCAAAGTTCTTGGCAAATCCTCCAAATAGACCCCATTCCAGTTTTCCTCTGGATCCTGAAATCTCTGACCAAACTGTTCCGAGATTCATGGCTGAATAGCCATATTTTCCGTGCTCAGGGTCGACAGTTGTTTCGGCTATTCCACTCATCATGAGGTGATCCGCCAGATTTTGCCCGTAAACTGCTGTGGTCTTCCAGGTGTAAGCTCCTTTGGAGAGTTTCAGGTAGCCAATAAAGGAAAGACCATTGATGGTGGTGGTAGCCTTATTGCCTTTCAGGTCGATTATTCTTGGCTTCAGCATTTTATAGTCAACACCGGCACCGGCAGTAATAATTCCCTTTGTGGTTTGAACCTGGGCATGCAGGTTAGGCAGCACTGCGTTGCGCAGGTAAACTGACGATGCACCTTCGGGGCCACGGCTGGCGAAGTCGCGTTGCGTGATGGCAGCGAGTATAAACTTGATGGAACCCTTTGTGGTAAAACGCAACTGCGGGTTGCGGGAGAATGGCTGAAACGGTGCTCCGGTATTAAAACTGTACACTCCGGGAAATGACTCCGTGACAAACATCGGATGCCAAAACTGTCCCATCATCAGTGACGACTTCTTCCAGTCTAGTTTGACGTAGGCATGGCGCAATCTGAGGCCATTGATGTCGGAATCGGAATGGCCGAAAAACTCTGTTTCAATAAGTCCGGATGTCTTGGCATTGAAAAAATCGGGTCCGGTGATGTTGGCCAGTACACGGCTCTGAATGGCCAGGGAGTTAAAATGCGGGGTTGCATTGATGTCCTGCCCGTCGGGTCCGTACTTCTCACCCAATGGCAGAATCATAAAATAACCTTCACGCGGCGCAAAAGTCTGCCGGGTATCGAGTATGTAATTCATGATCACGAGGCCACTCAACTTGACTCCGAATTCCGGTTCAGTTGGGTTGGCGATGGTGCTTTGCTGGGCATTATTTTCGATTGGCAGTGCCAATGCAAAAACGAAAAGGATAGTGGTAATTAAACTAAAAGATTTCATGTTAGAGTATCGGAATTTATAGCTCAGCTTATGTCGAAAGTGGGCTGTTTATTGGCTTCAAAAACCGCTGCAAAAGTATGTTCTGAGGCTTCCCGCCATGTTGATATGAATCAGAAAGGATAGTAATTTTTATCATTAAAAAGGCTTGGGTGTGGGTGGGGAAATGAGTATGAATTGCAACCAGGGATAGCGTTGAAATCTTCCACGATTTTAAAAATTGTTTATTGGGCTTACCGATACTATTATTTGGTATGGGTGCCCAGAAAGTCGTTAAGATTAGAAAGGTTAATTGCAGAGTAGGAACTTTATTTTTGTAGTCATTTGAATATGTTGGAGTTCTTACCTCGAGAACGGATTAGTTGAAGGAAGCTGTCGTGTTCTTTGGATGGATTGCATGTTCAGTCGACAAAGACATCGCTTCCACGTTCTTAAATGCGGTGTCAATTGCGATCTAAATTTTTTATTGATTTATACAGTAACCATTTAGCGCTTCCGCCCCTTCGTGGCAAATCGCACCGGCATCAAAAACAACAGGCTGCAACAGATTTCCTGTTACAGCCTGTACTTGTCTTTTTTTGGAATGACCTGCACCCTGTTGGGGCACGGCAGGTTTATACCCATCCGCAAACGACACCACCCATGAGAGCCAGTGTAACTAACCAGTAGCCCACATTTACGGCAATGTACTTAAATCCTTTGCGCTCGAAAAGGGAGCTGGTTCCTAAAACTGGCAATACAAAGAACAAACATGCAACCACTCCGTGCAGAGCTCCGTGACCAAAGGTGCGGAAGTTGTTACCATACTTACTCATGAAGTCAGTCATCCACATACCTATTTCAGTGTTTGGATCGCCAAATCCCGTTTCATTCATCAGAATAGATGTAACATGAGTTTGGTGAATGGTAATGAAATTCATCTCGACGGCAAGCATTACGCTCAACACGAAAGAGATACCAAAGATGAGCGGCATGTTGGCGCCTTTCATTTTTTCTTCTGTCATGTCCGCTGCTTGCATCCATGCGGTACCAAAAACTTTTGGGTTGTACCAGATGAAGCCGGTAAAAGTAGGTACAACAGCTGCTACTAAAATTGCTAACCAATTGAATTCCATAAGTCAAAGATTTTGTTTAAAAATTGGTGAAGAGATATTTCTGTCAAATGTACGAGCTAAATAACTGGTAGGGTTTTCCAATTTTTTTTTTGGAAGTAAACTAACCATCAACAAACAACCATCAACAAACAACCATCAACAAACAACTATGTGAGAGAGGCTAATGTACGCATGAACTTTTAAGTGAGTTTCATTTTGCATTTCCGCTACCTAATAGCCATCCAATAAAAGCTCCCATAGTAGCCATAATAACTATGTTGCCTATGATATCAGCAATGGCGTATTTCAGGGTCATAAAATTGTTCATGGAAAAGAAGCTCAAAACCAGAGCCATGCCCAGGAGGAATCCAAATAGCGCTCCAGTTGCGGCTCCATCTTTCCAATTGTAAATCTGTGTTCATCAACACCGCAAGTAACAAGCCCCAGAACAGACAGCTAATCGCCAAAGCCCACATTTTCATTGGTTTTTTTTTGTACCTCTGCTGGAACTGTAATAAAATCATAAAGCAGCATGCCGTAAACGAGCCAACCCAGAAAGAAATTGAGCACAGCTCCTGCCAGGCCGGCCAGAAGGATTTTATTCGTTTTCATTTTGATATAAGATTTTGAAAAACAGACCTTTAAGATAAAATTCCTTAAGGAAACAGATATACTCATAGAGGTGACACCTTTCAAAAAGGTGTAACCTCCGGCTCTTACTTGAAAGTGCGCATGAAATTCACCAGGCTCCACATGTCTTCTTTATCCGGAATTTTCTTTTTGTAACCGGGCATGTCTCCGCGGCCCTCGACGGTTTTGTAAAACAAAGCTCCGTCTGTTTGCTTCTGGAATGCTGCAGAGCTAAAATCTCCGCTTGGTGTATCCAACGTGGCTGCCTTGGGTCCATCACCCAGGCCAGTTTTACCATGGCAGGAAGCGCAGTGTTTGTTCCACAGAGATTTACCAATGTCCAGGGAACTCTTATCCGCTTTCACAGGATTGGGCATGTTCAAAAAACTGGCGGGCACTGTCCAGTTGTTTCCTCCAGCAGTGGTTGTGGAAGAAGGAGGAGCCGGTGTTGGCGTTGGTTTAGGCTCTGGTTTGGGCTCTTCAGTAGGCTTGGGAGGAGTTGGCGCAATTGGAGGTTCAGGTTTTGGGTCAGGCTTTTTCACTTCATGGGCGGGCTCTGGTTTTGGCTCGGGTTTGGTTTGGGGAGCAGCAGGCGCTGCAGGAGTCTGCGCAGGCTTCGGTTCTGCAGCAGGTTTTGGAGGAACCGGTGCAGTTGGCTTTGTTACAGGAGTAGTTGGTTTCTTTTCGGCTGCGGATGACTGTGTGGTTTGTGGCTTTGTTTCCTGTACAGTCGGAGCCGGCTTAGCTTCTGCCTCAATTTGTACTGGAGGCGTAGCCTGTTCAGAATCCGGAGTTTCAACAGCGGCCGGAGTTTCAATTACCGGATCGGGTGGAGTTTCAGTGTTGTTGTTTTCAGGTGTGCGGTTGCAAGCGAAAAGGAGGAGAATGAGTGAGAACACCAGGACAAAACAGAAATTGCTTTTCATGACGACTGAATTTTGGTTAAGGTATTCGGTTCACCGAAAGCTACTAAAATAGTACCACCTGATTGAAGACCTTTTGGAACATAATGAATATTGAGTGGTCTTAAGCCTATGTTATCTCCCGCCAACATGCGGGTGAACTGAGCTTAACTCTGTCATTCAGCAGTCAAGGCAGTAAAAAAAGCCGTCCCGGCGACCCGGAACGGCTTCATAGTCAACTCATTGTGAAATTCAATGTCTGTTCAGAATGAGGCGTTTGGTTGAAAGCCTGTAACCTTCAGCTTTGAAGACAACATTGTAAATGCCGTCGGGGAAGTTGGCATCCAAATCCACCTTGACAGGGATTTCGCTGGCTTCATCTACCTGGAGATGTTTAACCAAAACTCCGTATTGATTGTACACTTTGACATCCACCGGTTTGCCGGCATACTTCTTCATGTACAGGTTCACGTAATTATCGGCGGGGTTCGGGAACAAGCCCAGACTACCCGGCAGGTTAACATCTACCCAAGTGATATTGGAGTAGGTTACGCTGCCATTCAGATGGTAAATCTTCACCCTGTAGTAGTTCATCCCTTCCAGTGGGTCATTGTCCGTTCCAGTGTAGAAAACAGCCGTTCTGTTGGAGCGCCTGCTCTCTTCGGCAAAAGCAGCTTCAAAGTCGGTACCATTGCTGGACTTTTCGACTGTGTAATGGCTGATCTGATCGTCATTGGTGGTAATCCAGTTTAGACCGATGGCCACATCTTCAGGCACTTGAGCAGCAGTTAATGTTGTGCTGCTCTGCAATTTCACCGGACATTCGAGTGTGCCACACATATCGAAGAAATTATTGATACCATCGATGTATTTGTAAATGGCACTCAGGTCACCTTTGTACTCACCACCCAATGCCTTGTTGGCAAGCGTAAGTAAATCCATAACAGTTGGGTTATTCTTATCGACTGCATAGGTTTTTACTGCTCTTAGCAACTTATCAGAAATCGGCAAGCATGCATTGAGTTTGGAAAGTAAAAGTTTTCCTAATTCTGTGTCATACCTCAGGTTAAGCGTAAAGGCAATAGTATGATTGGCAAGTGTATTGGCCAGGGTCGTATCCTTCAACTCATTGAATTGTGGTTTGCAGCTGCCAGAGGCATTTGGCAGTATATCATTTCCTTTACCGAGTGCCTTTGGCCTTCCACCGCCACCTGCAGGCATGTTGATATACAGGCATTCAATTGTTGATATGGTTAATGATTGGCCTGGTAGCCCGATGACTATGGGTTTCTTGGCTTTCCCTGTTGCAGGGTCAATATCCATAAGGCGAGTCAATATCTGCGTGGTAGTTTCTCCCTTTATTTTACCACCCGGATTGCCCCAGAAACCAGGTGTGAACGTGCAGTATATCTGACCGCAATTCAACCCTTCATCAACATAACCATCGCAATCGTTGTCATATCCATCACATTTTTCAGGTGCTCCCGGGTAAACATTAGCGTTGCCATCGTTGCAATCACAAGCTGCTCCATAACCATCATTGTCGTAATCGACCTGGTCAGGATTCATAACCTTTGGACAGTTATCGCAGGCATCACCAACACCATCGCCATCAGAATCCTTTTGGTCTGGATTTGGTTTCGATGGACAGTTATCGCAGGCATCACCA